>DATFFM010000055.1:0-2322 GCA_035250005.1 Vicinamibacterales bacterium | reverse complement strand
GCGCTTCTGGGCGCCGCGGGCGCGCGCGCGCTCGATCAGGATCTGACGCATCGAGTGCGCCGCAATCGCGCAGAAGTGCGCGCGGTTCTGCCAGCGGCCGGGGCGGTCCTTCAGCAGCCGGAGGTAGGCCTCGTTGACGAGCGCCGTCGGCTGCAGCGTCTGCCCCGGCCGCTCGCGCCGGAGATAACTGGCCGCGAGCCGCCGCAGCTCCTGGTAGACCAGCGGCAGGAGCGAGTCGACGGACTGCGGGTCATCAGCCATCAGGGCACGCGCTTGATGGAGATCCGGTTGATGACGACCGGCTTGACCGGCCGGTCGCCGCGCCCGGTCGGCACCGAGCCGATCTTCCGCACGACGTCCATGCCCTCGGTGACTTCGCCGAAGACCGAATGGCGGTTGTCGAGGTGAGGCGTCGGCCCCAGCGTGATGAAGAACTGGCTGCCGTTGGTGTTCGGCCCGGCGTTGGCCATCGAGAGGATCCCGGCGCGGCTGTGACGCAGCGAGGGGTGAAACTCGTCGGCGAAATTGTAGCCGGGGCCGCCGGTCCCCGTGCCGAGCCGGTCACCCCCCTGAATCATGAAGCCTTCGATCACCCGGTGAAAGATGATGCCGTTGTAATACGGGCCGGTCTGCTTCTGCCCGGTGGAGGGATCCTTCCACTCCTTGGTCCCTTCCGCGAGCCCGACGAAATTCGCCACGGTCTTCGGCGCTTCGTTTTCGAAAAGACGGATCGTGAACGACCCTTCGGACGTATCAAATACCGCGAACGTGCCGGATTCCACGGGAGCTCCTTTGAGAACAGGGTAAAGCGTGGATTATAGCCTCCGGCCGCCGGCGTTCCGCGCTACGAAGCTCTTCGTTGACATTACGAACCTCTTCGTAGATAGTGGGCCGAGATGTCCAAACCGTCCGCACCCCGGCCGACCGACGCCGAGCTCGCGATCCTCAGGGTGCTGTGGGAACGCGGTCCCAGCACCGTTCGGCAGGTCCACGACTCGCTGACCCCCGAGCGCCCCACCGCCTACACGACGGCGCTCAAAATGCTCCAGATCATGACCGAGAAGGGACTGGTGCGCCGGGACGAGACCGACAGAACGCACATCTATCACGCGCGGCTCACGCAGGAGCAGACGCAGCGCCAGCTCGTGCGCGACCTGGTGGACCGCGCATTCGGCGGGTCGGCGTCCAAGCTCGTGATGCAGGCGCTGGCGACCAGACGCGCCTCGGCCGAGGAGCTGGCCGAGATCCGCAAACTGATCGAGGGCCGCGATGGCCGGGAGGTACGTGATGACCGGGATTGATGCCTTGCTGCGCGAGCCGGCTGTCCAGGCGATCGGATGGGCCCTCCTGCACTTCGTCTGGCAGGGCGCGCTCGTGGGTGTTCTGGCCGCCCTCGCGCTCCGTGCGCTGCGGCACAGCGGCGCCGACGCCCGCTACGTCGTCGCGTCGATCGCGCTGTCGCTGATGGCGACGATGCCGGTTGTGACCGCCGTTCAGGCGTGGCGCGCCGCCAGCGACCGCGGGGTGGCGGCTTCCGCCTCGATGCCGCGCGTCTCGATGGACTCCCGGTTGCCGCCGGGACCGCCGGATACCGTTCTTCCAGGCCTGACAACCGTCCCGGTAAAAAGCGAATGGTCTGGTCCCTGGTTCCAGACCGGCCCGGTCGAGCAGTGGCTGCCGCTGCTCGTGCTGGCCTGGATGACAGGCGTCGCCATGCTCGCCCTTCGGCTCGCGGCCGGCTGGGTGTGGGTCCAGCGCATGAAATCCCACGGCGCGGTCCCTGCCGGCACGCGGCTTCAGGCGACCTTGCGGCGTTTGACGCAACGTCTGCACATCTCGCGAACGGTCACGCTCCTCAGGTCGCCAGCGGTCGACGTGCCGACCGTAATTGGATGGCTGAAGCCGACCATCCTTCTGCCGATGAGCGTGGTCACCGGCTTGTCTCCCATCCAGGTCGAGGCGATCCTCGCCCACGAGCTGGCGCACGTACGGCGGCACGACTACCTTGTGAATCTCCTTCAGACGCTGTTCGAGACGCTGCTCTTCTACCATCCCGCGGTGTGGTGGCTGTCGCGGCGCATTCGGGTCGAACGGGAGCATTGCTGCGACGATCTCGCGGTCAACCTCTGCGGCGATCCGGTCGTCTACGCCCGTGCCCTGGCCGACCTCGAGGAGCTGCGGGGGATCGGAGCACAACTCGTGATGGCCGCAAGCGGCGGAGCCCTCTTCGACCGCGTGCGGCGCCTGCTCGCCGGGCCGACGACGCATGCCGGTCGTGGGCCGGCCTGGCTGCCGGCGGCGGCGGCGATCGCGCTGATGCTC
>DATFFM010000054.1:0-53275 GCA_035250005.1 Vicinamibacterales bacterium | reverse complement strand
TCGAGGCGCGCAGCGCCGCACTGCAGCTGCTCGAGACCGTCGCCGGCCAGCCGCCTCCCGTGCGCCGGATGATGGCCGCCGGCGGGCTGCCGGGGGCCAGCCGCAGCAAGGCCGATCGCGAGGCGCTGGCGCAGAGCCTGCGGGCGCTGGCCACGATCCTGCGCGACCTGGGCATCCTCGGGGCGAAGGCCGATGCGCGGGCGCTGGCGAACGCGGACCTGCAGAAGAAGCTGGAACCGCTGCTGCGTTCCTTCGATCAGGACCGGATCCTGCGGGCTTTCTCGGCCGTCGACCGCGCGCTCGATGCCCTCGGGCGAAACGCCAGTCCCAAGATCGTCGCCGACTGGGTCGCCTTCCAGATATAGTTGGGGCGCGATGCATCCCCGCCCCTTCGTCAGCGTGAAGTTCTCACCGATGGGACGGACGCAGGTGTTCCTGCTGCCGGAGCTCGACCTCGACGCCGCGGACGAAAGCGTGAGGCCCCCTCCCTCGTTGCCTGGAGACAAGATCGTCGTCCAGACCGAGGCCGGACCGGCGCTCGGCACCGTGATGCGGCCGATCCCCGCGCTGCACGAGCGGAAGGTGCCGCCGCCCCCCGACGCTCGGGTCGTGCGGCGCGCGACCAAAGAGGACGTCATCACCCGGCTCAAGCACGAGCAGCGCGAGCACGAGGCGCATCGCATCGGGCTGCTGAAGATCAAGGAACGGCAGCTGCCGATGAAGCTCGCGCGCGTCGAGCAGCTCTTCGACGGCTCACGGCTGATCTTCTACTACACCGCCGATGGGCGCGTCGACTTCCGCGAACTGGTGCGCGATCTGGCCGCGCACTTCCGGGTCCGTATCGAGATGCGGCAGATCGGCGTCCGCGACGAGGCCCGCATGCTCGGCGGGTACGGCGCCTGCGGCCGGCCCCTCTGCTGCACGACCTGGCTGACGTCGTTCGAGCCCGTGTCGATCAAGATGGCGAAACAGCAGAACCTCAGCCTGAATCCTTCGAAGCTGTCGGGGATGTGCGGCCGGCTCAAATGCTGCCTGCGCTACGAGCTGCCGAACGGCAAGGGCGTCAAGCACGGCGGCTGCGCCGACGAAGGCGGCGGCTGCAGCAATCCCACCGGGCCGGGGTGCGGTTCCTGCGGCTCGGGTGGCTGCGGGTCCTGCAAGCGGTGAGTGCCCGGCCTCGCATCGCCCTGACGGCAGGCGATCCGGCGGGCATCGGTCCGGAGATCGCCCGCGGTGCAGCCGGGCACCCTGAGGTCACCGCGGTCTGCGAGCCGGTGATCTATGGGCCGACGTCACCGGAGGAGCTGTCGCCGTTCGCGCGCGGACGCGTGAGCGCCGAGTCGGGCCGCGCCGCCTACGACGCGATCCTGCGTGCGGTCGCCGACGCGCGCAGCGGGCGGGTCGCGGCAATCGCGACCGCGCCGATCAACAAGGCAGCGTTTGCCGCGGCGGGGCTGCCGTGGAAAGGGCACACCGACCTGCTGGCGCACCTCACGGGTGCGGCTCGCGGCGTGATGATGTTCCACTCCGACTCGCTCCGCGTCGTGCTCGCCACCGTGCACATTCCCCTGGCGGAGGTCCCGGCGGCGATCACGCAGCCGCTGCTCGAAGAGGTCATCGGGCTGACGGCGTCGGAGCTGCCGCGTTTCGGCATCCGCGTGCCGCGCCTGGCCCTCGCCGGATTGAACCCGCACGCGGGAGAGCATGGTCTGCTGGGCATTGAAGACGAACGCGAGCTTCGCCCGGCGGTTGAGGCGTGCGCCGCGCGTGGCGTGCACGTCAGCGGACCCTTCCCGGCTGATACGATCTTCGTCCGCGCGATCCGTGGCGAGTTCGACGCGGTGATCGCCTGCTATCACGACCAGGGGCTCATTCCGGTGAAGATGGCGGCGTTCGGCCGTGCGGTGAACGTCACGCTGGGATTGCCGATCATCCGGACGTCGGTGGACCATGGCACGGCGTTCGATATTGCAGGGAAGGGAATTGCCGATCCGTCCAGCATGATCGAGGCGGTAAAGCTGGCCGCGAGGCTGGCTGGTCAGGCCGGCTGAAACCGGCTTCTACGCCGGCCTCCACGAATCGTCCAGAAATTATGGCCAAGACCGCGCGCGAGGAAGCGCAGAAGAATATCGCCGAGAACCGCAAGGCGTTTCACGACTACCACATCCTCGAGACGTTCGAGGCGGGGATCGTGCTCGTCGGCACCGAGGTGAAGGCGATTCGCGAAGGCAGCGCGAATCTGCGCGACAGCTTCGCGCGGCTCGAGGACGGCGAGGTCTGGCTCTATAACGTCCACATCAACGCGTACAGCCATCGCGGCTACTCCGACCACGAGGCGACGCGCAAGCGCAAGCTGCTGCTGCACCGGCAGGAGATCCGCAAGTTGATCGGCAAGACCGTGGAGAAGGGGATGACCCTCGTGCCGACGCGGCTGTACTTCAAGAACGGGCACGTGAAGGTGGCGCTCGCGCTCGCGAAGGGCAAACAGGCGCACGACAAGCGCGAGACCATCAAGCGCCGCGAAGCCGACCGGGAGACGCGGGCGGCTGTCAAAGAGCGAAGGCGATAGGGTTCCGAGGTGCCACGGTTCCGTGGTGATAGATTGAAGGTTTGTTTGCGGAGGATTCATGAAGGGTAATCGCGCCGCGCTGGCGGCGGTCGTCGCTGTGCTGGTGATTGCGGCGGGGTGGTGGCTGTTCAGCCGCCGGACGGCGGCTCCGCCGATGCCGTTGATTCCGTTGTTCGCGTCGGCCGAGAAGCGCCCGCCGGGGGGCACGTTCGAAGTGATCGAGGCCGACGTGAATGGCGAGAAGAAGCAGGCCATTTATACCGTCCCGACCTCGCGGCTGATTTACCGGATACGAATTCCCGAAGACGCCTGGCTCAAAGTTGCCGTGGCTACGAAGCCCGAGTCCTGGACGCAGGAAGGCAACGGCGTACTGTTCCGCGTCGGGGTCTCGGATGGCCGGACCTACGATCCGATGTTCAGCCAGCACGTCAATCCGTTTGGCAACGCGGGGGACCGCAAGTGGATCCAGGTCTGGGTCGATCTCTCGGCCTATGCAAGCGAAGAGGTCGAACTCATCTTCAACACCAATACGAGCCCCGAGGGCCAGGGCGAAGATCCGCGGAACGACCACGCGCTCTGGGGTGCTCCCGAGATCGTCGTCAGATGAAAACCGCCGTGAGGGTTCCCCTCCTCGACCTGGAGGCGCAATACCGGCCGCTTCGCGACGAGCTTCTCGCCGCGGTCACGCGGGTCTGCGACAGCCAGCGCTTCATCCTCGGCCCCGAAGTCGATGCGCTCGAGCGCGAGCTCGAGCGCGCGATCGGCGTGTCGCACGCCATCTCCATGTCGTCGGGCACAGACGCGATCCTCGCGACGTTCATGGCGCTCGGGATCGGCCCGGGCGACGAAGTGATCACCCCGACGTATTCGTTCTTTGCGACCGCCGGCTGCGTCGCACGGATCGGCGCCACACCGAAACTGGTGGACATCGACCCGGCGACGTTCAACGTCGATCCCGAATCGGTGCGGGCGGCGATCACCCCGCGGACGAAAGCGATCTTGCCGGTGCATTTGTACGGCCAGATGGCCGACATGGGCCGTCTGCTCGCGATCGCGGCCGAGCGGGGCATCCCGGTGATCGAGGACGCCTGCCAGGCGATCGGAGCGGAGCAGCGGGGGCGCCAGGCGGGAACGATCGGCGCAGCCGGATGCTTCTCGTTCTTCCCGAGCAAGAACCTCGGCGCATTCGGCGACGCCGGCATGGTGACGACCAACGACGCGGCGCTGGCGCACGAGCTCAGGCTCCTGCGCAACCACGGCGCCGAACCGAAGTACTTCCACAAGCGGATCGGTGGCAACTTCCGTCTCGACGCGCTGCAGGCCGCGGTGCTGAGGGTGAAACTGCCTCATCTTCAGCGCTGGACGGAGGCGCGTCGCGCGAACGCCCGCCGGTACGCCGAGCTGTTCGCGACGGCAGGTCTCCTGACGACGGTCGGATTGCCGCAGGAACCAGCGGAGGGCCGCCACATCTTCAATCAGTACGTCGTCCGCGTGCCGGACCGGGACAGAGTGCGCGCCATCCTGACCGAGCACGGGATCGGCACGGAGATCTACTATCCGGTGCCGTTCCACCTGCAGGAATGCTTCGCGTCCCTCGGGCACACGCGCGGCGATTTTCCCCACGCCGAACGTGCCGCCGACGACACGCTCGCGCTGCCGATCTACGGCGAGCTCACGCTGGAGCAGCAGCAGGCCGTCGTCTCTGCCCTCGCCGACGCGCTCCAGACCTGATGCGCGGGGTCGTCACCGGTGCGCGGGGGCTTCTCGGCGCTGCCGTCGCGCGCGAGCTCGGCGGACGGTACGAGGTGCTCGAGCTGACCCGCGCCGATCTGGACATCACCAGCGAGGAGGCCGTCGCGGCAGCGATCGCGGATGCCCGCCCCGACCTGATCGTGAACTGCGCGGCCTACAACGATGTGGACGGCGCCGAAGAGGCTGCACCGACGGCGCTGCGAGCGAATGCTTTCGCGGTGCTCGCCCTCGCGCGCGCCGCGACCGCCGCGGGAGCGACACTGGTGCATTTCAGCTCCGACTTCGTGTTCGATGGCGAGACCGATCGTCCGTACACGGAGGAGGACCGCCCGAATCCGCGCGGGACGTATGCCGCGTCGAAGCTGCTCGGCGACTGGTTCGCCCTCGAGGCGCCGCGGGCTTACGTGCTGCGGGTCGAGAGCCTGTTCGGTCCGCCCGGGCCCGATGGCGCGAGGCGCGGCAGCCTCGGCATGATCGTCGACCGGATCCGTGAAGGATCCGAGGTGCCGGTGTTCGTCGACCGGGTCGTGTCGCCGAGTTACACGCCCGATATCGCGCGAGCCGTCCGGGGGCTGGTCGAGCGGCAGGCGCCGGCAGGGCTGTATCACTGTGTAAACACCGGTCACACGAGCTGGGCGGGGATTGCCGAGCGTGCCGCATCCCTGATGGGCGTACCGCTGCGGATCCAGCCCATGACGCTCGAGGGCGCCCGCCTGCGGGCGCGGCGGCCGCGGTACTGTGCGCTGTCGAATGCCAAGCTCGCGGCCGCTGGTGTCGAGATGCCTGCCTGGGAAGATGCGCTCGAGAGGTTTCTTCGCCCGACCTGAAGGTCGGCCCTGCGGGATCCTGAAGGTCGTGGGCCTACAGCCGGTCGTCGACCAGGACGGCGACCCTGGCGCCGATCGCCAGGCACGCGGTCAGGCCCGGCGAATCGATGCCGGCCGCGTGGATGAGCGCGGGTTGTCTCGCATCCGCCCGGATCATGAAGTCCGCGAATCGTTCCTCGGGCGGGTGCAGCTTTGCGCGAATGCCGGTGCCGCCGGGCCGGAGATCCTCCAGCCGCACCGCCGGTAACAGCAGTCGCGTCGGCTCCAGGAAGTCTTCGAGCGGCAGCCGGTCATCTTCATAATCGTCCTTGCGCGCCTGGTAGCGGATCGTCGGTCCGAGCAGGACCGCTCCACTTGTCGTCTTCGTGAGATGGACGCCGAGGCCGTGGCCTGATGGATGGGGCAGCGGGTATACGAGGCCCTGTACCCACGCGCGCCGTGCCGGCTTCAGCTCCGCGTACTCGCCGCGGCACGGATAGATCGCGAAGGGCTCACCGCCCAGCGCCGCCGACACCTCGTCGGCGCGCAGCCCTGCGGCATTGACGACCACTCTGGCGGAGATCCGTTCGCGATCCAGGCGGATGTCGAAGCCGGCTGCCGCCGGCGACCCGTCGAGCAAACGGGACCCGCGCACGAACGCCGCGCCGTTCGTCTCCGCTTCCTGGAGGAGCGCCCGCACCAGCGCTTCGGATTCGACTCGTCCGGTTGCGGGGGACCACAGCGCGGCCGCCGGGCGCACCTGCGGCTCGCGGGCGGCGACGAACGCGGCGTCCACGATCTCGAGACCGGCAACCCCGTTGGCGGTCCCGCGCCGGAGCAAAGGTTCGAGCTCTCCGACCTGCGCCTGATCCACCGCGACCACCAGCTTGCCGCACCGCTCGTGCGGGACGTCTCTGGCTGCGCAGAATCGGTACAGCCGCTCGGCTCCCTCCACGCAGAGCGCCGCCTTGAGCGATCCGGCGGGGTAGTAGAGCCCGGCATGGATGACGCCGCTGTTGTGCGTGCTGGTCTCCATCCCCGGCCGGGGATGGCGCTCGATGACGGCGACCGAGTGGCCGCGCGCGGCGATCGCCGCCGCACAAGCGAGGCCCGTGACGCCGGCGCCGATGATCGTGACGTCGACGTCTGCGCTCACGCCGGCGCCCGTGGCGGCTGCCGGACTTCGCCGACGTCGAGAACGGAGCGCGGAAGCATCGACCGCCATGGTGCCACGGATCCACGCGGTCCGCTCCGCGACGGAGTGCGCCTCTTGGGAAGAGCCCGGTTACTGCACCACAGTGATGCTGAGGATTTCCACGGCGACACTCCCCGCGACCTGCGAGCCGGCCGGCAGCACGACTCCGACGAACGTCACGCGGGTACCATCCACGAGAAGCCCGGCAGGGAGCTCGGACGGCGAGGTGTACACGGTCCCGTCGTCCCCCTGGATCAGCCAGAGGCCTTCCGCCGCGCTGACGACGTGCAGCGTGCCGGTCGCCGTCACTTCCACTCCGGTCTGATCGCCGGGGAGGATCATGCCCGGAGGCAGCCACGCTCCATTCACGCAGGTTCCGCCGCCGAGCGTGACGAACGGATCCGGCGTCTGACAGCTCCCGCCGGTTGATGGCGTCGGGGCAGGCGTCGGCGCGGGTTCGGCGGTGCCGCCGCTGGGGATCGGCATCCCGGGAGGCAGCCATCCGCCGTTGTAGCAGGTACCGCCGCCCAGGGTGACAAAGGGATCCGGGGTCGTGCAGGATCCGCTGCTCGGCGGCGGAGAGGTCGGCGCTGGTGCCGGTGCCGGCGCGGTGGACGTGCTGCCGCCGTTCGGAATCGGCATGCCGGGGGGCAGCCATCCGCCGTTATAACAGGTGCCGCCTCCCAGAGCGACAAAGGGATCGGGCGTGGTGCAGGATCCCGATGAAGCGGAAGGCGCCGGCGCTGGCGCTGGCGCCGGCGCAGGTTCGGTCGATGTGGTGCCCTCGGGGATCGGCATGCCGGGCGGCAACCAGCCGCCGTTGTAACAGGTCCCACCGCCCAACGACACGAAAGGATCGGGCGTCAAGCAGGAGGATGTCGACCCCGGTAGCGGGGCGGTGGGAGGCGGTGTACCGAGCGTTGCGACCACTTCATTCGAGAAGCCGCTGGTCACCCCGTCGTGCGTATACGCCTGGACGGCGAAGTAATACGTGCCGTCGGGCAGCGAGGTGACTGTGTACTCGGTGGTATTGGCGACGTCGATCTGACCGGTGTAATCGCCCGACCGCTGACCGTAGCCGATCGTGTAGCCTGCGACATCCGGCTCCGGACTCGGGTCCCACGCCAGCGTCAGTGACGCGGCCTCGGCAGGCACTGCTGCACAGAGCAGAAGCAGAACGCACAAGCCCCAGGCGTGGAGCGACCGCACCGTCCGATTGAACATTTGCCAGGGGAAGGGCAAGCCGTGTGCCTCGCGCTCGCCACGTACCGAATCGGCACAAAGTCGCGCATTTCTGTCACGGCCTGCGAGCGGCGATCGGTCCGGCACGCGCACGGCGGTTACAGAATGCGCACCTGGATTTCGGATCTGTTCGCGCGGCGAACGGTTGCGCCAATCTTGATGGTGATGCATGACGGCTGCACCGCTGTGTTACGCTTGATCACTGCATAAATGCCCAAACGTGCATTGATTACCGGCATTACCGGTCAGGACGGATCTTACCTCGCCGAGCTGCTCCTCGCCCAGGGTTATGAAGTCGTCGGAGTGACCCGCCGCAGCAGCGCCCCGAACCTCTGGCGTATCCAGCACCTGCTCGGCCGGATCGAGCTTCGTCCGGCAGACCTCCTCGATCAGCTGTCGCTGATCCGCGTGCTCGGCGACGTGCGTCCGACCGAGGTTTACAACCTCGCGGCGATGTCGTTCGTACCTGCATCGTGGGATCAACCGATGCTCACGGGCGAGTTCAACGCCCAAGGCGTCACGCGGGTGCTCGAAGCGGTGCGGCACGTCGATCCCGGGATCCGTCTGTACCAGGCGTCGTCCAGCGAAATGTACGGCAAGGTGCGGGAAGTGCCGCAAACGGAGATGACGCCGTTCTATCCGCGCAGCCCGTACGGCGTGTCGAAGGTATTCGCGCACTACATCACGGTCAACTATCGAGAAAGCTACAATCTGTTCGCCGTGTCGGGCATCCTTTTCAATCATGAATCACCGCGGCGCGGCCTCGAATTCGTGACCCGCAAGGTCACCGATGGTGTCGCGCGGATCAAGCTCGGCCTGGCCGATTCGCTCGCGCTCGGCAACCTCGACGCCCAGCGCGACTGGGGATTCGCCGGGGATTACGTGCGCGCGATGTGGCTCATGCTCCAGCAGGATCACGCGGACGACTTCGTGATCGCGACCGGCGAGAGCCACTCGGTCCGTGAGCTGGTCGAGGTCGCGTTCGGGCACGCCGGCCTGGAATGGGAGAAGTACGTTCGTCTCGACCCGAAGTTTCTCCGGCCTGCGGAAGTCGATCACCTGATCGGGGATTCGTCCAAGGCGCGGCGCGTTCTCGGGTGGACGCCCGAGGTTGACTTCGCTGGTCTCGTTCGGATGATGGTCGACGCCGACCTCAGGAGACTCTCGGAGAAATCAGGTGCCGCAGCGCCTCTTCCGCGAGGCTGACTCATGTCGGCGTCGCCGAGAGCCATCGTGTTCGGCGCTGGCGGTCAGCTCGGCGCGGCCATCGTAAAGCGGCTGCAGGACGCTGCCTCCTGCCAATACTCGGTCACGGCCCTGACGAGGGCGGACCTGGACGTCACCGACACGATGGCGGTCGCGCGTATCGTTCGCGACACATCGGCGTCGCTCGTCGTGAACTGCAGCGCGTACAACGACGTGGATCGCGCCGAGCGCGACGCGGCAGCGGCCTTTGCCGTGAATGCATTTGCCGTGGGTGCGATGGCTCGAGCCTGCCTGCAGAGCGAATCGGTATTCGTCCACTACAGCACCGACTTCGTCTTCGACGGCGAAGCCTCGGAGCCTTATCGGGAACAGAATCGGGCGCGGCCGCTCGGTATGTACGGCGCGTCGAAGCTGCTCGGGGAATGGTTCGCGGCTGATGCTCCGCGACACTACGTCCTGCGCGTCGCGAGCCTGTTCGGCGGGTCGTCCGCACGCAGCGCCGTGGATCGCATCATTGCCGGCCTCGCGAGTGGCGCGCCGGTGCCTGTCTTCCAGGACCGCACCGTCTCGCCGAGCTACGTCGAGGACGTCGTGGAGGCGACCCTGCGGCTGCTCGAGGTCGGCGCGGAGTCGGGTGTCTATCATTGCGTCAGCAGCGGTGCGACAAGTTGGCTCGAGCTGGGCCGGCGGGTTGCGGCGGAGCTCGGAGCCGACGAACGGCTCCTGACTCCGGTCTCCGTCCGGGACGTAACGACGCCCGCCAAACGTCCGGTCTATTGCGCGCTGTCGAATGCCAGGTTGAGGGAGGCAGGTGTGCGCATGCCCGAGTGGCCGGACGCTATCAGCCGGTACGTTCAGCGCGTACAGTTTGCCGCACGTGCGCATCCGAAGGTGGGAGCTTGAACAGTTCAGCGGCAGCCGGACGGGGCCGGTTAGGGTGAGCCGCTTCGGCGGTCGCGCGCGAGCCTCGCGTTCTGCTCGCGTGTACGGCGGCCATACTCAATCCCAGGAAGACCCACGGAAAACCGACGAAGAGGAAGCTGGAGAACTGCGACGAAAAAGCCAGGACGGCGTTCCCGGCGCCGTATCCGAGCAGGTTCGAACTCATCGAAGTCTGGCGCGTATGAAGCCAAGCCCGGACAGGGAGCACGACAGCTCCAATATAAATCCACAGCAGTACGACGAATCCCACGAGACCTGTATCGAACAGAGCCTGCACAAGACTGCTGTACCACCAGCCTTCCTTGATGCGATTCGCGCCGGCCAGGGTCCCGTGGCCCAGGATGGGGCGCTCTCGCCAGCCTTCCAGGGCCTGCGCCCACGCATCGACGCGTCCCTCCACCGAACTTCGAGACGCCCGGGTCACGTCTCCGACGGGCGATCCCGGCGTGTCAGCGGCCGCTTCCGGCGCGTCGTGCTCTGGAACACTCCACGAGATCGGTATCCATCGCTCGAGCAGAAAATTCGGATACCTGGATAGACCCGACACGAAGTCGTCCATGGCGGTGACGGTCAGCAGCAGCACAGTGCAAAGCGTGAGGGCAATCCTCGCAGCCCGCGTTCTCCACTCGAGGATTTCCCGGCGGAAAATCCAGATCACCAGTGCCATCGCCACCATTCCGAGCGCGAGCGCCACACCTGCGGCACGCGTAACGGTGAGCGGTAGCGCCAGGGTGGTAATGAGCAACCCCAACAGGTTCTTCGCTCGCGGTTCTGTTTTCCACGCATAGCGAATGGTCAGAAAAATGGCTATCAGCGCAAGATACGCGCCGAGCAGATTGGGTTCCCAGAACGTTCCCTTGATGGCGACCGAGCCGGCTCTCAGGTGCCCGATCTGCAGCCCACCAATCCCATGCCCAAACGAGTAAAGGACGAGAGCGATCAGACAATAGGCAGCTTGCGCGATCCCCAGGCCCAACGTCCAGGTCGTCGCGGCTGGCAACCATTCCGCTCGGTTCGTCAGGATCTGTTTGACGACGAAATACATGGCGCCATAGGCGGCAAGCAGCACTGCGCCTCTGACACTCGCTGCCGGGGATGGCGCGGATACAATCGAGGCGGCGAAGTTGCTGCCGAGGAAACCCAGGACAACCCAGTCGAAGAGGGTCAGCTGAAAGCGGAAACGGCCCAAGATAAAGGCGAGGAAGACGAGGGGTACCAACAGGACCAGCACGACCTGATCCGGACGAACGGTGAACTCCGTCCCTGATACCCGCCACTCAAGCGACAGGCTGTTCATCGTGCTGGCGATGAGGAGGGCTATCAAGCCGCCGTGCAAGAGGCGGTCGAATACCCCCTGCGCACTGCCGCTCCTAGACGAATCAGCCGTGCCGGCGTCCATCTACCGACCATCCCCCACGACCCCACGCTGTTCGGCAGGGTACTGGAAGGGCGTCCCCTTCAAGATCCCATCGCAGATGACATCCAGTCCCAGACTTCGGCCTGGAAGCAGATCCTCCAGCCCTGATAAATTGACGCGGAACTGTGGCTCCTTCAGCCCCGTCGGCGCCACCTGGGTTACTGGAATCATGCGTCGAAAGAAGAAATGATAGGCATACTTGCGAGCGCGAGTGATCATCTCCGCGCTCATCCGCCGCCCAAACGGCAGTCGATCGAGGATCCGGAAGTAGTCGGTTGCCGAACTGGCGTCGATGGTGACGCCCTTGTTGCGAATCCATGCCTCTCCGGCGACGATGACCGGAATCCCGAGACTTGTGAGCTCCACTCCCGTCTTCGTGCCGTAAATAATGACGGCATCGCACGCCTCCATCACGGCATACGTGCCGATGCGGCTCTCCGGAGGAATGACCGCGACATTTCCGGGAAGCTCAGGGAATGCGCGCCTGATCTCCTCGACCACAGGCTGCCTCGAGCGGATACCTCCTGAGATCTCCGCCGGATGCACGCGAATGATGAGTTGGAGATCGGACCGGCTCACGAAGTACCGTATCGTTTTCGTCACCCAATCGATCATGTCTGGAAAGGCGTTCGCCGGATAGTGCAGCTGGGCATCCCAGGCGACATTGGTGAGCAGCCCGATCACCGGCTTCGCTGGAGAGACGCCAAGAGACGCCATGATGCTGGCCAGGTTCTCCTCCGGATTCTTGTCCTGGAAGGCGATCCAGTCCCGGCCACTGCTGCGGCGGCTGTTGAGATATTCCATGATGTCGCGTTCGTGCTCCGGGCTCCAGGTCATGTCCTCCCACGCGGAGACCGGCTCGGTCATCAGCGTGTGGTGGTACGTTTCTCCGTGGCTGAAGATGAACGACTGCTTCCGGTAGGCGACGTTCCACGCCGCGACGCGCGCGCCCTCCGCGCGCGCGACCGCGGCAATAATCCCCTGCGGCACGTAAAGCGCATGATTGAGGCAGACCACGTCGAACCGATGCGCCTCCAGGAGGTTGCGCGCGACAATGCGGCTCAGGATTGCAGCCTCGAGATAGCGCCGCTGGACGGCGTCAGCGTGCCGCTGCCCGGTGATATCGGCGCGGGCAAAGAAACGGAGCGCGCCGGCTGCGGCGTGCTCGCCTAATGCGATGCCATCTGCGACATAGCCTCGGATGTCATCGCACGCGACGGTGGACGACACTTCCGCGGCGGCGTTGATGTCATCTGCGCTCACGAACTCGCTGAACCGGTGCACGGGTAGGCCCAATGGCTTGTAGATAGAGTTCCCATGCTGGAAGCATCCCGTACAGAAGTAGCCTTGCGGTCCCTCGTGAGCGAACTGCGCCGGGGCCATCAGTCTGGTCTCTGCGATCAGGCAGGCGGGGAGGAACGAGTCACAGAGAAGGAAGTGGACGTCTGCTCCCCGCAGCGTGAGGGCCGCCGCCAGAAGGCTCTCCATTACCGGCGAGGACGGGTGGCCGCCGGTGGTCGTGGCGATCAGGATTCGCGCACCCGTTCGCGCGACCTTGAGTGCCTCGGTCCACCGCTGGCGATCTCGCGCTAGCACGTCTTCCCAGTTCGGGACGTGCGGAGCGCGCCGACTCTGCAGGTACTTGCGGTACCCACGCTGCGCTGTCACCGAGCCTCGGATCAGACTCCACACGGCGTCTCACCTCCGTTCGGCACACTGCCGACGGCAGGAAGACTCGACTCGCGAAGGTGCTCTTTGACGACGGATACCAGGGCGACGGCCTCCACCGGTGCCTCGCCAGAGGGCGCCTCATACACCAACCCAGCCACTTCGACGGCCGACGTCTCGTACCACGTACCCTGCCTGCCGGTCTTACGGAACCAGCGGACGTGCGCACCCGGAGGGAACACGGCGCGAATTCGTGCTTCATCGTAGACTCGATACCCGCGCTGCACGGCGGCGCGACCGGCGGGCACGGTTGCCAGTAACTGCCCGCCGGGACGGAGGACTTTCCACAGCGCAGCGACGGCGAGCCGGTCCCCCCCTGAATCGGCCGCATCGCCGTAGCGGCTGAGGCCGACGTGTTCGATAGTGGAAATCGACACGACGGCATCGAATGGCTCGGAGAATGGAAGGGAGGCGGCGAGGATGTCCGCCTGAACGGGATGCAGCTTCGGGTGCGAGAAGGGATATCGACGCACGTCCAGGACCCAGACGTCCCTTCCGAGCGCCGAGAGCTGGAGCGGCAGGATGCTCTCCACGCCACCGAAGTCCAGAATCCGTCGGTCCTCGCCTCTCAGCTGCGAGAACACCCACGCGTTCTCCACGATCTGCTCGCTGACCACCAGCTTCGCGTTGATGCCCCACGCCGACCGAATCAGGCGGTGGCGCCATCGTGTCGCCAACCCGATGAGCCTACGGAGAAGTCGATCGGCCGTGCCAGGGGCATCTTCGACGAGCAGGACGTTCTTGTTGCGAAGATGCAGGAGCGCATCGTCGAATCTTTCCGGATCCTCCAAGTAGTTTCCCACGCCGACCGCGATTGTACTCTGCCTAGAGCACGGCCCGGAGCGCAGCGGCTGGCAATTGACTGCGGCGGATCGCGGCGAACTGCCCGGCTCGCGCCGGCTGCATCGCGTCGGTCCGCGATACGATACCAGGGCTGGCCCGGGGACCAACGGCCGACGCCTGTCGTGCCGACGGGCGCCAGCCCGATTCGCCAAAATCCTCACCGGAGCTGCGGGTGCGGCGCTCGCCAACGCGATGGCTCGCGGTTTGAGAAAGGTCGGATGTGTGAACAGCCAGAGGGATTCCGGCGCTTCGGAGATCCATGCCGGGGCGAAGGCCTTCAAGGATCGCTTTTTCGAACGGTACCGCTCGACCCACGTCGGGCATCGCAAGCCGCCGTCCACGCGAGCGCGGCTGGAGCGTCGCGCGCGCGTCTGGCGGCGGCACTTCGGCGATCTGATCCCGCGGAACCGGAAGGCCGTGATCCTGGACGTCGGCTGTGGCGAAGGCAGTTTTCTCTGGTGGCTCGATCGTCTGGGCTACACCAACTCACGGGGCATCGAGATCAGCACCGAGGAGCTGGCCGTTGCGCAGGGGCTCGGGGTTCGCGCGGAGCGGGCCGATCTCTGGGATGTCGTCGGCGCGCAGCCGGGCGCGTTCGACCTCATCCTCTACCGCAACGTGCTGGAGCACTTCGACCGTCCTCAGGTGGTCGACATTCTCGAGCGGAGTAGAGTCGCCCTCTCAGCCGGCGGGCGAATCGTGCTGCAGGTCCCCAATGGTGAGTCCCCGTTCTTCGGACGCATCCGCTACGGCGACTTCACCCATGAGCTCGCGTTCACTCGCTCCAGCATCACGCAGGTTCTGCAGATGGCAGGGTTCCACAAAATCCAGGTCAGACCGGTGCCGCCGGTGCCGGAGACCGCCCTCGGCCGGCTCCGGATCCCACTCTGGAAGGCCGTCGCGATCCTTTACCGGGTCCTCTTGTTTGCGGAGGTTGGCCGCGGCGGGGGGGTGATCACACTCGATCTGATAGCCGTGGGCGAGAAGCCCGGCGACGCCTAGGTCGTGGTACGTCCCGGCATCCTACTCGTCGGCAATCATCCTCCGCCGTACGGAGGAGTCCCCACACACATCGAGTATCTCTCGCGCCATCTCGCGCCGCGATGGCGCGTGCATGTGCTCTCCTTCGCGCGCCCGAACGTTCCGGCTCGCGCCACCGAGGGCTACCGCGTGCACCGGCCGCGGCTGGCGAGGTGGGCGGGGCTGCCGCTTCCGGTGGGCCGCGTTCGAAGCAAGGCGTCGTTCGCGTCATTCCGCGCGGCTGCCCCCCGCGAGTACTTCACGACGCTTGCGATCGCCAAGCAGATCGTCCGTCTGGTCCGCCGCCACCGCATTTCGATCCTCAGCGTCTATCACCTGCTCCCGAGCGGCCTCGCGGCTGCGTGGGCGTGCGAGCACCTGGGGCTGCCGCTCATTACGACGGTGTTCGGTGAGATCTACGCGGCACCCGACGCACACGAGGCTCGTCGAGCGGAGATCCAGTACGTCCTGGATAGCAGCCGGCGCATGCTCTCGTGCAGTCGGCACTGCGCGGCGAGCCTGGAGTCATGGACGCATCGAACGCCGCCGGCCGTCGTGTACTACGGCGTCGATCTCGAGCGCTTCTCTCCGCGCGTCGAAGGGAGCGGCATACGCGACCGTCTCGGGATCCGGCCGGAGCAGCCGATGGCGCTCTTCGTCGGCCGGCTGGTCCGGGAGATGGGCCTCGAGACGGTGCTCGAGGCGATCCGGCCCGTCGCCTCGACGCACCCTGACGTGGTGTTCGTCATCGTGGGGGCCAGCGGACAGATGCTCGCGGAAGCCCGGCGCGTGCAGCACGAACGCCCCCGCACCGTCCGTCTGCTCCCGGACGCACCGGCAGGTGACCTTCCCGCGATCTATGCCGCGGCCGATGTCGTGCTTGCGCCCAGCATCAACCAGCGCGCGTGTCTCGGGCTCGCGCTCCTCGAGGCGATGGCCTCGGCGAAACCGGTCGTCGGGTGCGCCGTGGGCGGTACGCCGGAGGTCGTGAGCGACGCGACGGGCATCCTCGTCCCGCCGGAGCATCCGCGTGAGCTCGCCGCAGCCACTGCGGGCCTCATCAGCGCGCCCGCGAGGCGCCGAGCGATGGGTCTCGCGGGGCGGCGTGCCGCCGAAGAACGGTTCGATTTCAGGTCGACCTGCGCTCAAATGGAGTCGATTTTCCGCGAGGCCCTTACGTGATCGACCGCGCGGCTCTGTGGTCAGTCGGTCAGCAATTCGGGCGTCAGGGCATCAACTACCTGGCGTTCGCGATCCTGGCACTGTTTCTGGATCCGGAGGCTTTCGGGCTCGTCGGCATCGGCCTCGTCTGGATCAACTTCGGGCAGATTTTTGCCGAATTGGGCTTCGGCGCCGCGATCGTTCAACGCCCCACCGTGCACCAGCGGCACCTGAGTACCACGTTCGCGGTCAATCTCGCCATAGGCGCGCTCCTGACCCTGGCGGGTATGCTCGGCGCTGGACCGATTGCCTTCCTGTTCCACGCGCCTGACGCCGAGCCCGTCATCCGGCTCCTTTCGACGACCTTCGTCCTCAGGAGCGTCGGTCTGACGCATGCCGTGATCGCTCAGCGCAATCTCGACTTCCGCGGCCTGGCCACTCGCGACACGATCGCGGCTGCCGGTGGGGCGGCCGTCGGGATCCCCCTGGCGATCGCCGGATTCGAGGTCTACGCCCTAGTGTGGCAGTCGATCGCGTCGAGTCTGCTGGGATCCCTGCTCTTTCTGCGGATGGCGGCGTGGCGCCCGGATCTGACGCAGTGCTCCAAGGATGCCCTGAACGAACTCTGGTCCTACAGTTCGCAGATCCTGCTCTTCAGCGCATTCAAGTTCCTCGCACAGAACGCCGACAAGCTCGTCGTCGCGTATCTGCTCGGACCGACCGCCCTTGGCATCTACACGCTGGCGTCCCGGCTTGTCCTCGTCCCGATTTCGACGTTCTCCGGCGCGCTGGGATCGTACCTCTTCCCCAAACTCGCGTCGCTCCAGGCCCGGCGCACCGACGCGCGTGCCGCCTTCGTAGACGCCATGGCGTTCACCGCGCGCGTGATCGCACCTGCCGTCGTCGCCACCGCGATTCTAGGCCCGGGCGCGGTCCGCCTGGTCTTCGGCGCTCAGTGGACACCCGCGTCGCAGCTCCTGCCGCTGATGGCCGTCACCGCCGCCGCGACGGCCGTGATTTCTCCGGCGGGACAGGTGATGAAAGCGATGGGACGGCCGCAATGGCTGTTGTGGTGGGCGGTGGCGTTCACAGGGCTGATTGTTGCCGCGCTCGCGGTGGGAGCGCCTGGAGGCCTCATGGGCATGACAACCGCGGTTGCAATCGCGCACGTCGGTGCGGTCGCTGTCATTCAGAGGGTGCTGAGCTCTCTGCTCGGATTGAGCGTCAGGCAGGCAGTCGAGGTTATCCGCGCGCCGCTCCTGGGATCGCTGGGAAGCGGGGCGATCGTCCTTGTCGTTTCGAGATGGCTGTCGATGGACGCGTGGTCCGGACTCGCTGGAGCGTCGATCGCCTTCGCGGCCGCGTACGTAGCCGCCATGTTCGTGTTCGACCGAGCTCGAGCGGAGTTCCCGCGGGCGTCCCCCTCCGCTGACTAGGTCGGGCGTTCGCCGCGATGCCGCAGAATCCGCCTCGCAAGGGACGCTCCGTCCAGCCCGTGGACGCTCAGCGCCTCCGGCGGCGTGCCGCACGCCGGATACCCTTCGACGGCGAACTTGATCACTTGTCGCCCTGCCAGTGCCCGTGCCGCCATCAGGCTGTTCAGCATGCAATCCCCAAGCGCGCCAACCGGTCCGTGATCCTCGACCACATAAATCGCTGGATAAGCCGCGACGGCGTCAACGAGCCAGTCAGTGTCCAGCCGGTTCAACCAGGGCATGTTGACAACGCGCAACCCAAACCCGCGCGCCGAGAGGTGCTCGACCGCCACGAGCGCTTCGTGCAGCATGACAGGCCCGTACGCGAACAGTACTGCGTCCGCACCTTCCGTGATCGAAACGCCACGCCCGACCCGCAGCCGGTAGTCGGACGGCAGGGGAATCACGCGCGGGGACGGGCCAATCGCCAGCCGGATCGCGCAGCTCTCGGTCGCCTCGCGAACGCAGTACTCGACGACCTGTCCAGTCTCCACGGCGTTGCAGGGCTGAACGATGATCATGTTTGGCAGGCCTGCCAGCAACGAAATGTCACGGACGCTCTGATGGGACTTGCCGGGGCCGGCAGGGATCAATCCGGCGTAGTGGCAGGCGTAGATGACTTTGCTGCGCTCGGTTGCGTTGTTGTAGATCTGCTCGTTCGCTCGTGCCGCAAGAAAGCTGGCGAAGCTGTTCACGACCGGGAGCAGGCCCTGACGGGCCAGTCCTCCCGCCATCGACACCATGTCCTGCTCGGCAATGCCGTTCTCGATGAACTGGTCCGGGAAGCTCAGTTCGAACTCGCGAATCTTGCAATCTGCAGACAGATCCGCATCGAGCACGACGAGATCGGATCGAGTGGCTGCCAGCTCGACGAGCGCGCGGCCGTAGGCCTTTGAGACGAACTCGCTGCTGACCTCCGAGGCCGCCGGCGCCGCGATGCTCGCCGGTTCCCCGTCCAGCGAGATCGCGGGCGCTGTCGCAGCTGAGCCGTCGCGTTGGACGCGTGTCACCGGTTCCGGCGGCACGTCCTCGGCCACAACCGGACCAAGCCCGTGTCGCGCGAGCCGGTCGTTGATTCGACCGATAAGCTCCTCGTACCCGGCCAGGAACGACTGGTCGTCGGGCGCTCCGGCATGCCAGGGGTACAGGCCGTCGCACACTGCCAGCGCCGCCGGATGTTCCATGAACGACACGCCCCGCCCTTTGATCGTGTCGAGAATTAGCACGGTCGGCCGGTCAGCGCCGGGATCCAAGGCCGCGAATGCCTCGTCGAACGCCTCGAAGTCGTGTCCGTTGCATCGAGCCACGTGCCAGCCGAACGCGCGGAATTTCGCTTCGAGGTCGCCGACGTCGGCGATCTCGGACACCAGACGGTCCGACTGCACCTTGTTGTGATCGACGAGGACCGTCAGCCCGGACGCGCGATGATTCACGCTGTTGAGCAGAGCCTCGTAATTCTGCCCTTCCTGCAGTTCGCCGTCGCCCGTCATGACATAGACGTGCCCGCCTCGTCCGGCCCTCCGCTTCGCCCATGCGAGCCCGCGCCCCTTCGAGATTCCCATTCCGAGCGATCCGGAATTCGCCTCGATCCCCGGCACCCCCACGTCGGGGTGGCCGTCGAGACCGCCGTACCGCCGAAGCCGCATCAGCTTCTCGCCGCTCAACACGCCGAGGGAATGGAGCACGGCGTACAAGCCGGGAACATCATGGCCCTTAGACGAGAAGTAGATGTCCCGGTCGGGATGGGTGATGCCGAGGCTGATGACGTTCATCCGTTGGTAATAGAGCCAGACGACGATGTCCATCGCGCTGAAGCTCGAGCCGAGATGTCCGGAGCCGGCGCGCTTGACCGCAGCCAGCGTATTCGCGCGGCACATGTCCGCGACCAGCGCCAGCCGATTGCACGGGTTGGAGATGGAGGCGGCGACTCGTCGGAATTCCGCCTGCGGGATAAGACGGATCACCATGCCGTCCAGCCCCCGTCGACGATCATGTTGGATCCAGTCATGTAGGAGGACGCGTCGGACACGAGAAAGATCACCGCCGCGTCGTACTCGTTCTCGCGCGCCATCCGGCCGAGCGGGACCCGGTGTGCGTAGGCGGCGACGAAGCGCTCATCCTGCTGACTGAACACGCCGCCCAGCGTCAAGGTATTCACACGAACGCCGCTCTGCGCCCAGTACGTCGCCAGATACCGCGTGATGTTCAGCAACGATGCCTTCGAAGCCCCGTAGGCAATCGGCTTGAAGAACGGCTCTCCGGCATGCCGGCGATATTCGTAGATGCGCTGGTCGGGCGACACGATCCCGTAGATGGACGCGATGTTGACGATCGAGCCGCGTCCCTCGCGGGCCATTCTGGCGCCGAACGTCCTGACGCACAGAAACACCCCCTTCGTGTTGACGGCCATCACGCGGTCCCATGAATCCTCGGGATAACGCTCGAACGGGCCGTTTTCCTCCGGGGGCGCATCGGGTGGCGCATCGATCGCCGCATTGTTGACGAGGGCGTGCGGCGGCCCCCACGCCTGCTCCACCGTCGCGAGCGCCGCCTCCAGCGACGCGGCGTTCGTCACGTCCGCCCGGACGAACAGCAGCCCCTCCCGGTCGCCGCCATAGCGCTGCGCCACGGTGCCCTCGTCGACGGCGATATCGAGAACGGCGACACGCGCTCCCCGTCCGCGAAGCGCCTGAGCGAAGTGACCGCCGAGACGGCCCATCCCGCCGGTGACCACCACGACGCGCCCATCGACGGCGAACAGCGGATCCAGACTCATCCGCGCCTGACCGCCGCGATGAGGTCGCAGACCTCGCGCACGGCGCCGTGCCCGCCGCGCGTCTTCGTCCGATACACCGCATGCGGGATCACGTCATCGTGGGCGTCGGCCACCACGATCGGGAGCCCGACGGCCTCGAGGCACTCGAGATCGTTGATGTCGTTGCCGACGAAGGCCGCCTCTCCTCTGGTCAGCCCGAGCTCGGCGAGAACGCTCTCGAGTGCCGCGAGCTTGTCGTCGCATCCCTGGATGCATCGGAGGGACAGCTTGCGGCTCCGGGCCCCGACGACCGGGTTCGTTTCGGTCGAGATGACGAGGGTCGCGATCCCGAGGGCAGTGAGCGTCTGCAGTCCAATCCCATCGCTGCGCACGCAGCGGACCGCCTCCGTGCCGTCCTGACTGACGTAGACGGCGTTGTCAGTGAAGACGCCGTCGAAGTCGAACGCCACCAGACGGATCAGGCGCAGCCGCTCCGTCAGGGCAGGATCGAGCGGCTCAATGCTGACGCGCATCAGTCAGGACCTCGGCCTCGAGGTCTTCGAAACGGATGTTCTGCTCGGCCGGCACGGGAACGCGGGTGCAGCGGCCGATCACGTTGTCCCATTCGTAGGGCGGGAGCCCGTCGCCAGGAGACTTGATCGCGACATCGTCAGGCGTCAGGACGTGCCCGGGCGCCAGGTCCCGATTCGCCACCAGCTTCTTTCTCATCTTCAGCAGTGGCGGCGCCTCGGTCGGATACGGGCTCTTGATACCATCGCCCAGCGCCAGGCGGGCGCGTCGCAGATCGCGAACCATCTTGCGCATCCCGACCGGTTCGAGCGAGAACGCATGGTCGGTCCCCTTCATTGCCCGATTCAGCGTGAAGTGTTTTTCCACGACGCGCGCGCCGAGCACGAACGCGACCAGCGCCATCGCGATGCCGCTATCGTGAGACCCGAACCCGATCAGGGCATCGGGAAATTCGTCCATGAACGTGGTGATGACTCGCAGGTTCAGTTCGTCGAATTCCGGCGGGTAGGCCGCCGTGCACTGCATCAGGCAGACCCGCGGGTTGATCGCGGCGACCGCGTCATAGCCGCGGCGGACGTCATCGAGCGTGCCGCCTCCGGTGCTGACGAACATCGGCTTCTGGTAGCCGGCCACGTGCTTGAGCAGCGGGATGTTCGTGAGATCCCCGGATGCCATCTTGAAGGCCGGCATGTCGAGCCGGGCCAGGAAGTCGGCGCTCCTGAAGTCGAAGGCCGTGGCGAAGAAGGTGATCCCGATCTCGCTGGCGTAGTGCTGGAGTTCACGGTATTCGGCCTCACCGAATTCGAGGAACTCACGATGGGCGCCGTAGGTGGCGCCGAAGCTGTTTTCGTTGTCGTAGGGCCGGTCGTACATCTCGCGCGTGAAGAGCGATCTGTTATCGCGCTTCTGCAGCTTCACCGCGTTTGCGCCCGCTTCCTGGGCCGCAAGGAACAGCCTCTTCGCGGTCTGGAGGTCGCCCTGATGATTGTGGCCGACCTCGGCGATCACATAGCAGTCGCTGTCCTGATTGATGATCGTGCCACCGATTTCGAGCTGTTTCATTTCCATCATAATTTTCCGAACCGACCGTGGCTGCAGCGAGCGTTCCCGGAAGGCCGCATCAGCGAGGGTCACCGGCACCGTCCCCTTGGCCGGGGAGCGATCCACCAGGTCGCCAGGCGGGCGCCGTCACCACCGGGAGGTGGGCGGCGCCTGACGCCAGCAGCGCCTCGGCCGCTTCCCAGTCTTCGGGGCGATTGATGTCGAATCCCTCCTGGCTCTCAGTCAGGAACGGCGCAATGACCTCGCCGGCGATCGTTCTCCCCTCGAGTACGACACGCGACCACGCCATTTCGATGCTGGCATTCTGCACGTAGATTTCTGGCAACGCCTGATACTGGCTGCTGTGCCACGGCTGTCGGTCGTTCCAGAAGGGAAGCAACGGCATCATCCGGCGCCCGCGCACGACCCACATTTTGCCCGGGTGCTGCCGGCATCTCTCGACGGCCCGGAGCGAGTCTGCCGACGGATCCTCGAGGAACTGATCAAACGCACGCCGAATCGTTACCGGCTGTCGAAAGGGGTTTGTCGGCCGCAGAATGCTGAAGCTATCATATCGCTCTCCGGCGTCGGCCAAGGCGTTGAGCGTGAATTCTACCCAGTCGATGTCCGGCGACAGATCGCCGGCCATCGCAGCCGGACGAAGAAACGGGACCTCGGCGCCGTAATGACGTCCGATCTCAGCGTACTGTTCCGAGTCTGTCGACACGATGACGCACGCGAACACTCCCGCTTCGCGCGCGGCGGCCACCGTGTACGCCAGGAGTGGATGTCCCCCGAGTCGGCGGACGTTCTTGTCGGCAACCCGCTTCGATCCGGATCGCGCAGGAATGAGCGCTACACACGACATCGCAGGGACCATGGCGATTCAGCTGAACGCGCGCTCCGGGGCGAGATTCATGTAGATGTTCTTCAGCGAAGAATAGACGTCGAGGGCTTCGGTCCCCGGCTCGCGTGTGCCGTTCCCCGACTGCTTCACCCCGCCAAAAGGCATATGCGGTTCGCTGCCATACGTGCCTGCGTTCACGACCGCTACGCCGGCCTGCACTCTTCGGCAGAACACCCAGGCTCGATCGATATTCGTGGTGTGGATGCAGGCGGTCAGTCCGTATGGCGAGTGGTTCGCAAGCTCCAGCGCTTCATTGAAGCCCGCGACACGATACAGCGCCGTAATCGGCCCGAAGAGCTCCTGGCACGACATCTCGTCGTCATCTGAGAGCCCCTCGACCACGGTGGGCGCCATGTAGTACCCATCCGCGTACGGCCGATCACTCAGTCGATGGCCTCCGGCGAGGACGCGCGCGCCGCCGGCGCGCGCCCGTTGGAGTGCGGCAAGCATCGCCTGCAGCTGTCGCTCGTTGATGACCGCACCAAAGTCATCATCGTCTGCTGGACCGACTCGAAGTGTCCTCACGCGGTCGAGCAAACGCCTTCGGAATTCCTCGTAGGCACGATCAAAGACAATGACTCGACTTGCGGACGCACATCGCTGGCCGGCGTTGCTGAACGCCGACAGCACGGCCCACTTGACGGCTTCGTCGAGATCGGCGTCATCACACACCACCAGCGCGTTCTTTCCGCCAAGCTCGAGCGAGACGCGAGCCAATCGCTCCCCGGCGACCCGTTGAATCTCGCGTCCGACGTGGGTCGATCCCGTAAAGCTGACCACTCCGACGCGTGGATCCGCGACCAGTGAGGCTCCCGCTTCGGAACCCAGCCCCTGTACGACATTGAAAACGCCGGCGGGCAGACCGACCTCGCCGGTGTACCGAGCGAACAGCCACGCAATAGCCGGGGCATCTTCGGCCGCCTTCAGGACCGCGGCATTTCCGCAGACGAGCGCCGGAAAGGCCTTCCAGGCGATGTTCGCAATCGGCGTGTTCGCCGGCACGATCAGCCCCGCGACGCCGACCGGCTCGCGGACAGTCATGGCCTCCCGAAAGGCTGTCGCGCTCGTCGTGGTGCGGCCGTAGAGACGTTGCCCCTCACTCGCGAAAAACAGTCCGAGCTGGATCGCGCCGCTGACTTCACCGGCAGAGTCCTTCCGCGACTTTCCTGTCTCGCGTGCCACGACTTCGGCGAGTTCATCGCGGCGCGCCTGCATGATCCGCACGAGATCGTGCAGCATCAGCCCGCGTTGGACCGCCGGCACCGCGGCCCATCCCGGCTGCGACGCGGCGGCTGCCTCGACCGCCTGCGCCACGTCGGCCGCGGCCGATCGGGCGAATCGACTCAGGACCGTTCCGGTCGTCGGGTCCAGCTTCTCCATCCAGGATGAGCCCTGGGGATCGCGCTCTTCGCCGGCGATCCAGTTACGAATGCGTTCCGGGATAATCACAGTGTTTGACTGGTCGAAGTGGCCAATTTTAGCAGAAGCGCGCGCCCAGAGGGGCGCGGTGGCGGGCAAGCCTTTTATCGCCGCTTCCATCCGGCGAGGATCAGATCGCCGTACACATCCCGCGCGCTGTGAATGGGGCCGTAGCTCACGTCGAAGCGATCGTCGATCCCCGGGCGACGTTGGTTGATTGCTGATGAGAGCACCGGATTCAGGAAGCCGAGCGCTCCCCGGGCGTTCTCTCCCAGTCGGCCCCATCCGCGCCAGAGCAGCGGCCGCACTCGGGCGATGGTGGTAACACGCAGATCGGCGAAGCTCCGCGCCTGATCCAGGATGCGGCATTCAAACGCTCGCCGATCGTAGATACGCTGGAAGAAGTAGGCCTGCCGGTCTCCCATGTACTTCGCCGCACCAGCGAATCCGATGCGCTGCTGTTCGATGTACCGGAAGCCGAACGGCACGCTGATCAACAGCAGCCCACCGGGCCTCAGCACGCGGATAAACTCACGGACCGCATCTCGGTCGCCGTACTCACCCTCGATGTGTTCGACCACCGACATGGAGTAGACCACGTCGAACTCGCCGGCCCGGAACGGGAGTGCCCGCGCGTCCTGGAGGGCGAACGACGCGGAGCCGTAGGCGCGGTCGCGGAGGGCGCACCACATCGCCCGGTACTCGTCCACGTTCAGACTGGAGATGTCGCTCATCAGCACGGTCGCGCTGGTGGTGCGGGCCACGTACAGGCCCATCAGCTTTGGACTCCCGACATCGAGGATCCTCAGACGGCGGGGCTCCGGCTGTCGCGCGGCGTGCTCGCGAATCGCGCTGTCGAAGCAGTAGTACTCTGCGTACCGCGAGGGCGCGTTGATCGGTTGGGTAATCTTGCCGAGCGTCTTCTTTAGACCGAGCTGCAGTCCGTTGGTCGCCGCATTGGCCAGCCCGGCCTGCAGTCCGAAAAAGAAGTACCTGAGCTCGTCATGGGGAAAAAGGGGCATCGATGTGCAGTCATTCTATCCATGCGCATCGGTTACTGCTGCCACCGGAGGGCACCGACTCCGATGCCGAGCTCGCGTGTGTCGCTGGAGGGGCCGGCCTGGGCCGGCACGACCGTGGGACGGACGCGGAACTCGACCGTGACCGTCCGCTGCGATCGCCAGCGATCCTCACCGACAAGCGCGGCCAGATCGTACGTGTGGACGTGCCAGCCGTTCTTCGTGAACGTCCAGGGGGGAACCGCCACTCCCGCGATCGTCACGTCCACGACCACGGCCTGCATGTCGATGTCGGGACGGGCCATGAAAACCGGAAGCAGCAGCGTCCTGCCGCCCACGGGTTCGCGAACCGCCGCGCGTGCTCGCGTCCAGCGGAAGGCCGTGCCGGCAGGCCACGCCTCGCTCGGTGGTGCCGGCTCCCAGCCGTAGACGCCGACTGCGTGGGGCCTGCGCGCCCCGCTCCGTACGAGGTCGAGCGCGCGAGACCCCGACGCTGCCAACGTGATCAGCACGACGACGAGAAGCCACGCGGGACCAGCAAAGGCCCGCGGGCCGTCCGTCGCAAGCGAGTGCGTGCGGGTACCGGATTCGAGGGATGCGGCGTCAGGCGCCCCCGCAGTCCGATCGTCCACGGCTCTCCAGCTTCCGGCGGCTGCCAGGCCGACCGCCAGCACCGTGGCGAACCAGAGCTGATTCGACAGCGTCAGCAGTGGGTGGCCGGTGAGCCACGTCAGAACGAAGGCGACGACTCCGACCGACAGTCCGAGCGCGAGTCGTGCCGTTGCCAAGTCGCTACTCCCTATGGCGCGGGACATCGTCCAGGCAATCGCCCCGAGCAGCGCTAGCAGACCCGCGAAGGCGACGATGCCACCTTCGGCGAACACCTGCAGGAAGTAATTGTGAGCGTTCTCCGCGCCGCCGGCCCCTGGGTAGCCGGCAACCAACCGTGGGAACTGACCGAGCCCGGCGCCGGCGATCCAGTACTCGGTGGCGACCTGCAAGCCGGCGTCCCACAGCAGGTGCCTCCCCTTCAACAAGGTCGAGACCGGCAAGCGTGGATCGACCGTCTGGAGGAGCGCCTGCACCGGTGTCTCGGGAGTGCTCGTCGTCGCGTGCTTCGGAAGCACGGCGAACGCGATCCCCCAGGCGACTACGGCGATAGCCACGGCCATCACAACCCTGCGGCCGGCGAGACGGAGGCCGCGCAGGTGCCTACTGGTACCGATCACTCGATCCGGCAGCACAGCCGTGATGAACACCGCGGCAATCCCGAGCGCCGCCACGCCTCCGCGCGACACTGTCGTCAGCAGGGCACCACACGCGAGTGCGGCGGCGCCGAGTGCGAGGGCACGTCTGCGAAGGCTGTTGGAGGCCCAGGCGACGCCAGCCGCCAGCCCAATGCCGAGTACCAGAAAGGAAGCGAGCGCATTTGGATCGTCGAGTGTCGCGTGACTGCGCGTGAGGTTCGGATTCAGGCTCACCCAGTAATGGTGCAGGTTGGCCCGCGTGACGTACTGCACCACCGCGACCACGCTGACGATCGTCATGGCAACGAGACAGCCGGCGATGGCCGCCTGGGCGCGTCGGCGCGGAGCGTCCGTCCTCCTGAGCACCGTCGTCAGCAGAAGGAACATCAGCCCGCCTTCGAGCACGGTGAGGCCGACACGGAGCGGGTACAGCGGGTCGGCTGCCTGGTTCATCGGAGCCGCCAGCCTGCTCATCAGCCCCTCGGCCTGAATGCGAAAGAGGGCGAGGTCCGGCGGGTTCCGCTCCAGCAGCCCGATAATCGTCGCGCCGGCGATCGGAATGAGCCACATCAGGTAGCCGCGTGAGACAACCTGATGGAGCGGGCGCGGAGCTGACGGCGCTTCTACACGCCCCCGTATTGTAAGCACCACCAGCACCGCGAGAGTCGCGGCGGCCAGAAAGGCCGCTTCGAGTGCCCACGGCCACCGCCAGCCGAAGTACGTCGGCCCGGCGGGGAGCAGCGGAAGGAGCGCCAGCGTCCCCGCGATCACCACATCGATCGTGCGATCCCGAACCGTCGAACTCATGGGGACGTCGTGGCGCGATGAGCGCGCCGGAGTTTGCCAATGTATCACACGGTCCGCGCCTGTCCGGCGCGAGGCGACCTGAATGACTGTGACAGAATCATGATGCCGTGCGAGTACTGGTCGATGCACACATGTTGGGCCATCGTGAAACGGGGAACGAGACGTACGTGCGCGGGCTGCTCGAGGGGCTCGCGACGCTCGACGGCGTTGCCGTGGCCGCCGCCGTGCAGCCAGGCCACTGTCCGGACGCACGTATGCCGCCGGCGATTGCATGGCTCCCGCTGCCGACGCGCAGCAGCTGGCGGCGTCTCGCCGGCGATCTTGCGCTGCTCGCGCGCCGCTGGAACGCCGACGTCATCCACGCCACCTACATTGCCCCGTACCGCTCTCCCAGCCCGGTGGTCGTCAGCGTGCACGACGTGAGTTTCAAGCGTTATCCGCAGTACTTTTCGTGGCGCGATCGCGCGCTGTTCGCGACCCTGCTGCCGTCGAGCCTGCGGCGCGCCGCGGCCGTCCTGACGCTTTCGTCGCACGCGCGGGACGAGCTGCAGCACTTCTATCCCGGCCTCCGCACGCCCATTCACGTCGTGCCGGCGGCACCCCGCGCGTCGTTCAGGCCGGTCGAGGCGGCGATGGTCGCGCCGGCGCTCGCGCGCGCCGGCGTGCGGGCGCCTTTCCTGCTCGCCGTCGGCAGCGTGCAGCCGCGCAAGAATCTCGTCCGGCTGGTCGAGGCGTTTCGAGTGCTGCATCGCACGCGTCCGGATCTCCAGCTGGTCATCGTCGGGCCGAGCGGGTTCAGGTCCCACTGGGTGCAGGAGACGATCGTCAGCCGCGGGTTGTCGGACGCCGTGCGGCTGCCGGGCTACGTGTCCGAGGAGGATCTCGTCGGGCTCTATAATGCCGCGATGGCGCTGGTCTACCCGTCGGTGTACGAGGGCTTCGGCCTGCCGGTCGTCGAGGCCATGGCCTGCGGCCGACCCGTGATTGCCGCCAACACGTCGTCGCTGCCGGAGGTGGCGGGGGCCGCGGCGATTCTCGTCGATCCGTTCGACGTCGCGGCCCTGCACGCGGCGATGCTGAGCGTCGTCACCGATACGCGCCAGGCCGGGGAGCTCGCCGCGCGCGGACTCGCACGGTCCGAGCAGTTCTCCTGGCCGCGCACGGCGGCCGCGGCGCTCGCAGCTTACCGGAGCGCGGGCGCCGGACACGGATAGATGGGCGAGCGACGATTGCGGATCGCGCTGGCGGGCACGCGAGGCGTGCCCGCGAGATACAGCGGGTTCGAGACCTGTGCCGAGCAGCTCGGCGCGCGACTCGTCGAGCGCGGGCACGAAGTCACGGTGTACTGCCGGGCGCATCACAGCCCCTTCCCGGATCGCTCGTATCGTGGCATGCGCCGCGTGTTCGTGCCGACGGTGCGGCACAAGTACCTGGATACCATCGCCCACGCGGCGAGCTCCACGCTGCACGCGCTGACGCAGGGCTTCGACGTCATTCTCTATTTCATCGCGGGCAATAGCCCGGTCGTCTGGGGGCCCCGCCTCGTCGGTACCAGGACGGTCATCAATGTCGATGGCCTCGACTGGCGGCGCGAGAAGTGGCCGGCTGTTGCCAAGCAGTACCTGCAGCTCTGTGAGCGGCTGGCGAGGCGGTTGCCGAATGCCTGCGTTACCGATTCGCACGTCGTGCAGGCGTATTATCGCGAGCGTTTTCATTTCGATCCGATCTACATTCCGTATGGGTCCGAGCTCGACCGTCGCCCCCCCGGCGAGACGCTCGCGCGCCTCGGATTGACGCCCGGCCAGTACGTGCTATTCGTGGGTCGGCTGGTGGCCGAAAACTGCGTCGACCACCTCGTCGAAGCGTTTCCGCTCGTTCGGACGAACTTCAAGTGTGTGGTGGTCGGGGGTGCGAGCTACGCCGACGATTACATCGCGCGGCTCGAAACGAAGGCCGCCATCGATCCGCGTATCATGCTCACCGGCTACCTCTTTGGCGAGGCGTACCAGGAGCTCGGGTCGAACGCCGCCCTGTTCGTGGAGACCAGCGGTGTCGGCGGCACGCATCCGGCGCTGGTCGAGGCGATGGCGTTCGACCGTTGCGTGGTCGTGAACGATACACCCGAGAATCTCGAGACGATCGGCGGCGCGGGCCGGTCATATCGCGGCGCCGAGGGTGCGCCGGCGCTCGCGCGCGTCCTGCAGGATCTGTCGGATCATCCCGAGAGCATTCACGAGCTCGGCGCCGCCGCAGGCCGGCGCGCGCGGGAGCACTACACCTGGGCCGCGGTGACTGACGCTTACGAACGGCTCTTTCTGGAGCTCTGCGGACGATGAAGCCGACCCCCTCTGCGGCCCCACCCGTTCCGCTGCTGTCCCCGGGCATGGACGGTGCCCCTGCGCAGCCGATCGACCTCGACGCCGCGCCGCGCCGCCTGTTTCACCGCCTCGGGCGCAGCGGTCTGCTGGCGATGACCGACGCATTGATGCTGGGTCTGGCGACCGCCGTCGCATATGCGTCGTGGGCCGCGCCGCAGCGCGACCAGGGGGCGGCGATGTACCTCGAGCTCTGGCCGCTTGCCCTCCTCTTCATCGCCGGCTACGGGCGCGCCGGGCTGTACCCGGGCCTGGGGCTGGGGCCGGTCGAGATGCTGCGCCGGCTCACCTACGTCACCACTTTTGGTTTCCTCGTTCTGGCGGCGTTCTCCTTCGCGCTCAAACTTCCGCACCTGTATTCGCGGGTCACGTTCGGACTGGCGTTCGTGCTGAGCCTGCTGCTCGTGCCGATCGGGCGCCACGCACTCTTTCACGCCGCGCGCGGGTGGCGCTGGTGGGCCGAACCGGTGATCATCATCGGCACCGGGCGTGCGGCGGCGCGCGCCATCCGCGGCATCAAAGAAGCCCGGCATCTCGGCTACCGACCGGCGGCGGTTCTCGCCCCGGACGGCGCTTGCGCGTCCGGCGAGCTCGAGGGCGTGCCGATCGTCGGCGGGCTCGATCACGCGCAGGCGCTCGCCGAGCGCGGCATCCGCGTCGCCTTTCTCGAGATCGAGCCGTTTCAGGCTCGCGGGGTGCTGGACACACTGCAGCAGGTGTTCGTGCATGTCATCCTGCTGCGCGAGTTCGAGGACGTCCAGCTCGAGAGTCTGCAGGTTCGCAATCTAGGCAACATGGTGGGTATCGAGTACACGAATAACCTGCTGCGGCCGAGGAACCAGACCGCGAAGCGGATGCTCGACATCCTGCTCGCGAGCGTGGCGGTGCTGTTCCTCGCCCCGGTGATCGCCCTGGCGGCGCTGGCCGTCTGGGTGGTCGACGGCCGTCCGGTGTTCTTCCGCCAATCGCGCACGGGGCTTGGCGGCCGGCGTATCCATGTCCCGAAGATCCGGACGATGCGGCGGAATGCAGATCGGCAGCTTGAAGACTACCTCTCGTCGAACCCCGAGTTCCGCGACGAGTGGCTCGCGCGCTACAAGCTGCGGAACGATCCGCGTCTGATTCCAGGCGTCGGGCGGCTGTTCCGGCGCTTCAGCATCGACGAGTTGCCGCAGCTCTGGACGGTCCTGCGCGGCGAGATGAGCCTCGTCGGCCCGCGTCCGTTTCCCGATTACCACCTCGAGAAGTTCACGCCGACGTTCCGGGAGCTTCGTCAGCGCGTCCGCCCCGGCATTACGGGCCACTGGCAGATTACGATCCGTAGCGACGGGAGCACTACCGAGCAGGAAGCGCTCGACACCTACTACATTCGCAACTGGTCGGTGTGGTTCGACCTCTACGTGCTCGCGCGGACGATCGCCGCGGTGGCGAGCGGGCAGGGCGCCTACTGATGGCCCCATCCCCCCTGCTCGGGCGATGGGCGGACAATCGCGATCCGGCGAGCCTCGCCGCCCGGCTGCGGCGCCGCCGGTTCGCCCTCTTCGAATCACTGCTCTCGCGGGTTCCCGGCCAGGTCCGCGTCCTCGACGTCGGTGGCACGCCGGGCTTCTGGCGTGTCGTCGGCTTCTCGCTTCCGAACGTGTCCGTGACGCTCCTGAACCGGACCCCCGCTACGGCCGACTCCGGCACGGTTCACAGCGTGGTCGGCGACGCGCGCGACATGCGCGAGTTCCGCGACGGCGAGTTCGACGTCGTCTTCTCGAACTCGGTGATCGAGCACGTCGGGACGTACAGGGACCAGCAGGCGATGGCCGCCGAAGTGCGCCGGATCGGCAAGCGGTACTTCGTGCAGACACCGAACCGATACTTCCCGATCGAGCCGCACTTCCTCTTTCCGGGCTTTCAGTTCCTGCCGGTTTCGGTGCGCGCCGGCATGCTCTCGCGGCGCGACGTCGGCTGGTACGAGAGGGCGGAGAGCTATGAAGCCGCGCTGAAGGAAGTCACGGCGATTCGTCTGCTCACTGAAGCGGAATTCCGCAGGCTTTTCCCGGAAGGCCGTCTCTGCAGGGAGCGCTTCCTCGGTCTGTCGAAGTCGTTCACCATCTATCACGGCTGGGACTAATGTGCCTGCGGACATCGGGGGCTGTCGACACGAAGGACAGTAACGGAGGCCCGGCTGGCGCTATCCAGTTTTCCTCGCCACCACCGCGTAGTCCATGTGCGTGAACATCCGGGCGTTCAGCTTCTCGACGTTGGCGTTGAACGTCTCCGCGAGCTCCTGCATGACGGCGTCCGCGTCGACGGCCGTCGCGATCGGCTGCAACCGGTCCTGCGGCGGCACGGGGGAGCGGAACTCGATCGTCGCCTGGGTGAACCCGCTCGCCGTGACCAGGTACGTCAGGGTCTCGGGGTGGAGCGGCCACCGGTGAGTGATGTCGCGGATGTAACTCTCGAAGAACGCCGTCCAGCATGCGGGATTGAGCGTCTCGAGCACCAGCGTGCCGCCTGGCTGCAGCTTCACGAACGCCAGATCGATGAAGCGGAGCAGGTACGCGGGTTCGAGATGCTCGACCACCTGCGCCGCGAAGATGCCGCCGAGCGATTCGTCCGGCAGCGACGAGAGATGGCCGACCGCGTCTGCTTCGATGACGTTCAGCCCGCGCGCCCGGCAGACCTCCGCCATTTCATGATTGAGGTCGATCCCGCGGGCCGGAATCCCCTGCGAGGTGAGCAGGTCGATGAACTCGCCGCGCCCGCAGCCCACGTCCAGCACCTCACCGCGTGGCCCGGCCCCGCCCGAGCGGGAGCTGAGGCGAGCGAAGAACGGCAGATACGACTCCTGCCGGGCCCGGATGACCGCCTGCGAGCCCCGGAACTGATCCTCGAACCCCACGTACTTGTATGCGTCGAGCGACGGTGCGAATACCCGCGACCGGTCCGCCGGAACTTCGGAACCCTGGAGCCTGGGAACCTCGGAACCTTCGATCGCTCTCTTCAGCGCGACGATCGCCTGCTGCGCGACGCCGATCATGCCGCGCAGCTCCTCGTGCGCGGCGGTCAGCGCCGTCGTCCGCGCCTCGTACCGATGCTCGCGGGCGCCCAGCGACTCCCGATATTTGGCCTGCCCTTCGGCGAGGTCGCTGATCGCGGCGTTCAGCACCAGCGCGCCGCCGGCGCTGTCGCGGTCCTTCGTATCGACATACGCCGTGACCTGCTGGAGGTACAGCATCATCCGCGAGTGAAACGCTCCGACCGCGTCGAGGTGGGTGCGGAGCGCGGCCGCGCTCTCCATCTCGCGGCGATGCGCAGCCTTCTGCGCCTCGGCGTTCCGGTTGATGTGATCGACCAGCACCGAGTTGAACGTGAGCTGCCGCTGCAGGTACGGTCCGATGGTCCGCCAGATGAAGCCGGCGAGCTTCTCGCGCAGCCCCGACCCGGACGGCGGTGCCGGTACGATGTTCCAGGCCTCGTTCAGGGTGGGCAGCTGCCGCTCGTCGAGCGGGGGGAGGGGATCGGCGACGGGGGCGCCGCCCGGTACCGCGCGGTCCAGCGCGGTCAGCGCGTCGTTGTAACGGCGGTCCGCCTCCTCGCGCTCCTGCCGCAGACGCCGAAGCGTGGCTTCGAGCGGCTCCGTCATTTCGTGGCGGTCGCGGCGCTCGAACCGACCAGCCCCTGGGTCGGGCTGCTGGGGGACGCGAACTCGCGGCGCGGAATCCGCCCGGCGAGAAACGCCATCCGTCCGGCCTCGACCGACAGCTTCATCGCGCTGGCCATTGCGACCGGGTCCTGCGCGAGCGCGATGGCGGTGTTCATCAGCACGCCGTCGGCCCCGAGCTCCATGGCGATCGCGGCGTCGGACGCGGTCCCCACGCCGGCGTCGACGATGACCGGCACGCGCGCCTGAGCCTTGATGATCCGGATGTTGTTCGGGTTCTGGATCCCGAGGCCCGAGCCGATCGGCGCGCCGAGCGGCATGACCGCCGCCGCACCCGCCTCCTCGAGCTTGCGGCAGATGATCGGATCGTCATTCGTGTACGGCAGGACCACGAACCCCTCCTTGACGAGCACGCGCGTCGCCTCCAGGAGCGCGATGTTGTCGGGGAAGAGCGTCTTCTCGTCGCCGATCACCTCGAGCTTCACCCAGTTCGACAGCCCGACCTCGCGGCCGAGCCGCGCCGTCCGGACGGCCTCGTCGGCGGTATAGCAGCCGGCGGTGTTCGGCAGGATGAAGATCCGCGACTGATCGACGTAGTCGATCAGCGATTCGGTCGTCTTGTCGGTGAGATTGACGCGACGGACCGCGACCGTGACCATCTGCGCCCCCGAGGCGCGATGCGCATCGGCCATGACCGGGAAGGAGGGATATTTCCCGGTGCCGACAATCAGCCGGGAGCGAAAAGTTCTGCCTGCGATGACCAGGGGATCAGAGTTCATTGGGTTATCCGCCGCCGACGAAGTTCACGATTTCGACTTCGTCACCGTCGCTGACGATCGTCGACGCGTAGGCATCGCGCTTGATGACCACCAGGTTGTGTTCGACGGCCACCTGGTGCGGATCGATGGCGAGCGCGGTGAGCAGGGCGCTGATGGAGACGGGTCCGGCAACGTCGCGCGGCTCGCCGTTCAGTCGTATCGTCAAATTCTACCCCACGGATCCGCGGCGAGGCCGAAGGGCTCGAGGAGCTCGTGCAGCCGCTCGGTCCCGTTTGCATGGAGGTGGGGCGGCCGGGCTCGCGCCGGTACCGGCGCGGCCATCGCTCGCGCCAGGACACGGCGGTAATCCTCGAGCATCCGTTCCTGGGAATGCTCCCGCTCCCAGTACGCCGCGGCTGCCCGTCCCAGCCGGCCACGCAGCTCATCGTCCGCCGCCAGGCGTCGCAGCGCCAGGCGCAGCGAGTGCGCCTCGTCGAGCACGTCGATACTGATGGTCACGGGATCGGGGGCGTCGTCGAGCGCCCGACCCGCACTGACCGGCAGCCACGTGCGCGGATCGAGCCCTGGAACGTCGGCGGTGTGCGACAGGTCCATCGTGACCGTCGCCCGGCCCGCCGCCAGCGCGCGCAACCACGGCCCCGAGACCTCGCGCGCCGACGGCCATCGCAGGTTGATCGACACGTCTACCGCGCTGACGTACTCGGTGAACGCTTCGTCCGATTCGAGGTATCCGGTGATGACGACGACGTCGTCCAGATCGAGGCGGCGGACGTCTGCCGCCGCATCGTAATGGCTGGCCGGTGGACCTGCGAGGAGCAGCCGGGCCGACGGCTGGTAGCGGCGGAGCGCCGCGAATGCCTCGAGGACCTGGGGCACCCGCTTTTCCGGCGTCAGGCCGCCAAACAGACCGAACAGCACCGCTCCGTTCTGGATGCCATGCCGCGCCCGCACGCGCGCGGCTGCCTGGGCCGCCCGTTCGGGCGGCACCGGTTCGCCGTGCCCGAGGCGGATCGTTTCCACTGCGGCAGACGGGGATTCGTCGCGCAGCCGTTGCGTCACCAGCAGCGCATGCGCGGCGGCCAGACGCGAGCTTCGGACGACCAGCCGGGTCATCGGCCACGAGTAATAGAGATGGCTGTCGAAACCGGCGATCGCGAGCTCGGCCACGTCCCGAGACGATTCCGGATGATTGGCGGCGAACTCGTCGCGGTAATCGCCCGCCCGGTTCAGGCGCAAGAGCGCGGCGGCTCTGGCATGGTGCAGCTGCGCGTCGTGCAGCACGACCAGCCCTGGATACCGGAAAAGATACGGCCACAGGAAGTCATGGGCCGAGGAGTTGCCGAGCTGAAAGACGGTGAGGTCGTACGGCCGGTGTTGATGCGACCAGACGAACTCGTGCGCAGACCGGATGACGGGAACCGGCGCCGCGCCTCGCGGCGGCAGCTGGCCGGTCGCGGACGACTGGCGGGCGAACGCCGCGATCGGCTCGTCCACGAAGACGTCGATGACATGCTCCCGGGCGAGCGCGGCGACGAGCTCGGCGCTGTAGACGGCCACGCCGGTTCGTGCGGGAGGCATCGGGCTGAACCAGGCAAGGCGCGGCACCGGTTCATTCTACGGCCGCTCGACGGTATGGAAGAGCGTGTTGACGTGATAGCATTCGGTGGATTGGGACCGCCGCGGTGAGCGTGGCGGGCTCACGCGCGTCAGGCTGGTGCCCGGCGCGTTTTTTTGGCGGCCCCTTGAGAAAACATTCACAAGCGGGCAGCGCGCAGGACGCATGCACGGCTGGGTTCCCATCCTCATCATGATCGGGCTCGGCGCCGGGTTCGGAGCGTTCAACATCCTGCTCTCTCACCTGGTCGGGCCGAAGAAACCGACGCCTGAAAAGCTCGCGCCGTACGAATGCGGGATGCCCCCGGTCGGGGACGCGCGGGAACGGCATCCCGTGAAGTTCTACCTCGTCGCGATGATCTTCCTGCTGTTCGACATCGAGGTGGCGTTCCTCTACCCGTTTGCGATGGCCGTCCGCGAGCTCGGATGGACCGGTTTCATCCAGATCCTCGTCTTCTTCCTGCTGCTCGTCGGAGGCTACGTGTATGTCTGGCGGAAGGGCGTGCTCGACTGGGGCCACGAGCGAATCTAGATGGTCGATTGCGGAGTGCGGATCGACGGATCAGGGATTGGCCGATGAGGGATTAGGGATTAGGGATCAGGGATTGACATGTCCGATATTGAGATTCCGGTTCTGACGACCAGCGTCGAGAAGATGGTCCAGTGGGCGAGACGGTCGTCGATCTGGCCGGTGACGTTCGGCCTGGCCTGTTGTGCGATCGAGATGATGGCCATGAGTGCCGGGCGCTACGACATCGCGCGGTTCGGCGCCGAAGTGTTTCGCGGCTCCCCCAGGCAGTCGGACCTGATGATCGTCGCCGGACGGCTGTCTCGCAAGATGGCGCCCGTGCTGCGCCGCATCTACGACCAGATGCCGGAGCCGAAGTACGTGATCTCGATGGGGGCCTGTGCCTCGGTTGGCGGCGTGTTCGACAACTACGCCATCGTCCAGGGGGTCGACCAGGTGGTGCCGGTGGACGTGTTCGTGCCGGGCTGCCCGCCGCGCCCCGAATCGCTCATCTACGGCATCGTCCAGCTGCAAAGAAAGATCGATCAAATGAAGATGTCAGCGTGAGGGAAAGCGCCGGCCAGGCGGCGCCCGAGCGCGACGCGAGCCGGGGGTAGCCTGGGCGCCGTGGCCGCGGCGGCGGGCCCCAGCGGGCACTGATTAATGAGAACGCAAGCAGCAGTCTGATCGGTAATGTTCGACCTTTTAGCCCAACACCTCGCAGCCGGATCCTTCGAGCCCGCCCCGGCGGCCGACGGCATGCCCACGATGTACGTGGCGCGCGAGCGGCTCGTCGCAACCATGCGCGCCCTGCGTGACACGCCGGAGCTGCGGTTTGCATTTCTGGCCGATATTGCCGCCGTCGACTACCATCCGCGCGAGCCCCGCTACGAGGTGGTCTACCTCCTCGCGAGTCTCGGCACCGGCGGGTTCGGCGACACGGCGAAGCGGTTGCGTGTGAAGGTGCGGGTCCCGGGCGGCGACCCGAGCGTGCCGACGATCGCCGAGCTGTGGAAAGCCGCGAACTGGGCCGAGCGCGAGCTGTGGGATCTGTTTGGCATCCGCGTCGACGGCCATCCCGATCTGCGCCGGATCCTGATGCCCGAAGACTGGGACGGCCACCCGATGCGGCGCGACTACCCCGTACAGATCAAGGATCCGGTCAAGACCTACGAGCCACTGCAGGTGTCGGAAGAAGAGTTCGTCGCGAACATCGAAGCCTCGCGGGACCGCTCGAAGCGCCGATGACGAACGGGCGAGGCGGCGCGGCAGGCGAGCCCGGGGGATCGGATGCGGCACGAGTTCGCGCGATCCTCGACGCGGCGGTTGCGTTGCACGAGCGGGTGCGCCGCGGCAATCTGGAGCGGATCGTGGAGGCCGCGGCGATGATTCGCGCAGCGCACCGCGCCGGCGGAAAGCTGATGATCTTCGGCAACGGCGGGAGCGCGGCCGATGCGCAGCACATGGCCGCGGAACTGGTGAACCGGTTCCAGCGTGAGCGCGAGGCCCTGGCGGCGGTGGCGCTGTCCACCGACACCAGCGTGCTGACCGCCATCGGCAACGATTACAGCTTCGATCGGGTGTTCGTGCGTCAGATCGAGGCGCTGGGGCGGCCCGGCGACGTCGCCCTGGGCATTTCGACGAGCGGCGGTTCGGCCAGCGTGGTGCAGGCGCTGGAGGCCGCGAGCCGTCGGGGCTTGAAGACGATCGCGCTGACCGGGCGCGACGGCGGCGCGGCCGGCCGGGCCGCGGACGTCCATGTGAACGTGCCGGACGACTCGACGGCGCGGATCCAGGAGGTCCATCGGACCCTGATCCACGCGATGTGTGAGCTGATAGAAGGCTGATGACGACCACCGAACTTCGCACCGAGACGATGACCGTGAACATGGGGCCTCAGCACCCCAGCACGCATGGCGTGCTGCGCCTGGTACTGGAGCTGTCGGGCGAAACGGTCGTCAAGGCGGACGTGACGATCGGCTACCTGCACACGGGGATCGAAAAAACCGCGGAACAGAAGAAGTGGCAGCAGGTGATCCCGCTGGTCGAGCGGATGGATTATCTCGGCGCGCAGTCCAACAGCCTGGCGTTCTGCCTGGCGGTGGAGCGGCTGCTCGGCGTCGAAGACACGATGCCGCAGCGGGTGAAAGACATCCGCGTGCTGATTGCGGAGCTGCAGCGCATCGCCAGCCACCTGGTGTGGCTCGGCACCCACGCGCTCGAGATCGGCGCCGTCTCCGTGATGATGTACTGCTTCCGTGAGCGGGAGCTGCTGCTCAACATCAACGAGATGCTCGCCGGCTTCCGCATGTTCCCGAGCTATCTCCGGGTCGGCGGTCTTCGCGAGGATCTGCCGGTCGGCTTTCACGACGCGGTGAACGCGTTTCTGGCGCGGTTCCCCGGCAAGCTCGAGGAGTACCAGGGGCTGCTCACGAAGAACCAGATCTGGCTCAAGCGCACGAAAGGGGTCGGGGTCCTTTCGAAGGAAGACACCATCAGCTACGGGCTGGTCGGCCCGATCGCCCGCGGCGCCGGGATCAACTACGACGTCCGCCGCGCCTTTCCCTATGGCGGTTACGAGACCTACGACTTCGACGTGCCGCTGGGCGCCGCCGGCGACGTGTTCGACCGCTACATCGTGCGGATCGAGGAGATGCGGCAGAGCGTACGGATCTGCAAACAGGCGCTCGAGCGCATCACCCCGCGCGGCGTGTTCGACATCCAGGACTACCGCATCGTGCCGCCGCCGAAGGACAAGGTGTACACGGAGATGGAAGCGCTCATCCAGCACTTCCTCGTGTACTCGCAGGGGTTCACGGTACCGCCCGGGGAGGCGTACGTGCCGATCGAGGGGCCGCGCGGCGAGCACGGGTTCAGCATCGTCTCCGACGGCACCAACCGGCCGTATCGCGTCAAGCTGAGGGCGCCGTCGTTCTACGCATGCCAGGCGGTCCCCCCGATGATCGTCGGCGGCATGATCGCGGACGTCATTGCGCTCATCGGCTCGACCGACGTGGTCATGGGGGACGTTGATCGATGAGCTTTCATCCGCTGATGATCTACGACCCGGCGAAGTTCCAGCAGTCGGAACGCGACGTGGTCACTGAGGGACCGCCGTTCACCTTCACGCCGGAGCGCCGCGCGAAGCTCGACGAGCTCCTCACGAAATATCCTCCGGACCGCAAGCGCTCCGCCGTGCTCGCCGCGTTGTATCTGGTCCAGGAGCAGCAGGGCTACCTGACCGGCAACGGCATGCGCCACATCGCGCCGCTGCTCGATCTGACCCCGGCCGAAGTCGAAGACGTCGCGACCTACTACGTGATGTTCTACCGGGAGCCGGTGGGTAAGTACGTGCTCCAGGTGTGCCGCACCCTGTCGTGCGCGCTCAATGGCGCCGAGCGCGTGACCGAGGCGCTGTCGGCCAAGCTCGGGATCGGCGTCGGTGAAACGGATCCCTCCGGAATGTTCACCCTGCTGGAGTTCGAGTGCCTCGGCGCCTGCGACCGCGCGCCGGTGCTCATGGTCAACAACGAGCTCTGGCACGAATGCCTGAAGCCCGAGGAGGCCGGAAAACTGGTCGACGAGATCAAGGCCAGGGGGGACGCGGCGTTCAACGGGTGTCATCTCAGGGTCGAGAAGTGACAGCAATGGAACCGATCCTCACGAAGTACATAAAAGAGCCGAACAGCTACACGCTCGACTTCTCGGTGAAGCACGGCGCCTACGAGGGCCTGAAGAAGGCGCTCACCATGCCGCCGAACGACGTCATCGAGCTGGTGAAGGCGTCCGGGCTCCGCGGCCGCGGCGGGGCGGGCTTTCCGACCGGCATGAAGTGGCAGTTCGTGCTCAAGGACACGCCGCTCCCGAAGTACATCGCCTGCAACGCGGACGAAAGCGAGCCCGGCACGTTCAAGGACCACGTGCTGATGGAGCGCAACCCGCACTCGCTGTTCGAGGGCTGCCTGATCGGCTGCTGGGCGATCGGTGCGAAGGTGGCCTACATCTACATCCGGGGCGAGTTCTACCACGTGCAGCAGGTGATGGAAGCGGAGCTGGCCCGGGCGTATGCGGCCGGATACGTCGGCCGGAACATCCTGGGCACCGGCTTCGACTGCGACATCGTGATTCATCGCGGCGCCGGCGCATACGAAGCCGGCGAGGAGACCGCGCTCATCGAATCGCTCGAGGGCAAGCGCGCGCAGCCGCGCATCAAGCCGCCGTTCCCGGCGGTCGAAGGGCTGTACAACTGCCCGACGGCGGTCAACAACGTCGAAACGCTGTGCAACCTGCCGCCGATCGTGCTGAACGGCGCCGAGTGGTTCACGAGCCTCGGTCCGGCGAAGAACGGCGGCCCCAAGCTGTTCTGCCTGAGCGGCCATGTGAAGAAGCCCGGCGTTTACGAAGCCCCGATGACGATTACCCTGCGCGAGCTGATTTACGAGCGTGCCGGCGGGATTCGGGACAACCGCAAACTGAAGGCCGTGATCCCCGGCGGATCGTCGGTGCCGATCCTCCTCGACCACCAGCTCGACATCCCGGCCTCGTTCGACGACGTCGCCAAGGCCGGCTCGATGCTCGGCTCGGCCGGCATCATCGTCATGGACGAGACGACCTGCATGGTGTGGGCGGCGCGGAACCTGCTCTATTTCTACAAGCACGAGTCCTGCGGCAAGTGCACGCCCTGCCGTGAAGGCGGCGACTGGCTCTGGAAGATCCTGACCCGGATCGAGGCGGGTGAAGGGGTGATGCGCGACATCGACCTGCTGGTGAGCATCGGCGGCAATATCGCGGGCAAGACGCTCTGCGCGTTCGGCGACGCGGCGGCGACGCCGGCGCTGACCACGGTGAAGCACTTCCGCGAGGAGTTCGAGGCGCACGTGCGCGAGGGGCGCTGCACCGTGCCGGCCGACTGGCGCGCTGCGACGATGCCGATGGCCCAGGCGCACTGACCGACACATATGAGCGTGGATCCGCAGATCGTCGCCCAGCTGGGGCTGATATTCGTCATCTTCAACATGCTCGTGCTCTCGGCCGCGTTCATGGTGTGGATGGAGCGCAAGGTGTGCGCCTACATCCAGGACCGCGTCGGGCCGAACCGGGTGGGGTTCGAAGGCGTGCTCCAGCCGTTTGCCGACGTGATCAAGCTGATGTTCAAGGAGCAGCTGCGGCCGAAGGCAGCCGATGCGCTCCTGTTCGCGATCGCGCCGGTGATCTCCGCGTGCGCGGCCTTCGCCGCGTTTTCGGTCGTACCGTTCGGCACGTCGACGACACTCTTCGGGCTGCTCGACGAACCGGTTCCCCTCCAGGTGACCGACGTCAACGTCGCGGTGCTCGTCATCTTTGCGATCGCCTCGATGGGGGTCTACGGCATCGTGCTCGCGGGCTGGTCGTCGAACAGCAAGTACTCGCTGCTCGGCGCCCTCCGTTCCGCCGCTCAGATGATCAGCTACGAGCTGTCGTACGGGCTGGCGCTGGCGGCGGTCATCATGCTCGCCGGGTCGTTGTCGCTGCGCGAGATCGTGATGAACCAGTCCGGCTCGTGGTGGGGCGTCATTCCGAAGTGGTACATCTTCCTGCAGCCGATCGGGTTTCTGGTCTACATGATCGCCGGGGTGGCCGAAACCAACCGGGCCCCCTTCGACTTCCCCGAAGCGGAGCAGGAGCTGGTCGCCGGTTATCACACCGAATACAGCTCGATGAGCTTCGCGCTGTTCTTCCTCGCGGAGTACGTGAACATGGTGACGGTCGCGGCCGTCGCGACCAGCCTGTACCTCGGAGGCTGGCTGGGACCGTTCCTGCCCGACTGGCTGGCGTGGGTCTGGTTCCTCGTGAAGGTCTTCCTGATCCTGTTCTTCTACGTCTGGATGCGCTGGACGCTGCCGCGGTACCGGTACGATCAGCTGATGGAGTTCGGCTGGAAGTGGCTGCTGCCGGTCGGCGTGTTGAACCTGCTGGCGACCGCCGCGCTCGTGCTCTGGATCGGGTAAAACGATGGACGTCAACGCCCTCGCCTTCTATGTCTTCGCCGCCATCACGATCCTGGCCTCGCTGGGGGTCGTCGGGCAGCGCAACCCGATGTACAGCGTGATGCTGCTGATCACGTCGTTCGGCGCGCTCGCCGGCCTCTACGTCCTGCTCGACGCGCCGTTCACGGCCGTGACCCAGATCATCATCTACGCCGGCGCGATCATGGTGCTCTTCCTGTTCGTCGTGATGCTGCTCAACGTGCCGAGGGAGGAGCCCGGCCTCCCGGGCGTGCTCGGCGCGCTCGGGACACGCGGGATGCAGATCGGCGCCGTCCTGTCGCTGGTCCTCGGCATCGAGATCGTCTGGGCGCTGTCGCGAGTGGGGCTCGGGTGGTTCGGGCAGGACGCCGCGGCGACGTCGGTGAGCTCGGTGACGCTGATCGGTAAGAGCCTGTTCACCCGCCACGCGTTCGCGTTCGAAGCGACCTCGATTCTGATCCTGGTCGCGATGGTGGGCGCGGTCGTCATCGCGCGGAGGGAGCGCTGATCGTGATTCCGTTGAACTACTACCTGATCCTCTCGGGCATCCTGTTCGCGATCGGTACGGCGGGCATCTTCCTGCGGCGCAACCTGATCACCATGCTCCTGTCGGTGGAGATCATGCTGAACGCCGTCAACCTGACGTTCGTCGCGGTCGGCCGGTATCGGGGCACGGTGGACGGCCAGATCATCACGTTCTTCGTCATGACGGTGGCGGCCGCCGAAGCCGCGGTCGGCCTGGCGCTGGTCATCTCGCTGTTCAGACACCGCGAGACGCTCAGCCCTGACGCCTTTACGGCGCTGAAATGGTGATGCTGCCGCTCATTCCGCTGCTTCCGTTTCTCGGCTTCGTCGTCAACGCTTTCGTCGGCCGCAGGCTGTCGAAGGCGCTGTCGGGAGGCATCGCCTGCGCGACCATCCTCGCGTCGTTTGGTCTCTCGGTTGCGGCGGTGTGGACCGTCGTCAGTTCGCACCAGGCGATCGAGCAGACGGCGTTCCACTGGATCGCCTCGGGCGAGCTGTCGATCCCGTTCTCGTTCCGGCTCGACAGCCTGTCGTCGGTGATGATCCTGGTCATCACCGGCATCGGTTCGCTGATCCACATTTACTCGATCGGGTATATGCACGAGGAGCCCGACGGAGAATACGCCCGCTACTTCTCGTACCTGAACCTGTTCGCGGCGTTCATGCTCGTGCTGGTGCTGGGCGCCAGCTTCCCGGTGATGTTCGTCGGCTGGGAGGGCGTCGGCCTCTGCTCCTACCTGCTGATCGGGTTCTGGTTTCGCAAGCCGGCGGCCGCCGACGCCGGCAAGAAGGCGTTCGTGGTCAACCGCATCGGGGACTTCGGGTTCATCCTCGGGATGCTGATCCTGTTCGTGACGTTCGGCACGCTCGACATTCAGGCGGTGGCGGCGGCCGCCGCGTCCACGTATGCGGCCGAGACGGCCGGGATCGGGGTCATCACCGCCGCGACGCTCCTGCTGTTTCTCGGCGCGACCGGCAAATCCGCGCAGATCCCGCTCTATGTCTGGCTGCCGGACGCGATGGAAGGGCCGACCCCGGTCTCGGCGCTCATCCATGCCGCAACCATGGTGACGGCGGGCGTCTACATGATCGGCCGCTGCGCCGTCCTGTTTTCACTCGCGCCGGTCACGCTGGCCGTCGTGGCGGCGATCGGCACCGCGACCGCGCTGATGGCCGGCACGATCGGCCTGGTCCAGAACGACATCAAGCGGGTACTGGCGTATTCCACCGTGTCGCAGCTGGGCTACATGTTCCTGGCGATGGGCGTCGGCGCCTACGCGGCCGGCATCTTCCATCTCTACACGCACGCGTTCTTCAAGGCGCTGCTCTTTCTCGGGTCGGGCGCGGTCATCCACGCGCTGGCCGGCGAGCAGGACCTGCGGAACATGGGCGGCCTCAAGAAGCATCTGCCGATCACCTACTGGACGTTTCTGATCGGCGCGCTCGCGATCGCGGGAGTGCCGCTGCTCTCGGGGTTCTTCAGCAAGGACGAAATCCTCTGGCGGACGTATACCGCGCACTGGCCGACGTTCCACTCTCTGCTGTACGGGATCGGGATGCTGACGGCGTTCCTGACGGCCACCTACATGTTCCGCCTGGTGTTTCTCGCGTTTCACGGCGAGCGGCGCGGCGACGCGCACCACGGGGAGCACCACGCCGCGGGCGCGCACGGGCATGGGCTCCACGACGCGCCGCCGTCGATGGCCTTCGCACTGATCGTGCTCGCGATCGGCTCGATCTTTGCCGGCTACATCGGCGTGCCGCACGCGCTCGGCGGGAGCAACTGGATCGAGACCTTCCTGCACCCGGCCTTCCTGGCGCCCGGCGCGCCGCACGAAGCCGCTGCCGTCCATGGCGATGCACGGACGGAACTGCTGCTGATGGGGCTCTCGGCCGGCCTGGCCTTCGCCGGGATCGGGACCGCGATCTACTTCTGGCTCCGCAATCCCGCCGCCGCCGACGCGTGGTCGCGCCGGTTCGGGGTGCTCTACCGGGTGCTGAGCAACAAGTACTACGTGGACGAGATCTACGACGCGTCGATCGTTCAGCCGATCAAGATCATCTCGACCGGCGGGCTGTGGAAAGGGGTCGATGCCGGGGGCATCGATGGGGCGGTCAACGGCGTGGGCTTCGGCGTCCGCACGGCCAGCGGCGCGCTCCGCCGGCTGCAGACCGGTTCGATCCGGACGTATGCAGCCTCCCTGTTTCTGGGGGCCGTGCTGGTGCTCGGTTATTACCTGTATCGATGATGCTCTCACTCATAGTCTTCCTGCCTCTTGCCGGCGCCCTCCTGGTGCTGCTCGCCGGCGGGCGCGGCGATCGGGTCGATCGCGATCCGCTCGTTCGCAACATCGCGCTGGCCTTTTCGCTCGCCACCTTTGCGGCCACGTTGTGGCTCTGGTGGCGTTTCGATCCGGCGAGCGCCGACTACCAGTTCATCGAGCAGTACTCGTGGATCCCGGCCTTCGGCATCCAGTACTTCATCGGCGTCGACGGCATCAGCCTGTTCCTGCTCGTGCTGACCGGCTTCCTGACCCCGCTGGCCCTGCTGTCGTCCTGGGAGGTGCACAAGAGCGTGAAGAACTTCGCGTTCTTCGTGCTGGCGCTCGAGACCGCGATGCTCGGCGTCTTCGTCTCGATCGATCTGTTCCTGTTCTACGTGTTCTGGGACGCGATGCTCATCCCGATGTACTTCCTGATCGGGATCTGGGGCTACGAACGGCGGGTGTATGCGGCGGTCAAGTTCATCCTCTACACGATGGCGGGCAGCGTGCTCATGCTGATCGCGATCATCGGCCTGGCGTGGGCGCACGCCGGCGTCACCGGAGCTCCCAGCTTCAATCTGATGGAGCTCTACGACGTCGGGCTGTCGCCCCGGGCGGAGTTCTGGATGTTCCTGGCGTTCGCGCTGGCGTTCGCCATCAAGGTCCCGGTCTTTCCGTTCCACACCTGGCTGCCCGACGCGCACGTCGAGGCGCCGACGGCAGGCTCGGTCATCCTCGCCGGCGTCATGCTGAAGATGGGGACCTACGGGCTGCTTCGGTTCGCCTTTCCGCTCTTCCCGACCGCCGCGCTCTACTTCGCGCCGTGGCTCGGGCTGTTGGCGGTGATCGGCATCCTCTACGGGGCGCTGGTGGCGATGGTGCAGCCGGACCTGAAGAAGCTCGTGGCCTACTCGTCGGTGAGCCACCTCGGCTTCGTCGTGCTCGGCCTGGCGGCCACGAACATCCAGGGGATGCAGGGCGCGGTCTACCAGATGCTGAACCACGGCGTCAGCACCGGCGGGCTCTTCATGATCGTCGGCATGCTCTCCGACCGCCGCCACACCCGCCTGATCTCGGAGTTCGGCGGTTTGAAGGCGGTGATGCCGCGCTTCGTCGCCGCGTTTCTCGTGATCACGCTGGCGTCGATCGCGCTGCCGCTGACCAACGGCTTCATCGGCGAGTTCCTGATCCTGATCGGCGCCTACAAGTGGAACGTCACGCTGACCGCGGCTGCCGCGTCGGGCGTCATCCTGTCGGCGGTTTACATGCTCTGGATGTTTCAGCGCGTGAACTACGGCCCGGTGACGAACGACAAGAACCGCGCGCTGCCGGATCTCACCCCCCGCGAGTGGGCGATGATGGTGCCGACGGTCGCGATGTGCCTGTTCATGGGGGTGTTCCCGAACGTCTTTCTGAAGCCCATGGAGCCGTCGATCAACAAGGTGATCGATCGGGTCCACAGCCGCGAGGGGGCGGTCGTGAAGGCGCCACCCGCCTCCCGCATCCCGGAGCCCGCAACCCGGGAGGCAGCCGCCCATGACTGAGTACGCCGCGATCATCCCGATCACGATCCTCGCGCTGTCGGCGATCGCCGCGATGGTCGCCGAGGCGATCCGGCGGCCCGGCGAGCGCATGCCGATGGCCGGCTTCGGCATCATCGGGTCGGCCGGCGCCGCGCTCGCGTCGATCTTTCTCTGGGACACCGACGCCCAGAGCTTCGGCGTGATCCGCTCCGACAATTTCGCGCTCTTCATCAACATCGTCCTCTGCATCGTCGGGGTGCTGACGATGCTGTTTTCGCACGAGACCGTGGAGCGGGACGAGATCCCGGCGGGGGAGTATTACGCGCTCACGCTGTTTGCGCTCTGCGGGATGATGATGATGGCGGCGGCCACCGACCTGCTGGTCATCTTCGTGGCGCTCGAGATCCTGTCGCTGGCGGTCTATGTGCTCACCGGGATCCGCCGGGGCAGCGCGGCCAGCGCGGAGGCAGGGTTCAAGTACTTCCTGCTCGGGGCGTTTTCGAGCGCCTTCTTTCTCTACGGCGTGGCCTTCGCGTTCGCGCTGTCGGGATCCACCCGGATCGAGGAGATCAGCGGCGCGTTCTCGTCCGACGGCAGCGCACCGCCCACGCTCGCCCTGATGGCCGTCGGGCTCCTCGCCGTCGGCTTCTGCTTCAAGATCTCGGCGGTCCCGTTCCACATGTGGACCCCCGACGCGTACGAGGGCGCACCGACCCTCGTCACCGCCTTCATGTCGACCGGTGTGAAGGCCGCGGCGTTCGCCGCGTTTGCCCGCGTCTTTCTGTCGCCGCTCGAGCCGCTGCAGGACCAGTGGATCCCGCTGCTCTCGGCGATCGCGGTCGTGACCATGATTCTCGGGACGGTCGTCGGGGTGGTGCAGACCAACATCAAGCGGATGCTCGCGTATTCGAGCATCGCGCACGCGGGCTACCTGATGCTCGGCATCATTGCCGCGAACAGCACCGGCAAGGCCGCGATCCTCTTCTACCTGCTGACCTACGCGATCTCGAACCTCGGCGCGCTCGGCATCGTCGCGCTGCTCGGGAGCGCTCAGCAGCAGCACGACGAGCTGCGTGATTTTGCCGGGCTCTGGAAGTCACGTCCGGCGCTCGCGGCCCTGATGACCGTCTTTCTGCTCTCGCTCGGCGGCTTTCCACCGATGGCGGGCTTCATCGGCAAGTGGTACATCTTCAGCGCCGCCGTCCAGGAAGGGCACTACTGGCTCGCGATCATTGCCGTGCTCACGAGCGTCGTGTCGGTCTTCTTCTACCTGCGGATCGTCGTCATGATGTACATGACCGAGGGGACCGAGGTCGTCCGCCCGCGCCTGCCGGCGACCGCCGTCGCCGGCCTCGCGCTGGCCACCATCGCGGTCTTCTACCTGGGCGTGCTGCCAACCCGCGTCATCGACCTCGCGCTTGCCTCGATCTCCACGATCTTCTAAGTCAACGAACCTCGGAAACCTTCGTCGCGGGCCCGATGCGGCCGGTGTGGGTCAAGCCCCGGGGCGCGCGGCGTACGCGCGGAAAAACGCGCGCGCCGCACCGTCTGTCACGACCCGCGCTGGGTCCCCAACCCAGCGCGGCCGTCACGCTTCGCGCGCGTTTTACTTTCTATAGGGTGTCGCGCTAGCCGCTTTTGCGCCCCAGGCCCGACCCCCACCTGCCGCGTGTGCCGCCCGGTCCGGACGCGGCGACCGCAACCCTGAACGCCGAATTGCGGAACCCGCAACCGCCATCCTCGCGGCCCTGGTGTGGCAGGTGTGGGCCCGGACCCCCCGACCCCCGGCCCCCCGGGCCCCGGACCCCCGGACCCCGGACCCCCGAACCCCGAACCCCGGACCGGGCAACCAGCAGCGCGAGCTGGGTCATTACCGCGCGTCCGGGCAGGACTTCGTCTCGGACTGCATGCTGCCGAGCTGATTGACCAGGCCGCCGAAGCCGAAGTTCCCCATGGCGCCGCCGAAACTGCCGGTGGTGGGCCGGCCGCGCACCGACCGGATGAAGGTGCTCTGGTCGTCGAGCGGCAGCGCCGCCACGTTGGCGCAGAACGCCGGCCACAGGCCCTGCTGGTCGAGATACTGCTCGACGTTGGAAAGGTAGAACGCGCCCACGGTCCCCCCCTTGTCCTTCAGGTACTTTCCAACGGCGCGGAGCGCTTTGGGCCCTCCAAAGTTGCCGACCACCGGGACGAAGAGGTTCTTGGCGTGCAGATTCTTGAGCACCAGAAAGGACTCTTCGCTGGCGAGATAGGCGCGGTTCCGGCCGTCGGCGTCGGTGCTGACCATGAGCTCGAAGTAGGTCGGCATCGATCGCCCGCCGCGGCCGCCGCTGGAACTGTAGTTGATCGCGGGTCCGTACCAATAGAAGGAGTACGCGACGTACTCGATGCCTTTCAGGTCATCGTCGCTCAGCGCCAGGCCCCGCGTCTTCAGGAGGTGGTCGTGGACGGCCTGCAGGTTCTCTTTGTAGATCGTCTCGCTGGTGGGCACCTCGGAATATGCGTTGAAGATCTCGAGCGCGGTCGACTTCGTGCCGAGCCCCTGCGGGCGCTTCTTCGCGAACAGTCGGCCGACGAACTCCGCGCGGTCGGCCGACAGCTCGAACAGCGCCTTGTACATCATGTGCAGGTGGAGGTTGCCACGCCTGACGTCCACGATGAAGGCCATCGCCGGCTTCATCGCAGCGATGTAGGTGAAGTTCTGCTCCGGCCCGACGCCGAGATACACTCGCGCGGGCTGGGTCGTCTTGAGGAGGTCGGGGATGACGTGCTGCATCCAGATCTCGTTCGACACCAGGTTGTCGGAGCGGAAGTAGCCGGGCGGCTCCGACAGCGAGGCGGAGAGGGCCCAGAAATCCTTGTCGGCGAGTTGCGGCGGCAGCGCGGCCGAACCCGCTCCCGCCGACGGCTGCACGGAAAGATACCAGGCGGAGACAGCCGCGACGATGACCCCGGAAAGCGCGAGGCGGCGACGCAACATGGGTGAGAAAAACATTAACACACCTACGATGTTCGACGTCCGACGTCCGACGTCCGACGTCCGACGTGCGATGTGCGACGTGCGACGTGCGACGTGCGACGTGCGGATGCCGTTACTCGAAGAGTAAGCTCAAGCAGGTCAGCGCGGCTTCGGCCTTTTCGAATTCGCCGGTGTCGATCGCCGTGGTTGCGAAGCCAAGGGCGTCGAGCTTGCGCCGGGTCAGCGGCGCCGAGGCCGCGAGGTGGACGACATCGCCGGCCAGCAGCGCGTTGGCGCCGTACGGTTCTTCCGGCGCAACCGGGACGCATTGCCACCGGTTGAAGAGATCCACGGGGATCCACTCGGGATTGACGAGAATCGTCTCGTCACCTACGAAGGTGGCTGCGGACTTGAGGTGCAGGCAGCCGGTGGGGGTTACCGGGAAGACGTCGTAGCCGTGGGATTGAAGGGCCGCCGCAAACTGCCGGGTGCCTTCGGCATTGGTCCGCGGCGTCTGACCCACGAAAAACGTGCGGCCGGCGCGGAGCACATCCCCGCCTTCAATCGTGCCGGGGGCGGTGATGTGAACCGTGGGCCGCACCGCCGCGAGCGCCGAGGCGATGCTCGGCGTCTCCCCCTGCCGGCTCTCGATCCCCGGACGCATGATGACGGCGCACTCGTCCACCACCACCGCCGTGTCTTCGACGAAGACCGCATCAGGCAGGTCGGGTTCCGGCGGGAGGATCCGCACGTCCACCCCCACCGCGTGCAGAGCGGCCACGTACGCGGCGTGTTGCGCCAGCGCTCGCGCGAAATCGATCGGCTGCCGGGCGAGAAAGGTCAGGGCGCAGTGCCGGATGGCTGCCGTGGGAGGACGAACGATGGCGCGCACGCCCCCCAGCTTACCGCGGGGGCGGCGACCAACCGGCGCACACCCCATCCGCCAGCGGTGCGATTCGGCATCCGGGTTGTAAACGGTCCGCGGCTGTGCCCGGTATAATCCCTCGTCAGCCAACCTCCCGTCACCGGAGTACCCGAATGAAACGTCAGACCTCCATTGTGATCGTCGCCATGGCGATGGCTGCCGCGGCACTGCCGGCCGGCCAGAGTCAGGATCGCCTCAACGAACAGGCCCTCGAGGGCATCGAGCTTCGGAGCATCGGTCCGGGCTTCACCACCGGCCGCGTCCAGGACGTCGAGATCGATCCGAAGAATCCGAACGTCTGGTACGTGGCGTCGGCGTTCGGCGGCCTCTGGAAGACCGAGAACCGCGGCATCAGCTTCACGCCGATCTTCGACGACGGCGGCTCGTTCACGCTGTGCTGTGTGGCGATCGACCCCAGGGACTCGAATGTCGTCTGGCTCGGGACGGGGGAGAACACCAGCCAGCGAAGCGCGCACTTTGGCGACGGCGTCTACAAGTCCACCGACGCCGGCAAGACGTGGAAGCGGATGGGGCTCGAGAAGTCCGAGCACATCGGCGAGATTCTGATCGATCCGCGCAACTCGAACGTGGTCTATGTCTCGTCGCAGGGGCCGCTGTGGTCCGCGGGGGGCGAGCGCGGTCTTTACAAGACGACCGACGGCGGCGCCACGTGGAACCGGGTCCTGCACGTCAGTGACGACACCGGCATCAGCGACATCCGGTTCCAGCCGGGCAAGCCCAACGTGATCTACGCGGCCGCGTATCAGCGTCGCCGCGCCGTCGGCCAGATGATCGGCGGCGGTCCGGAGGGGGGGCTCTACAAGACGACCGACGGCGGCAAGAAGTGGACGAAGCTGACGAGGGGGCTGCCGACCGGCGACACCGGCCGCGCGGGGCTCGCGGTGGACCCGAAGAATCCGAACCGCGTCTACGCGCTCGTGGACGCGAAGCGCCCCGAATCCGGTTTCTTCCGCTCCGACGACGCGGGTGCGTCCTGGACGCGCATCGGCCGGATGATCCCGGAACCCGGCGGTCGCGGCGGCCGTGGCGGTGGTCGTGGCGAGGTTTCCGACACGCCGCCGACGCCCTGCCAGCCGCTGGGTGCCGCGAGCAAGCTGACTGCGCCGGATCCAGGCGATGACCGGGAGATTGACGGTGCAGCCGAGGCGCTCGCCGAGGACCAGGCGGCGCAGCAGCCTCCCGCGGGTCCGCCGGCACAGCCGCCGATAACCGAGCGCCAGCGGGGGGGGATCGATCCGCTTCCGCAGGGCCGCGGCGGCCGTGGTGGCCAGCCGACCGACGACTGCTATCGAGGCGGCGGCGCGCAGTACTACCACGAGATTTACGTGGACCCGTACCGCCCTGACTGGGTGTGGTCGATGAACGTGAACGTCGAGCTCAGCAAGGACGGCGGCAAGACCTGGGGCCGGCACGGCCTCGAGCGCACAGGCGTGCACGTGGATCACCACGCGCTCGCCTTCGATCCGGTCGATCCGAAGCACATGGTGCTCGGCAATGACGGCGGGCTCTACGAGACCTACGACGAGGGCATGACATGGCGCTTCTTCACGAACCTGCCGGTCACGCAGTTCTACCGGCTGTCGGTTGACAACGCGAAGCCGTTCTACAACGTCTGCGGCGGCACGCAGGACAACTTCTCCTTCTGCGGGCCGTCGCGGTCCGCCAGCTCGTGGGGTGTGCGCACCAGCGACTGGTACATCATCAACGGCGGCGACGGCTTCCAGTCGCGCAGCGATCCCGAGGATCCGATGATCGTCTACGGGCAATCGCAGAACGGGAACGTCTCGCGGTACAACCTGCGGACCGGTGAGCGCCGCTCGATTCGCCCGCCGCAGTCGAGCGGCAGCGGCCGTGGTGGTCGCGGCCGCGGCGGCGATGCGGAGAGTACGCAGGCGCCGGCGGCTCCCGTAGTTCCCGCAGACCGGACGAACTGGGACACGCCGTACATCATCAGCCCGCATTCGCCGAGCCGCCTCTACTGGGCCAGCGAGTACGTCTATCGCTCCGACGACCGAGGCGACTCCTGGACGCGGATCAGCCCCGATCTGTCGCGCAAGCTCGATGCCTACAACATCCCGATCATGGGCAAAGTCTGGTCCCGTGATTCGGTGGCGTTGAACACTTCGACGACCCCGCTCAGCAACGTCGTGTCGCTCGACGAGTCGCCGCTGCGGGAAGGGCTGATCTACGCCGGCACCGACGACGGGCTGCTGCAGATCACCGAAGACGCCGGGAAGAACTGGCGGAAGGTGGAAGACTTCCCCAACGTGCCCAAGTACACCTACGTCTCGGATGTCGCGCCCTCACCGCGTGACGCCGACACGGTCTTCGTGGCGCTGAACAACTGGCAGCGTGGCGACTACCAGCCGTACATCGTCAAGAGCACGGATCGCGGGAAGACCTGGACCAACATCTCGGGCAACCTGCCGGCGCGCCACGACGTGTGGACCGTGCTGCAGGACCATGTCAACGGCAACCTGCTCTTTGCCGGGACCGAGTTCGGTCTGTTCGCCAGTGTGGACGGGGGCGGCCGCTGGGTGCAGATGAAGGGCGGCATGCCGGTGATCCAGGTGCGCGACATGGCAATCCAGAAGCGCGAAGACGATCTCGTTCTCGCAACCTTTGGCCGCGGGTTCTACATCCTGGACGACTACAGCGCGCTGCGCGAGATCACGCCGGAGGCGCTTGGTCATGAGGCCCGGCTCTTTCCGCTGCGCGATGCCTATCTGTTCACGCCGAGGGGGATGGCGCCGGCCGGATCGGCCGGCATCGGCACGCTCTCGGGGAACACCACGTTCCCGAATCCGCCGACCGGAGCCGTCCTCACATACAACGTGGGGCGCGAGATTCCCGACGACGCGAAGCTGGTGCTCACGATCACCAACGAGCAGGGGCAGCAGGTTCGCCGGATGGATGTCGACAAGACGCCCGGCCTCCGGCGAGTCGTGTGGAACCTTCGCGGGGATCCTCCGTCGGCGGCGCAGAGCGGCCGCGGCGAGCCGGCCGGTGGCGCGCAAGCCGGCAGAGGCGGCGAGCAGGG
>DATFFM010000053.1:0-19397 GCA_035250005.1 Vicinamibacterales bacterium | reverse complement strand
GGCGGTGCCGCGCGCCCAGCCCGATGTCGATCCCGACGACGGTGCGGCGGTGTTCGGGCGTGCCGGCGCGCCGCGCCACGAAGACCACGTCGGGCGAGTCCGCATCGACGTCCGCCCCCACGCCGCGCGATGCCAGGGCCTCGACGATCGCGTTCTTGACCACGCCGCGCAGCTGGAGCGGCGATGCCTCGAAATCGTGAGCCGAGCCGAGATCGACGGAGAAGCGCAGGGCCGGCTGCGGCCCGCCCGCACGTGGATCCAGTCGATCGTCGGACTGCAGGGCCGGCAGCAGCTCCTCGAACAGCGGCTCGAGCCGGACGGCGGGGCTCGAGAAGAGATCCCATGAAATGCGCGACGAGGTGCGGTGATGACAGGCCGCCACCCACGCGATGCGCGCGTCGAAGGGATACAGCAGCGTCGACTCCCCCTCGCGTCTCGGTTTGGGGACGCGAACCTCGAAGGGAGAACGCATCACGAGGCGCTTCAGCTCCGCCTCCATGACACGATTCGCGCCCCCCGAGCCGGTGAGCCGAAGCTCGTCGCAGCGCATCTGCTCAGTCGCGCGACGCGTGGATCAGTCCGTAGCCGGCCCTGCCGGGGCGATCGTCGAGGGAGCGATAGCCGCAGGCGATCAGATGACGGACCAGATCGGCCTTCGCGTGCGGGCGGTCTGATGCGGGTGGATGGTACTCGACGGTCAGGCGGCGAACCCGCGCGAGCTGGTCTGGGCCCACCGACATCAACACGCCATATTCGCTGCCTTCGATGTCCATCTTCAGGAAGTCGATCTGGCGCTGCGGTACCTGTGACAGCAGATCGGCCAGCGGAATCGCCTCCACCGCGACCGCCTGCGGCGTGGACTGGTCGGTCAGGTGCAGCATCTGACCAGCGCTGGCGGTCGTCGACAGCCAGGCCGTGGTTCGGTCGGAGCCAAGCGCCACCTGCAGGGCCTGCACCCGCTGCTCTAACCGGTTGAGCCGCAGATGTTCCTGCAGCCGCTTGAAGTTTTCGGGCGACGGTTCCACGGCCACGATGGATGCGCGCGGATTGCGTGACGCGGCCCAGCAGGTGAACAGGCCCACGTTCGCGCCCGCGTCAATGATGACGTCGTCAGTGGGGCGCAGCGGATAGACGGCGTGAAAGCTGATCTGCCAGAGCGTCTCGAGGTCGTAGTACTCCTCGAGCTTGAAGGCAAGACCGTTGCGGAACCGTGCCGTATAGGGCAGCGTCAGCCGCTTCAAACCGACATAGCCGGCCACGACTTCCGGTGCGCGCTGCATCGCACCGAGACAGGTGATCACTTCGGGCAGGCGGGAGACGTGCTGCACTGCGGCACGCAGGCGGCGGTAATCCATCGATGATCCAGGCGCGGGATTGTACTACCGCGAGATTGATGAGCTTCTGGCCCAACGTATACTGGTTGAGCATGGCTGGGTTCACGTATGCCGCCCCTGCGATCACGGTCGATGAACTCGGGAAACCGGTGATCTCGCTCGAGGACGCGGCCGTGTATCGCTTCGGTCACCTGCTCCGATCGACCGAAGAGCTGCTGCTCCGCCTGTTCAGTGAGGGGCTGCTGTCGGGCACTACGCACACCTGCATCGGCCAGGAGCTCTGCCAGATGTCAGTGGTCCGCGCTCTCAACGGACCGCACGATCACCTGCTCTCCAACCACCGCAACCACGGTCACTTTCTGACCTACTCGGGAGCGTTCCTCGGGCTGGTGGCCGAAATCATGGGACGCGAAGCGGGCGTGTGCGGGGGGATCGGCGGGAGCCAGCATCTCGCGTTTCGTCACTTCCACAGCAACGGCGTGCAGGCGGGCATGACGGCGATCGGCGTCGGTCAGGCGCTGGCCCGCCGGCGCGACGGCCAGGACGGCGTCACCGCGATCGTCATCGGCGACGGCACGCTCGGCGAGGGGCTGCTCTACGAAAGCATGAACCTCGCATCCATCTGGCGGCTGCCGGTGCTGTTCGTGCTCGAACACAATCGCATCGCGCAGACGACGCCGACGAAAGACACGATCGGCGGCGACATGCTGGCGCGCGGCGCCGCGTTCGGGCTTCGTACGCTGCGGCTGCAGGATGACGATCCGGGTTTTCTGCGACAGGTCGACGAGTTCGTCGCGCAAGTCCGTGACGGGCGTCCTTCGATGCTGATGATCGACACCGAGCGGCTCGGGCCGCACAGCAAGGGTGACGATCTCCGGACGGCGGAGGAGATGGCCTACATCCGCCAGCGTGATCCACTGGCGGCGACCGGCCGCAGGCTGCCAGACGCGGAGCGTGACGCCATCGAAGCCGAGAACCGGTCGGTGATCACGGAGATCTATCGCGAAGCGCTCGCCTCCCCGCCGGCCAGCCACCTCGAAGCCGCGCGCACGATCCTCCATCCAGCGTGCGAGCACCCCAGGGCCGCGCACGCGGCGGTGGAGGGGAATGTGCGCCTGCAGCTCAACTCGGCGCTGTCGGAGCTGTTGAGGGACGAGCCGCGCGTGATCCTCCTCGGTGAGGACCTTCACGATCCGTACGGCGGGGCGTTCAAGGTGACGGCCGGGCTCTCTTCTGCGTATCCGGACCGCGTGATCTCCACGCCCATCAGCGAAGCGGGCGTCGTCGGCGCCGGCATCGGCCTCGCGATGTCGGGCTACCGGCCGGTGGTCGAGATCATGTTCGCGGACTTCGTCACGCTGTCCATGGATCAGCTCTTCAATCATGCCGTGAAGTTCCCCGGCATGTATCCCGATACGTCGGTGCCGCTGGTCGTGCGCGCCGCCAACGGCGGGGGGCGCGGCTACGGTCCGACCCACAGCCAGTGCCCCGAGAATCTCCTCGCCGCCGTGCCGGGCCTGACGGTCGTGGCGCCGAGTCACCGCCACCCGGTCGGTGCGATGCTGAAGTCCGCGGTGCTGTCGTGGCCGAACCCGACGGTGTTCTTCGAGCACAAGCTGCTGTATGGAGAGCCGGCAGCTGCCGGTCCGTTTGCGCGGCTGGACTCCCATCCGCAGGACCACGGGCTCGAACTGTTTCCGACGATGATCCGTCGCACCGACTCGCCTGACGTCACCCTGATCGCGTATGGGGGCATGCTCCCGGCGGTCGAGCAGCTGGCCCAGGACCTGGCCTCAGAGGAGCTCTCCGTCGAAATCGTCGCGCCCTCCCTGCTGAACCCGGTCCCTCGTCATCAGCTCTGCGACCACCTTCGGGACCGCGATGCGGTGGTCGTCGTTGAAGAAGGGTACGCGGAGACGGGATTCGGCTGTGCGCTCGGCGCGGCGCTGCTCGAGCGCGGATTCCGTGGACGGTTTGCGCGCGTCTCGCCGCCGCCGGTGCCCATCCCGGCGGCGCGCAGCCTGGAAACCGGCATCCTGCCCGGGCGATCGCGCATCCTCGACGCCGTGCTGCAGACGCTCGGCCTGTAGGGATGCCCTCGCCCGTCAAGCACATGCCGATCGCGATCCCCACTCCGCGTGTCAACAACAACGACGACTACGTCCGGTTCAGTCAGATCCACCGCGAGCCGGGCAGCCAGGTGCGGAAAGGCGATCCGATCGCCGAGCTCGAGACCGACAAAGCGACCGTGACGGTCGAAGCCGACAACGACGGCTACGTGCTGGGATTCGTGCCGCCCCTGGGGGAGATGGTTGCCGTCGGCTCGGTACTCGCGTGGCTGGGCAGCTCCGCCGACGAGGCGATGCCCGAGGCCGGCCCCGAGGTCGCGAGCTCGGGCACGGCGAGCGGCGAGCCCAGCCTGAAGGCGGCCCTCCTGCTCGCCCGATACGGCCTCAAGCCCTCAGACGTGCCGGCCACCGGCGAGCGGCTGACGGCGCAGGACGTGCTCGCCCACGTCGAACACCGGCAGATCCGGCTGCCGTCGGCTGAGCGGGGCGCGACCGGAACCGCCGAATCGCCGCCCGACATCACCCCCGGGCGGAGCGTGCCGCTCAGCGTGGTCGAGCGCGGCATGCTGAAGACGGTGACCTGGCACAGGGAAAGCGCGGTCGCCGGCTACGTCGAAATCGAGTACCTCACCGCGGACTGGGACAGCCACGCGGCCGCCTTTCAAAAAGAGCATCAGCTCCTGATGAGCCCATTGCTGGCGCTGATGGCCTACCGCCTCGTGCAGCTCGCACGCGAGAGCCCCCGCGTGAACAGCACGATCGTGGGGAGCGCGCGGCATGAATATGAGTCCATCAACCTCGGCTTCACCGTGCAGTCGGGCACGCGGCTGTCGCTCGTCTCGGTGCGCGACGCCGGGCGCATGAACGTCCGGACCTTCGTGGACACCCTCGGCGACCTGATGCGGCAGGGCATGAAGGGCAAGCTCAGCTCCGAGAACACCTCCGGGATCACGCTGACGTTCTCCAGCATGGCGCGCTGGCAGGTCGTGCGCCATGTGCCGGTGCTGCCCCCCTACTCCTCGTTGATCGTGGCGCACACGCACGCCCGCGACGGCGTGGCCGCCCTCGGGGCGTCATACGACCACCGGGTGCTGACCGGCGGGGAGGTGGCGGCGCTGCTGCGTGCACTCGGCAGACCGGATCAGGGAGAACAGGACGCGTGACGACCGCGGCTCGCATCAGAGCGAAGGTCGAAGAGCTGGCCCGGGCGATGGGAAACGATCCGCGGCGGCTGACCGACGACGATATCCTGCCGCAGAGCGGCCTGCTCGACTCGGCCTCGATCCTGGAGCTGATCCTCTGGGTCGAGTCGGAGTTCGGCTTCGAAATCGATCAGGGCGATCTCTCGCTCGACAACTTCGGCACGATCCGCCGCATGACCGAGTACATCTCCGCGAGAACGCGCGAGTGAGACCGGCCGTCGAGTGGCCTGGCGGGCGCCGCTTCGCGTTCACCGTCATCGACGATCCCGACGCGCAGAGCCTCGCCGTCAGCCGCGAGGTGTACGCGCTCCTGAAGGACCTCGGCTTCCGCACGACCAAGGCGATCTGGCTGGTGGAACCGCCCGAGAGGAACTCACCAGGAGAAACCTGCGAGTCGGCTGAATTTCGTGAATTCTGCCTCGATCTGCAGCAGCAGGGGTTCGAGCTTGCGTATCACAATGGCGCGCCGGGCACGCTGCACCGGCAGGCGATCATCCGCTCTCTGGATCTTTTTCGCGCGCACTTCGGCGTCGATCCCGCGACGATGGCGAACCATTACAACGAGGATGCGATGTACTGGGGCGATGCGCGGCTCAGCGGCCTCGTGCGCCGGATGTACAAACTGATCAGCGGCCCGGCGAAGCACTTCGGCCATGTCGAGGGTCATCCCTGCTTCTGGGGGGATGTGTGCCGGGAGCGGATCCGCTACTGCCGCAACTTCGTGTTCCGCCGGATCAACACGCTGCGCGCATGCCCCTACATGCCGTACTCGGATCCGGATCGCCCCTTCGTCCAGGCGTGGTACGCCGCGGCGGAGGGGGCAAACCGCGATGCCTGCGTCCGGCTGCTCTCAGACCGCAATCAGGACCAGCTCGAAGCCGAAGGAGGCGCGTGCATCATGTACACGCATTACGGGCACGGGTTCGTCCGCGATGGCCGGCTCGACCCGGCATTCACCCGCTCGATGACCCGTCTGGCCTCGAAGAACGGCTGGTTCGTGCCGGTGACGACCCTGCTCGATCACCTCGGGAACAGCCGCGGCGTCCACCCGCTGACGGCGGCCGAGCGCCGCCGCCTCGAGCGCTCGTGGTTCGCGACCAAGCTCATGCACGGTACGTCGTGAGGATCTCAGTCGAAGAGTTTCAGCCCGAGCACGAGGCCGCGGTCGCGGCGTTCAACCAGCGCATGCGGAGCGCCAGCGCGCCGTCCGGTTTCCTTCTGCCGCTGCATGCGAAGCCGCCGGTACGGGACGGGAGCGTCACGGTCACGCATTACGTCGCCGTCGACGAGGCCAGGCAGGTGCGGGGTGGCATGATGTGCCAGGCTCACCCTGCGGTAGCGGGAAGCCGTGTGGACCAGGCGGTCAACGTCCAGGCGCCGCTGTCGGAGGGCATCATCGATCCGGCCTTCACCTTCGTCGCACCGCAACTGATCAAGCATGCGCTCCGCCTCTCTGCGCTCGCGTTCGTCGTCGGCATGGGCAGCGCCAGAAACCCTCTTCCGCGGCTGCTCAAGGCCATGGGCTGGTCGGTGGACGCGGTGCCGTTCTACTTCCGGCTGCTGCGGGGCGCCCGCTGTGCCCGGCACCTCGCGCCGCTGCGCACCACGGCGGCGAAAAGAATGGCGGCAGACCTCGCCGCGATGACCGGCGCCGCCTCCCTGGCTCCCCGGCTGGCCCATCGCGTGTCGCCCGCGGCGAAGCAGCTCGCCTCGCAGTACCAGGTCGCGCCGGTCGAACGCTGGCTGGAGTGGACCGAGGCAGCGTGGGAGGCATTCGCCCGCGACCTCAGCTTCGGAGTGCTCAGGACGGCAGAAACCCTGCCCTTCTTCTACAGGTTCGACGACCGAAGCCCGCGGGCGTGGACGGTCGAGCGGAATGGCCGGGTCGAAGGCTGGTTCGGCCTGAAGCTGAGCGCGATGTCGAACAATGAGTATTTCGGGGATCTGGTCGTGGCGACCCTCACCGACTGCGTCGGGACCGCCGACGCCGTGCGGGCGGGCGTGGCAGTCGCGGCTCGAACCGCACATCAGCATGGCGCGGACCTGCTCATCACCAACCAGCAGCACCGCCTGCTGCAGGATGCGTGCGCCGCGGCCGGTTGGCGTCAGGGGCCTTCGAACTTTCTGTTCGCTGCCTCCCGCGCGCTGGCGGCGACCTTCCAGCCGGGCACTGTCCACATCACCCGGCGGGACGGCGACGGGCTGATCAACCTCGGCGGCTGAACCACCCCCGTCCGGGCGGTAACATCGATGGATGGTGTTGGTCGCTGCCCTGCTGATCGGCGCCGCCGTGGCGGCGCACATGGTGCCTTTCCCGTTTCTGCTGGAGGCGTTCCGCCCCTCGGGATCGTTGTGGCATGTCAAGGAGCTGCCGGGCGCGCCGCCGACGGTCTACTTCACGTTTGACGACGGCCCCAACCCGCAGTGGACGCCTCCCCTGTTGGACGCGCTGCGCGAGACCGGTGCGCGGGGCACGTTCTTCCTCATCGACGAACACATCACCGCTGAGACCGCGCCGATCGTCAGGCGGATCGCCGATGAAGGTCATGCGATCGGCCTGCACAGCGGGAGCCGCCGCCTCATGGTCATGTCGCCCGGCGCGCTGGCTGAGCGGCTCGAGCGCGCCGCCGCCCGGATCGAAGCGATCACGGGGCGTCAGCCCTGCCGCCTGTTCCGGCCGCACGCCGGCTGGCGCAGCGCGACGATGTACAGCGGCCTGCGCAAGGCCGGGTACCGGCTGGCTGGCTGGAGCTGGGGGATGTGGGATTGGGACTGGTGGCGGACGCCGCGCGCGGGTCGCACGGCCGACCGCCTCGCGCGAAAGGCGTCAGCCGGCGACATCGTCGTGATCCACGATGGCCATCATGCCAACCCGCGTGCCGACCGGCGCCATGCCGCGGAGACGATCGCGCTGCTGGCGCCTCGCCTCCGCTCCCGCGGGTTCGCATTCGGCACGCTCTGTCAGCCATGACCAGAGTCGTCTTTCTGCTGGCCGGCATCGCGCTGTTCGCGTACCTCTTCGTGCAGCTCGGGCCGGCGGCCGTCATCGCCATGCTGGCGCGCATCGGCTGGGGCGCCGTGCCGATCGCGCTGGCGTACGCCGTCTATCAGTCCCTGCGCGCGCTCGCCTTGACCGCGTCGGTGATGAGCGCCCGCCGCCTCACGTTCCGCGACGCGCTGTGGATCCGCCTCTCGGGTGAGGCCGTCCAGTTTCTGACCTTCACGGGTCCGTTTCTCGCGGAACCGGCCAAGGCCTGGCTGCTGAAAGGGCGGGGCCTCACCGCGGTCGAAGGGTTCGCCGCGACGATCACGGAGTATCTGTCCTACACGCTCACGGCTGCGCTTCTGTCGATCGCCGCCCTCGGCTGGCTGCTGGCGGCCGGGATGACCGGCGGGCCCCGCGCCGCGGCGATCGTCATCCTCAGCATCATGACCGCGTTCCTGATCGTGTCGGCGATCGCGATCGCGCTGCGCGTGCACCTGCTCGGCGCCATTCTCGAGCGGGTGACCGCCCTGCCCGGCGTCCGCACGCGCCTGCGGGTCAACATGACCGACGTGCACCAGGTCGAGGATCTGCTGCTCGACGTCATGCACGACCGCCCGCGGCGGTTCGCGCGCATCCTGCTCGTCGAGACCGCGAGTCACGCGCTCCACATCCTCGAGCTCTATCTGATCATCCGGGCGCTGGAGCTTGGCGCGGGCCTCGGCACCGCCACGCTGATCGAGGGGGCCGCGAAGTTCATCGGCCTCGCGTTCTTCTTCATCCCCGGGCAGGTCGGGGCGTCGGAAGGGGCCCACACGATCATCTTCGAGGTCGTCGGCCTCCCCGCGGCGGCCGGCTTCGTGGTGCCATTCGTCCGCCGCATCCGCGCGGTCGTGGTCGCGGCGCTGGGGCTGCTCGGGATCTCGCTGCTCACCCGGGCTCGCGGCGCTGGAACGGATGCGGAGGCGGCTGCTCGCCGCTCTGCTGCAGCAGCTTCGACACCAGACCCGTCCACCCGGTCTGGTGGCTCGCACCCAGGCCCGAGCCGTCATCGCCGTTGAAGTATTCGTGGAACGGGATCAGGTCACGCCACTCCGGGTCGTGCTGGAACTTCTCGACCCCGCCGAACACCGGGCGCCGGCCGTCCGCCCCGCGCATGAAGATGCGCGAGAGCCGCCGCGACAGCTCGCCGGCCACCTCCCAGAGCGTCATCATCTGGCCTGAGCCGGTCGGGCACTCCACCCTGTAGTCGTCGCCCAGGTAGTGATGAAACTTCTGAAGCGACTCGATCAGCAGATAGTTCACCGGAAACCAGATCGGACCGCGCCAGTTGGAGTTGCCGCCGAACAGGCCGGTGGCCGATTCCGCGGGCTCGTAGCCGACCCGGTGCTCGTCGCCGTTGACGCGCAGCACGTAGGGGTGGTTCCGGTGCACGCGCGACAGCGCGCGGATGCCGTACGGCGACAGGAATTCGTTCTCGTCCAGCATGACGCGAAGCACCGAGCGAAGCTGCTCCGGGTTGACGATCGAGAGCAGCCGCCGCTCGCCGACCCCGATGGTGCACATCGAGGCGACGCTGCCGGTCAGGTCCGCCCGGTTGTCGACGAACCAGTCGAGCCGCCGGCGAAATCCGTGCAGCCGTCCGATCAGCTCGGGTTCCAGCGTCTCGACCGCACAAAGCGGGAGCAGGCCGACCATCGACCGGACCTTCAGCAGCGTGTGTGACCCGTTCGGCAGGTGCAGGACGTCGTAGAAGAACCCGTCTTCGTCGTCCCAGAGGTCGATCCCCTCGCCGCCGCGGTTGTTCATCGCGTGGGCGATGTAGAGAAAGTGCTCCCAGAACTTGCTGGCCACGTCTTCATACGACGGGTCGTGGCGCGCCAGCTCCATCGCCATCGCGAGCAGGTTCAGCGAATACATCGCCATCCAGCTGGTGGAATCGGACTGATCGAGGCGCCCGCCCGTCGGCAGCGGGGCGCTCCGGTCGAACACGCCGATGTTGTCGAGCCCGAGAAAGCCCCCCTGAAAGATGTTGCGCCCCTCGGCGTCCTTGCGATTGACCCACCACGTGAAGTTCAGCATCAGCTTGTGGAAGATCCGGCTGAGAAACTTCAGGTCCCCTTTCCGCCGCCGCTTCTGCTCGATCTTGTAGATGCGCCAGGCAGCCCAGGCGTGGACCGGCGGATTCACGTCGCCGAGCGCCCACTCGTAGGCGGGCAGCTGCCCGTTCGGGTGCATGTACCACTCGCGCGTCAGCAGCGTGAGCTGCTCCTTGGCGAAATCGGGATCGACCAGCGCGAGTGGAATGCAATGGAACGCGAGGTCCCAGGCCGCGTACCAGGGGTACTCCCACTTGTCGGGCATGGAGATCACGTCCGCGTTGTACAGCTGCGACCATTCGCGGTTCCGGCCGCGGCGCCGCTCTTCGGGCGGCGGCGGCAGGCCGGGATCTCCCGCCAGCCAGTCCCTCACGACGTAGTGATAGAACTGCTTGGACCAGAGCAGCCCGCCGAGGGACTGCCGCATGACCATGGCGGCATCCGCCGAGAGGTCGGGCGGGATGACCGTGGCGTAGAACTCGTCGGCCTCGCGCAGCCGGACGTCGAACACCTTGTCGAAATCCCGGCCGACGCCGCCGTCGGGCTGGCGGTCGCTGAAGCGGGCGCGCAGAGTGACCGAGCCGCCGGCCGGTACGTCCAGCGCGTAATGGGCGGAGGCTTTCGTGCCCGTCTGTGCGGGGTTCACGACCCCCGGGGCGCCCAGCACGACGTGATCGTTGATGCCGTCCTTGACGTACGGGACGAGGTTCTCGGCCTCGAACAGCCGCCGGTTGTTGGTGTCGTTTTCCGTGAACAGCAGCTCGGGTTCGCCGTCGCAGACGAACCACCGCTGCCCGTAATAGTGCTCCAGGATTTCGACGACGGCGGCGGCGCCGGCGCCGCGGCGCAGCGAGGGTTTCAGGCGCTCGGCGCCCCACGCCCAGCTGTTTCGGAACCAGATCGTCGGCAGCACGCGAAGCCGTGCAGCCTCGGAGCCGCGATTGAACACCTGAATCCGGACGAGCACGTCCTCCGGACTGGCCTTCGCGTACTCCACCTGCACGTCGAAGTAGCGATCGTCGGCGAAAACGCCGGTGTCGATCAGCTCGTACTCTCGGGCGTCGCGGCCGCGGCGGCCGTTCTCCGCCACCAGATCCTCGTACGGAAACGCGCGCTGCGGATACTTGTAGAGATACCGCATGTAGGAATGCGTTGGCGTGCTGTCGAGATAGAAGTAGTACTCCTTGACGTCCTCGCCATGGTTCCCTTGCTTGCCGGTCAGCCCGAAGAGCCGCTCCTTGAGGATCGCGTCGCGCTCGTTCCAGAGCGCGATCGCGAAACAGATCCGCTGGTGGCGATCCGAGATCCCGGCCAGGCCGTCTTCGTTCCAGCGGTAGGCCCGCGAGCGGGCGTGGTCGTGCGGGAAGTATTCCCAGGCGTCGCCGCCGGCACTGTAGTCTTCGCGCACCGTGCCCCAGGCCCGCTCGCTCAGGTACGGCCCCCATCGCTTCCAGTGCGCCCGGCGCTGGCCGGCGTCGATGAGCCGCTTCTGCTCCGCTGTGACCATATGGGGGCCACAGTCTACCGTGACCGGCGGGGCGTCAGTTCGGAGAACTGGTCTGAGGGACGTCGATGGCGAGAGTATCCTGGTTCGCGGGACAGCAGGACAGTCCCGGACGATTTGTCAAGCGGGCCAGGCGCCGAGCATCCGCCGGATCGTCACCAGCTCGCCGACGTGATAGGCGTTGTGATCGATGACGAGCAGCAGCTCGCGCAGGTAGGTCTGGCCGGAGCCGTGCGGGATCGCCGCGAACAGATCGAGCTTCGGGTCGGTGGCGAGATCCTGCAGCGCGCGGCGGTCGCGGTGGAGGGCGGCGAGGCTGGCCTCCCATGCGGCGGCGGAGGGGGGCGCCGGATCGGCGGGCCAGTAGTCCGCCGGCCATTGCATCTCCGCGTAGTGCGGATTGCGGCAGAAATCGAGGATGTCGTGCTGCGCGATCCGGAGGTGCTCGACGATCTGCCAGGGGGAGTGCGGCATCCCGGCGGGCCGCTGCCCGCGCAGGCCGGCCGGGAGCCCGGCGACGGCGCCGTCGAAGTCGACGTGCGCGTCGTGCCACGACAGCCCCCGGCTGATGACGTCAGACAGATCCATGACGCCAGCTTCCCTCGTGCTACTTCCACCCCGTCGACTTGCGTGTGAACCGCGCCGGCAACGCCGGCTTGCTCTCCGCCACCGGTTCGGCCTCGCCGGATGCCGCGATGATCTCACGTTCCAGCTCCTCGGCATCGGGCAACCCGGCGAGCTGGTCCACGAACATCAGCGAATGCTGCGAGGGGATCTCGAATTTCTTGCCGCAGGTCTTGCAGGTGACCTCGTCGTCGAGCCGGAGCAGGTAGTCCCGCAGCTTGGCGAACTTGGCCCGGTCGGCGTCGTCGGCCCCCGCCGGCGGCCTGTCCTTCTTCGAGCGGCGAACCCACCGGATGCTGTATTCCCCGGTCCGCCGGCACTTGGGGCACTGATAGCGACCCTGCCGGGTTTCCGGCTTCTCCGTAAAAAAGGCGCGTTCATCCAGGGCCATGCTTCATAGTAGCAAACGCCTATACTTTCCTCCTCCATGCTTCTGACTGCCGGCAGCCGCCTCGGGCCGTACGAGATCACCGGCGCGCTCGGCGCGGGGGGGATGGGCGAGGTGTATCGGGCACGTGACACGCGGCTCGAGCGCCAGGTCGCCATCAAGCTGCTGACCACCGGCAATCCGGGCGAGGCTGCGGATCGGCTCCTGCAAGAAGCCCGCAGCGCGTCGGCCCTGAACCATCCGCACATCTGCACGCTGCACGAAATCGGCGATGCCGCGGGCCAGCCGTTCATCGTCATGGAGCTGGTCGAGGGGGAGTCGCTGGAGCGGCGGATCGCCGGTCAGGGGCTCCCGGTGGCCACCGTGCTCCGCCTCGGCGCGCAGATCGCCGACGCGCTGGGACACGCGCATGCGCGAGGTGTCGTTCACCGTGACCTGAAGTCCGCCAACGTCGCCGTCACCGCCGAAGGCCGCGCGAAGATCCTTGATTTCGGCATCGCCAGACGCATTCCGACCGGCGAACTCGCGGAGGCCACGCGGTCGGTCGCGACCCTGGCCGGCAATGGCGAGATCGCAGGGACCCTGCCCTACATGGCGCCCGAAGTACTGCAGGGCCGGCATGCCGATGCGAGGAGCGATCTGTGGGCGCTCGGGGTCATGCTCGTCGAAATGACCAGCGGGAGTCGTCCGTTCAAGGGGGACACCGGCTTCGCGCTGAGCACCGCCATCCTGCGTGACCCGCCCGACATCCCGGGCGTCGTGCCCTCGGGCCTGGCCGCGGTGATCCGCCGGCTGCTCGCGAAGGATCCCGCGGAGCGCTACCAATCCGCCGCCGAAGCGGCGGCAGCCATCGAGATCCTGTCGACCGGCGAGGTGGCTCCGGTGGCGGCTCCGCACGCGAGCGGGAAGCGGCGTCCGGCCGCTTACGCGGCGGCGGCGCTGCTCGTGCTCGCGGCACTCGCGGGCGTCTGGTGGAACGGTGCGCGCGGCGCCGCTGGCAGTGCGGCCGGCGGCGGCAGTGCTTCGATCGCGTCGATCGCGGTGCTGCCGCTCGACAACCTGTCGAGCGACGCGGGGCAGCAGTATTTCGCAGACGGCATGACCGAGGCGCTGATCTCCGACCTCTCTGCCATCGACGATCTGCGGGTCATCTCCCGCACCTCGGTGATGCAGTTCCAGGAGACGACCCGGTCGCTGCGCGACATCGCCGAGGCGCTGCGCGTCGACGGCATCGTCGAAGGCGCCGTGCTGCGGACGGCCGAGAACGTCCGCATCACCGCCCGGCTGATCGATGCGCGATCCGAGAGGCAGCTGTGGCGCGGCGTTTACGAGAAGCCGCTGAGCGACGCGATCACACTTCAGCGGGAGATCGCGGGCACCATCGGCCGCGAGATCCGCGGCGAGCTGTCACCTGCCGATCAGGCGCGTCTCACGCGACAGACCAACGTGGATCCCCAGGCCTTTCAGGCGTACCTCCGGGGCCGGTTCCAGTGGAACCTGCGGAGCGCCGAGGCGCTGAAGCAGGCCGCGACGCTTTTTCAGGAGGCGATCACCCGCGATCCCGGCTTCGCTCTCGCACACGCCGGCCTGGCGGACGTGTATGTCGTCCTGGGCGATTATCGCGATCTCCGGCCGGCCGAGGCCTACGGCCGGGCGCGCGAGGCGGTGGATCTCGCACTCCGGCTCGATCCGACGCTCGCCGAGGCGCACACCACGAGAGCGTGGCTTGCTTTCGCGCTCGAACGGGACTGGAGGGCGGCCGAGGAGGGGTTTCAACGGGCATTCGAGGCCAATGCGGGATATGCGACCGCGCATCAGTGGCACGGCGAATTCCTGGCGGCGCTTGGACAATTCGACGAGGCCTTCAAATCGATGCGGCGCGCGCGCGAGCTGGATCCGCTGGCTCGGATGCCTCAGGCGATCCACGGCTGGCTGGCCCATCTCGCGGGCCGGCAGCAGGAGGCAATCGATCTCTGTGAAGGGGTCCTGGCGCATGATCCGACCTTTCGACCGGCGCGCATGTATCGCGCCTGGAGCTACATGGATCAGAACCGGCTGGACGAGGCGGAAGCGGAGATCCATACGCTGCTGAGCTCCACGACGAGCCGCGCGGTGCCCGTCGCCACGCTGGGGCGGATCCACGCCAGGCGCGGCGAACGTGAGAAGGCGCATCGCGCCATCGCCGAGCTCCGCTCGCTGCCGTATCCGCCGTCGTTCGACATCGCGAAACTCCACGCCGAGCTGCGCGAGCGCGACCAGGCGATCGAATGGCTGCGGCGGTCCGAGGCCGAGCGCAGCAGCGCCGTTCTCTACGTCAATGTCGATCGAGTGTTCGCGTGGCTGAAGGGCGACCCCGGATTCGAGGCGCTGCTGGTCACGCTCAATCTCGCGCCGAAAAAGGATTGAACTGATGCGTTGCTCTTACCAGCCCACCGTCGTGCCGCACGCGCGCATCAACGCCAATACGAGTATCGTCAGGACTATGGACACCAGGATGGAGCCGAGACAACCGAGCCGGTTGGAAAAGAAGAAGAACATGCTCCGACGCACACCTGCATGCGGAATGCCCGAGGCGTGAAAATGCCGCGACTGATTTTGGCGCTCGCCCTGCTCGCGGCCACACCGGCCGCCGGCGTTCAGAACCCCAGCGATCCGGCGCCTGCCCGGCTGCTGAAGATCGATGCGGTCGCGCTCGACCGGAACGACTCGCCGGTGCCGGACCTCAGAAAAGACGAGCTCGAGGTCTGGATCGGCCGTTTCCGGATCCCGATCGAGACGCTCGACGTCGTCACGCCGAAAGATCCGGAACGCAGCCGCCGATCGATCGTGCTGCTCCTCGATGACCTGACGCTCGCTCCGGAGCTGATCTCGCGGACCCGCGCCGTGGCGCGGCGGTTCGTCAACAGGATGGCGCCTGGCGACGAGATGGCGGTCATCGGCCTCAATGGCGGAGCGACGAAGAGCACCGGGGATCCGGCGCCGCTGCTCGGAACCATCGACGCGTACAACGTCCGGCCGTCCGGGCTCGTGCGTCCCGACGATGTGGCGGCGCACGTGCTGACGACGATCACGGCGATCTCGCGCCAGCTGGCGGAGGCGCCCGCACGCCGCCGGACGATTGTCGGGATCGGCGCCTCGTGGCTCTTCGACACACCCATCCCCGCGCCTTCCACCGGGAGGACTCTCCGCCCCGAGTGGGTCGAGGCGATGCGAGCGATGGCATCGTCGAACGTAACTCTTTACGCGATCGACCCTCGGGGCGTGGGGATGGCGCCGGCGGCGGGAGGAGCGAGCGGCTTCGCGCGCGATACGGGGGGGCTGGCCTTCGTGAACACGAACGACCTCGACGGCGCGGTGGACCGGATCCTGCGCGAGACCACGACCTACTACACGATCAGCGTAGTGGATCCGCCGGTGTTCCGCACTGCCGACCTGCGCGAGCTGGACGTGCGGGTGCTCCGGCGCGGCATCACCGTCCGGGCGCGGCGGGCGATCCCAGGCCGATAGCCGACAGTCGCGGTCATTCGCCAGTGGGTCTCCCAGCCCAGACGGGCTTCGGCGGCTACGTACCAGCGGTCGTCGATGGCGATGCGGAATCCGATGCCGCCGGTCGCGGCGCCGTCCTTGTACGGCCCACCCAGGAAATCGAATTCAGGGTAGTGGATCATGATGCCGCCGCCCGCCACGAGATACGGTGTCACGCGGCGCCGCGGGTCCGGTCGCATCACGTCGAACCAGGCGTTCGCGGTCGCGAAGAAGTCGCGGTCCTTCCCGGGACCAATCATGTACTGGATTTCAGGGCCGAGGCTCACGCGGGGTGACACGTAGTGGCGGTAACCACCCCCCAGCACCAGGTGATCGATCGGGTCCTCGTCGAGAAAGGCCGAATGGCCGATCGTGAGTTCGAGGGCGGACGCCGGCCGTTCGGTCTGCGCCTGCGCCGGGATCGCGGTGCACAACAGCAGCCCCGTCAGCCCGAAGACGACGACACGGAAAGAGAACATGGATTGCGAGCCTCCCACCCCGGAAGGCGCGATCGCGCCGGAAACCGGATCACGATACGGAAATGACATTGGTCTTCTATGACGGCGTATGCGGCCTGTGCCACCGGCTGGTCCACTTTCTGCTGTCGCGCGACTCCGAGGGGCGGATCCACTTCGCGCCGTTGCAGGGCGAGCTGGCTCGACGCGAGCTCCCTCGCCACGGGCACGATCCGGCGGCCCTCGATTCCGTTGTCGTCATCGCCGACTGGCGGTCGCCGGGCCAGCGCGTGTTCACCCGATCGCCGGCCGTGCTGCATGCCGTCAGCCAGCTCGGCGGCACCTGGGGCGTGCTGGCACGGATCGCGCAGATCGTTCCGGCCGTGATCGCTGATCTCGCCTATGCCTTCATCGCACGACGGCGCTACCGGCTGTTCGGCCGGTTCGACGCGTGCCCGCTGCCGCGCCCCGAATGGCGGGACAGGTTTGAATAACGACTTCAACCACGCCATCCTCGACGAGACCTCCCATCGACCCTGGCCGATGCCCGATTCCCCGTGGCTGATGACGCAGACCTGGCACGACCTGCTGTTTGCGCACTGGCCGGTGGATCATGCGACGCTGCGCGCACTCGTGCCGGCGGCGTTCGAGATCGATCGCTTCGAGGGTCAGGCCTGGGTGGGCGTCGTACCGTTCCGCATGACGAACGTCGCGCCACGCCTGGTCCCGGCGCTGCCGTGGCTCTCGGCGTTCCCGGAGCTCAACGTGCGAACCTACGTGCGGGGGAACGGGCGGGCGGGCGTGTACTTCTTCAGCCTGGACGCCGCGAACCCCGTGGCGGTCGCCGTCGCCCGCACTCTCGTGCACCTTCCCTACTTCACCGCGTCGATGGCGTGCGAGCAGAACGACGGCTGGATCCGCTATCGCAGCGAGCGAACCAGCCGCGGCGCGCCGCCCGCGAAGTTCGCTGCGCGCTACCGGCCGATGGGGCCGGCACGGCCGCCGCTGGCGAAGACCCTCGAGCACTTCCTGACCGAGCGCTACTGCCTGTTCACCATGGACAAGGCAGGCAAGGCTTACAGCCTGGACATTCATCATCCACCGTGGCCGCTGCAGGCCGCCGAGGCGGAGATCACGTCGAACACGATGGCGGATGCGGGCGGCATCCGCCTGCCCGCCATCCAGCCCTTGCTCCATTTCTCGAAGCGACAGGACATGGTGGGTTGGGGGATCAGGAAAGAAACGCTGAACGCTGAAGGCTGAAGGCTGAAGGCTGAAACCTGCAACGGTCAGCGTGGCTTGCGGGGCTCCGTCCTGGCCGCATCGAACCGGGCGGCGAGCGGGGGGAAGCGGTCGGTGGGGCCTTTCCACTCCAGTTCGTCCACCGAGGCGAATACCGGGATGTTCGTGCGCAGAGTGGCAAGGTCACGGAACAGAAACGCGCGATCCCGTTCGCGGTCGAGTGTCAGGGCGAGTGTCGCGGCGCTCGCAGCGTTGACGCGCCACGCTTTCCAGTCGGCCGGGATCAGCTCCAGCCGCCCGAATTTCGCGAGCACCGCGGCGGTGGACTTCGCGCCCCAGCCGGGCAGCCCGGGATATCCGTCGGCGGCGTCGCCGACGAGCGCGAGATAATCCGGAATCGACGCCGGCGGCACGCCGAACTTCTTGACGACGCCGGCCTCGTCGATCTCGACGCCGGTCCGGCGGATCACCTGGACGACGCGCTCACCGCGCACGCATTGCGCGAGATCTTTGTCGGGGGTGCAGATGAACACCTTCTCGACGCGCGAATCCAGTGCCGCGCGCTCCGCGGCAGCCGCCAGCGCATCGTCCGCCTCGAACTCGACCATCGCCCAGAGACGAACGCCAAGGGCGGTCACCGCTTCTTCCAGAAGCGGGAACTGTGCGAGCAGATCCGGATCGATGCCGGCGCTGGTCTTGTAACCGGGCCAGAGGCCATTGCGAAACGACTCGATGACGTGATCGGTCGCCACCCCCAGATGGGTCGCTCCGCGATTGATCATCCCGAGGATCGAGGCCACGACGCCGCGGACGGCCCCGACCTCGCGGCCGTCGGCATCCCGCGCGGACGGCACCGCGTAGTAGTGGCGGAAAAGCTCGTAGGTCCCGTCGATCAGATGAACGCGCACTGTGGGGGTAGTTTACCGGCCCGGTGCGAGCTCGACCGTTAGAGGCCGGGGGGAAAGCGACGCAGCCTGACGTGTTACTCTCTGGCGGATGAACGCGAACGACCGAGCCCACCCTCACCCGCATGCCGTGCAGTTCTACGGTGACAGCGCCAGCCTGTGCCGCAGGGTTGCGAGCTTTCTCACGGCTGGGCTGGCCTCGGGCGAGCCCGCGATCGTCATCGCCGCCGGCGAGCATCGGGACGGGATCGTCAATGAGCTCGACGCACGGCTGATCGACGTCGCCCACGCACGCCGGGTCGGCGAGCTCGTGCTGCTCGATGCCGAGGAGACTCTCGGCGCTCTGATGATCGGGGGCACGCCCGATCCCTATCTGTTCCACAGTTACATGGGCACCATCTTCGACCAGGTGGCCAAGGGACGGCCGCGAACCGGTATCCGGGCGTACGGCGAGATGGTAGACCTGCTTTGGAAGACCGGCCAGGCCGAGGCCGCGATCAAGCTGGAGATTCTCTGGAACGCGCTCGCCACCAAGTTCGCCTTCTCGCTGCTGTGCGGCTACTCGATGGGGCAGTTTTACAAGCAGCCCGATCTGTACCGCCAGGTGTGCGAGCAGCACACCGCCGTCTTCGACGTCGACAGCGATCTTCTCTCCCCAACCATCACCACCGCCTGAGCCCCGGCAGCGTCACGTGCCAGGTTCGTCGTGCGCCGGCCGGAGAAAGAGGCGGGCCGCGGCGAGAAACGTGTCGAGGCGACAGGGCTTGGTCAGGACCGCATCCGCAACACACCCATCCGCGCGCATCGCCTCGGGCGCAGCGGTCACGGCAATGACCGGCAGCGGTTCGGTTTCGGGATCATCGCGAAGCCGGCGGCACACCTCGGCGCCGGTGATGTCGGGCAACCGGTGATCGATCACGATCAGATCCGGCGCCAGCGCCTTCGCGAGCCTTACGGCCTCGAGGCCGCGGCTGACGCCGAGCGCCCGAATCCCCACTGACTTCAACGCCTCCGCAAGCGCCTCGCAATTGTCCTGGTCGTCTTCGACCACCAGCGCGAACGGCTTG
>DATFFM010000052.1:0-2714 GCA_035250005.1 Vicinamibacterales bacterium | reverse complement strand
CTACCCGGTCACCAGCGTTGCGCCGGTGACCGTGCTGGCGCCGCTCTTCAGCGTGTTCTTCTCGGTGCTGCTGCTGGGCGACCTGCTCGACGCGGAGATGATCGTCGGCGGCCTGCTCATCCTGACGGGCGTGACGGTCATCGTCGTGCGCGAGCGGAAAGCCACTGCCGCCGGCACCTAGTGTCGTGTCCCGAACCCGAAATCCCAGTCGTGGACGTTCATGAAGGAGGAAGTCCGACCGGAGGTGACACATGTCGACGACTTTCTCCGCGCCGCCCCTGCGCCAGGCCGCGATCCTCGCGTCCATCGTCACGCTTCACCTGGGCGCGTTCTTCCTGATGGCGAGCGGCCTCGGGCAGTACCTGAAACTGCCGTCGCCCACAGCGGCGCCGATTACCTTGCTCCCGCCCGCGCCGCTGCCGGCGCAGCATCCGCCGGCGCCGATGCCTCGCCTGCCAGACTTTCAGATCCCGCGCTTGCCGATGCCGCAACCGGACATTCAGAGTTTCGCGGACGAACGCACACCCGTGTCCGGCGAGATCGCGGAGAGCGGCGCAGCAGAGGGCGCGGGTCCCACGTTGCCCGCTGCCCGATACGTCGGTCCGGCGATCCGGTCGAGGAACAACCGGCTTGCCGAATTGATCGACGCCTGCTATCCGGCAGGCGCCCGGCGCGCGGGCGAAGAGGGGCGCGTGACGGTGCGTGTCGCGATCGACTCCGGCGGGCGAGCATCGGCCTGGAACGTCGAGCGTAGCTCGGGTTTCCCGCGCCTCGACGCGGCGGTCGGCTGCGTGATCCGTCGCCTCGAGTTCCTGCCGGGGCGACGCGACGGGCGCGCCGTCGACGCGACAGTCATGCTGCCGATCGTGTTCCGGCTCGACTGATGGCGGCGATGGTCGAAGCCTGCCAAGCCCGGGCCGGCGGCCACCACATTGGCAGGGGCCTCCGCTTGCAGTCGAAACGGCCAACCGCTAAGGTGGCTTAGCCGGATTCGGTGCGCGCCTGAGGGCGCTTCGAGAAGAATTTGGCGGGGCGCTGGCCCGGATGCCGGGCGCGCGACCGGCTAGAACGGACGAGGTGAGACAGGTCCGGTATGGCGACTACTTATTCCGCGGGAGGCTCTCGCACGACGGCCGTCTTCGTCGGCATCGTCGTCCTTCATCTCGTTTTTTTCTGGGCTCTCAAGAAGGGCCTCGTGCGGTCCGGAATCCAGCTCGTCCAGGATTTTTCGATCATGGATTTGCCGCCGCCACCGCCGCCGCCCGAAAATCTCGACGAGCCGCCGCCGCCACCGCCCGTGGACGTCCCGCCACCCACCGTTCCGCCGCCGCTGATCGAGCTGCCGACCTTCGAGGGCCCGTCGACGGCGATCACCGCAAAGGTCCAGGAAACGCCGCGCCAGCAGCCCCCGACGCCGGCCCGCCAGGTGCAGATCACACCGGCCCGAATTCGCTCGCGCGGCGACCGCATCAGCGCCGCCATCTCCGCCTGCTATCCGTCGGCGTCGCGGCGCCTCAGCGAAGAGGGGCGCGTGGTGGCCACCATCACGGTCGGCGCGGACGGCAAGGCGGGCTCGGTCAACGTGACGCAGAGTAGCGGCTTCCAGCGCCTCGACGCCGCCGTCGAGTGCGTGGTGCGGCGCCTGCCGTTCGAGCCGGGCAAGCGCGACGGCCAGCCGGTCGACTCTCAGGTCTCGATACCGATCGTCTTCAAGCTGGAGTGACGCGAAAGAGTGTCCAGGACCGGCGAGGCGCAGGGCCGCGGCTTGGCGGCGTCGACTTTCCGGAGCATAGTTTCCGTTAGAGGGATTGCAGAATGGCTGGTGAAACCACAGTAACCGACAACCCGTACGGCATCGAAGCGCTTTGGACGCAAAGCGACTATGTCGGCAAGGGCGTTTTCGTCATCCTGATCGTGATGTCGCTCTGGTCATGGCTCGTCATGATCAACAAGTGGCTCGACCAGCGCATGCTGCGAAAAGTGGCCGCGGAGGCGGAGAAGAATTTCTGGTCGGCCGGCTCGATGCACGAAGGCATCGGCAAGCTGAAGGGCAAGATCAACCCCTTCCGCGACATTGCGCAGGACGGCGTGCAGGCGGTCGAGCATCACCGCAAGAGCACTGCGCGCGACGTCACCAGCAACATCGAGCTTGGCGACTGGGTGCGGACCCACATCGACAAGCGCACGACGATGTTGCAGTCCAGCCTGCAGAGCGGCATGGTCGTGCTGGCCTCGGTCGGCGCGACGGCGCCGTTCGTCGGCCTGTTCGGCACGGTCTGGGGCATCTATAACGCGCTGATCAGCATCTCGATCGCGGGCCAGGCGTCGCTCGACAAGGTCGCGGGCCCGATCGGCGAGGCGCTCATCATGACGGCGCTCGGCCTCGCGGTGGCGGTGCCGGCGGTGCTCGGGTTCAACGGGCTGCTGCGCGGCAACAAATCCCTGATGGAGCGCGCGAACTACTTCGCGCACGACGTCGAGGCGGCGCTGCTCGCCGGTTCGCGCGTCTCGGGGAAGTAAGCCGTGGCGATCCAGGTCGGTCAGGACGAGGGCGACCCGATGGTCGACCCCAACGTCATTCCGCTCGTGGACGTCATGCTGGTGCTGCTGATCATCATGATCATCACGGTGCCGGTCATGACCCAGGCGGTGAAGATCGACCTGCCAAAGGAAGTGAATCGCCCGACCGAGACCAAGCCGGAGAACATCAATCT
>DATFFM010000051.1:0-26673 GCA_035250005.1 Vicinamibacterales bacterium | reverse complement strand
CCCCGCGGCCCGGCCCGCGCCCGCACCGCGCCCGGCTCCGACCCCTTCGGCTGATGTCCAGCCGGTCGCGTCGGCACAGCTGAAAGAGGCGTTTCTGGAGGAAGTGCGGAAGACGAAGAAGTTCTTCCACGGCACGGTCGTCGCGATGGCGCAGAAGATCGAGCTCGAGGATGACCGGATCGTCTTCACGTTCGGCCCGCACCATCGCGCGCTGCGCGTGCAGCTCGATCAGACGCGACCGATGCTCGAGGACCTCGCGTCCCGCCTCGCCGGCCGCCGCCTGTCGGTGGTCTCGGCGGAGGGGGGCGTGACCGGCAGTGCGCAGAAGGCCGGGCCCGCGAGCGCGCCGCCGGTGGCCGAGCGGCAGGCCGAACTGAAGCAGCAGGCGCTCGAAGACACCGGCGTCCAGGCCATGCTCGATGTCTTCGCCACGGAGATCAAGGACGTCGAAGAAAGATAATCATGAACATTCAGCAGATGATGAAGCAGGCGCAGCAGATGCAGGAGCGCCTTCAGAAGCAGATGGCCGAGATGCGGATCGAGGCCACCGCCGGCGGTGGCATGGTCACGGTCGTCATCAACGGCGCCAAGCAGCTCCAGTCCATCAAGATCGATCCCGAAGCCGTCTCGAAGGAAGACGTCGAGATGCTGCAGGACCTGATCCTCGCGGCGATGAACGACGCGCACCGCAAGGTCGACGAGGAGATGCAGCAGCAGATGGGCGGCCTGATGGGCGGCCTGAAGATCCCCGGCATGTTCTGATGACGCGACCCGATCCGCTGGCGAAGCTGATCGAGCAGCTTCAGCGCCTGCCGGGCATCGGCGCGAAGAGCGCCCAGCGCCTGGCGTACCACATCCTGAAAACTCCCCGCGAGGAGGTCGATCGCCTCGCCGACGCGATGCACGAGGTCAAGGACCGCGTCACGTACTGCTCCACGTGCAGCAATATCACCGACGTGGATCCCTGCTTCTTCTGTACCCACCCCGGCCGCGACCGCCGCCTGATCTGCGTCGTCGAGGAGCCCGAAAACGTGAACGGCGTCGAGAAGACGCGGCAGTTCAACGGCCTGTACCACGTGCTGATGGGAGCGCTGTCGCCGCTGCACGGCGTGGGGCCCGACGACCTGAAGATCAAGGGGCTGCTCGGGCGCGTCGACGGCGGCGGGGTCGAGGAGGTGATCCTCGCCACGAACCCGAACGTGGAAGGGGAGGCGACCGCGATCTACCTGGCGAAGCTCCTGAAACCGCTTGGCGTCAAGGTCACGCGGATCGCGATGGGCGTGCCGGTCGGCAGCGACCTCGAATTCGCCGACGACGTCACGATGCAGCGGGCGATGGAAGGACGCAGGGAGATTTGAGCACGGCTGAAAGCTGAATGCTCTCAGGCCGCGACCGTCTCCTCTTCCCGGAGCAGGTCCCGCAGCTTCAGCACGATGCTCATCCAGTAGACGTTCGCCCCGATGGCGGCGAGGATCATGATGCCCGGCAGAATGTTCAGCAGGGCGAACGCCATGATGCCGTAGGGCATGGCGGCGCGGGTGGCGACGAACGACACGCGCCAGATGATCCGCGACCAGAACGTCGGCTCCGCCTTGAAGCGGGCGCGGGCGACCGCGTGCAGGCGGTTCGGCTGGCCGTTGGTGATCCGGGCGCGCAGGTAGATGAGCAGCGCGAAGGTGAGCAGTGCGCCGGCCAGCGCCGCGATCCCGACCCAGTAGAACAGCTCGAAGCCGGTCTGATGAACGGCGCCGACGGTCAGCCCGACGAAGATGGCGATGTAATAGGAATAGTCGCCGAACGTCTCGATCCAGCAGCCCAGCGTGGATTCCTGATACTTGAGCCGGGCGATCTCGCCGTCGCAGCCGTCGAGGATGCTGGCCGCGAGCGACAAAAACCCGGCGAGCACGCCCGCACCGTAGTGGCCGATGCTGAACAGCCACGCCGAATAGAGGCCGACCGCGACCAGGATCACCGACAGCTGGTTGGCGGTCAGCGGCGTGCGAATCAGCGCGACGCTGATCGGTAGCGAGATCTTCCGGTTGAAGCGGGCGACCTTGGCATCGGTGTCTTTGTAGCTCGAGCGGCGGAGGGTGAGTTCGGCGTGCGGCACGTCGGCGGCATCCAGGATCCGGACGGCGAGGCGTGCCCGGCCGTGCGACACGTCTGCCCCCGCCGGACGTTCGTCGACGCCGGCGCGTGATCGCAGCGCCGACGCAAGCGCGGTGATTCTGGCGCCGTCAGCCGCCGCGACTCTCAGTACCCCGCTGATGGGCCATCCCTCGCCGGCGGCCACGTCGCGGGCCGCCCCCCGTGAGGCCGCGCAGGTCGCGGCATCGGCGAGGAGAGCAGGCGAGACGAGGGTCCCGGCGCCCACGGCGGTGACGCTCGCGCCGGCGTCCAGCGCATCGACCGCCGAGCGCCACTCACCGGCGGTTCGGGCGAGCGTCACGCGGGGGGCGAACTGCCTCGCCATCCGTTCGAACGCGCGGTCCTCACGAGCCGATGCCACACCGGTCCAGACGATGACCTGCGAGTAGCCGGCGCGGAACGCGGAGCGCAGAATCCGCTCGCTCAGCGGGAGCCCCGCGATGCGGACGTGCGGCGACACGGTGACGCGAGGGTCCCGCATGACGTAGAGCAGAACCGGTCCGCTCGCCTGCGCCGGCATCGCCCGGTCAACATCGAAGCCCACGACGACCGGCCGCTGTGCGCCGCGCGGATAGATGGCGAGGCCGACCCCGGCCCAGAACAGCCCGCGGATCCGGCGCGCCAACGCGACGGCGGCGCCGCCGCCCGCGATCCCCGCCGCCGCCACCGCCGCCAGGCTCGACGCTTCGAGCGCGCCGAGATTCGCGGGTATGAACGCCGAGGCGAAGCTGGCGACGCGCGAGAACGTTTCCACGGTCAGCGCGCCGACCGCCGACACCGGCGTCCCGCTCGCCTGCAGGATCAGCCAGGCCTCGAGCGCCATGAGCGCGTAGGAGGCGATCGTGGCGGCGAGCAGCACCATCAGGCGAACCGGGTTGCCGCGCACCAGGTCCAGCATCTGCCGCTCGACCGCGGAGACGAAGCGCGAGATGCGTCCCGTGGCCACGGAGGTGCCGAAGCGCCGGTCCCAGCGGGCGAACACCGCCTGCACGTACGCGCCGCGGCCGCTGATGACCACGCCGGTGAGAAGGGCGATCATGGCGGCGCCAATCGCAAACGCCCGGAAGACCCGGAACCAGATGCGGGTGAGCGGCAGAAACAGAATCGCGATCACCGAGCCGATGCCGACGATGATCGTGGTGCCCACCAGGTAGGCGAGGCGCTCGAGCGCCACCGCCGCGGCCGCCTCGCGGGCGTCGATGCGGTCGTTGAGCAGCACGACCTTCAGAGGCTCGCCGGCGATCCCGCGCAGTGTCAGGTAGCTGAAGGCTTCGGCGGCCAGCCGCACGCGGACCAGGCGGAGAAATCCTACCCGCCGCGGCTGGGGAAAGCACCAGGCCCACGCCCACGTCCGGGCGAGGTGCCACAGGCCGCTCGCGGCCAGCGCGAGCGGCAGGGCAAGGCCCAGCCGGCGAATCGTGCCGACCGCCATGGAGACGTTGATGTAATAGAGCGCCGCCGCAAACAGAACGACGCCGATGGCGAGAGCGCCCCAGCGGACGGCGTCGGCCCTGGCCGCGGTCATACGGGTTCGGGCTCCGTTGCGCCGAAGAGCGATTCGGCGATCTCCAGGTCCTGGACCGTGTCCACGTCGCACCAGGTGGCGGCGCCGATCTCGACGCCGCGCATCAGCCGGCGGGCGGCCAGCCGCTGGACCCCCGCGCTGAGCGTCGTCTCGCCAGCCCGCTGCGCCTCGTCGAGCGCGTCGAAGAGCGCCGGGCTGAACACGAAGAGCCCCGTGTCGAGCGCGTCCCAGCGGGTCAGCCCCTTGCCGATGGCAACGATGCGGTCCCCGTCCAGCAGGACCTTTGTCGCTTCCTCCGCGACCGCCGGATCGACCTCACCGCGGTCCACCGCGAGGACCGAGTCGATGGCGCCGACGTCGAGGGCGGCCAGACTCCGCAGGACCGGTGATTCGAAAAGATGGTCCCCCATGAGCAGCGCGAAGCGCCGCCCGTCGCAGAGCTCGCGCGCGCGGAGGGCAGACACGCCGTTCTCGAGGTGCCAGTCGGGGTTGTAGGTGAAGCGGACCGCCGCGCCGGGGATCGGGTGGCGTTCGATTACCTGCCGCACGCGGTCGGCCTCATACCCCAGAACGACGTTCAGGGTCGGGATGCCGGCGGCGGCCGCCGTCTCCAGCGTTCGGAGGATGAGCGGTTGTCCCAGCACCGGGTGCAGCAGCTTGGAATGGTGGGGTGAGTTCTTGAAACGGTCGCCGTTGCCCGCGGCCAGAATGACGGCGTCCCGCACGGGGACGGACGAAGGTGAACTCACACACGACCTCGAATCTGGCCAGAAAGGCCGAGCTTTCAACCTTTGGACGCGAATACCGGCCGGGACGTTTCAATCGCCGCCCGGGAGCCGTCTTCAGCCTGAAAGGCGCGAAAACTCGATGCCTTGGCTCAACCGAGCATATCCGCAGAACGCCAGTCTGCAATAGCGATGCTAGAGACTTTGCCGGAGGATGAGGTTCAGCGGCCCCTCAGAAGCAGTGCTCCGCCGACCAGCGCCCAGACACCCATCCGGGCCTTGCGGACGATGGCCAGCACGCCCCCGGAGTGGGTCCCGAGCCCCAGGATGCTGGTCACGGCGGCGGTTGCGACCTCGCCCACACCGAGCTGGAACGGAATGAACTTGAAGGCCACCGTGATCAGCCGGTTGGCAGTTTCGAGGATGAACGCCTCGATCAGCAGGGGAGGGCGCGCCAGAATCATCCACATCGCCAGGTAGGTTTCGAGCACGCCGAGCGCATGGAAGGAGGTTTCGAGGAGGATGACCGGGAACACCGCACTCCGCCGCCTGCCGGCAAACGAATAGATCTCGTCTTCGAGCGCGCGCACGCGCCCGATGCTGGAATGCAGCCTGGTGCCGGGCCGCGACATCCGCGGGAGCCAACGGCTGATGAGCGCGGGCTGCCGCCAGAGGATCGCGAGGCTGACGGCGAGCAGAGCGACGATCGCCCCGACGGCAAGCTGGCTGAATTCGCGCAGCGACGGCTCGAGCTCGAAGGCGAAGAGCAGCGCGATCGTACCCGACGCGATCATCGCCGCAGTCGAGAGCGTGTAGAAGATGTTTTCGACCGCGAGCGCGGTCAGCGCAGGCTGGACGGCGAGGTGATGCCTGACGAACGCCGCCTTGGCCGGCTCGCCGACGAGCGGGCCGAGCGGGGTCACATTGCCGACCGCATCGCCGGTGAGAACGGCCGCGAACGCCTGCCGCAGCCGGAGCGTGAGCGGCGGCTCCACGCAGATGCTCCACGCCCAGGCGCGCACCAGGAAGCGCAGGCCGCCCAGGGCGATGATGACCGGGAACATCCAGCCGACATTGAGGATGCCGGCCCAGATCACCGAGGGCCCGATCTTCCAGACGAAAGCAATGAAAACGGCGATCCCCGCCGCCACGCTGAGGGCGCCGGAGGCGGTCAACCATCCGCGCGCCCGCTTCTGACTCACGGCGCCATCATATATTCGGCGGACCGTGCGCCCCTCTCGTTCTCGCGACCGCGCTGGCTTTACTCGCCCCGCAGCGCGACCATCGGATCGATCCGGGTGGCCCGCCGTGCCGGCACGACGGTCGCCAGCAGCACCACGGCCAGCAGCACGGCGCACGACGCGGCAAGCGTCAGCGGATCCGAGGGGGAGATGCCGAACAGGTCGCTGGCAATCGCACGCGTCAGCCAGGTTGACAGCACCAGCCCGGCGACCAGGCCGATCACCGCCAGCCGGACGCCGGAGCCCACGACCATCCCGACGACGGAACGCGGATGGGCGCCGAGCGCGATCCGGATCCCCACCTCGCGGGTGCGCTCCGCCACCGTGAATGACAGCACACCGTAGATGCCGATCGCCGCGAGCACCAGCGCGAGTGCCGCCAGGTAGCCGATCAGCTCGGCGCGCAGGCGGTCGACGTACATCGAGCGGCTGACATGCTCCGCGAGCGTCCGGACGTTGTAGAGCGGCATGGCGCTGTCCACCTGGCGCATCGCCGCCCGCACCCCCTCGATCACCCGGTCGGCCGGCAGCGCGCTCCTGATCAGGAGATTGGCCGATGCCTGGTGGTCCTGCGCGTAGGCCAGGTACATGACGTTCCGGGGCTCTTCGCGCAGGTTGCGATACTTCGTATCCCGCGCGACGCCCACCACCTGGTACACCTCGCCGCCGATCGAGAACGGCTCGCCGACAGCCGTACCCGACGGCCAGAACTTCTGCTTCATGGTTTCGTTCACGATCACGACCTTCGGCGCGCCCGGCGAATCGCCGCGGCCGAAATCACGTCCGGCGACGAGCGGAATCCCGACGGTCCCGAAGAAGCCGGGCGACACGGGCACGAGCTCGACGGCGACCATCCCTTCCGCGGCCGGTTTTGTCGACGCGCCTTGCACGTCCATCCGGATCCCGCCGGCGGTCACGGGCAACACGTACGCCAGGCTGGCGGATTCGACGCCTGGGACAGCGCTGACCCGCTCCAGCACGTCCGTGTAGAACTGCCGGCCGCGCGGCTCATCGTAGCCGCGCAGCGTCAGGTTCAGCGTCGCGGCCAGGACGCGACTGTTGGAGAGCGCAGGATCGATCGACTGCAGGCGCGACAGGCTGCGCAGGAACAGCCCTGCCCCGACGACCAGCACGAGCGAAAGCGCGACCTGCACGACGACCAGCGCGCCGCGAATGTGCTGGCGGCCGAGCCGCGAGCGCAGGTTGTCGGACGTCCCCTTGATGACCGTCACGAGGTCGGGCCGCGAGCTGCTGAGCGCCGGGAGGAGCCCGGAGCCGATCGCGACGATCAGCGAGAGCACCGCCGCGAACCCGAGCACGGTGACGTTCGGATCCAGCCGCAGCGTCAGCAGCGTGCCGCCGGCGGTGCGGATTTCAAACAGCGCCACGATCCAGTACGCCGCCAGCAGGCCGAGCGCCCCCCCGGCAAACGCGAGCACGGCCCCTTCGGTGAGCATCTGACGCACCACCCGCGCGCGCGAGGCGCCGAGCGCCTGCCGCATCGCCACTTCTCCCTGCCGCGCATGCGCCCGGGCCAGCAGCAGGTTGGCGACGTTCGCCGACGCGACGACGAGGATCAAGCCCACGACGAGCATCAGCAGCGAGAGCGGGCGATTGAGGTCCCGGACGAGGCTGACGTCCCCCTCCGCTGCCGGCCGGGTGCGTACGTTGAAGCCGGGTCCGGCGTTGATGACATTCAGGCCGGCGCCGATGGCCGTCAGCTCCGCCGCCGCCTGTTCGCCGGTTGCGCCGGGTGCGAGCCGCCCGACCAGCGACAGCCAGCTCGACTCGCGGGTGCCCATCATCGTGTCGGGTCGATTGCGCACCGCCATGAACTGCGGCGTCGCCAGCCAGAGGTCGGCACGCACGCCGCGGGTGATGCCCTCGAAGCTGCGTGGCACGACGCCGACGATGGAGAACGTCTTGCCGTTGACCAGCAGCGGCCGGCCGACAACCGACGGATCGTTTTCGTAGAGCGCCTGCCACAACCGGCTGCTGATGACGGCCGTGGCCGGGCCGCCGCGCAGCTCGTCCTGCCCCGACAGGCCGGGCCCCGTGACCAGATCGACGCCGAGGACCGGGAAGTAGTTCGAGGTGACGAATTCGGCGGTGACGCGGTCGTTCCGCTCGTTCGCGCTGACGCCGACGGCGCTGGACGCGTAGGCGGCGAGACCGTCGAGCGTCCGGGCGCCGTCGCGCAGGTCGACATAGAGCGGGTAGGAGAAATCGAAATGCTCGGTCCCCTGAACCGTCATCGAGAACACGTGGACGAGCCGGTTCGCATGACGCACCGGCAGCGACTCGAGCAGCGCGGCGTTCATCAGGCTGAACACCGCGATGTTCACGCCGAGCCCGAGCGCGAGCGTCAGAACGGCTGCGAGCGTGAAGGTCGGGGTCTTGCGCAGCGCGCGGATCGAGTGACGCAGGTCCTGCAGCAGCGAGTCCATGGCTTCTCCTCGTGAAGTCGATACCTGCCACGGGTCGATCAAAGGATGTGCCGGACCGGGGCTCCCCGGCTAATGCCGTCCACTGCAGGCAATTACGACGCCCGGCCGGATCCTGCAGCCGGTGAGAGTGTCCGGCGGTGGGATGCTGGGATCCCGCAGACGCGACGACTCGGAGCGCATCATATAATCTGCGGGCCATGCTCCCTGCCTTTCTCCAGACCCCCGCCGCGCTGATCCTGCTGGTGGGCGGCCTGCTCGCGTGCTTCGCCGGCTACCGCATTTTTCGAGTCGTCCTGGGGATCTACGGCTTCATTCTCGGCGCGCTCCTCGCGACCAGCGTCGTCGGCACCGAGCACACGCTCTGGACGATCATCGCCTCCATCGGCTTCGGTCTCGCGGGAGCGCTTCTGTTGATCGCCGCGTATTTCGTCGGCGTCGCGCTGATCGGCGCGGGGCTGGGCGCGATGGCCGCGAATCTTCTGTGGGCGGGCATCGGGGGTGAGCCGCACGTGCTCGTGGTGATCATGCTCGCGATCGCCGGCGCGCTCGTGGCGCTCGCCCTCCAGCGTTACGTCATCATTGTCGCGACCTCCTTCGGCGGCGCCCAGACCGTCGTCGTCGGGGCGACCGCGCTGATGGGCAACCGCGCCGCGGCGGAGGCAGCCGCCCGGACCGTGTACAGCGTCTACCCGCTGAACCCGGTCCCCGGAACGTCGATGGACCTGGCGGCTGCGCTCGTGCTTGGCATCGCGGGCGTGCTTGTGCAACTGTTTGTGACGGCTAAGGGAAAAAAATAGGAGCGTTCAACGATGGCTGCGTTTTCGAGATCCGTAACGGTGGACTGGTCGGGGCCGATCATGGAGGGCAAGGGGGTCGCGAAGGCCGCGACCGGGGCGTTCAATCTGCCCGTGACTTTTCCCTCGCGCATCGGCGAGCCCGCCGGCACCACGAGCCCGGAGGAGCTCATGGCGGCGTCGCATGCCGCCTGTTTTGCGATGGCGCTGAACGGCACGCTCGGCCGCAAGAACGCCTCCGCGTCGCGCACGGTTGTGACCGCGACGGTGACCGCCGACAAGGGTGAAGCGGGCATCACGCTGATGTCGTCGAACCTGCGCGTGGTGGCCGAAGGGGTCAAGGGGATGGACGCGGCCGCATTCAAGGACGCGGCGAAAGAGGCGGAGTCGAAGTGCCCGATCTCGAATGCCCTTCGCGGATCGCTCAGCATCGAGCTCGAGGTGGAAGTGCGCTAGATCGTCGCACTTCGGCGCTCCGCCGGTACGCTACAATCCGCGCGCGAGATCATGCAGTCTCCCGTCCTTGACGGCACCAGGGACCTGCCGGCGCCGGTTGCCGCTGCGCTCAACGCCTTCGTGTCCGCCGCGGAGGCGTCCCTCGATTCGGACCTGGTCTCGATCGTGCTGTTCGGCAGCGGCGCGGAAAATCGCCTCCGGCCGACGTCCGACGTCAACGTCATCGTCATTCTCCGCACCTTCGACGCCGGGCGGATTGCCGCGCTGAGCGAGACACTGCAGCTGGCCCGAGCCGCCGTGCGCCTGAGGGTCATGTGGCTGCTCGAGGCCGAGATCCCCGACGCCGCGCAGGCGTTCGCGGTCAAATTCGCCGACATCCTCCGGCGGCGGCGGCTTCTCTGGGGCACCGATCCCTTCGCGTCGTTGTCGGTGCCTCGCGAGATGGCCATCGCGCGCCTGCGCCAGGTGCTGTTGAACCTCATCATGAGGCTTCGCGCCGGCTACGCGGCCGACGCCCGGCAGGAGGAGCGTCTGGCGATGCTGGTGGCGGATGTCGCAGGCCCGCTTCGCGCAAGCGCCGCCGAGATTCTCGAGCTGGGCGGATCGGCCCGGCCGGCTCCACGTGAGGCGCTCGAACAGCTGGCGCGGGCGCTGCCCGGCGATGGCTGGGACCGCGTCCTCGCGGCGATCAGCGAGGCGCGTGAAACGAAGGCCATCGAGCCCGGCACCGCTGCTCCGGTCGTGTTGAAGGTCATCGACCTCGCATGTCACCTTCTCGCGTTGACCTCGGCGCTCGCCCGGAGGTGACGAGGTGCCGAACCCCTTCGATCTGCGCGGTCCGGAGTTCCTGGTCTTTTATGTCATTCTCGGCGCGCTGGTGACGGCGGCGATCGCTGAGCTCCGGCGGCGGTCGGAGCTCGCCGTCACCACCAAGGTGCCGCTGACCGACTATCTCAAGATCGCGTATCTCCGGGGCGGGGCCGAGGAAGCGCTCCGCGTGGCCGCGCTCGCGCTGGTGGATCGCGGCCTCGTCGAAGTGGTTGACGACGTGCATCTCAAGGCGACGCCGTCGAGGCTGCCCGCCGGGCTCCAGCGTACGGAGCAGCGGCTCCTGGAGAGCTGCAGGGAGCCGACACGCGCAAGCGCGATCCTCGACGACACCAGCCTGCAGATCACCGTCAGGACCGACTGCGAGGGTGAGCTCGTTCGCGCCGGGCTGCTGCCCGGCGACGCCGCCAAAGCCAACCGGCAGTGGCTGCTGACTGTGGGCTCGATGCTGCTCGGGCTCGTGGCGTTCGTCAAGATCGTCATCGCGCTCGGCCGGGGACGAACCAACGTCGGCCTGTTGATTGTCGCGGTCCTGGCCTTGATCTATGTGCTGTATCGCGTCGCCAACCCCTTCAGGACCGCGGCGGGCGAGGCGATGCTGGCCGATCTTCGGCAGCTCTTCGCGGCGGTCAAGGATCGCACCGGCCAGGCCGGTACCCCGTCCGGGAATCAGGAGCTGGCGCTGCTCGCCGCGGTTTTCGGGACGGCGTCCCTGCCCGGCCGTGGCTTCGTCCCGGACGAGCTGTTTCGCAAGCCGCAGAGGGAATCCTCGTCCTCGTCGTCCTGCGGGTCCGGCGGATCCTGCGGGTCCGGCGGTTCCTGCGGCGGCGGCGGCTGTGGCGGGGGCTGTGGAGGGTGCGGGAGTTGATGACCGATCGCGTCGGACTGACGTGGCACCCGCGGCTCGCCGCGGCCATCCTGGCGGCGCGGGACCGGATCGACGTGGTGGAGGTCATCCCCGAAGGGACCTTTCTCGGCTCGCGGCCCATGCAGCGCGCGCTTCGACGGCTGGCGCGCGAGATCCCGGTCGCGATTCATGGCGTGTCGCTCGGTCTCGCGTCCACGACGGCGGTCGACGAGCGGCGTGTCGCTCGGTTCGCCCGGTTGATCGACTACGTGCAGCCGGATTGCTGGTCGGAGCATCTCGCGTTCGTGCGCGCCGGCACGATCGAGCTCGGGCATCTCGCGGCGCCATCGCGGACAGCAACCACCATCGACGCGAGCGCCGCAAACATTCATCGCGCCGCGCGCATCATCGGTGCCCATCCGTTCGTCGAGAACGTCGCCAGCATCATCGATCCGCCAGGCAGCAGCCTCGACGAGCGGACGTGGCTGACACGCCTGCTCGCCACGACCCAGGCGGACCTGCTGCTCGATCTGCACAACCTCTATGCGAACGCGACCAACTTCGGTTTCAACGCGGCGGAGGTGCTGCGATCGCTGCCGCCGGAGCGCATCCGCTTCATCCACCTGGCGGGGGGCGCAGCGGTTCGCGCCTCGACCGGCGAGGAGCGCTGGCTCGACGACCACCTGCACGACGTGCCGGATCCGGTGTATGACCTGCTGGAGATCGTCGGCGAGTCGGTCCCGCACGCCGTCGACGTCGTGCTCGAGCGGGATGGCGCGTTTCCCCCGTTCAATCAGCTGCTCGCCCAGCTCGAGCACGCACGAACCGCGCTCGCGCGGGGGAGAGCGCGGCGGCCGGTGGGGTCATGAGTCCCGCATTCGAGGCGTTCCTGGCGCGGCTGTATGTCGATGCGGATGCGCGGACCCGGTTCCTCGAGGATCCGGGCGGGGCAGCGGCTGCCGCGGGGCTGGCCGAGGACGAAATCGCCGCGGCCGTCCGGATCGACCGCGTCGGCCTGGAACTGGCGGCCGCCGGCTTTGCGCACAAGCGACGGCGGCAGAAGCGGCGTCCGCACCGGCTCGTCCAGCTGTGGCGCCGGGTGACCGGGCGCGCGTCTGCTGACGGTCGACATCGGCCGATTGCAGATGTTAAACTTGCCAGTCCTGCCCGCTCAGATCCTCGGTAGCTCAATGGCAGAGCATCCGGCTGTTAACCGGAGGGTTGCTGGTTCGAGTCCAGCCCGAGGAGCCACGCCTGTAAGACCAATGAAATCAACTGCTTATAGCATTAGACGTGGTAGTGTCAGTCTAAGTAATTGACCCGTAGGGTGTTGCAAGGCCAGGGGCCGTGCTGGACGATGTCCGCAACTGGATCGTGAGCTCGTTGCTCGAGTGCCCCGCGCCAGCTCGGGCTCGGGTTTGGGCCACCGAAGTGCGCTGGTATCGATTGTCAGCGTCAGGTTGTTTGGGATCTCCACGAATCGTCGTCGGCGTCATCATAGAGCCTGCGAACGTTACGTCTCCGCTATAGACTTCCTCGCATAACGCAACAATTGTCGATGCCCTGATCCTCGACACGTGCTGCGCCGATTCATTGCGAGTCGAACGGCAGGAGCACCGATGAAGGCATCCGTCTTGTTGGGGGCTGGTTGGGAAGACGACTCGCTAGAAGTGTTGTGGCGCGACGCAGACCGTTGTGGTCCGCAAAGCAGACCGTTGTGGTCCGCAAAATTGATGCGCGCTGCAGCAGGATGCGCATTGACGCACTGCAAGGAGTCCTATGGAGGAGTTGTTTCGCTTCACCATCATCAGACCGCCGGCAGACGCCGCGAGAGTCTGCATTCCCCTGCATCGTGAGGGTTCAGTCCTCGAGCGATTGCTCCTTGGAGCGGCGAGTCCCGCGGAGCGCAGACAAATAGCTGCCAAATACAGGTCCGATCACGTTGTCGTGAGGGATCTCCGAGCCTTGCCGCAGGCGCAACGACTGGAGGACATCGCTGCCGCGCTCACCGAACTGGGCGACGCGAGTGATACCAGTAAGATCGCCGACTTATTCGGCGACGGCGCGGGCTTGACGGATCTGCTGTCCGTCGAGGCCATCCTGAAGGACACGTTCCTGTCATTCGTGCTGGCGCCCGATCCCGGCCAGCTGTCCCTCGAAACAATCGCGCGCTACCTGCGAGTGCTCTACGTCGGCGGTCTGCACAACTCCGGTGCTCTGTCTACGATTGGATCACTGGCAACAGTGCTGAACGCCCCGATTCTTCTGCCAGCCCCCGCACTCGCGCCAAGCGCCACTCGCCCCTGGCCCGTCGGGTTCGCCGACCTGCTTGTTGTGAAGCAGCACATCCTGGGTTACGAACGCGGTGAAGTCGCGCGAATCGAGAATGTACTGCGAGGGGAGACCCGGAAGCACACGCTGAAACACACGTTGAGCAACGAGCGGGAGGCCACGCGCGAGACCGAGAAGGGCAGCGAGACCAGTGAGGAACGAACCACGAGCGAACGCTCCAAGCTGTCTGCCGAAGTCGAGCGCCAATTGAAAGAGCAGTGGAACGTCAAGGCCGGACTCGAGGTCGGGTACGGCAAGGAGCCCTCGTTTTTCATCCGCGCCAATGTCGGGCTGACCTACGACCGGATGACGCAGGAGTCGGCCAAGTTTGCGACCGATGTCGCCAAGGACATCACGACCAAGGCGGCAAGCCGCGTCAGCGAGCGTGTCCGTGAGGTCGAACGCGTTCGCGTAATTGAGGCGTTCGAGGACGTCGACGAGCAGGGGTTCGAGAACAAGGCTGGTGGCAATGTCTCGGGTGTCTACCAGTTCGTCGACAAGGTGTACCGCTGCCGCACCTACAGCTACGGCAAGCGGTGGCTCATGGACTTCGTGATACCCGAGCCGGCGGCGTTCCTGCACTCAGCGCGGGCTGCGATCACCCAGGGCAAGGCCGTGATTCAACGGCCACTCGCGATGACGGACAACGGCAACGAGCCCACGGACTCGTCAAACCCTGGTACGTCGATCCTGCCGACGACCGAGTTCGAGTACGAGACCGCGGCCAACTCATTCGGTGTAGGCGGCGACAACCCTTTCTACTACGCGCGACTCGCAGCGCGATATGGCGTCACCGATCTGCAGCCGCTCCCGCCTGTCCGCATAGAGGTGTCAAAGTCTTTTTCAATAAAGAAGACCGATGAGTCGTACGTGACGCATGCCGAGGACCTGACCATTCCTCCGGGCTACGCGGCGAAATATGCGATGACGCTCGGAAACTGGCACGGCGATAATCCGAGCGACGTCAATATTTTTGTTGGCGACGTGATCATTGGTCTCTCGACCACCGCCGGAGCCGGGCCCTTTTACAAGGAGCTGGCGTTCGACGGCATGTCGGACAAAGTGGGCACGATAAGCGGGACCGTTCCAGTTGCGATCAGCGGCCATGAGACCGAGGACGCCATCTTCAACCTTGTCCTCGTCTGTGAGCTGACCGATCCGGCGAAGAAGGCGTGGCGCCAGCGCACATATGACCAGATCCTCGCCCGTTACACACAACTCATGCGGGACTACGAAGACAAGGTCGCAGCCAACGCGTTCCTTCGTACTGATTCGTCGAAGCTTGGGCGGACGCCAAGTCAGAACCGTCTGACGGAGAAGCTGGAACTCAAGAGGTCCGCGCTCTCGATCCTCGAGGGCGCGACGTTCAAGGGTTTCGATCAGATCCTCGAGCCGTCAGCCGCGGATCCGGCCGCCGATGCCAAGCCAGCGCCGGACGTGGCCGACTCAACGTTTCAAGAGGACATGGCACGAATCCAGTTCCTGGAGCAGGCCTTCGAATGGGAGAACATGAGCTATTCGCTCTATCCGTACTTCCACGGGCGGCCGTCTCGCTGGAAGCAAGCCCTGGCGAGGGTCGAGGACGACGCGCAGTTCGAGAGTTTTCTGAATGCCGGCGCTGCTCGCGTCGTCATTGCGATTCGCCCGGGGTTTGCCGAGGACGTCTTCTACTACTTGGCTACCGGGCTCGTTTGGAGTGGTGTGGGTGTGCCCGTCATTGGTGACCCTCGCTACGTGCCCATCGTCGATGAGCTGCGTCAACAAGCGGGTGCAGGCGCTCCGGGCGAACCCTATGGCGACGACTGGGAGCTGCGTCTCGCAACCAATCTTGTGACGCTGCGGTCGGACGACACTCTGCCGGCGTGGAAGGAAATCGATCGTGGTGCCGTCGCCGCAGAACCCAGGAGCTGGGTCTGGGCTGAGCGCGAGTCCTAGGCTCTCCGACGTGTTTGCGATTCCCGCCCGGACGCTGCTCGCCGGACCGATCATGAGGCGCAGCGATCGTCAGACCGTCCGCGTCTGGTTGGCCGCTTCGAGCCCCCTTCATATCGAAGGCTATGTCTACGATCCGAAGGCAGAGACGCGCCTTGGGTCGGGCGTGGCTGACACGATCGCAATCGGTGGAGGATCGACGAAGCTGCACGTTGGGCTCGTCGAAATCAAGGCGGAGCAGGGTCAGTACCCGAGCGAACAAGTCCTCGCGTATGAGCTTCTATCGGGAGGGGCGATTCTTGACTGGCCCTCTGCGCGAAATGCCTCGCTCGGCTGGACCTATGGGAAACATCGCAGGCCCACGTTCGTCCTGCGCGACAAAGGACCGACAAGCATCTTTCACGCTTCGTGCCGGAAGCCTCACGGTAAAGGCCATGATGCGCTGCGGTACGGTGATCAGACCCTTTCCGATCTAGCCGACCACAAGTCGCGCAGGCCGACGGCGTTGTTCCTGACCGGCGACCAAATCTACGGCGACGATGTCGCGGATGCACTGAGCCCGCGCGTGCGGGAGTTGGGTGCTGCTCTCACGGGCATCGATGAGATCGTCGCGTGGCCAGGCGCGAGCCGCGGGCGGGCCGTCTCGACGCTCGGTACCGGCACGCGCGCCGCCGGCCTCAACGGACTCTTCACATCAGGGGAGGCACGGAATCACCTCATAGGGTTCTCTGAATATGCCGCGATGTACCTGCTGGCATGGGGTGAGCACGCGTGGTCCGGATTTCCGACGCCTGAGGTCGCGCGAGCGAAGGACCTCCAGGCAGTGTGGTCGTACTACACGTACGTGCCGCACGTTCGGCGATTGCTTGCGAACGTACCGACCTACATGATCTTCGACGATCATGATGTCACCGACGACTGGAACCTGACACCAGGATGGACCTTCCGGGCAACTCTGCATCCGCTTACGCGCCGGGTCATCCTGAATGCACTCGCGGCTTACGCGGTGTTTCAGGGCTGGGGGAACGATCCGAGCGCGGAGTGGCCGGACTTCCTGCGAAGGATAGGTCAGTGGATCAGCACGCCGGAACGCGGCAACGCTGCGGTCGAGGAGGAGCTACTTCAGCGTCATTGGGGATATGTCACACCAGCGCATCCGGCGGTACTCGTCCTCGACACGCGCTCGCACCGCGTCGTGGAGGGACGTGCCGCCGGCGCAGCGCCGCAATTCATCGACAAAACGTCGCTTGCAACGGTTGCCAAACAGCTCGAAAAGCTGCCGTCCCCGGTCGTCGTGGTTTCTCCCGTCCCCTTCATCGGTCTGGCGGCTCTCGACCTGATTCAACGGGGGCTCGCGGGACTCATCGGCAAGGAGTCGGTGGATGCTGAGTCATGGCTGGTGAATTCGCTCGGCCTGTACGGATTCCGTGCAGTGCTGCACGAACGCGCAAAGCTGAACCAGTCTCTGGACGTTCTGAAACCGTCACTGAGGGAGAGTCGCTTCATTGTCGTTCTGTCGGGAGACGTTCACTACTCGACGTGCGCGAGCGAAGTGCTTGCCGCGCCGGGCGCCACGGACGACCGCCCGCAGGCTCCGTGCTCGCGCGTGATTCAATTCACATCCAGCGCCGCGAAGAATGCGTGGGTGTCGTCGGCCGAGGCAAAGTTCCTCCTTCGCTTCGTGCTAGGTCAGTTGAGCAGAGGTCAGAAGTATGCCGTCTACATGCAGCCAAAACCTTCGACGGTCGAAGAAGCCCTGAGACGACTGGGCGGGGGATCGACGGTCGAGCAGATCCAGGAGGCCGTGGAGTCAGGGGCTCCGCTTGCACTGGATCGCCCCGTGGCAACTCAGGCCATGTCCTATGTCCAGCATCTCGCGTTGCTGAACGACACTTCGAACAACCTCGCGTTGACCTTTGACTCGTCCATCGGCTGGCTCGAATGGAACGAGGATCGGATGCACATGACGATGCTGGAGTGGGACGGCAAAACCACTGAAATTGTCGACGGGCAAACACGACCGAAGCTTTCGACTCGCACGGTGACAATTACGCGCGACTAGAGGGCCACCAGCATTGCACGTCGAACATCGCCTCGGCGGCTGCGTGCGCGTGTGCGAGCGGCGTTCGTGGAGCATCTATCCTCAAGCAGCAACCGATTGTCCCGAGCCGTGGTCGCCAGCGCGCGCCGAGTCTCACGCGGAGCGCCCGGCTGAACTCGACGTGGAAGGCATCCTGGCGTTCGCAGAACGGATTCTGCCGCGCGCGTCCGATCCGCCAGCGCTGGTGCTTCGACCACACCGGATCCTTCGTCGCAGCTCATACGCATAGGTGGTGGCGTAACATCAAAAAGCCTGGATGCAAAGGTATTAGGCACGGGTGTCGGGGGCACGCGAGAATCCAATTCAGAGGAGCGGTTTCTCCTCCCCACGATGATCAGAGCATGGAGGATCTCCAAGAGAAGGGAGGAAGTCGGCACGATCGACAAACCCAAAGAGTTTCCACGGTTACCTTTCCTTCAACTACGGCATCTTCACGCGGTCCGATCCATCGGTGTCCTTTCTCCTCGGGGCAACGGATCAAACGATCGTCGCTCTGGGTGGGTCCATCGAGCATGTGCGAGGGCATCGAGGACGAATGCCGAAACCAAACAGCGGTGCTCAGCCCGTTGTCCTGGAGGCGGATGTCGTGGCCCTAATTTCCGAGGCCGAAGACAGGCCACAGGGGAAGTCAGGCAATGCCGCTTTTTACGTCGCGGGAGTGAACCGGAACCGACCGTTCTGAATGGGTAACGAGGCTGAGTGTGAAGTGCTTGCACGTCGAGAGTTGTCCTCCCGACTGTACCCGCCACAAGTCGATTCGGCGATAAATGTGTTGATCGGGTCGCCGGTCTTCGTCGCCCGCATCTAGTTCTAACGTGAAGGGGTGAATTAGTCAGATCTCGGTTCCCTTCGAACCGAGTGAAGCAGACTAGCAGTCAGTGGGTAGAATGGGCCACGCAGGAGGTGAACCGCTGGGTGTATTGTCTTCACGAGGATCACATGGCCACATACGTCGTCTGCATAGACGGGACCTGGAACCGTCCCGAGGAGAGCAATGGGGATCCGCTCGACGGCAGCGAGATCTCCCGCGAGACAAATGTCTATCGGATATTCAGATTCCTGGCGGACAACCCAACCATTTCCGCAGAAGGCATCACCCTTCGGGCTTCGTTGCCGGCCACGACACAGACCCAGACTCAAGGAGAGGTACTTTACGTAAAGGGCATCGGCACGTCCTCGTTCAACCTTGTGAACTACGTGGCCGGCGCCATCGGATACGGCACCATGGACAGGATTCTGGTGGCCTACCGGTTTCTGGCAGAGCGCTACAAGCCTGGCGATAAGATTTTTGGCTTTGGATTCAGTCGCGGTGCCTTTGCCGTGAGAAGTCTGGCAGGGATGCTCGACCGCATGGGTCTGTCAGCCGCATTAGGGCGACTGGACGATGCGACACTGACGGCTCAATACCAATCTTCCTCGACAAGCTCTCCGACATCGGTTCCGGTTTGTTTTCTCGGCCTGTGGGATACCGTAGGGTCGCTGCGTAAGCCAGAGAACATCAGCGATCACGAGGTGAATCCGCCAAATGTGAAGTTCGTGGCCCACGCCTTGGCGCTCGACGAGCAACGACGTGACTTTACTCCTACATTCTGGAGGCACGGGGGCGGTTCGCAGAAGGTAGAAGAAGTCTGGTTCTCGGGCGTGCATTCGAACATAGGCGGCGGATACACGAACGCACAGCTGTCGAACATTGCGCTGTCGTGGATGGTCGCGAAGGCGGTTGCCAACGAACTGCCGGCTGGAAATCAGTACATTCCTCACTGGTACTACGAGAACGTGTTCACACAGATGACCGATTCCTATCGAGAATTCCTCAGGTATCTGAGCGTGTTGGGCAGTGTCATCAAGGGCGACCGCGAGCGGCGCACCGTGCTGAGCACGCACCGCATTCATGAGTCCGTCTTCGATCGCATGGAGGGTGGCACATCGCTTTACGTGACTACTGGTTCTCAGGCGCAGGCGGACAGGGATCCCTATGAGCCGGTCGCGCATGTGGACGCCGGACATTGGACCGACTCGCGGGCCGCATTCAAGGGACGCATCGTCGAAACGACGGATTACCTTCCCATGGAGGTTTTGGATTTTCAGCGTAATAAACTGTGACACTCGCCTGAATTTTGACGGCGCCGTCAGCGCGAAGGTGACAGAAAACTGAGACGAACATCAAAGCGTGGAGGGCACAACCCATCCGAACTCGTGGACGCGGATTCGTAGCCGAACGCATGCAGTCGTACACCCGCGTGTTCGGCGCGATCTTGGTGGAAGAGCGGGTGCTCACCGATCTCCACGCGTCGCTGATGCAGCCCCTCAAGGCCTCGGGCGGCACTCTGACCAAATTATCGGGTTACGGTGCGGCGCGTCGCCAATGTCGAGGCGTGGGCGAAAGTACGGCGAGGAAAAGCTCTTCGACCTGCGCACGGCCCATTCAAGGCGATTGGCTCGTCGCAAAGCCGGCCAGCGACCTGCTGCGGCCGGCTTGGACGACCGGCGACTCGGCGGCGGTCTGAAGCGATGGCGGGTTAGGGCCTTACGTGCCGACGATGCAAATCAAGTCAAACTCGGCGAAATAGTAGCGAAACAGTCACAATTCACGCCGCTTCTCGAATTAACCAGTTGCGGAAATCGTCCAGAACGAGGAGCCAATCTCATCCATTCGCATTTCTCGGAGGTCGCGCGAGTGCGTCATGGAGAGCGCGGGGGCCTGCGCCGGCGCCTGAGTGTCGAGCGCGGTACATATCACGAGCGTTGGCGCCCGGACACGGCCGGGAAGATCGGGCGTCCAGCCCGCCGCGCTGAACGCGGGAGAGCGTCGAACGCCTGACGCTCCCCAGCCGCTCCCGGGCTGGTTCCGGCCAATCGTCGATTTCGAACGCAGGAATCACGCTTGTCCGTCATGTCTGATGTCGAGCATCCCGCAAGTTGCAGGTCGTGCGCGTCACGCCGCTCCGTTGCACGCAGCCTCGTCGAAGGGATGCGGTGCGAATGACGCATCCGCGCCTCACGCTCGAAGCGCGCGGCATCCACGTGTACAATCCGCCCATTGTGACGCGCCCCCGGATCGTCCAGCTGGCGCTGATCCTTTTGCTGATTCCTCCCGCGCTCGGTCACGCCCAGCGTTTGTCGACGAAGACCTTCACGACCGCCGACGGGCTCGCCAACAACATCGTCAATCGCATCGTCCGCGACTCACGCGGGTATCTCTGGTTCTGTACCCGGGAGGGATTATCCCGATTCGACGGATACACCTTCACCACCTATGGCATGGACGATGGGTTGCCAGGCGCCGTCATCAACGATCTCCTGGAGACCAACGAGGGTCTCTACTGGATAGCGACAAACAGGGGGCTGGTGCGGTTCGATCCATTCGGCAGTCGTCGGCCACCGCAGGGCGGCCGGCCGATGTTCACCACGTTCCTTCCCGGCGCCGATCCGTGGACGCAGGATGTATGGAGGCTCCTGCAGGACCGAACCGGGACCGTCTGGGTCGGCACGGCACTCGGACTGTACCGGTTGAAGCACCCCGTGACGGCTCCGATCACGTTCGCGCCGATCGACATCCGTAGCCAGATCAACTCCCTGGCCGAGGACGGCGCCGGCGCGCTCTGGATCGGCACTGACATCGGTGTCTTCCGCCGCTTCCCGGATGGACGACTCGAGCAGTACACGATCCGCGACGGCGTACCCGCGAACGACGTGAATGCGATCCTCGCGGATCGGCAGGGACGCATCTGGATTGGTACCCGGTCGAGCGGGCTGGCAGTGTTGACTGCGGATCGAACCGCGCAGCGGGCGTCCGTTGCCGCCACATACACGACGCGGAACGGGCTGACCGCCAATTGGATCAACCAGCTGTTCGAGGCGCGGGACGGCACACTCTGGGCGGCCACCGCACTCGGCCTGGCGGAGATTGTCACAGCGACGGAACCGAGCGGCTATCGCTTCCGCTCGTTCGGCCGGGCGCTCGGTCTGACATTCCCGGCAGCGCAGGCCATTACCGAAGATCGCATGGGAAATCTCTGGGCCGGGACCGTCGAGGGGGCCGCCAAGATTCCAGCGACGAGATTCGCCGCCTACGGCGAAGCCGACGGCATTGGCACCACAGGCACGCTGTTCGAAACTCCCGGCGACGGCGTGCTCGGCATGGAAATGAGGGGAAATTGGCGGTTCTTCCGCTGCGCCGACCAGCGGCCGATCCTGGCACCGCTGCCATCCGCGATTCCGGGTTGGGGGTGGAATCAGATGGCGCTGGTCGACAGCCGCGGCGACTGGTGGATCGGCACGCGCAGTGGCGTGCTCCGCTATCACGGCGTCAGCCGTCTCGAGCAGCTCGCTCGCGCGAGACCGGTCGCGCGCTACACGAAGCGTGATGGCCTTGCGGCCGATGTCGTGATTCGCCTTTTCGAGGACTCGCGCGGTGACGTCTGGATTGGAACGGTTGGGGAAGGGCGCGGCAATGGCCTCTCGCGATGGGAGCGCAGGAATCGCGCGTTTCATCACTACAGCGAACAGGACGGCCTCCCGTCCTTCGAACGGTTCTACGTCGCCTCCTTCGGACAAGACCGACACGGCAATGTCTGGATTGGATTCAACGGCGATGGCGGACTCGTCCGCCACCGCAGCGACAGATTCGAGCGGTTCGGGCCCGCGGACGGCGTCCCGGCGGGCGCCATTCGCAATCTGATCACCGACGCGCGCGGCCGTGTGTGGGGAGCGGGCTATCGCGGTGGTCTGATACGGATCGACCGTCCTTCCGACGAGCGCCCCGAGATCGTTCTGTACACGACCGCGCAGGGCCTGTCGAGCAACGAAGTGACAGCGGTCGTCGAGGATGCCTCCGGACACATCTACGCCGCCACGGGGCGGGGACTCGATCGGCTGGACCCGGCGACCGGGCGAATCAGAACGTACCGCAAGGGTGAGAGTCTGCCGATTGGGGAAATCGGTGCGGCGGTTCGGGATCGTGCGGGAGTGCTGTGGCTCAGCCATAGCGCCGGTGTGATCCGAATCGTTCCCGCGAACGATCTCCCCTCGAGTCCGCCTGGAGTCGTCATCGGCGCCGTCCGCGTCGCCGGTCAGCCACGGCACATGTCGGCGCTCGGACAGGCGGAGCTGGAGTACTTCGAGCTCCCATGGAACCGCAATTCACTGGAAATCGACTTTGCCGCGCCGGGGTTCGGTCCAGGTGACGGGCTCCGCTACCAGATCAAGCTGGAAGGCGGTGACGCGGAGTGGAGCAGCCCCTCCGAACAACGGAGAGTGGCATACGCAAATCTGGCGCCCGGACGTTACCGGTTCCTGGCACGGGCGCTCAACGCCGACGGCAGTGCCGGCACCACTGCGGCTGTCTCTTTCACGATCCTGCCGCCGATCTGGGACCGCTGGTGGTTCAGAACCGCCGCCGTCCTGCTGATATCGGCGCTGGCGTACGGCTTCTACCGTTCCCGCGTGTCGCGGCTTCTCGAGGTCCTGGCGGTACGGACACGAATCGCAACCGACCTGCACGATGACATCGGCGCAAACCTGACCCGCATCGCGGTCCTCAGCGAAGTGGTGCGCCGGAAAGGGCCCGGCGCGGACGATCATCTCGCGTCGATTGCGACGGTCGCTCGCGAATCGGTGACCGCGATGAGCGACATCGTCTGGGCGATCGGCCCGGGGCGCAGCGGGCTGTCCGATCTGACCAGCCGGATGCGCGAGCACGCCGAGGAAGTCTTTGCCGCCGGCGATACCGAGCTGACGTTCACGGGGCCGCAGGTCGATCGGCACGTCCGGCTGAGCGTGGACACGCGGCGCGACGTCTACCGCATTTTCAAGGAAGCGGTCAACAACGCCGCTCGTCACTCCAGCTGTTCGCGCGTGCACATCACCCTTCAATACGATGCGAGGAGGCTGATCCTCTCGGTCGTGGACGATGGCGCGGGATTCGATACCGCGTCCGCGGATCAGGGCAATGGACTGGCGAGCATGCGCAGCCGTGCGAAACGCCTGGGCGCGCGGGTCGACATCAACTCCCGGCCCGGAACGGGGACAACGGTGGAGCTCGAAATTCCGTACCATCGCATGTAGTAGGGGAAGAATGCCGAGCCCCTACCTCATTGAGTAGGTGACACGTCTGACGTGTTGCGCGTAGCGTGTGAACCACGAATGGCTACTGTTCCTTGGAGATCGGGCGGCGCTCGACCGGATTCGGTTTTGAACGTGATGATCATCGAGGACCAGCGAGACGTGCGGGAAGGTCTCGCGGTCCTGATCCACGGCACGCCGGGATTCCGCTGCACGCGGAGCTATCGGACGATGGAAGAGGCGCTGCGCGCAGTGGCCGGTGCGGGCGACGATCGACCGGACGTCATCCTGACCGACATCGGGCTGCCGGGGATGTCGGGGATCGACGGCATTGCGGCGTTGCGCCAGCAGTACGCCGATCTGCCGATTCTCGCGCTCACGGTCTACGACAGCGACGACAAGGTCTTCAACGCGCTCTGCGCCGGCGCGTCCGGATACCTGTTGAAGAACACCCCGCCTGCACGCCTTCTGGAATCCTTGCAGGACGTCGCCGCGGGTGGCGCTCCGATGTCGCCCGAAGTCGCACGACGCGTCGTCCGTCTGTTCCGCGAGTTCCGCCCCGCCAGGGAGGCGACGTATCACCTCACGGCCCAGGAGAACGAGCTGCTCCGGCTGCTGACGAACGGCCATCACAGGAAGACCGCCGCGCACGAGATGGGCATCAGCGTGAACACGGTCTCTTTTCACCTGAAGCACATTTACGAGAAATTGCAGGTCCATTCGAAGACCGAAGCGGTCGCCAAGGCCTTGCGCGAGCGGCTTGTTTAGTCCGGGCTCGTTGTCAGTCACCCTACCCACGAAGGTAGTTACATCTTTTCTTCTGCGCAGGAATAATCCGCCTCGAACTCGCGAGAAGGCATGGGGCATCACCATCCGCGGCCAGAGCCAGCGCGGGTTCCACAAACTCTCAGGAGGGAGCATCTATGCGCATTCTCACTCGCTGGGCCCTGGGCATCATGCTGGTCGTCGTGACGGTCGCGGCATCGGCGGAATCCGGAAGGAAATTCGAGATCACTGACGACTGTGCTCCTGACGCTGATTGGGGGGTTAACGGGTGCCTGCGCGAGAGCGGTGACGTGACACGCGCCGAGTTCGCCGCGGCCAATGCGAACCGCTACCCGGGCCATCCATCGTGGCGTATCGTCCCGCCATATGTGGGCGAGCAATTCCAGTCGGACATCCGCGCCAAAAACACCGGCGGTCGGGGGCACACCTTTACCGCGGTCGCGAGATTCGGCGGTGGCTTTATTGCAGGCCTCAACCCTTCGGGCGCCGTGCCTGCGCCAGAGTGCGCGATTGTCAACGCCGACGGCACGCTCAGTCCCAGCCCGACGGCCCTCGCGACCTCGCTCGCGCCCGGAGCCGAATCAAGGGTCGAGGGCCTTCAGCCTGGTACGTATAACTTTCAGTGCTGCATCCACCCGTGGATGCGGACGACGGTGAAGGTCAAAGCGGAGGAAGACCAGCAGCACTGAGTGGCCGATTTCGGCGAATCGCAGCAAAACCTTCGGGACGCCGCGGCAGCGCAACTGCTAACGTCGCCACCTCTTTGAAACGAGCGTTGGTATCAGGAGTCCCGCGATCGGCGCAATCCGGCGGCTGACGTGCAGTCAACCGGTGTGAGTGCGTGGGGGATGTATGACATTACCTTCAATTGTTGTCGTTCTCTGCGCACTCGCCGGCCTGGCGACGCAGCTGGGGCAGGCATCTGTTAACTCGGCCGGGAGTGACAAGGGGCGCGAGGCTGACCGGGCAGCTATCGAGAAGCTCCGTCAGCAGGACATCGCCGCGACGTTGGCGCGAGATCCTGTGGCGCTGACGGAGCTGTGGACCGATGACGCGGTTCGTATCGGCGTTGGCCAGGCAGTGGAAGTCGGAAGGCAGGCTATCGGAGCGAGCAACGAACGCCAGACAGCACAACAGCGTATCAAGGTGCTGAGCTACGTTCCGGAAACCAAGGACTTTACGTTTCTAGATGGTGGCTGGGCCATCGAGTGGCGCACCTTCACCGCCTCGTATGTCGAATTACAGGGTGGCGAGACGAAGCAGGTTCGCGGCACTGTGCTGGCGGTGTTCAAGAAGCTTCCGGACGGCAGCTGGAGGATTTTCCGCGCCATGGGGAGCACAGAGTGAAGCTGCGAACAGGCCATTTACGCTGCTTCTCGGATCAACCAGTTGCGGGAATCGTCCAGTGCGGCGAGCCAGCCCCGTAAGGTTTATTCTGGAGACATGGGTAACACCCTATTCCGGAGACATGGGTAACAGACTCGGACCGAACGGATTGTCGATCGGTTCGAGTCTGCAGGTCTCATCGTCAAAGTAGCCCAAATCGTACTGCATGCAGGTGACGAGCCAGACGTGCTCGTCCACCTGTTTCACCCCCACCTTTTGCCCGGCAAAAACCTGGCTGACGTTGACCTTCCGGCTTTGGTGCTTTCTCGACCAGCAGGGGTAGCTGATTGGCGTGCCGACGCGGCCGGCGGCTGCGGTCGCTCAGACCTTTGGCGCCGATCTCCTGCGCTGACAGCCACGGGCAGCAGCACGGCACTGTTCGCCTCGCCGATTGTTCTCCGCGTTCCATCGTTCTCCCCTTGACATTTGATAGGAAACGCAGTTTCCTATCAAACATCTATGGGACGCAAGAAGCAGACGCCAGGCCCCGGCGAGCTCGTGCAGGGCACCCTCGACATGCTCGTGCTCAAAGTTCTGTCCCTCAAGGCGATGCATGGCTGGGGCATCGCGCAACGAATCCGGCAAGTATCAGGAGACGTTCTGCGGGTCGAAGAGGGCTCGCTGTACCCGGCTCTCCGTCGCTTGGAACTTGACGGGCTCGTCAAGGCCGAATGGGGCACGTCCGAAAACAATCGCAAGGCACGGTACTACCAACTCACGAAAGCGGGCCGACGCCGCCTGGCGGACGAGCACGACCACTGGCAGGAGCTGGCCGCCGGGATAGCACGCGTCATGCGGATGGTCCGATGAGCCTCCTTCGGCTCTGGCGCGTGTTGAGGCGTCGTCGGGATGACGACGCCATCCTCCGGGAGGAGCTGTCGGCGCATCTGCAGGCGCTCGAAGAGCACTCCCGCGCTGAAGGGCTGTCGGCGGAGGCTGCGCGCACGGCGGCCCGCCGGCAGTTCGGGAACGTGACCAACGTCAAAGAGGATGTTCGAGAAGAATTCAGCTTCGGTGGGCTCGAGCGGCTTGCGCAGGATGTTCGCTATGCCGCGCGCACACT
>DATFFM010000050.1:0-6173 GCA_035250005.1 Vicinamibacterales bacterium | reverse complement strand
GTCGCCGTGGGCGGCTGACGTGTCTCCCACGAGCTCATGGCAGACGACCCGCGCCCGGCAATCGACGGCGCGTCGGATTCGTTGAGCCGCTGACGCGCGGGATCGCCATACAACCGCTGTGTGAGCCCGGCGAGCGTCGCGTTCGCCGCGTCGACCCGTGCGAGCAGCGCGATGTCGGCCCTGGGCGCGGCGATCAGCGCCGCCCGCATGTGCCGCAGCTCGTCGCGCAGGTCGTTGATCTGCTCTCCGGCCGCGGCCGTGCGGCGACGGAGATCAGAGACCTGTTCCTGAAAGGCCGTCACTTCGGTGAAGTCGGTTCCTGCCGGAACGTTGTCGACGGGCTTCACTTCGAAGGATTGCGGAGCGCCGAGGGTCCGCACACCGGACGCGGACGTTACGACGAGGGTCGCCGTATAGCGTCCTGGCGCGACCAGCGGACCTTTCGGCGAGTCGCCCCACGGCGGCTGGAATCCCGGCGGGCTCAGGTCGATCGGCTCCGGACTCGGGCCTCGAAGGTCCCAGTTCACGCGGTGCAGCCCCGCCTTCGCGTTTACGTCGATGCGGCGGATCGCGCGGCCGCTCGCATCGGAAATGACGACGAGCACCTTCGGGTCCGCGTCGAGCGACTCGGCGAAGAGCCGATCGAAGCCGGGGAACGGCACGTCGCTTCCCTTGTCCCGCAACTTCTTCTCCTCCGCGCGTCTCGCCTCCCTCGCCGTCGTCGGTGCGTCCTTCAGGTGGTACGTGATGAGCGCGCCGAACGCAGGGTTGTCGGCGGTGAAGTCGTCGCTGCCCAGCTCCGGACGTCCGGGGGCCTGAGCGACCTGGTACGGCACATACCACCACACATCTCTCACAGGAAAGAGGGTGCCGTCAGCAACCGATGTCTCGGCTGCGATCTGGCGTAGCGGCGCGTAATCGTCGAGCACGTAGAAACCGCGGCCGAACGTTGCACCGACGAGATCGTTGTCACGCCGATGGATCTTGATGTCGCGGAACGAGATCGTCGGAACGCCGCCCGCGAGTTCGTGCCAGTTGCGTCCGCCGTTCGGCGTCCAGTAGAGACCGAACTCGGTGCCGAGGAAGAGCAGTTCCGGACGGACGTGATCCTGCTGGATCGACCACGCGATCGTGCCCTTCGGCAGGTCACCCGCGATCGACCGCCAGGATCGGCCCAGATCCGTGCTGACGTAGACGTACGGGGAGAAGTCGCCGATCTTGTGCGCATCGGCGACCGCGAAGATGGTGCGCTCGTCGTGCAGCGACGCTTCGACGTCGTTCACGAACGACAGCGGCGGAAGCCCCGGCAGTGCGGCGGCGCGCGTCCAGTTCGTTCCGCCAGTCACCGACACCTGCACGAGCCCGTCGTCTGTTCCGACGACGAGCGTGCCCGCCTGGCGTGGCGATTCGGCAATGGCGGTCGTCGTCGCGTACTTCGACATCGCGCCGGTGTCGTGCAGCGCGTCCACGCTCCAGACGCGTCCCATGAACTTCTGGGTGTAGCGGTTCTGGCCGAGCGTGAGATCGCCGCTGACCGGCGTCCAGCTGTTGCCGCGGTCGTCGCTGCGCCACAGGCGTTGCGAGCCGAAGTAGATCCGGTCAGGATCGTGAGAGCTCACCAGGATCGGCGAGTCCCAGTTCCAGCGCTCCGGCGGATCGTTGGGCGCTGGTTGCGGCTTGATGCTGATCGCCTCTTCGTTGCGGCGGTCCTTTCGATAGAGATTCCCCTCCTGCCACATCAAGTACATGAAGTCGGGATCACGCGGATCGAACGCGACGCCGTAGCCGTCGGCTCCCATCGGCACGTACCAGTCCTGGTTCCGCACGCCATCCCGGTTCATCGTTCTCGACGGGCCGTACAATGTGCCGAGATCCTGCGCGCCGCCAAGGATGTCGTAGAAGGGAGCGCGGTTGTTGAGCGCAACCTTGTAGAACTGCGAGACCGGCAGGTTCGGGAAATGCCGCCAGCGGGTGCCTTCGTCGAAGCTCTCGTAGACACCGGCGTCGGTGCCGACGATCAGGTGACGGCCGTTCGACGGATCGATCCACAGCGCGTGGTTGTCGCTGTGCTTGTCGTGCGCCGTCTCGAGCATGCTGAACGTCTTGCCGCCGTCCCGCGTGACCTGGAGAAAGACATCCATCTGGTAGACGACCTCGGGATCCGTCGGTGACGCCTCGATCTCCTGGTAGTAATGAGGCCCTGTGCCGCCCGAGATGTAGGAGTTGCGCTTCTCCCAGCTCTCACCCTTGTCGCGCGAGCGATAGAAGCCGCGTTCTTCGCCATTTGCCTCGATCGTCGCGTAGACGACCGCAGGATCCGCAGGCGTCACCGCGAGACCGATCTTCCCCATGTCGCCTTCTGGTAAACCGTTCGTCACCTTGCGCCACGTCGTGCCGTTGTCGGTGGACTTCCAGATGCCGGACGCCGGGCCGCCGGCGAGGAAGCCCCAGGCGTGGCGGCGCCGCTGATAGCCGGCGGCGTAAACGATGTCCGGGTTTGAGGGATCGAATTCCAGGTCGGTGACGCCGGTGTGCTCGTCGATCTGCAGCGCTGGCGTCCAGGTGGCGCCGCCGTCGGTCGTGCGATACACGCCGCGCTCGCCGCCCGCGGCCCAGAGCGGCCCCTCGGCAGCCACCAGCACGACGTCACTGTTGCGCGGATCGACGAGGATGCGGCCGATGTGTTCCGACTTCTGCAGCCCCATGCGCTGCCACGTGCGTCCCGCGTCGCGGCTCCGGTAGACGCCGTCGCCCCAGCCCACATGCCGTCCGCTGACGTTCTCGCCGGTGCCGACCCATACGGTTTCGGGTCTCGTCGGATCGATCGCGATTTCCCCGATTGAATAGGACGCCTGGTCGTCGAAGACCGGCGTGAACGTCGTGCCGGCGTTCGTCGTCTTCCACACGCCGCCGGATCCTGCCGCGACGTACCACGTGCTCCGGTCCGTCGGGTGCACTTCCACGTCGGAGATGCGACCGCTCATCAAGGCGGGGCCGATCGATCGCAGCGTGAGGCCCTGTGCGAGCGAGGCCGCATCCTGTGGTGGCGCCTGGGCCGGTGCCGGAGTGGCGCTGAGCGCGGCGAGCGAGGCGAGGGTGAACGACGAGGAGAGAATACGAAAGATCATGGTCGGTACTTATATCGCGTCCTGGCGTTTTGCCGCTTTCGCCAGCGACGATCGGATCAGCCATGAGCGACGCCTGTGTTAGAGTTTTCCCCTCAACTGAGGAAGCACCTTCTCTCACGCGAGCATCGCCAGCTCGCTTCTACACCCTCGTCGCGTAGTGGTCTGATGCCTCCACGCTCCCCTGTCGTCACGGCTGCCTGTCTGCTGTTCCTCGTCGCCACGGCTCTCCCCTGTTCGGCACAGCCCTCGCTTGCGTCGGTTGAGCGGCCGGCCGCCAGCGCCGTGAAGGCAGGCGCACCGCCAGTGCTGGACGGCGATATCCTGAACGACGAAGCCTGGCGCAACGTCACACCCGCGCCAGGCGGGCTCGTGCAGAAGAATCCGCGCGAGGGAGATCCGGCCAGCGAGCGCACTGAAATCCGCATCGTCTATACACGCACCGCGCTCTATGTGGGCGTCATCTGCTTCGACCGCGACCCCTCCGGGATCGTCGTGTCCGACGCGCGGCGTGATTCGTCGCTCGACGACACCGACAGCTTTCGCTTCATCCTCGACACCTATCGCGACGGCCAGACGGGGTTCGTGTTCGGCACCAACCCCGCCGGGCTCGAATACGACGCCCAGGTCGTGAACGAAGGCCAGGGGGGCGGCGGATTCGCGGGGCAACAGAGCGGATCCGGCGGCGGGTTCAATCTGAACTGGGACGGCTCGTGGCGCGTGCAGACACGTGTGCATGCCCAGGGCTGGAGCGCCGAGTTCGAGATCCCCTTTCGCACGCTTCGCTACCCCGATCGCGACGTACAGACGTGGGGGCTCAATTTCGAACGGCGCATCCGTCGTCACAACGAGACGGCGTACTGGGCCCCGCTGCCGCGCCAGTTCGACATTGCCCGGCTGTCTCTCGCCGGGTCGCTGCTGGAGCTCGAGGTGCCGCCACAGCGGAATCTGAAGATCACCCCCTACGCACTCGGGCAGGCGATCGACGATTCGAGCCGCCCGAACGCGCGGCTGCGCGGCGAGCCCGGTATCGATGTGAAGTACAGCCTGACGCCGAGCCTCACGCTCGACGCGACCTACAACACCGACTTCGCACAGGTGGAAGTCGACGAGCAGCAGGTCAACCTCGATCGGTTCAATCTGTTCTTTCCCGAGAAGCGCCCATTTTTTCTCGAGAATGCCGGGCTGTTCGCGGTGGGGTCCCCGAGTGAGGCGGAGGTGTTCTTCACGCGGCGCATCGGTATCTCGCCCGGAGGCGAAGCCATCCCCATCATCGGCGGCGCGCGGCTTTCGGGCAACATCGGCCGCGGTCTGCAGGTGGGCCTGCTCAGCATGCAGACCGACCGCCTGGACGAGGTCGCGCCGGGGCAGAACTTCAGTGTGGCGCGGCTGCGCCAGGATCTGCCGAACCGCTCGAGCCTCGGCATCATCGCGGTGAACCGCGAGGCCACGGGCCACGTGTTCGCCGGAACGGCGTACAACCGCAGCTTCGCGGCCGACGCGCGGATCGGCATCGGCCGCACAGGCATGGTTTCCGGCTTTGCCGCGATGACGACATCCCCGGGCCTCAGGGGTGACGAGCATGCCTACCAGGTGCTCGCGCGGCGCGACACGCAGCGCTGGGAGCTGAGCGCCGGGTTCACGGACGTCGGCAGGAACTTTCGCCCGGAGGTGGGGTTCCTCAGCCGGAGCGGCGGTTTCCGGAAGCCGGAATTCCTCGTCTTCCACCGGTATCGTCCGCAGAACTTCTTACGCCTCCAGGAGCTGCGGCCGCACGTCTCCTACCGGGGCTACTGGAACCCTGACGGCTTCCAGGAGACCGGGCAGCTTCACGTCGATAATCACTGGGAATTCAGGAGCGGCCACGAGGTGCATACCGGGATGAACCTCACACGTGAAGGCGTCTCCGTCCCGTTCAGGCTCGGCGGCGTGCTGGTGCCGCCCGGCACGTACGACCATCAGGAGGTCCAGCTCGTCGGGATGACGAACGGCGGCGCCCGGTATGTGTTCAGGATTCGCGCAACAGTCGGCGGCTTCTTCGGCGGCGACCGTATCGCGCTGACGCCCGGCGCCACGTTCCGCTTCAGCGAGGCATTCAACCTCGAGCTGCAGTGGGCGCGGAACGACATCGACCTGCCAAACGGCAGCTTCACCAGCAACCTCGCGCGGGCACGACTGTCATACTCGTTCACGCCCCGGACGTTCCTCCAAGGGCTCGTGCAGTACAACGACCAGGCGAACTTGTGGTCGGCCAACGTGCGCTTCGGCTGGCTGCAGCAGGCGAACACCGGGCTGTTCATCGTCTACAACGACACGCAGCCCACCGGCGAGGACCTTCGCTCGCCGGCACTCCTCACCGGCCGCAGCCTCACGATCAAGTTCAGCCGGATGATCGATCTTCTTCGCTAGGCCGCTCCGCTCGCGCTTCAATCGCTGCCGGTTTACCAGGCGGCGACCATCTCGTCAGCCGCTGCGCGGGCAGATCATGGCTCCGCTGACGGAGCCGCGGTCCTTCAGGGGTTTCACGATCCATCCAGAGTTCCACACCTTGGTGTGGCCAAACGGCGCCGATTTCGCGCCGGAGTTCCTCCACGACAGCATCCGGGTCGAGACAGTCGTTGAACACCCGTGGGCAGCTCTCGCGATCGGCACGTGGCTGCGGATCGTGGTGACCGTGGTACTCAGTGCGTTGAAGGAGTGTGTCGCGACACTTGCAACGGGCAAGGGAGCGCCGGAGCCGGATTGGCGGGCGATGTCCCGCATGCACGACGCGTTGGACGTACCGAAACGGGCCCGACGCTCACGAGGGCGCGAGACTCGGCCCAAAGCATGGGCGATCCTAAGACGTGAGGCGGTCGCTCGTTTTGGCCCGCAGGGGCTCATTCGGACCGGTTCGGCAGGAACAGCGGAGTAACCCGGACGTCTCTCCAGCCGGTATCGGCTTGCCACACGCGAACGACGACGCCCTCTTGCCGCTCGGGGCACAGCTCTGGCGGGTGGTCTACGTTCCAGCCTCCGAAAGCTTCCGGTGCATCGCCCAGTGCGCAT
>DATFFM010000049.1:0-14535 GCA_035250005.1 Vicinamibacterales bacterium | reverse complement strand
CGGCATTCCCGTCCCGATGCCCTCGACCATCTGGTTCCCGGAAGGATGGGAACCCGACACGAACATGCGGATCCAGGCCCTCGGCAGTTTGATGCAGACCGACGCGGTGCGCGTGATCCCGATCCTCAAGGAGATCGCGCTCGAGAGCCCGGACGCGACCGAAGCGAGCCGTGCCGTGTTCATCCTGGCGCAGTCCGGCCGCCCCGAGGCGCGGTCCACGGTCCTGGAGGTGGCGAAACGCGGGACGGAGATGGTGCAGATAGCCGCGGTTCGCGAGCTGGGGCGGTTCGGTGGTCCGAAGGCGGCTGAGGAGCTGCTCCAGGTATACGTGATCGGCAACCCGCGGGTGAAACACCAGGTGGTGAACTCGCTCGGCGAGCGCTCCGCCACCGTGGCGCTGATGCGGATTGCCGAGACGGAAAAGGACCACCGGCTCCAGGCGACCGCGATCGGGCGGCTCGGACAGGCCGGTGCGCGCGACCTGCTGGCGCGCCTGTACACCAGGGCATCTGTCGATCTGAAGCGGCCCATCATCGTCGGGCTGTTCAACGCGCGCGGCGAAGACGAGCTCATTCACATAGCCGAGCGGGAGCGTGACACGGCGATCCGCGCGGAAGCCCTGACGCGCCTGCGGCTGCTCGGGACGCCGAAGGCCCGCGCCTACCTCGAAAAGCAGCCGCAGAACAGGTAACATCCGAAAACACTTACGAATCCCGGAACCGTCCGGCCGGGGGCACGGCGGCCAGTCATCAGACTGGGCCGCCGTTTCCATGTGCCGGGACGATTGGCCCCGGGTTCGCAGAAGGGTTTGGGATGCACCGCCGGCGCGCTCTCGTGCTGTTCGTCAACTCCGTGGTCGCGCTGATCGGCGGCGGCCTTTCCGTAATTCTCGGCGCGTTTGCGCTGCGGCCATCGAAGGCGCCCGAGGGCCGGTGGGTGCGCGCAGGGCTGCTCACCGACCTCACACCCAATGTGCCGGTGGCTCGCGTGCTGGCCGTCTCCCGTCAGGACGGCTGGTACCGTGAGCGCGCACGCGAGACCGTGTTCCTGGTCTGGGACGGTAAGCGGACGGTCCACGCACTCTCGGCGACGTGCACACATCTGGGTTGCCAGGTGCGGTGGGATGCGAAGGGATCGAAGTTCCGCTGCCCGTGCCACGGCGGCGTGTTCGATGCGCAGGGGAACGTCGTCGAAGGGCCGCCCCCGCGGCCGCTCGACCGCGTCGAGGCACGCCTCGATGCGGCCGGCGTCGTCGTCGCGGTGCGCCTGTGAAACGGGTGTTCGACTGGCTGCAGTCCCGGACCGGCTTCAGAGGCGCCCGGCACGCCCTGCTCGACGAGCCGATTCCCCCCGGGACCGGATGGTTCTTCACGCTCGGGAGCGTGCTGCTGGCCCTTCTCGGGGTGCAGCTTCTGACCGGAGCGTTCCTGACGCTCTACTACGCGCCGACTCCCGATCACGCCTACGACAGCATCAGGTTCATCATCAGTACCGTTGCGGGCCGGCTGGTTCGCGGGCTCCATCACTACGGCGCGAGCTTTCTCGTCGTCGTCGTCGTGCTCCACATGGTGCGCGTCGTGGCGTTCGGCTCCTACAAGCCGCCGCGCGAAGCGACCTGGCTTTCGGGCCTCCTGCTGTTCGGCCTCATCCTCGCCTTCTCGCTCACGGGGTACCTGCTGCCCTGGGATCAGCGGGCCTACTGGGCAACGGTCGTGACGATCAATATCTCGCGTCTGACGCCGGTCGGCGGCGATCTGGTCGCCGGTCTGCTGCAGGGCGGGGCCTCGATCGGTGCGCTGACGCTGACGCGCTGGTATGCGCTGCACGTGATCTTTCTGCCCGCGGCGCTCGTAGGCCTGGTGGTGCTGCACCTCGTGTTGATGCGGCGGCACGGGATCTCCGGTCCGGTGCGGCCGCGTCCGGGGGATCCGGCCCCGTTCTATCCGTGGCAGGCGGCGCGTGACACGGCCGTCATCGCCGCGGTGCTCGTCGCGCTGGCGGCGTTCGCCTGGGACGGCGCTCCTCCGCTCGAAGGCCCGGCCGACCCGAGCGACTCGTCGTACATTCCGCGTCCCGAATGGTATTTCCTCGGGCTCTTTCAGCTGCTGAAGTACTTTCCGGGTCGCTGGGAAGTGGTCGGGGCCATCGTGTTACCGGGACTCGTGGCCGGGCTGCTCGTCCTGCTGCCCTGGCTCGATCGCAGCCCGTCGCGCGAGCCGCGGCGGCGCCCGCTCGTGATCGGTGGATTCACGCTCGGCCTCGGGGCGGTCGTGGCACTGACTGCGCTCGGCTGGCGCGACCGCCCGCAGGCCACGGCATCGCCGCAGGTCTGGACGTTGCGTGAGATCGGCGGACGCATGCTGGCGCAATCCGCCGGCTGTGCAAGATGTCATTCCGCCGAGGGAATTGCCGACCCGCTGGAGGCATCGTCCAGCCGTGGACCCGAATGGCTGACCGGGCATGTCGAGGATCCCGAGATGATTGCCCCCGGGCTTCGCGAGCCGCCCTCGGCCCCCGGTGAGCGCGAGGTGGCCGCGATCGTCGCATACGTGCGCCGGCTGTCGCGGCAGTCGTACCCCGGGTTTGCGGCGCAGACGGAGGCTGCCGCCACCGTGTACGCGCGATATTGCGTCGGCTGTCATGTCATCGATGGCGAAGGGGGCACGGACGGCCCCGACCTCTCCCGGATCGGCGCCAAGCACGACGTGAAATACCTCGAGCGGCTCATCGCCGATCCCGAAGCCGTGAACCCGGACGCCGAGATGCCCTCGTTCGACTCCCGGCTGACCGATTCGGAGCTGAATGCGATTGCCGCGTTCCTGGCGTCCCGAAAATAACTAGTATTGCGGCATGGACAGCAATCCGCTGCTGGACGGCCTGCGCATCGAGCCGGCCCCGGGCCCATCGGTGCTCGTGATTTTCGGCGCGTCCGGCGACCTGACCCGGCGCAAGCTGCTGCCGGCGCTCTATCAGATCTCCCGCGCGCACCGGCTCCCGCCGCGCTTCTCTGTCGTCGGCGTCGCCAAGACGCCGAAAGACGACGAGGAGTTCCGGCAGCAGTTCCGCGACAGCCTCCGCGAGTTCGCGAAGGTGGATCCCGCGGGGGATCCGGTCGCGGAGTCGCTGGCGGAGCACATGCGCTACCTGACCGGCGATCTCGACGATCCGGGCCTCTACGACCGGCTGGCGGCGACGCTCGCCGACATCGCGCCCGGCAGCGGCGTGCTGTTCTACCTCGCGATCCCCCCCTCGCTCGCCCCGGCGGTCGCCGCGCATCTCGGGCGCGCGGGGCTCGCACGCGAGGAGACCCCGTCGGCCTGGCGCCGCGTCATCGTCGAGAAACCGTTCGGGTCCGATTTCTCCAGTGCGCGCCAGCTCAATCAGCTGCTGCACGAGCATTTCGCCGAGCCGCAGATCTTCAGGATCGATCACTATCTCGGCAAGGAAACGGTCCAGAACCTGATGGTCTTCCGCTTTGCGAACGGCATGTTCGAGCCGATCTGGAACCGCCGCTACATCGACCACGTGCAGATCACGGCGGCCGAAACGGTGGGCGTCGAACAGCGGGGGGGCTATTACGATGGGGCGGGCGCGCTGCGCGACATGGTCCAGAACCATCTGATGCAGCTGCTCACGCTGATCGCGATGGAGCCGCCGGTGGCGTTCAGCGCCAACAGCGTGCGCGACCGCAAGATGGACGCGCTGCTGTCGGTGCAGCCGGCGTGCGCCGGAGGCGACTGCCGCTCGAGCGTGGTGCGCGCGCAGTATTCGGATGGCTGGGTTGAGGGGCGCGAGGTTCCGGGCTATCGCAGCGAGCCGAAGGTGGACCCCGCCTCGACCACCGAAACCTTCGTGGCGATTCGGCTGCTGCTCGACAGCTGGCGCTGGGCCGGCGTGCCGTTCTATCTTCGAACGGGGAAGCGGATGCCCAAACGAGTCACCGAGATCGCGATCCAGTTCAAGCGCCCGCCGCTGCAGATCTTCAAGCGGATCGGCTCGTCGTCGGTGGCCCCGAACCTCCTGATCATCAACGTGCAGCCCGACGAGGGGATCTCGCTGCGGTTCGAGACCAAACTGCCGGGGATGCGGATGCAGCTTGCGCCGGTGATGATGAACTTCCGCTACGGGCAGGTCTTCGGCGGCGAGGTGCCGGAGGCGTACGAAACCCTTCTGCTCGACGCGTTGATCGGCGACTCCACCCTCTTTGCGCGGCACGATTTCGTCGAAACGTCATGGGCGCTGGTCTCGCCGATCCACGAGGCCTGGGCGGCGGAACGCGCCACCACCATCCCGACCTATGAGGGGGGCGAGTGGGGCCCCGACGAAGCCGACGCGCTGATCGCGGCCGACGGCCATCGATGGAGGACGTTATGAGCGGCGTCGCCCTGACGCGATCCCTGACCGCGACCGTGGTCGCCGTCGTGTCGCCCGAGCGAAGAGACGAGGTGATCGAGACCCTGACCGCGCTGTCGGGCGTTGCCGGTGTGCGCCCGATCATCGTTTCACTGGGGGACCTGCCTGAGCCTCCCCGACACGAGCAGGACGGCGCGATCGTGATCGACGGCCTCGTGCTGCACTATCTGAACAACGCCGTCGCCTCGTTGCGGCTCTCGAGCCTGCCGACGCTCGCCTGGTGGCGCACCGGCGAGCCCGGCGGTCTGCAGGCGCTCGCGATGCTGGTCGACCGCGTCGTCATGGATCTCGACGACCCGACCGGCGGCTGGCAGCTCGTGCCTGGCATCGCGCCGCTCGCGTCGGTGAGCGACATGCGCTGGGCGCGTCTCACGCGGTGGCGCGACCTGATCGCCCAGTTCTTCGACCTGCCGGAAGCGCGCGCCTCGGTTGCGGCATTCGACCGGCTCGAGATCGCGGGCAGCGACGTCCACTCTGCGCGGCTGCTCGGCGGATGGCTCAAGTCACGGCTGCCGAACGGGAAACAGCTCCAGGTGGTCGCGCAGCGCGGCGGATCGGCTCCGCTGGAGTCGGCGCGGCTGGCGGGGCCGCAGCTGAGCCTGACCGTGCGGCTCACGCCGAACGGGACGTGCCTCGAAACCGTGGTGGAGATGGAAAACGGACATTCGTCCTCGCGCGTGGTGGCGCTCGGCGACCAGCGCCCCGTGGCGCTGTTGCGCGAAGAGCTCCGCGTGCGTTCACGCGACCTGGCGTTCGAAGACGCCGTGCGCGAAGCGGAGCGGCTATGACAAAGGCAGACTTCGGCGTGGTCGGGCTGGGCACGATGGGGCGCAACCTCGCGCTGAACGTCGAGTCGCGCGGGTTTCGCGTGGCGGTGTGGAACCGCGAGCAGGAGCGGACCGACGCGTTCATCGCCGGGCAGACCGGGCACGGCTTCATCGGCACGGCTTCACTCGAGCAGCTGGTCGAGGCGCTCGCCCGCCCCCGCCGGATCCTCCTGATGATCCCGGCCGGCAAGCCGGTCGATGACATGATCGACCGGCTTCGGCCGCTCCTCGAGACCGGCGACGTGCTGGTCGATGGCGGCAATTCCTGGTATCTCGACACGCGGCGGCGCGAATCCGCGCTGCGCGGCTCGGGCCTGCATTTCGCCGGCTGCGGTGTCTCGGGCGGAGAAGATGGCGCGAGGCACGGTCCGTCGCTGATGCCAGGCGGGTCGGTTGAATCCTGGACGGCGCTGCGCGACGTGCTCGAGGCGATTGCCGCACGCGCCGAGGGGGGGCCGTGCGTCACGCACGTCGGGCCCGACGGCGCCGGACACTTCGTGAAGATGGTCCACAACGGCATCGAGTACGGCGACATGCAGATCATCGCCGAGAGCTGGGACGTCATGCGCCGCGGCTTGAGCATGACCGCCGCCGAGACCGCCGGCGTCTGGGCGAAGTGGAACGAGGGACCGCTCCAGTCCTTTCTCGTCGAGCTCTCGGCGGAGGTGTGCATGGTGATGGATCCTGAAACCGGCCAGCCGCTGGTGGACGTGGTGCTCGACAAGGCGGGGCAGAAGGGCACCGGCCGATGGACCGCGCAGGTGGCGCTGGAGCTCGGCGTCGCGATCCCGACGATCGCCGCCGCAACCGATGCGCGGGTCCTTTCCAGTCTCAAGGACGAACGAGTCCGCGCCGGCGGCATTCTGCGCGGCCCCGAAACCGGGATGCCGCACGCCGACCGCGAGGCGGTGCTGAACGATCTTCACGATGCGCTGTTCGCATCCCGGGTCTGTTCCTACGCCCAGGGGATGGCGCTCATCGCGGCGGCCTCGCGGGAGTACTCGTGGAACATCGATCTTTCGGAAGTCTGCCGGATCTGGACCGGCGGGTGCATCATTCGCGCGCGCCTGCTCGGCGCCGCCCGCGGAGCTTTTCAGGCGGATCCGCATCTGCCGAATCTCCTGATTGCGCCCGAGATTTCTCCGGCCGTCATGGCGGCGGACGGCGGCTGGCGCCGCACGCTGCAGCGCGGTCTGGGCGCAGGCCTGCCGATGCCGGCGCATGCAGCCGCGCTCGCGTACTTCGATGCCTACCGCTCACCGCGGCTGCCTCAGAACCTGACACAGGCGCAGCGCGATGCGTTCGGTGCCCACACCTACGAGCGGATCGACCGAGCCGGTCCGCAGCATTCGTCGTGGGAGTGAGAGTACCCGGCGGGCCCCAGCCTTGCATCCTCGGCGGAAAAGAGGTGAAAGCATGGCCAAGTGTAGTGAAGTGATGACGCGCGAACCGGCGTGCTGCGAACCGGGAGACGGGATCAACCGCGCGGCCGAGATCATGAAACGCCAGGACGTCGGCTCGGTTCCGGTCGTCGAGTCTCACGAAGACAAGAAGCTCGTCGGTATCGTCACGGACCGCGATATCGTCGTGAAGGTCGTCGCCGACGGGACGGACGTCGCCCGCGCCACGGTGCGTGACGCGATGACCTCCAATCCCGCCCGCTGTCGCGAGGACGACGACGTCGAGCAGGCGGTCCGGGTGATGAGCGAGCGTCAGGTCCGCCGCATGCCGATCGTCGACGCCCAGGGGCATCTCTGCGGGATCATTTCGCAGGCCGACGTCGCCACCCGCGTCAATAGGGATCAGACGACCGGTGAGCTGGTCGAGGCCATTTCCGAGCCTGGGTTCGCCCGTCGGTAATTTGACACCGGGTCGAGAGCCGTCAGCCCAACCATCCGGCGGGCCACCGAGTCGTGTTGCCTGCCTATATGCGCTGAGTTATAGTCGCTTGCCAGATGGCTCTCGACCTTCCACCTTCCCATCATCGCGCGACCGGCCTGGTCGACGTCCTCGACCGAGTGCTCGACAAGGGGCTGGTCATCGCGGGCGATATCAAGGTGTCGCTGGCCGAAGTCGAGCTGCTCACCATTCGCATCCGACTGCTCATCTGTTCCCTCGACAAGGCACAGGAAATCGGTCTCGACTGGTGGCGGTACGATCGCGAGCTGTCGCCGGGCGGGCGGCGGGACGCGATCGCGCAGCAAGATGAAATGCGTGCGCAGATTCGCCACCTCGAGCAGCAGGTCGCGGCGCTCACCTCCAAAAAACCCGCAAGACGGCGGTAGCCGGAACCGGTCCCTGAGATCAGGAGCAGAGAATGGCAGTTGAACGGCAGCAGGGCGGAACAAGCCTCATCGACGTTCTCGATCGTGTGCTGGACAAGGGCATCGTCATCGATGCCTGGGTCCGGGTCTCGCTGGTCGGTATCGACCTGATCACCGTCGAGGCGCGGGTCGTAGTGGCGTCGATCGACACCTACCTCAAGTACTCCGAAGCGGTCGGGCAGGTGACGCCCGTCTCACGGCCCCAGCAGGCGGAGCTGACCGCCCATCAGAACGTCATCGCCGAGAATGCCGCTTTGCGCGCGGAGCTGGCCGCCACCAAGGGCGCGCGCGTACCAGCGGTCCGACCGCTTGCCCCACGCCGACCGGTCACCCGCCCCGGCACGCGCCGGAGAAAACCCACCGAAGGATAACCAAAGGTGCATCGGTCGTTCGCGCCCGCCATGCAGCTGGAGGGGGTTGATCTGGAAGCGAGGCTCGCACTTGCCGAGTTCCTGCTGGCCAATACCGACCTCCAGGCGTCGTCGCGCCGGGCGGTCGACTGGCTGGTGGCCCACAGCGACGTCGAACAGGCGGTGGTGGCGATTGCCGACGTGCTCTCAGGCCATATCCTGCTGGTCGCCGAACAGGGCGTGTCCTCGCTGGCGATCGCGGATTTCACGCTCAGCCGCGACGACGAGGCGCATCCCCTGATCCGCGCGCTGGCCGAGCCCGAGTCGACCTATTTCGACCGGGCCGACCTGCGGTTCCACTCGCCCCTGGACGGTCCGTTCCACGCCGTCCCGCTCAGGGCCGACGAGGGGCAGGGGGCGCACGGTCTGCTGCTGACCAGCGCCCGCTCGCCGGAGCTCCACGCCGAGGTCGCGTGGGTGGCGCGGATGCTGGGCAGGCAGTCGGCTCGGCTGATTTCGCGCTCCAACCTGGCCGAAACACGTTTCGGCCAGGAGCGGATGCTGCTCTACAGCATCATCAACGCGGTCACGGACCCGATCCTGCTGACCGACACCGAAGGCAAACTGATCATCGCGAACATGCATGCGGAGAAGCTGTTCGCGGCCCCCGAAGACGCCAGCGAAGGCTGGCGGCGCGCGGTCAGCCTCAACAACATGCTCTTCTCGGCGGCGCTCTCGACCAGCGCGATGGCGCACATGGAGCTCGCGCGCCGGGAGCTGTTGCTGGTCGATCCGCTCGAAGGGTCGGACCTGCTGTTCGAGCTGCTCAGTTCGCGCGCCAAGGACGAGCGGCAGGGCACGTATGTCGTCTCGATTCTGCGCAACGTCACCGACCTCGCGCGCGCGAAGGAAGAGATCGAGGAGAGCTACCGGACGCTCCGCATGGCCCAGGCCGAAGTGCGCGACGAGCGCCACCGCCTCGAGCTGATCATCGACTCGGTTGCCGACCCGATCATCGTCACAGATCCGGAAGGGGACATCGTTCTGATGAACGAGCCGGCCGAGCGCATGTTCACCACTCCGCAGATGGCGGGTGAGTCGGCGCAGCGGCGCGTTCAGGCCAATGGTGCCCACCTGACCTCCTTCGTGTCGAACGTGCTGACGCGCAGCGGCGAGTCGCGGTACCGCGGCGAGCTGCAGCTCACCGATCCGATGACCGGTCACGCGGCGCCGGTCGAAGGGCTCGCCGGCCAGATCCTCTCGGAGCAGGGGGAGCTGATCTGGGTCGTCACCATCCTTCACGATCTCACCGAGGCGCTCGAGAAGGCCCGGCTCTACGAGCAGCTGAAGGAGGCCTCGGCGGAGCTGGAGAGGAAGGTCCAGGAAGCGACGGCCGAACTGGCGGAACAGAACGAACTGCTCCGGCGCCAGCACATTGCGCTCGAACAGGCGTCCGCGCTGAAGTCCCAGTTTCTCGCGAACATGTCGCACGAGTTCCGCACGCCGTTGAACGCAATCCTCGGCTACACGCACATGCTCCTGCACGGTGTCTCGGGCGCGGTCACCGACATCCAGCGCAAGAGCCTGACCCGGATCGACTCCAACTCGCGCCATCTGCTCGCGCTGATCAACGACATCCTCGATATCACCCGCATCGAAGCGGGCCGGATGCCGCTGAACGTGACGAGCTTCGCGATCACGGAGCTCGTGGACGAAGTCATGGCCGAGCTCGAGCCGATCATCCGGCGTTCAAATCTCTCGGTGAACCCGCGGATAAAGGGCAAGCTGCCGAGGTTGCGCACCGACCGCTCGAAGGTGAAACAGATCGTCGTCAACCTGTTGAGCAACGCGCTGAAGTTCACGCCGGCCGGCCGCGTGACGATCACGGCGGGGGAGAATCTGCGCGACCGAACCATCCTGATCGCCGTCAGCGATACTGGTGTCGGCATCGCGCCTGAAGATCAAGCGAGGGTGTTCGAGGACTTCCGGCAGCTGGACAGTTCACCCGCCCGTGGCTACGGCGGAACGGGTCTGGGACTGTCGATCTGCCGGCGTCTGGCACTGATGCTCGGCGGTACGATCGAACTCAACAGCCAGGTGGGCAAGGGATCCACCTTCACCCTGAGCCTGCCCGTCAAGACACGACGTAAATGACCGATCCCAACGACAACCCGCTGGTGCTCGTGGTCGAGGATTACCAGGACGCCCGCGAAATGTACGCAGCCTACCTCCAGTTCTCGGGCTACCGCGTGGCCGAGGCGACCAACGGCATCGAGGCGATCGATCAGGCGAACGAGCTGATGCCGGACATCATCCTGATGGACCTGGCGCTGCCGAAGATGGACGGGTGGGAAGCCACCCGGCGCCTGAAGTTGTCCGAAAAAACGCGCCACATTCCCATCGTCGCGCTGACCGGCCACGCCCTGGCCGGCCACGCCGAAGGGGCGCGCCAAGCCGGTTGCGATTCGTTCGTCACCAAGCCCTGCCTGCCCGATGCGCTGGTCGCGGAGATCAAGCGTATGCTGGCGGAGCGCGCCCACGCCGGCGGCGCCGGGAAGCGCACCGGGCGCGCCTCAGGCCGGGTGAGAGGCTCCCAGTAGCGAGAGCGTACAAGACACATGCCCAAAACGAAGAAAGGCAAGCCGGCGGTCAAGCCGAAAGCCAGGAGCGCGGCGGTCAGGGAACGAACGGCCGGAACGATCGCGCCGTCGCCGGGCTCGCGCGGCAAGCTCGAGCGCGCGAGGATGCGGGCGCAGCCGTCCAAGCGCCGCTCCGAGACGCCCGGCTCCCAGCCCGAGGGGAAGTACGTCTACTGCATCATCAAGTCGGAGAAACCGCTCACCTTCGGCGCGCTCGGCATCGGCGGCGAGAGCTCGAACGTCCTCACGGTCAATTACCGGAACCTGGCTGCCGTCGTGTCGAGCACCTCGCTCGTCGTCCAGGATCCGACCCGCGACAACGTTCTCGCGCACCAGCGGGTGAACGAGACGGTCATGCAGCAGCACACCGTGATCCCGATGTCATTCGGCACCGTGTTCAAGACCGATGACGACATCATCGAGCTGCTGAAATCGGCGTACGAGGCGTTCAACGACGTCCTCAACAAGATGGAGGACAAGTTCGAGTTCGGCCTCAAGGTGCTCTGGGACCGCGATCAGATCATCCGGGAGATCGAGGACGAGGATGAAGACATCCGTCGTCTCAAAGGGGAGATCTCGTCGCAGAAGGGCTCGACCTACTTCGCGCGCATGCAGTACGGGCGGCTGATCGACGCCGCGCTCCAGGCCCGTTCGGAGCGTTACGTCGCGGAGATCTTCGAGGCCCTGCGCGACGTCTCGGTGGCCTCGCGGTCCAACAAGCCGATCGGCGACCGCATGATCATGAACGCGGCGTTTCTGGTCGCGCGCGACACCGAGGAGGCGTTCGACGCGCGGGTCAGAGGCATCGGCTCACGCTACGACAAGCTGACGTTCAAGTACACCGGCCCCTGGCCGCCCTATAACTTCGTGAACATTCGCCTCAAGCTCGAGCGCGCGCACTGAACCGTGGTCATCATCGACACCCTCCTGATCGGCGGCATCCGCTTCGTCCTCGACAAGGTGGCGGCCGCGGTCGAGACCGAGCTCAACGACGATGCCGCCCTGCGCGAGCAGCTGCTGGCGGCGCAGATGCGGGTCGAGCTCGGCGAGATGACCCAGGCCGAGTTCGACGTCTTCGAGGCCGACATCCTGGCCCGCCTGCGCGAGATCCGCGACCGCCGCCAGGGCAGCGCACCGGCGGCGCTCTCGCCGCAGGACTACACGATCACCGGGATCGAAGCCACCTTTGAAGGCGGGCACGCACACGACCGCGACTGATCCCGCGGTTCCAGCATTTCATTTCATCGGCGGCAAGGGGGGCGTCGGCAAGACGACCTGTGCCGCGGCGTTCGCGCTGGGAGCCGCCGGCGAAGGCCGGGACGTCCTGGTCGCCTCCACCGACCCGGCGCCTTCGCTCGGTGACGCTCTGGCCACTCCGCTGGCGTCGGCCCCGAGGCGTGTTCGATTGAGCGCACCAGGCAGCCCTGAAGGGCTGCGCTACGGAGCCGGACGCCTGTCGGGTGTCGAGATCAACGCAACGCTCGCGCTCCGTCGATGGCTCAGTCAGCGCCGCCCGGTTCTCGAGAAGATCGCGGTCGAAGGCACCTGGCTCGACCACGACGACATCACCAGACTCCTGCGGCTTTCGCTGCCTGGCATCGACGAGCTCGCGGCGCTGCTCGAGATTGCGCGGCTCGCCCGCAAGCGCCGCTACGATCTGGTCGTCGTCGATACCGCCCCGACGGGGCACACCCTCCGAATGCTGGCCATGCCGGAAACGCTCGGCGGGATTGCGGCGGTGTTCGATCGGATGCGCCAGAAACAGCGGGTGATGGAGGAGGCGCTGCGCGGAAGCTGGCGGTCCGCCGTCGAAGATGCGCTGATCGAGGAGCTGGCCGCCACGGCCCGGGAGTTGTCTTCTCTGCTTCGTGACCGGGCGCGCACGCGGGTCTCCTGGGTCACGCTCGCGGAGCCGATGGCAGTTGCCGAAACCCGGGACGCGATCGCGGCGCTGCGAGAGAGCGGCATTCGGGTGGACGCCATCGTTGCCAACAGGCTGACGCCGCCCCCTCCATCCGCGTGCGGCCATTGCACCGCCCGGCGCGCGCTCGAGAGCCGGGCACTGCGAACTCTTCCGCGGGGCGCAGAGCTCATCACGGTCGGTGCCCGCGACGCCGAGCCGCGGGGCATCACCGCCCTTTCGAGCATCGCGGCTGAAATCCGCCGTGCACGGCGGCCCCCGCTTCGGCCGCCGCTTCGGCCATCGGCGCCCGTCCGGCGCTGGAAAGCGACGGTGCCTGGCCGGCCCGCACCTCCGGCGCATCTCGTACCGGGGTCGGCGCGTCTCGTGCTCTTCGGCGGAAAAGGCGGTGTCGGCAAGACGACCTGCGCCGCCGCGCTGGCGGTTGCGGCCGCGAGGCGGTGGCCGCAACGCCGGGTGCTGCTGATCTCCACGGATCCGGCCCATTCGTTGAGTGATGTGTTCGGCCGCCGCGTCTCGGATGCGCCCGGGCCGATCCCCGCCGGCCCCGGGAATCTCGACGTCCGGGAGATGGACGCCGCAAAAATCCTGAAGCGCATTCGTGAGCGCTATGTCGAGGCGGTCGACCGGATGTTCGACCGGCTGGCCGGCGGCGGATCTTTCGATGCCGCGCACGACCGCTCCGCCGTGAGCGCACTCATCGAGCTCGCCCCGCCGGGCCTCGACGAGTTGACGGCAGTGCTCGAGATCACCGACGCCCTCTTCCCGGCGCCGCCGGAGTGGGACCTCGTCGTCATGGACACCGCTCCCACCGGGCATGCGTTACGGCTGCTGGAGATGCCCGGGCTCATCCAGGAATGGGCGAGAGCCCTGATGACCATCCTGCTCAAGTACCAGGCGGTCGCGAGACTCGGCGAGCTCGGTCAGATTCTCTTGAACCTCTCCAAGGGCGTGGGACGGCTGCGAGACCTGCTCGCGAGCCCCGAACAGGCGATGTTCATCGCGGTCACTCGCGCGGCGGCGCTGCCGCGCCTCGAGACGGCGCGGTTGATCGGCCGGCTGGCGAAGCTGGGGATTCACGTACCGGTCGTCGTCGTGAATGCCGTTGGACGCGGAAAATGCGGGCGGTGTGAGAAAAGCGCCGCAGCCGAGCGGCGGGAGCTCGCCGCAGTCCGGCGCACGCTGGCGGCTGGCGCCGGTCTCGAGCTGATCGTCGCGGGCGCCGAGATCCCGCCCCCGTCCGGCGCACCGGCGCTTCGCCGCTGGGGCGACTCCGCGTGGCGCAGCACGCCGGGATATCATCAAAGCCGGTGACCGCTGTTTACCTGTACTGCGTCGCGAAGGCTGCCCGAAAGCCGTCCACGGCGAAAGCGCCGGACGGCCTGCTTGGTGCGTCGCGTCCGGAGGCGCTGCACGTGGCCGGCTCACTCTGGCTGGTGGCCGCGGAGGTGCCGCTCGAGACCTACGGTCCCGGTCGCCTCGAGTCGCATCTCGCCGACTTCGACTGGGTCGGGCGGATCGCTTTGGCGCATGAGGCGGTGGTGGAGCATTTCGCCCGGCAGGCCGGCACGACGGTCATCCCGATGAAGCTGTTCACGATGTTTTCGACACGCGCCCGTGCGGTCGCGGATATCGGCGCCAGAAAAAAGGCGATCGACACCTCGCTGCGGAAAATTGCCGGCGCGGAGGAGTGGGGCATCAGGGTCCTGCGCGGGGAACCGTTGGCCAAGGCCCCGGCCGGCGCGGCCGGCCGCGCCGCATCCGGCGCGGCGTTTCTCGCGGCGAAGAAGCAGGCGCGGGACGCCGCGAGACACGCGACGGTGGCCGCCGCCGAGGTCGCGCTACAGGCCTACGAGCGTCTGTCGAAGCTCTCGAAGGATTCTCGACGCCGTGTTGACGCGCCGTCGGCGGGGGCGGCGCCGCTTCTCGACGCCGCCTTCCTGGTCGCGTCGGCGCAGCGGACGAAGTTCACCCAGATGGCGCGCCGGGAGGCGGCGGCCTGCGCCGCCGCCGGTGCGCGCATGACGCTGTCGGGCCCGTGGCCCGCCTACAACTTCGTCG
>DATFFM010000048.1:0-77651 GCA_035250005.1 Vicinamibacterales bacterium | reverse complement strand
TGTTGCGCCGTCTCGGTGTCGGCCTGCGGCGGCTCTTCACCGCCCCCGGACGCACCGCCTTCCGCCAGCTCGACGACCACGTTGCGGCCCATCTCGCGCACGGTCACGTGACCCGCAGCCGCGAGCTTGTTCGCGAAGTCGCGAAAGCTGCCCACGCCGTAGGTCCGCTCCGAAAAAGTCGAGTCCAGCTGCAGCAGCGTGCTCTTGAGCAAGCCGAGCTGCGGCGACACCTCGCGGTCGCTCAGGATCTTGAGCGCGCGCCGCACGAGCGGCAGGACCTGCTCGATCGGCGCTTGCGCGCCGCCGCCGGCTGCGCGGCCGCCGCGATCGGACGGCTGGCGCTTCGAAGACCCGATCAGGTTCTCGTAGGCGATGAACTCGTGGCAGTTGCGCTGCATCACATAGCTCGTGAACGAGCGCCCGCCAACGACGAAGATCTGTTTGTCGTACTGCTTCAGTTTTTCGACCAGCGTGATGAAGTCGCTGTCGCCGCCGACGATCACGTAGGCGTTGATGTGAGGGTGGGTGAACGCCATCTCCAGGGCGTCGAGCGCCAGGTTGATATCGGCGCCGTTCTTGTCGCCGCCGGGCGTGAGATTGCGCTGCACCAGCTTGGTCGCGTGCTGCGTGAGCGCCCGGCTGTAGTCCCCGCCGCGCGACCAGTCGCTGTAGGCGATCTTGGAAACCACGTCGCCGCGCTCCCTGAGCGCTTCGAGGACGACCCCGATGTCGAACTGTGTGTTGAGGGTGTTTTTGACGCCGATCTCGATGTTGTCGAAATCGATGAAGACCGCGATCTTGAGGCGTGTGTCTGCCAAAACTTGCTGATTCCTTTGTAGATTGATCGGCGGGGACCCCGGCGGACCTCTGAGGGGCCGCACTCGACCAGCGCGCCGCCGCTGGCGTCGGATTCGCCCCGGGTCCGTCAGTCAGGCCATGCCGGCCTCACCAGGGGCGAACACTCAATTATGCCTCCTTTCGGCCGCCGCCGCCCAAAGGCTTTACTTCGCGCGGACGTCGTAGGCGTAAATGGTGTCCTGGTCCCTGATGTAGAGCTTGCCGTTGGCGACGACCGGGTGGCTCCAGGTCGGGCTCGCGCCGGTCTTGATCTCGAACCGCCCGTGCTCCTTGTAACCGGCCGGGCTCGCTTCAGCCAGGCCGACGACCCCCTTTTCGCTGAAGAGGTACAGCCGGTCGTCGGCGAAAACCATCGACCCCTTGCCGACGCTGCGATCCCGCCAGGCCACCTCGCCCGTATCGAACTTCATCGCGGTCAGGATCGCGCTCGAGAACCCGTACAGGTGGTCACCGACCAGGATCGAGCTGGCGTGATGGTTGCGCATCTCGTTGGTGAAGTAGACCTCACGGGCGGTCAGGCCCTTGCCCGACGGAACGATCTCCAGCAGCGCCGCGCCGGTGCCGTAGTCAGAAGAGAGAAACACGTGGTTACCGCGAACGATCGGCGTCGCGATGTTGGCGGTTCGATTGGAGACGCGGTCGTAGCTCCAGAGCAGCCGGCCATCGCGCGTGTCGACGCCGACGGCCCGCCGCGCCGTGAAGAAGATCGCCTGGGGTATCCCGCCTACGTTGTGGAGCATCGCCGACGAGTAACCGGCCTCGTCGCTCTGGCTGCGCCAGAGCTCCGAACCGTCGGTTTTCTTCAGCGCCACGATCGACGCGTCGCGGCCGCCGGCGTTCACCAGGATCCGGTCGCCAAGCACGAGAGGCGATTCGCTCAGACCCCACTGGATGTTGCGTCCACCGAACTTCTGCAGCAGGTTGACCGTCCAGGCGACTTTGCCGGTCGCCGCCTCGAGCGACGTCAGGTCACCGCTCGCGCCAAGCGCGTAGAGCTGCGTGCCGTCGACGACGGGCGTCCCGCGCGGGCCGTCGCCCATGTCGTTGGTGAAGCGCTGGCCGTTGGCACGCTCCCAGATCTTCTTGCCGGTCGCGGCGTCGAAGGCCATCACGAACTCGGTGCGTTCCCTGGCGCCCATGGTATAGAGGCGCCCGTGGGCCACGGCGAAGGAGGAATATCCGGTGCCGCCACCCGATACCTGCCACGCCCGGGGCGGCCCGCCCTGGGGCCAGCTCTTGAGGAGGCCGCGCTCGGCAGACTTGCCGTCGCGGTTGACGCCCCGCCACTGGGGCCAGTCATCCAGCGTACGGTTCGACACGATCGCTGAGAGGGACAGGGCGGCAATAGCCGTGATGGCGATGCGCAGAGTGCGGTGATGGCTGTTCATACGATCCTTTTAGACGAGAGATCAGGCGCCGGGGCCTTTGACGATCCTGACTGACTTCAAGTCGATACGCGTAACCGGGGCGTCCCCGTTTACCGGGGCCGCCTCGATCTCAGCCAGCACCGCGAGTCCGTCGACAACGTGGCCGAACGCCGTGTACTTGCCGTCCAGCGACGGCGCGTCAGCGGTCACGAGGAAGAACGAGGTCGAGGCGCTGGCTGGATCGTCGCCGCGGGCCATCGAGAGCGTGCCTTTCACGTGTTTCGTGTCGTTGAATTCGGGTTTGAGCATCCGGACCAGTCTCTGCTGCTTCTCGTTCAACCGACCTCGGCTGCCAAGCGATCCGGTCTGCACCGCGAAACCTCTGACGACCCGGTGAATCGCCATGCCGTCGAAGACGCCCGCCTCCGCGAGCCGCAGGAAGTTACGCACGTGTTCCGGCGCTTTCTCCGGCGTAAAGCCGACCGTGATCGAACCGGCACTCGTCTCGAGCACGGCGCGATACTGCGCCAGCTGCTCCACGGTCTCGGTTGAGAACGGCTCCGGCTCCGGGGGCGGCGTCTCGCGGATCGTGACCGATCGGATCTCGATGCGGGCAACCGGAGCGTCGTCGGCCGATGTAGCGGCCTCAGAGATCCGCTGCACCACATCCATGCCTTCTGAGACACGCCCGAAGATCGTGTACTTGCCGGTCAGCGCGGGCTGGTCGGTAACGCAGACGAAGAACTGCGAGCCGGCGCTGTCGGGCTTCCCGGGCTGCAGCACGCCCGCGACGGCGCCGCGTGTCGCCGGCTCGGCGCTGAGCTCCGCCTTCAGCTTTCCCAGGCCCCCGGTGCCGTACGCCTTCGCCTTCGCCGGGTTCTTCGAGAGCGGATCGCCCCCCTGGATGATGGCGTGTTTCACGACGCGGTGAAACGCCGTCCGGTCGTAGGCCCCCTCACGCGCGAGCTTGATGAAGTAGCCGACGTGATTCGGTGCGAGCTCGGGCTTCAGGTCGATGACGAATTCCCCTTCGGAGGTGTGCACCACCGCCTGTTTGTTCGTCATCTCGGCGGGCGTCAGGGGGGTCGTGAAGAACGCCTGGAGCAGGAGGGTGAGGATCAGCATCACCGCATTGTAGGCCCGACCTTCAGGTCAGGCGTGACCTGTCGGCCTACTCGTAGTGCAGCGCCTTCACCGGATCCAGCCGCGCCGCGCGGACAGCGGGGTAGAGGCCAAACACGAGTCCGATGCTCACCGACACGACGAACGCCAGCACGATCGACGTCGTGGTGACGATGGTGGACCATCCGGCGAGCTGGCCGATCAGCTGCGAGAGCCCAACGCCGACAATGATCCCGAGAACGCCGCCGGCGAGCGAGATGATCGTGGTTTCCAGGAGGAACTGACGGATGACGTCCCGGCGCTTCGCGCCGATCGCGCGGCGCACGCCGATCTCCCGTGTGCGCTCCATGACGCTCGCCAGCATGATGTTCATGATGCCGATGCCGCCGACGAGCAGCGAGATGGACGCGATCGCCACCATGACCATCTCGAAGATCCGCTGGGTGCGGCGCTGCTCGGCCAGGAGCTCGGCCGGCGACACGATCGTGAAATCTCCCGCCTCGCGGTGGGCAACGTTCAGGAGCCCGCGCAGCAGCGCGGCGCCCGCCGGGATGTCGGCGCCGGTCTGCATCTGCAGGTAGATGCCGTCGATCTCGTCCTTCTGCCGCGTCTGGCCGTCTTCGAGGCGGAAGATGGCCGAGTACAGCGGAACGTAAATGAGGTTGTTCCGGTCCTGGGCGGGGAGCCCGCCGACGTCGGCCTGAACGGTCAGCTGCGGCCCGGCGACGCCGATCACCTGAAACCACTGTTCGTTCACCTTCACGTACTGGCCGATCGGATCCTCGGCGCCGAACAGTGACGCGGCGGCCGCTTCGCCGAGCACCGCAACCGGCGCGGCGCCCGCGGTCTCCGCATCGTCGAAGAACCGGCCGGTCACGAGCTGCAGGTTCGCAATCGCCACGTAACCCGGGCTGACGCCGTACAGCATCGGCGCATCACCCTGCGGTCGCGGCATCAGCTTCGACGGCGTGAAGCGTTTGCGCGCGCTCGAGGCCGTCACCCCTTCGAGGTTCGCCTCGATGGTGCGGAAGTCCCTGAAGCTGAGCCCGGCAGAGAGCTTCCGGATCTTCTGGAGCGCCTGCTGGTCCGGCGCTTCGCGCGCCTCGACGATCAGATTGCGGACGCCGAGCTGCTCGATGAAAGCCATCACCTCCTGCTGTGCCCCAGCGCCGATCGACAGCATCGCCACTACTGCGGCGACGCCGAAGATCATCCCCAGCATCGTCAGCAGCGAACGCAGTTTGTGGGCGCGGAGGTTCTCGAGGCCGAGCCGAACGTCGGGGAGAAAATCCGAGGTGGTTCCCGTGATCCGCGAGGCCCTCACTTCGCGGCCCCCGCGGCCGGCAGCGGCGACGTGGACGACACGGGCGTGCGTCTGGTCGCCGCATCCGGATCCACCAGCGCGATCTCCACGCCTTCGGCGATGCCCTCGACCGCGACGCGGCTCTCCGTCCGCTGAACGACCTTCACCTCGCGCTGCTCGAATCGATCTCCGACACTCACGAAGACGTGATTCTTGCCGTTCTTCTCGAACACCGCCTGGCGGGGCACGTGGAGCGCATCGTCGATCTGGCGGCCTTTGATGAACACCCGCGCGGACGCTCCGGCCCGCAGGCGGGGATCCTGCGATTCGAACTGGAACGTCACGTCGAACAGGCGCGACACCGTCGCCGTCGGCTCGAAGAATCCGCCGCGGCTCGCCAGCCCGGAAAGCGCGCCGACCCTGGCGGTGAACTTCTGGCCCGGCAGTGCATCGACCGCGACCTCCGCGACCTGCCCTTCGACCAGGTTGGTGCGGTCGCTCTCGTCGATTTTCGCCCGCAGCTCCATCCTGCCCGATTCGATCACGTCGACCACGGGGCGACCAGGCCACACCGAGTCTCCCGCGCGGTACTCGGGCAGCACCTGGCCGAAGAAGAACATCCCGCCCGACGCGTCGCGGTTCTCCTTTACCGACACGACGCCGTCGATCGACGCCTTGAGCACCAGGCTGTCGATCACCTGCTGGGCCCGCTGCATCGCCATCTGCGCCTTGGTGCGCTTCTCCTGCACCACCTGCAGCGACGCCTGGCTGGTCACCGAGCGTGACTTCACGTCATCCTCGAGCTGCGCGAGCCGGCGCCTGGCTTCTTCGAGCGACAGAAGGTTCTTCTGGGCGTCGATCGGGCTCACGAACTCGTTGCCCTGCGCGTCGAGCTCCGCACGGCGGACGTCGAATCGTGCGGTCAGCAGGTCCACGGCGTCCTGCGCCAGCTGGACCTCGCGGTCTGCCTTCATCTTGACGATCTCCTGCTCGGCCTCGGCCAGCTCGGTCCCCGCCTGATCCAGCGCGTACTGCTGGTCCGCCGGATCGAACTCCATGACGACGTCGCCCGCCTTGACGGCCACGCCGGTAGGGACCATCGAGACGATGCGGAGCATGCCGCCGACCGGCGGCGTGATCATCGTCACCGTCCGCCCAGCCCGGAGCTCGCCGGTCGCGTGGACGTTCAGCTCGAGCTTGCCTTTGATCACCCTGGCCGTCGGGACCCCGTTCGAACGCTCGGGCAGCCGCGGCACGCCCACCGCCACCGCCGCGCCGACGGCTCCGACGACCAGGAACAGCGCGATCCAGATGATCCTGCGCTTCATGGCGATCTCCTGATCAGGTCCGCCGACGGACGGCGAAGCGCCACCCGCGCGCCGGGCTCGATGCCGGCGGCCACCACCGACTGCTCCTTGCCGCGCCGGGAGATCTGCACGCGCTGCTCGGTGAACATCGAGCCGTCCAGCACGTAGAGGACCGGTGATCCATCCTTCTGGAAGACCGCCTCCGACGGCACCAGCACGACGTCGGGGACCCGGTCGGTCGCGATCCGCGCGACCGCGGTCATGCCCGGGCGGATGCGCGGGTCGATTTCGAGCAGCACCAGCCCAAGGTCGAAATTCTTGGGCGGCGGCCATCCCGACGAGAAATCCACCCGCGCGAGGAGCGAGATCTTGTCGATCCGCGCCTTGAAGTCCTTGCCCGGGACGGCTTCGATCTTCACCATGGCGTCCTGGCCGGGATTGAGACGGCCGCGATCGGATTCGTCGAGCCGCGCCTCGAGGTGCACCGACGAGAGATCGGGCAACTCGAGCACCGAGGCGCCCGCCCAGGCACGGTCCCCTTCGCGGAACTCCTGCTCGTTGCCGCCGAAGAACCCTCCCGACCGCGGGTTCGGGAGCACGTTCACCATGCCGGCAGCGGGGGCCGTCATCTCGAGCTTCTGCAGGCCGCGCTGCGCGCGCTCGAGGTCTGCCAGCGCCTTCTCGCGCTTGCGGCGGCGCGCCGCCACAGACGCTTCGGCGGCGGTCTTGTCGGAGATGATCTTCGCCGCGAGCTCCTTGAGCTTCTGCTCCGCATCGCCGACTGCGAGCTTCGCCTGTTCGAGCTGGATCCGGGGGATGGTGTCCCCCTTCGTGACCTCGAGCTTCGCGCGCTGGAGGTCGTACTGCGCTCTCATCAGCGCGGTCGCGTTCTGCTCTTCGGTGATCTTGGACTGGGCCCGCTGCTGCTCGATCTCGGCATCGGCCTGCCGCAGTTCCGACTGCTTCTCCTGGATCGTGCGCAGCAGGGTCGATCCGTCGAACTGCACGACCACGTCGCCGGGCTTGACCATCGTGCCGCTTTTCGCCAGCTTGATGATCTGAAGCTCCCCCGACTGCATGGGCGAGGCGAGCACGACCGACCGCACCGGCCGGATCTCGCCGCGGATCTCGAGGAGGTCCGTGAACTCGCCGCGTACGACCTCGGCCGTCGGCAGATCAGGTACCGAGCCGCGGCCCACCGACACGAACAGCCATCCCAGCGCGGCCACGGCCACGAGCGCGGTGACGATGGCGTTGCGCGGACGGCGAAGGGCGAACAGCGTGCGTTTCATGGGCAGCGGGTTACTTTCCGGACGCGCGCGCGAGGTTACGCTCGAGCACGACCCCTTCCTGCAAGCCCCCGGTGACGAGCGCCTCGTGCGCGCTGACGGCGCCAATCGTGATGTCGCGGTCTTCGAAGCTCGAGCCCTGCCGCACGCGCGCGATGGTGCGAGTCCCGGTCTGGCGAATCGCATCGCGGGGTACGACGATGGCGCCCGGCGTGCGCGACAACTCGACGTCGAGCGAAGCGGTCAGGTCCGGCATCAGCTTCTCGTGCGCGCCGTCGACCTCGGCGAGCATCACGAAATAGCGCACCTTCGGCGAGAGCGTCGAGGTCACCGCGAGTGGAGAGATCTGGGCAATCCGTCCGCCGAACGTGAGGTCGGGATAGGCATCGAGCCCCACCCGGACCCGCTGCCCGGTCCGCAGGTCGTTGATGTCGGCCTGGTTCACGCGGACGCGCACGCGCATCTTCGAAGGGTTCACGATATCGACGACCGGCACGCCGGCGCGTACCTCCTCGCCCTCGAGAATCTCCGCCTGCCCGTTCGACTTCCACATCGATCGAATGACGGCCAGCCCCGCGATCGGCGACCGGACCTCCATGCGCGAGGCGTTGGCCTCGGCCATCTTCATCGCGTTGGCGGCCTTGTCGCGCCGGATCTCGAGAATGCGCATGTCGGCTTGCGCCGCCTTCCGCTTCAAGTCGAAGGTCGCGATCAGCTGCTGCCGGCGGGCCTGCGCCTGCTCGAGCGCCTGCTGGTTCTTCTCCGCCTGGATCTTCGGCAGCATCTCGTTCTTGGCCATCTCGAGGTCGGCGCGGCTGACGGCGCTGTCGGCCTGCTTGAGCTCGCTGTCGTCGCGCGCTCGTGCGGCGTTCTCTTCGGCCTGACGCTTGCGGATCTGCTGCTCGAGGTCGTTGAGCTCGGCCTGGCGGTCGAGCGCGGTGGTGAGCTGCGCCTGCCGGTCGAACTCCACGAGCAGGTCGCCCGGCCGCACGGTGGTGCCGGCCTTCACGAGCTTCGTGATCACCAGCGAAGAGGAGGACGGCCCGGAGATGCGGGGGGCGGCTACCGTCGTCGATTCGACCGCTTCGACCGTGCCACTCAGCCGGATCGAGCGCACGAAGTCGCGCCTGGCAACCGTGAACGTGCCTTCGCGGCGGCTGCCGCTGGCGGCCGACTGCGGGTCATGCGCGGACGGAAGTGTCGCGGCCGCTCCCGCCACCACGGCAATGACGAGGCCAGGCACTGCCCATCGCCGTATTGGAGGCAAATCCATTCAGCTCCCTTTGACACCGTTTCCGCGACGCCGGCCTGCCAACGGTTATCAGACGGATCATAGGCGAGATTAGTTTGTCGAAGAGACAGCATCCCCGCGAAATTCAACGAGATACGAGCACCGACCGTTCGGTTTCGGGAATAACGAAGCTCGAGGGTTACAGCGGAGTGATCCGCTTCGCTCCAGCGGCCGCCTCCGCGGCGGCTTCCTGCAGGATCAACAACCGGGCGGCGTCGATCCTCAGGTGCCGGAGCGCGCGTTCTCGCGAGCCGGCGGGCGCCGGAAGGCCCACAGGAGAGCGCCCCGTGAAGTGCTCGAAGAACATGAGGGCCGCGAGGTAGGTGCCGATCGGCGAAGGGTGGAAGGCGTCCGGCGCATAGAGGGGAATGGCCGGATCCCGCCGCCAGGCGGCGCGCCGTCCTTCCCCGACAGGCACGAGCGTCCCGCCAGCGTCCGCAGCCGCGAGCGCGTAGGATTCGGTCACCTCGTCCAGCGACTCCAGGCCGGCGCGAGCGGGCCAGACGCCGTACATCACCGTCTTCGCGCCGCGACGCCTGATCTCGAACGCAAACTTCTTCGTATAGCTCCGCAGGATCGTCCGCGACTCCGGCCGCGAGCTGGGACCCTGCTGCAGCACCACGTGCGTCCAGCGCCGGTCGTCGAGGCCGTTCAACGCCTCTCCGTCGTTCCAGTGCTCCTCGAGGCCGAAGTTGGATCGCGCGACCGCCCGGCAGACGACCCGGCCGTTCAGGCCGGCTTGCGAGGCGAGCGCTTCGATCATCCCCGGGAGATCGTTCGCATAGGTCAGGCTGTTGCCGATGAACAGTGCGCGTACCGGGGCCGGCCGGTCCGCCTGCGCGGCCCCGTCGCCCGCCGTCCACAGCCACAACGCCGCCAGGATGCAAGCCGTTCCCGTCTTCATGCGGTCATGCTACGGCATCCGCTCGCGTTCGCTCTACTGACTTCGCAGCGTGGCCCAGGGATCCGTGCGTGCTGCGCGAAGCGCCGGCACCAGCGCCGCAATCGCTCCTGTCGTCGCAAGCAGCAGCGACATGCCGGCCACGGTAAGGGGATCGAGTGGCGTGATCCCGAACAGCATGCTCGAGAGGAGTCGGGTGACGAACACGGCGCCGGCCAGACCGAACGCGATTCCCAGCGCGATCGTCGTCAGCGCGCGCCCGAGAATCAGCCGGACGACGTGGGCGCTCCCGGCTCCGAGCGCCATGCGAACGCCGATTTCCGGCGCGCGCCGGCTCGCCGCGTACGACGTGACGCCGTAGAGCCCGAGCGTCGCAAGGATGAGTGAAAGCACCCCGAAGCAGACCGACACTGCGGCCGAAAGCCGCTCCTGCGCCAGCGCCGAGCTCACGTACTCCGATAGCGGACGAAACTCGAACGTGAGAGTCGGGTCGGTGGCGGTGATCACGGCTCGGATGGCCGGTGCAAGAGCGCCGGGCCGGCCGGCTGACGCCCGTGCGCTGATGCGAATTCCAGCACCGGGTGGCGTCTCCCGGAGCGACAGCTGTGCCAGCGGCGTGTAGATTGTTGGCGGCACCACTTCCCGCAACGCAAGTGACGTCACACCGGGGAACCTCTGGCTGGAACGGTAGACGGCATCGCGGGCAACGCCGACAATGAGCTGGCCATCAGGGGTCGTGCGGCCGACTGCATTCCCCTGTGCGATGAAGCGCCGTTCGAAGGCCTCGTTCACAATGACTACCGGCGGCGCGCTCGGCCCATCGTGGCGCGTGAAGTCACGGCCGGCGCGGAGAGGCGTTCCGTAGACGGAGAACCATCCAGGAGTCACGAAGTTCGTCAGGACGCTGACTTCCGATCCGCCCGAATCACCGGGGACCTTGATGCCCCTCATTGCGCCGGCGCCGCTGAGAGGCGTCCACATCGACGCGGCTGCACCGGCGACTCCCGGCACTCCCTCGACCGCATCGGTGAGCCGCTGGTAAGAATCCAGACGTCCTTCGGGCGCGACGCGTGACCGGGTGGCGTTCACGCTGATCACGAGGACGCGCGCAGCGTCGAAACCAAGCGGCACCCCGGCCAGGTGTCCAAAGGTGCGGACGAACAGGCCTGCGGTGATGGCCAGCACCAGTGCGAGCGAGATCTGCAGTACGACCAGCGCGCCAGAGAGTCGCCGTTGGACGCTGCCGCCGATCTCCGCCGGGGATCGAAAGGATGCTGTTCCCCTGAGCCGGGCGGCGCTGTAGACAGGTGCCATGCCGGAGAGCAGAACTGTCGATAGGACGACGGCGGCGGTGAAGGCTGCCACCCTGGCATCCAGCACGGGATCCAGCACGAAAGGAGAAAGCGCGACGATCGCGCGGGCACCCCAGGCGGCAGACAGCAGCCCGATGATCCCGCCGATGACGGCGAGCAGCAGACTCTCCATGAACAGCGGCCGAGCCAGGCGCCAGCGAGACGCTCCAAGAGCAACCCGCACGCCGAGCTCGCGCTGGCGCGTCACCGCGCGCGCGAGCAGCAAGTTGGCGATGTTGACGCAGGCAATGACGAGAACCAGCGCCACCCAGGCGAGCATCATCAAGAGCGGCCGCCGGTACACCTGCTGGGCGCTCGACGGCCCGGAGGTGCCTCCAGCGGCCGGCACCAGGGTGAATGGCTCGCCGACGAACGCCGGCGCGTTTGCGGGGAGGATCTCGGGCTGGAGGCTCCTCAGCGTCCTGGTCGCATCGGCGAGCGTCTGCCCCGCCTTCAGGCGGAGCATCACGAGCAACACGAAGCTCCGTGGGTTCAACAGGCCGGAGTTGCGTCCGCTGATCGTGGACTCGGTGGCGAGCGGCAGCGCGATGTCGAACGGCTGGCCTACTTCGAGACCGTGGAACGAAGGCGGCGTGACCCCGACGACGGTGGCCGCAATGCCGTCTACGACAAGCGGCGACCCGATGATCCCGGATCCGCCGCCGAACCGGCGCTTCCACAAACGGTCGCTGACCACGACCGCGACTTCGCTGCCCGGACGGTCGTCGGCGACGGTGAACAGCCGGCCCTCGATCGGCCGCACCCCGAGTGTCGTGAAGAACTCTCCGCTGACATAGAGCCCCGAGACCGGTTCGGTCTCCCCTGATGCGCCGAGAGTGAAGCGGCGCGCGTGCCACGCCAGGCTCCCACCGAACAGCCCGGTTCGCTGGCGGAACGCCTCCCACATCGCGTAACTCCAGCCGCCGCCGGCCCTGAAACCGCGGCTCGTGGCGAAATCCGACGAGATCGTCACCAGGCGCTCCGGCGCCGACACCGGCAGCGGCCGGAGCAGCAGCGCGTTGACGACCGAGAAGACGGCGGTGTTCGCACCGATCGCCACCGCGAGCGTGAGGACGGCCGGGATCGATATGAGGGGTGAGCCGAGCAGCTCGCGGGCGGCGGAGCGGAGGTCGAGGCCGAAACCGCTACCCACCCGCCTTTGGATCCTTCGCCGAGTGAGCACGGTGACGGTCGAACGCGATCCAGGCGACCCCAAGCGCGATCCCGCCCAGGATCGGGAGCACGACGATCCACCAGGACGCCGGCGACACGACCGTGACCAGCCCGGCGAGAGCGAGAAGACCCAGGCCGCCGATGCCGGGCAGCGGACTCGCCGTCAGGTTGACGGTGCGACGCGCGGACCGCCGCGGATCGATGAAGCGCGTCCCGGGATCACCGTCCACCAGCCGCAAAGGACGGATCTCGTCGGATGTGCGGAACATCGCGACCAGACCGGCAGCCAGCACCTGCCGCCACAACCACCAACGGGACCGGCGCACGGCGAATTCTTCGAGCAGGTCCCCCTCCAGGGCTTCGTCGCCTGGGGCGAACCGCCCGAGCAGCCACATCGCAAACCGGGGAGGATGCAGGGTAGTCATGTGCGCCCTTCCTTGAGTTGAGGGATGCCAGTCCACAGGGCAACCAGCGCTTCTTGAGTCCCCTTCACGGCCCTCATGCCGCGAGGGGTGACCCGGAAGAACCGCTTCGCCCGCCCCCCCCGCTCCGGCGTCGGGTCGCCAACGGCCGACGAAACGAGTCCGTTGCGCTCGAGCCGGTCCAGCGCCGCGTAGGCGGCGCCGAGCAGCACGCTGCGGCCGCTCGTCTGTTCGATCTCGCGGGCGATCTGCACGCCGTACGCCTTCTCGCCGATCCTCAGCGTGGCGAGGAGGATCATGAGCTCGAAGTCGGTCAGCAGGTGGCGGGCCATATGTTCATAAATTGTGAATCATTTTCAGGCCGCCGTCAAGTATGTGCTTGACATGGCTTGGGCTCGGGGCCAAGCTGCCGGGCCGGGAAACAAGGAGGCAGCGAAATGAAGCTGAAGACCCTGCTGATCGCGCTATGCGTACTCTGGTTACCCCCGTCGCCCGGAGCGCAGGCCCCGACAGCGCCCGCCGATCCCATCTCAGGGACGTGGAACGGATACATGGCGCGCGACACCAATCGACAGCCCATTACCGTGGCGCTGAAGTTCGACGGCAAGGTGGTTTCTGGGACGATCACGGGGCCGCCGAGTCCCGGCACGATCAGGACCGGCACGTTCGAGCCGGCAACCGGCGTCCTGAAATTCGAGGTCGTCGTTCAGGACGATGCCAAGACCATCGCGCTGTTCGACGGCAAAGTCGTCAACGGCACGGCTACCGGCCGCGTGACCATCGGCAACGGGAGCGGAACCTTCAACGTGACGAAGGGCGCGACCGACCCCTCCGCCGCGGCCCTGCAAAGAAGCTTCGTCGGCGTCGGCGACAACGTCATGAAGGCGGCGGCCCTCGTGCCCGCCGACAAGTACTCCTACCGTCCCACCGAGTCGGTGCGCACGTTCGGTCAGCTGCTCGCGCACGTGGCCGACGGTTACAACTACTACTGCGCCAACGCGGCGAGCCGTAAAGTTCAGTGGTCGGATGCCACCGAGAAAGGCATCACCGACAAGGCGGGCCTCGCAACCGCACTTCAGCAGGCGACCGATGCCTGCAATGCGGCGTATGCCGGATCGGGGCAGATCGGTTCGCTGATCGAGAATATCGGCCACACCAATCTGCACTACGGCAACATGATCACGTACATGCGGATGCTCGGCCTGGTGCCGCCGTCCAGTTGATCAAGCCTGGTCCGACGGCAGCCGCTCCGCAGAAGGCCGACGGACAAGTTTTTCCAGCAGCTGTTTCAGACACGCTGCGGGATCACTGGTACGCCCCGTGTGGACGGGCGAGGGCTGAATGATCGTGCTGCGCGGGGAGACCAGCCAGCGGAACCGGCCCCGAGCCGGCAGCTCCCCGATCGGCCCCGCCTCTGCCCCCCCGCGGCACACCGCGGGGATCGTGGCGAGATTGCCGCGCAGGGCCTCGAGGTCCACTGCCGGATCGAGCGCAAGCACCGCCGCTTCGTCCAGCTCGATGCGAGCGTCGAGAAAGTCGAGATCCGGGCACGAGAGGATCACACCGGCGTTGACCTGCTCGCCGCGCTCGACGCGAGGGACGACCCGGATGACGGCGTAGTCGTAGGTGTGCTCAGCGGGCACGGCCGATCTCCTCGACGAAGACGCGCGGCGGCGCCAGCCTTTCGAGCAGATACCGGCCGTACGCCGCGCGCACGTTTCCGGGCTGCGTCTCCGGCACGTCGTTCCTGAGCCAGTCGTCCGGGATCAGCGCAACGATGCCGGCGACCACGTCGCTCGTGAGCCCGTTGGCCAGTGCGTCGTCGATCTCACCGACTGCCGCCGCATCCTGCAGGAGCACATGATCCTTGATCGCCGGGAACGGCGCGCGCGCGCGTTCGGGCTCGCTTTCCCACCCTGGTGAATGGTGCAGGTACAGCGTCGCGCCGTGATCGATCAGCCATGGCCTGCGGTGCCACATCAGCATGTTGGTGTTGCGCGCCGTTCGATCGACGTTCGTCACGCACGCGTCGAACCACACGATGCGGGACGCCAGATCCGCGGGCATCCGGTGGGCGACCGGATCGTAGCTGACCGAGCCTGGAAGATAGTCGAGCGCCAGGTTCAGGCCGGCGCTGTCATGGATGAGGGCGTGGATCTCGGGATCCGGCTCCGTTCGCGCGAGATCCGGGTCGAGCGCGGCAAACACGATTTCGGGAACGGGCAATCCGAGAGCGCGAGCGAGCTCACCGGACACCAGCTCCGCAATCAGCGCCTTCGTCCCCTGACCGGCGCCGCGAAACTTGAGCACGTACAATCCGTCATCGTCGGCCTCGACGATGGCGGGGAGTGAACCTCCCTCGCGGAGCGGGGTGACATAGCGGGTGACCTCGACCGTCCGCACCGCGTCATTGTGGCACGGCCGTGTTGCGCCGGGCGCCGGTCTAGGTCACCGGGTCGGTGGCCGCGAATGTAATCTGCAGCACGCCGCCGAGGCCCGGCAGCGGTGTGAGCTCCACGGTGCCGCCGTGAGCGGCCGCCACCGTCCTCGCCATGCGGAGAGCCAGGGCCGGGCTCAACTCGGCCAGGCGGCCGGCGTCCGGCTGCCCTGCACCCTCGCCAAGCCCCGGAGGGACACGCACCGCCCGCTGCACGACTTCGATCTTCACCATGCGCGGGTGCGGGGTGTCGGCCTGCACTTTGACGACCGGCCTGGCTACTCCGTCGAGAGACCGAAGCGTGGCAAACACCGCTCCGTCGATCACGGCGGTTGCGGCCCCCTCCGGCAGCTTCCAGACGGCCGCCGACGGCGTCACGGAACATTCGAGCTGCAACCCCGTGAGCGTCGCGTGCGCGTCGAATCCGTCGGCGACGCGCTGGATGATGGCTCCCAGGGGCACCAGTCGATTGTTCTCGAAGGTGCCGGTCATGGAGCCGACCAGCCAGGCGGCGCGGCGCGCCTGTGCCTCGATGAGATCCGCGCCAACCTGCTGCGACAGGCTCCCCGGGCGCGTGGCCCTCAGCAGCGTCATCGAAGTGCGAATGGCGGAGAGATCGGAGCTGACCGCCTGTAACAGAGGAAGGAGCCCTTCAAGCCCACCCGGCGCGGACGAATCCTCGAAACGCAGGTTGTCGGCCGCGGCGATCGCAGCGGCGCCGGACGCATCGACCTCGTGCAGCAGGCAGGGGACGGCGCTGAGGCCGGCGGCCACCGCCGCCGCGAGCCGCTTGCGCCCCGCGATCAGGCTGTACCGGCCGGCATGTCTCCGGATGATCAGCGGCTGAAGCACGCCGTGGAGCGCAATCGACTTGGCCAAGGCCTCGACGCAGTCCGGCGGTGGCAGATCCCGGCACTCGATCTGCGCGGTGGTGAGCAGCCGGATCACCGGCTGCGCCGGCGACTCGAGTTGATCGACGTAATGGGCATCGGCCCGCATCCTGTAGTTGCGGGGCAATCCCTCGCGTTCAGGAGCAGTGTGCGTTGCGAGGGATTCCGACTCCGACACGTATGGACCCACCAGGATGAATTGAGTGAAAAGGAATGCTACGGCAGAAGGGGATTCGATTCAAGGACCCGGGACGCGCGTCTTTTCGGCGTTCGCAAGCTGGACCGTCGGACGGTGAAGGGCCGGGGTGCAATTCTAGCGATTTCTCCTATAATCCGCGGATGCCTCTGACCTTCACCCTCAACGGAAAAGCCACCACCGTCGACGTGCCTGCCGACATGCCGCTGCTCTGGGTGCTGCGCGACGTGTTGAGCCTCTCCGGGACGAAGTATGGCTGCGGTTCCGGGCAGTGCGGCGCGTGCACGGTCCACTTGCGGGGCCGCGCCGTGCGCGCGTGCCAGACGCCGGTCAAGAACGTCGCCGGTGCGGCGGTCGTGACGATCGAGGGGTTGTCGGCCGACGGTTCACATCCGCTGCAGAAGGCGTGGGAAGAGCTGGACGTGCCGGAATGCGGCTACTGCCAGTCCGGCCAGATCATGGCGGCGGCCGCGCTGCTCGCCGCGCGGCCGAATCCCACCGACAGCGAGATCGACACCGCGATGAACGCCAATCTCTGCCGGTGCGGCACCTACATCCGGATCCGGCAGGGCATTCACCACGCCGTCCGTTCCGTCAGCGGCACCAAGACCGGGGAGGCGAAATGACCCTGACATCGACGCTCGATCGCCGCAGCTTTCTGCGCGTCACCGCCATCGCGGGTGGCGGCTTCATGCTCGCCAGTTACCTCGAGCCGCTCGACCTGCTGGCCGGTCAGGGCCGGGGTAACGCCCCGCCGCTCGATCCGAATGCGTTCGTGTCGATCGATGCGAACGGCATCGCCACCATCGTCGCCAAGAATCCCGAGATCGGGCAGGGCGTCAAGGTCATGCTGCCGATGCTGATCGCCGAGGAGCTCGACATCGACTGGAAAGACGTCCGCATCGAGCAGGGGGATCTGAATTCGGCGAAGTACGGCGGGCAGTCGGCGGGGGGCAGTTTCGCAACCCCGTCCAACTGGGAGCCGATGCGGCGGATCGGCGCGGCCGCGCGCTACATGCTGATCGCGGCCGCGGCGCAGGAGTGGGGTGTTCCGGCGGCGGAGATCACCACCACACCCGGCCGGCTGGTGCATGCCGCATCGAACCGCTCGGCCGGCTACGGACAGTTCGCGGCCGCCGCCGCACGAATCGCTCCGCCGGATCAGGCCGGCCTGACGCTCAAGGATCCGAAGAACTATCGCATCATCGGCAAGCCGATGCCCGGCGTCGACAACCACAAGATCGTCACCGGCCAGCCGCTGTTCGGCAGCGACATCAAGCTGCCCGGCATGTTGTACGCCGTGTATCAGCGCTGTCCCGTCATCGGCGGGAAGGCGGTCAGCGCCAACCTCGACGCGGTCAAGGCGCTGCCCGGCGTGACCCACGCGTTCATCATCCCCGAAAGTCACGGCAGCGGCTCGATGAGTGGCGTCGCCATCGTCGCCGACAGCTGGTGGTACGCCGAGACCGCGCGCAAGCAGCTCAAGGTGACCTGGGACAACGGCCCGGCCGCCGGCGACAGCAGCGCCGCATTCTCCACGCGCGCCGTGGAGCTGTCGAAGGAAGCGCCGCACAACACCTCGCGGCAGGACGGCGATGTGGACGCGGCGCTGAAGAACGCGGCCAGGACCGTGGAGGCCGCGTACGAGTATCCGTTTCTCGCGCACGCACCGATGGAGCCGCCGAACGCCACGGCGTCGTTCAGCAACGGCAAGCTGGAGATGTGGGCCGGCACGCAGCAGCCTGGCGGCGTCGTGAACACCGTGGCGACGGCGCTCGGGATCACCCCCGCCGACATCACGATCCATCTGCCGCGGATGGGGGGGAGCTTTGGCCGGCGTCTCTACAACGACTACGTGGTCGAGACCGCGGTCATCGCGAAGACCGTCGGTAAACCCGTGCAGTTGCGGTGGTCGCGCCAGGACGAAATGCAGCACGAGGTGTTCCGGCCGGCCGGCTATCACTTCCTGAAGGCGGGGATTGACGGCGCCGGCAAGCTCGTCGCCTGGCGCAACCACTTCGTGTCGTTCAGCGTCGCGGGCGCGCCGCCCGCGCAAGGCGGTGGACGCGGCGGCCAGCAGCAAGGCCCAAGGCCGGCAGGATCCTCGACGCTCAACGCCGCAGAATTCCCCGCGCGGTTCGTGCCGAACTTCGCCACGCATGTGTCCATGATGCCGCTCGGCGTCACCACCGGCGCGCATCGAGCGCCGGGCGCCTGTGCCATCTCGTTCGTCATGCAGTCGTTTCTCGACGAGCTGGCGCATGCCGCAGGCAAAGACCCGGTGCAGTTCCGCCTCGAGCTGCTGGCCGGCACCCCGATCCCGATGCAGGGGGGGGGCGCGGCGTTCAACGCCGAACGCATGACGGGCGTGCTGAAGCTGGTGGCCGAGAAGTCGGGCTGGGGCAAACGCGAGCTGCCCAAGGGGTCCGCCATGGGCGTCGGGTTCCACTTCAGCCACCAGGGATATTTCGCTGAAGTCGCCGAGGTGACCGTCGATGCCAGCAAGCGCATCCGCGTGAACAAGGTCTGGGTCGCCGGCGACATCGGCCGGCAGATCATCAATCCGTTGAATGCCGAGAGCCAGGTGCACAGCTCGGTCATCGACGGCCTGAGCCAGTTGATGCTCGAAATCACGGTCGAGGGGGGCCAGGTCAAGCAGAGCAACTACGAGGAGTACCCGGTGATGCGCATGCGGCAGGCGCCGCCCGAGATCAACGTGCACTTCCTGACCTCCGACAACAACCCGACCGGGCTCGGCGAGCCGGCGCTGCCGCCGATCCTCCCGGCCGTGACCAACGCGCTGTTCACGGCCACGGGTATCCGCGTTCGCTCGCTGCCGCTGAGCAAGCACGGCTTCAGCTGGAGGTAAGGTATCGGATGGTCTCGAGGACCAGCATCCTGACAGCGTCGATCGCGGTCTGGATCGGCGCAGTCGCCTTCTCCGGAACGGTCGCGGGAGGTGCCGTCGCCGAGAAGACGACCAACGACGGCGTATACACCAAGGTTCAGGCAGACGGGGCCAAGGCGCAGTTCGACAAGATCTGCGCCGACTGCCATCCCTTCACCGTAGCCGCCAAGAAGAAGCCGAAAGACGTGCCGCTCGGCGACGAACCGTTTTTCGAGAACTGGAACGGCCGCACGCTCGGCGAGATCGTCACCACCATCGCGCTGACGATGCCGAACGACGGGTCGGCGGTGGTGAGCGACGCGGAGGCGGTGGACCTCGTCGCCTACATCCTGCAGCAGAACGGCTTCCCTGCCGGCGCCACTGCGCTCACCAAGGCCGGCGCCTCGGACGTCGTGATTCGCCCCAAGAAGTAACCGCTACGCGACGCGGGCGCTTTCCACCTTCCGGATATCGTCGATCCCGTACCGGAGCATTGCCAGCCGCTCGAGGCCGTGGCCCACGCCGATCGCCGTGTGCACCGCCGGATCGCCGCCGAGATGTCTCACGATCCGGTCGGTGAAGACGCCCCAGGCGAGCAGCTCGAACCACCGGCCATCCTGCTCGATCTCGAGCTCCCACGCCTGACTGCACATCGGATATGTGGTGGGAACGATCTTCAACGCGCGTCCAGGCAGCAGGGTGTCGATCGACTGGAGCACCCTGCCCGTCATGCGCCAGGGATCGAGCCGCGTGCGCTCGTCAATGCACAGAACCTCCGCCTGGTGAAATGCTTCGAGGTGCATCGCGTCGATCTGAGCGGCGCGGTATGTCTTGCCGGCGGCCCAGACCCGCAGGGGTGTGCCCTCGAAGCGCACGTTGAGCAGGAGCGGCAGCGTCAGGTCGTACCGAAGAATGCGTGCCCCGTCCACGCGATGCAGCTCGAGCGGGTTCAGGTACAGGGCTTCGTTACCGATCGTCTTCTGCGCCTCGGTGAAATCCACGATTTCAGGGAGCGCCACCTCCTCGAAGTCGGCGTAGGCGGCCCGAAGCTGCTCGCGGACGCTGCCGACGGGATTCTCAGGGAGATCGGTCAACTCCGGCCGGGCGAGCAGCTCGACCACCTTTGCCGGGAAGTCGGGCCGGATCGCTTCAGGATGGATCCCGCGTTGCTCTGACACTTCAATCTCCTTGCGCAGCTTGTCGCGAATGCGCTGCAGGCGCTTGCGCATCGCCGGTTCGTCCACACCCGCATCGCGAGCGAGACGACTCGTGCTCCACTGGCCGTGGTAGCGCCGGTCGCAGAGCCGGCGTTCCTCGGTGCTGAGCGTGAGCAGCGCTCCCGCGAGTCGCTGCCGCTGCTGCTCGGTCCAGCTCGTCTCCGCTTCGTCCAGCACCGGCACGTCAGGCACGTCGTCGAGGCGCAGCAGCGTGCCGCGCCGCGCCCGCCGCATGTTCAGCGCGACGGTGACGACGATCCGGCGCAGCCAGCCGATGAACGCGGCCGGCTCATCCAGATCCCGCAGGCGCCGAAAGGCCCTGAGGTACGCCTCCTGCGCCGCATCCTCGGCGAGACTCCGGTCGCGGAGCACGCCGGTCGCGACGGCATATGCCATCGTCTGGGTCGCCTGGACCAGCTGTCCGTACGCCTCGAGATCACCGGCCCGGGCGCGAATCACCAGTTCGTCGAGAGGATGCACCTGGGGCCTGCCCTTCGCCGTCCATCCGAAAGACACCACTGCGGCCAGAGTGTGACGCGAACCCGTGATTCACCCTGGCAGGTTGAGCTGCATGACACGCCGCAGCGGTCGTCAACCAGCCTGGGGCCCAAGGCCGCTCCGGAGCCGTGCAACCACGGTCAATGCGTCCGCAGCGCGATCATCGGATCCACCCGCGCGGCGCGGCGCGCCGGAATATAACTGGCGAGCACCACCCCGAGGATCAGCACGATCGCGGCGACCGCAAAGCTGAGTGAATCGTGCGGTTGGATGCCGAACAGGAAGGTGCCGGCGAGGCGGCTCAGCACATAGGCGCCGGCCAGGCCGGCGGCGATGCCGGCGACTACAGGACTGAGCGCACGCACCATCATGAGACGGACGACGTAAGATGTGCCGCCTCCCAGCGCGATCCGAATCCCGATCTCGTGTGTGCGGAGCGCCACCGCATAGGCTATGAGACCGTAAACGCCAACAACCGTGAGCGCGAAGGCCGCTGCGCTGAACCAGCTGAGGAGCGAGGCCCCGATGCGCTGAGTCATAGCGAGCTCCGCGAGCCGGTCTTCGAACGTACCGGCGCCGATGATCGCCAGCGCAGGATCGAGCCGCCGGATCTCCCGCTGAATGGCCGCCACGCTCGCGGCGGGACTGGCCGCGGTGCGCACCATGATCGTCTGTGACGATCGGGGCATCGTTGACTCCTGGTGCCAGGGCACATATACCGCCAGGCGTCCGGCTTCGCGCAGATTCCCGTACTTGCCGTCGCGCGCAACACCCACCACCTCCAGCTCAGGCCCTTGGGGGCGGGTGACGATCCGGCGGCCGAGAGGGTCCATGCCTGGCCATACATATCGAGCAAAGGATTCGTTGACCACGACGACCGGCGGCAAGCCAGTGCGATCGTCCGGACCGATGGCTCGTCCGGCCGTCAGCCGGATTCCGAGCGTCGCGAAGTAATCCGGACCCGCAGGATACACAAGCGTCTGTGGCAGCTGCCGCTGGACGCCGTCGATACGAAAGGCCGGTGTCGATCCCGGGAAACTCACCAAAGGCATCGCACCGTAGCTGACCTCCTCTACGCCTGGCAGCCCATCCAGCCGCTCGACGAGCGCTTCATTGAACGCCGCGAGCTGCGCCGGGTCATACCCGGCGCCCCACAGCGACACTGTTGCGTAGGCGATGCGTGGAGCATCCGCGCCGATATCGCTGGTGAGTGCCGCCCTCAGGCTCCGGAGGAACAGCATGGCGCCTATGATGAGGACCAACGAGAGCGCAACCTGCCCCGCGACGAGCGCCCCGCGCACGAACCCGCCACCTCCGATGGTCGCACCGGCACGCCCCTGCAGTCCCGCGACGAGATCCGGCCGGGAGCCGGCGAGGGCGGGCAGAAGGCCCGTGAGGACCGAGGTGAAGACCGCCGCACCGGCGGCAAACACGAGCAGCCGCCGGGTAAGTCCAAGCTGCAGGTCCTGGAGCTCGATGCCGCCTGGAATGACGAAGGCGGACATCGCCTGAAGCATCCAGACAGCGACGACGATACCGGCGACCCCTCCAAGAACCGAGAGCAGAAGGCTCTCCGTCAGAAGAAGCCGCACCACACGACCGGCGCTGCCGCCGAGGGCCAGGCGGACCGCGACCTCGCGACGCCGCTGTTGGTTGCGCGCCAGAATCAGGCCGGCAAGATTCGCGCAACCGATCAGCAGCACCAGGGAAACGACGGCAGCCAGCAGGATGGCGAAGCGGGTCGTATCGGCTCGCGTACGTGATGACAGGGCAGCCGACGACGCGGGGAGGAGCCGCAGCGCCGGCGCTGCCTCTCGCGGAACTGCGTCGATCGTCACGCCTCCTGACACCGCTCCCGCCTGCTCCATCGAAACGCCAGGCCTCAGACGCGCGGTGATGTCGAGCCAGTGTTGCGGTGAATACCCCTTGCCGTCGACCCGGAGGAGCGTTTCGCTGAGGTAGTTTCCCTGTGGCAGGACGAGTGCCGTCGTCATGAGCGGCATGAACAAGTCGGCCGGCGAGGCAATCTCCAGACCTCGAAAGCCGCGCGGGGCGATACCGACAACGGTCACCGGTACGTCGCCGGCCCGAATCTCACGCCCTATCGCGTCGGGATCGGACGCCATCCTGACACGCCAGAAGGCATCCGTCACGACCGCCACCGGCGCGATGCCGGGCTTGTACTCATCCGCGGTGAACAGGCGGCCCCGCAAGACGCGGATGCCGAGCTGCTCGAAATAGCCTTCCGTGACGAAGGTCGCGCTCGCAAGCCGTGTGTCGTTCCCGATGCGGACGCGGAATCCTGAATCCCCGCTCGCCGCGACCGACGAAAACACCTGTTGCGTCTGCTCTCTGAAGCGCCGGTACGCCGGGTAAACGAACGTGCGGGACAGCCTCTCGCCTTCCACGCGGTGAAGGCTGACCACGCGGTCCGGTTCTGAGATCGGGAGAGGATTGACGACAATCCTCTCGAACACCGCGAAGATGGCGGCCGTGGCGCCGATGCCGAGTGCGAGTGTGGCGATCGCCGCGGCGGCGAACACCGGGCTGCGGCGAAGGAGGCGAAAGCCGTAGCGAACGTCATTCAACACCGAAACGTCTCCAGAGAGGTTCGGGCACCCTCAACCAAGGACCGCAGGTCCGGGCCAGCGATTGGATCATATGTCGCATTCACTAAGAGAAGAGTAGCGCAGGCCTTTAGGCCTGCTCCGTAACCCTGCCTGTAGCGCAGGCCTTTAGGCCTGCCTCGTACCTTCCCCACGGCGTTAACATCTCTTCATGGCTGACACCGCAGAACGGCACGAGGGGCTGGCGTGGGTTCGGGGCGCGGGCGTCTCCCGCGAATGGAACGGCATCAAGTACAAGCACGGGCTCTCGGCAAAGAACGTAGGCGCCAGATCCCTCTCCATGAACGTCGCGGTGGTACCCCCCGGCGCCGTCGCCTTCGCGCATATCCACGTCGGCTTCGAGGTGATGCTGTATATCCTCGAAGGCCGCGTCCGTCATGAATACGGGCCTGACCTGCGGTTCAGCGTCGATCATGGGGCGGGGGATTTCATCTTCATCGAGCCCGGTGTCCCCCATGAAGTCCTGAACCTGAGCGACACAGAGCCGGTGGTTGCCGTAGTGGCGCGCTCCAGCGCCGCCGAGTGGGACGACATCATCGAATACCCGAGCCGGCGCCGGCCGCCCGCCCGCCCGGCCTGACTTGACGGCGGCGGCGGCAATGAATGAACATTCATTCAGTGGGTACCGCACCCGTCCTCGACAAGCGTGCCGCCATTCTGGAAGCGGCAACCGCCATTTTCGCGAAGCGCGGCTTCTTCGGCGCACAGGTTGCCGACGTCGCGCGCGGCGCGGGCATCGCGGCCGGCACCGTCTACCTCTACTTCCGCAGCAAGGACGAGATCCTCACCTCGATCTTCGACCGCACGATGCAGGAGGCGATCGAGGAAGGGCGCGCGGCACTGGCCGACGTCGAGGATCCGGTCGAACGCCTCCGGCGCATCGCACGGATGCACCTCACACGCCTCGGGCGCGACCGGAACCTCGCCGTCGTGTTCCAGGTGGAGCTCCGCCAGACGACGAAGTTCATGGAGCAGTTTTCGGCCACCGGCCTGCGTGACTACCTCGCGGTGATTCAGCAGACGATCGAGGACGGCCAGGCGCGCGGTCTGTTTCGCAAGTCACTCAACCCCCGGACGGCGGCAAAGGTGTTCTTCGGCGCGCTCGACGAGATGGCAACGAACTGGGTCCTGAGCCGCCGGCGATACGCCCTCGGCGGCCAGGCTGACGAGGTCGTCGACATTCTCGTCGGCGGCCTTGGCCCGGCGGGCAGAGGCTCGACGCGATGATCCAGTCGGCCGCGGTACTCGGAGCGGGCACGATGGGCGCACAGATTGCCGCCCACCTGGCCAACGCCGGCCTGCCCGTCCTGCTGCTGGACGTGACCCGCGACGCCGCAGAGTCGGGCCTCGAACGGGCGCGCAGGATCAAGCCGGATCCGTTCTTCCTGCCCGAGGGCGCGGCGCTCATTCGCACCGGCTCCTTCGACGACGGCCTCGCCGAAGCCGGCAAGGCTGGCTGGATCATCGAAGCCGTCCTCGAACAGCTCGACGTGAAGAGCGCGCTGTTCACGAAGCTGGCGCCGCACCTCGGGGCCGCAGCGATCGTCAGCACCAACACCTCCGGCATCCCCATCAACCAGGTTGGGCAGGGCTTCGCGGACGCGGCGCATCGCTCCAGGTTTCTCGGCACCCATTTCTTCAACCCGCCCCGCTACCTCCCGCTGGTGGAGCTCATTCCCACGCCGGCAACGGAGTCGGCGGTCGTCGCCGAGCTGCGCGGCTTTCTGGACCGCCGGCTGGGCAAGGGAGTCGTCATCGCGCACGATGTGCCGGGGTTCATCGCGAACCGCATCGGCGTGTACGGGATGGCGCGCACCCTGCAGCTCGTCGCGGACGGGCGGTTTACCATCGATGAAGTCGATGCCGTGACGGGCGTCGCCATCGGCCGTCCGAAGAGCGCAACCTTCCGGACCGCCGACATCGCCGGCCTCGATATTCTCTCGAAGGTCGCGAGCGATCTCGAAAACAACCTGAAGGAGCAGGCCTTCCGGCTGCCCCCGTTCGTGGAGGCGATGGTTGGCGAAGGCGCTGTCGGCGAGAAGGCGGGGCGCGGCTTCTTTCGGAAGGTCAAGGCGGCCGGCGGCTCGGAGATCCACGTGCTTGACATCGCCGGCGGCGGCTACGGTCCACGCGTGAAACCGCGGTTCGCGTCGGTGGACGCCACCCGATCGATCGAGGATGTCGGCGCGCGGGTGAAGGCCCTCTTTCTCGCCAAAGACCGCGCCGGCGACCTGCTGCGCGCGACGCTCGGCGCCACCTTGCTGTACGCCGCCCGCGTCGCCCCCGAAGTCGCCGGGTCCATTGACGATGTCGATCGCGCGATGCGCTGGGGGTTCGGCTGGGAGCTCGGCCCCTTCGAAACGTGGGACGCCATCGGGATCAGGGAAATGCTCGAGGCCCTGAACGTCGCCGCGCCCGACGTGCCCCGCCTGGTCTCGGAGGCGATCGCCGGAGGGCGCAACACGGTCCGCGAAGGTCCCCTGCCGCCCGCCGACCCGGAGTACGGCCTGCTGCGGGCCGCGTCGCATGTCGGCGCCGGATCAGCCGTTCTGCGCTCGAATGCGGCCGCCACTCTCGTGGACCTCGGCGACGGGGTGCTTGCGGTCAACCTGCACTCGAAGATGAACGCCATCGGCGGCGATACGCTCGAAATGCTCGAGGCGGGCGTCGCCACGGCTTCGTCCGGCTACGCCGGGCTCGTGGTCGGCACCGCAGGGACGCACTTCTCCGCCGGCGCCAACCTCATGCTCCTGCTCCTGGCGGCGCAGGAAGGGGAATGGGACGAGATCGACCTGATGGTTCGCAGTTTTCAGCGCGCGACCATGACGCTGCGGCGGTCGCCCGTCCCGGTCGTGGCGGCGACGGCCGGCCTGGCGCTGGGCGGTGGTTGCGAGATCGCGCTGCATGCCGATCGCGTGCAGGCCGCGGCCGAGACGTACATGGGCCTGGTCGAGGCCGGCGTCGGCCTGATCCCCGCCGGAGGCGGCACGAAAGAAATGCTCGCGCGCGCGATGGCGGCGATGCCGGATTCGAATGGCGATCTGCTGCCTCACGTCCAGCGCGTCTTCGAATTGATCGGGTTCGCCAAGGTGTCGGCGAGCGCTCCACACGCGCTCACCCTGGGCTACCTGCGCGGCGTCGACGGCGTCACCATGAATCGGGAACGCGTCGTCGCTGATGCGAAGCGGACCGTGCTGGCACGCGCGGCGGCCGGCTACCAGCCACCAGCCCTTCGCGCCGCGATCCCGGTCGGCGGTCCGGACGTCCATGCGGCGCTCGTCCTCGGCGTGCACCTCGCCCAGCGTGCAGGCCGGATCAGCGAGCACGATGCGACGATCGGGCGCCATCTCGCCCGCATCCTGACGGGCGGTGACGTCCGGCATCGCACCACCCTGGGTGAGCAGCAGCTGCTCGACCTCGAGCGCGAGGCGTTTCTGAAGCTCACCGGCGAACCGAAGACGGTCGAGCGGATTGGGTACACCCTGAAAACCGGAAAGGTCTTGAGGAACTAAGTGCCTGCAGTGATCGTGAACGCCGTGCGAACACCCGTCGGCAAGGCGCCGCGCGGCGCCCTGCGCTATACCCGTCCGGACGAGATGGCCGCTGCCGTCCTGCGCGCCGCCATCGATCGCACCGCCGGTCTCGATCCCGCGGTAATCGACGACGTGATCTTCGGCTGTGCGATGCCTGAGGCCGAGCAGGGGCTGAACGTCGCGCGCATCGCGGCGTTGCGCGCTGGGGTGCCGGTCAGCGCATCGGCCGCCACGGTGAACAGATTCTGCGCCTCGGGTATCGAGTCGATCGCGATTGCGGCCGAACGGGTTTTGGCAGGCGGCGCGCGGGCGGTGCTCGCCGGCGGCACGGAGTCGATGAGCCTCGTCCCGATGGGCGGGCACAAGATCGCGCCCAACCCGACGCTCGTCGCCGAGTATCCCGACGTCTATTTGAGCACCGGCCTCGTGGCCGAGAACCACGCCCGCGAAGCCTCGGTGTCGCGCGTCGAGCAGGACGCGTTCGCCTTCGAGAGCCACCAGAAGGCGCTCGCGGCGATCGACGCGGACCGGTTCGCGGAGGAGACCATCACGCTCACGACCGCGGACGGCACCGAGTTCTCGGTTGACGAGGGCCCGCGGCGCGACACGACGCTCGAGGCGCTCGCGGCGCTGAAGCCGGCGTTTCACGCGACCGGCACTGTCACCGCCGGCAACTCCTCACAGACCAGCGACGGCGCCGCCGCCGTCATGGTGATGGACGAAGCGCTCGCCATGGATCTCGGCCTGCGCCCGCTCGCCCGCTTCCTCGGTTATGCGACCGCGGGGGTCGAACCGGAGCGTTTCGGGATCGGCCCGGTGCCCGCGGTCCGCAAGCTGCTCGCCCGCCTCGGGATCCCGCTCGAGCGGGTCGATCTCGTCGAGTTGAACGAAGCTTTCGCCGCGCAGGTGCTGGCCTGCCTGCGCGAGCTGCCGATCGACCGCGGACGGTTGAACGTCAACGGCGGCGCCATCGCGCTCGGTCATCCCCTCGGCTGCAGCGGAGCGCGCCTCACGACCACCCTGCTGCACGAGATGCGGCGGCGCGGGGCGCGGTACGGTGTCGTGACGTTGTGCGTCGGCGGCGGGATGGGGGCGGCGGCGATGTTCGAAGGACTGGACACATGACCACCGGCATGCTCGCGGACATCAAAGGCGGCGCGTGGATCGCGGCGGACACGGCGGAGGTCTTTTCCCCCGAGCGCCTCTCGGACGACCATCGCATGATCGCGGCGACCGCGCACGCGTTCATGACCAACGAGGTCATCCCGGCCATCGACCGGCTCGAGCAGAAGGACTGGGTCTTTGCGCGCACGCTCGTCGCAAAGGCCGGCGCGCTCGGGCTCGTCGGCACCGACGTGCCGGAGGAGCTCGGCGGCGTCGCCCTCGACAAGGCCGCCTCGATCATCGTCGGTGAAGCCGTCGGCAGGAGCGCGTCGTTTGCCGCGACCCTCGGCGCGCAGACCGGGCTGGCGATCATCCCGATTCTCTGCTTCGGCACCGAGGCGCAGAAGGTGGAATACCTGCCGCGGCTCGCGTCGGGGGAGATCGTGGGCGCCTATGCGCTCAGCGAGTCGGGCTCCGGTTCCGATGCGCTGGCCGCACGCGCCCGCGCGGTGCGGCAGCCGGACGGATCCTTCGTTCTCAGCGGCGAGAAGATGTGGATCACGAATGGCGGCTTTGCCGACCTGTTCATTGTCTTTGCCAAGGTGGACGGCGAGCACTTCTCGGCATTCATCGTCGAGCGGCGTTTCCCCGGCGTCTCGAGCGGGAATGAAGAGCACAAGATGGGGCTGCACGGATCGTCGACCACGCCCCTCATCCTGCAGGAGGCCACGGTGCCGGCCGCGAACCTGCTCGGCGAGATCGGCAAGGGCCACCGGGTCGCGCTGAACACGCTGAACTACGGCCGGTTCAAGCTGGCGGCGATGTGCACCGGCGGCGCCAGGCTGGGGATCGCGGAAGCGGGCACGTACGCGTCCACGCGCAAGCAGTTCAACCAGCCGATCGCGAGCTTCGGCGCCATCCAGCACAAGCTGGGCGAGATGACGGCGCGGATCTATGGCGTCGAAAGCGCGCTCTATCGCACCTGCGGTCTGATCGATCGCTCGCTGGCAGACTCGCACGATCTGCCGCGCACGCTGGACGAGTTCGCGGTCGAGGCGTCGATCCTGAAGGTGGCGGCGTCGGAGATGCTCGACTTCGTGCTCGACGAGAACGTCCAGATCCACGGCGGCAACGGCTTCGTGAAGGACTATCCCGCCGAACGGCACTACCGGGACGCGCGAGTCAACCGCATCTTCGAAGGGACCAACGAGATCAACCGGCTGCTCGTGCCGGGCATGCTCGCCCGGCGGGCGGTGAAGGGCACACTGCCGCTGATTGCGGCGGCGAAGGCGCTGCAGGACGAGCTGCTCGCACCGCCATCGCTGCCCGCCACCTCGGCGGAGTACCTCGCTGCCGAGCGGAGTCTGGTCGCAGGGCTGAAGAAGACGGCGCTGGCCGTGCTCGGCACCGCGATGCAGACCTATGGTGAGAAGCTGCCGGACCAGCAGGAAGTCCTGAGCTTTGCGGCCGACATCATCGCCGACGCCTTCGTCGCCGAGAGCTCGCTGATCCGTGCACTCCAGGCGCCGGCAGACAGCCCACAGCGCGCCTCTCTGCACGCAGCCGCCGCGCGGGTCGTCATCTACACGGCGACCAGTCGCGCCGACGCCTCGGCCAAGGAAGCACTGGCTGCCATGGCCCAGGGTGACACGCTGCGGACGCTGCTGGCGGCGCTGCGCCGGTGGCTCAAGTCGACGCCCGCGGATCTGGTCACTGCGCGCCGCGCCCTCGCCGCCCAGACCGTGCAGCGGCACAAATACGCATTCGAGATCTAACGCGATGAGGCCCTCGCCTGCGAAACGCTACTCGTAGCGCAGCGCGACGAGAGGGTCGACCTTGCTGGCACGCCGCGCGGGCAGCCACACCGCCAGCAGGGCCACGCCCGCGAGCAGTGCCGGCACGCCCGCGAACACCAGTGGGTCGCGTGCGGTGACGCCGAAGAGAAACGTCGTAATGAGGCGAGCCAGCACGAAGGCGGCCGCGAGGCCGACCACGACGCCAACCAGCGCCAGCGCCATCCCCTGGGCGACCACCATCCTCCTCACCTGCGAGGCCTGCGCACCGAGCGCCAGACGGATGCCGATCTCCTGGGTCCGCTGTTCGACGGAGTACGCCATCAGGCCGTAGATGCCGATCGCCGCCAGCAGCAGCGCGCACCCGCCGAACACCGTCATCACCCACATGTTGAACTTCTGGCGTGACACCGAGAGCGCGGCGATCTCGTCCATCGAGCGCACGTCCGACACCGGCAGGCCGGTCGCCTGCCGAAGCTGGTCCTGGATCAGGTTGCTCAGAGACTGCGGTGGCACCTGTGTGCGGACGATCCACGAGATCGGCGACAGCCCGACGTTCAGCGCATTGGCGGCGTCCGGCACCTGCGCCTGCGGGATCCACATCTGCGGTTGAGGCTCGCTGTCGAGGCCGTTGCTCTTGATATCCGCGATGATGCCGATGATCTGGCGTTCTCCTTCGGACGCGAACTCGCGCATCACGCCTTTGCCGATCACCAGACGGTCCGACAGCGGATCGGCCTCCGGCCAGTACTGGCGGGCCATCGCCTCGTTGATCAGGACGACCGGCGTCGATGTGCCGGTGTCCCGTTCGTTGAACGTGCGTCCGCGCTTGACCGGAATCTTGAATACCTCGAAATACCCCGGCGATACGGTCATCCACCCGCCGCCGCCGTGAAACGGGCCCTGGCTGTCGGCGCCGAGCGGCCGGCCCACGATCAGGAACGGGAGTCCGTATCCCCCCTCGAGCGGCACACAGCAGGTGGCGCTCGCGATCTCGACACCAGGGATCGATCGCAGCTGCTCGGCGCCGTTGCGGACGACCTGCTCGACCGCCTCGGCCTTCTCGTACTGCGCCCCCTTCAACGACATCTTCAGCGTGAGCACGTTATGCGTGTCGAATCCGGGATCGACGCGCCCGAGCGCCACCGCCGTGCGGATCAGCAGCGCGGATCCGATCAGCAGCACGAGCGCCAGCGCGACCTCGACCACCACCAGCACCGAGCGCACCTTGTTCTGCCTGAACCCTGTGCCCGACCGGCCGGCGCTCTCCTTCAACGTCGTGGTGAGATCGCTCTTCGAGCTCTGGAGCGCTGGGATGAGACCGAAAATCAGGCCGGTGGCGAGCGCGACCGCGACCGTGAATGCGACGACCGTCCAGTCGAGCGAAACCAGACCGCCGTTCTCTCCCACCCGCGGCAGGCCCGCCGTATTGATCGAGAGCAGCGCGCGGATGCCGGCCCACCCGACGAACAATCCCAGCAGGCCGCCCGCGAGTGACAGCACGACGCTTTCGGTGAGCAGCTGGCGAATGATGCGGCCGCGCGACCCGCCGATGGCGGACCGGATCGCAATCTCCCGCCGGCGCCCGGTGGCGCGAACGAGCAGCAGGTTCGCGACGTTTGCGCACGCGATCAGCAGCACGAACCCCACCGCGCCGCCGTAGATCAGCAGCGATTGCCTGGTCTGACTGCCCACGATGACGTCGCGGATCGAGCGGACGCCGAACGAGTTCTGAGGGCCCAGCGCGTTTGGAAACTTCGCTCGAAAGTCTGCGGCGGAGGCGTTCAGCCGCGCATCCGCCTGCTGCAGGGTGACGCCGGGCTTGAGCCGTCCCATCGCTTGGAAGTAATGCCCCTGGTCGGAGCTGTTCGGATCGAACTGGAACGGGACCCATACCTGTGGCGTCGGGCCGAATTCGCGGAAGTCGAAGTCGCCGAGTACGCCCACGATGGTATAGGGTTCGCCGCCGAGCGAAATGCTCCTGCCGACGACACTCGAATCCCCGCTGAACCGCGTCTCCCACAGCCGCCGGGAGATGACGGTCACGCGCGGACCGTTCGGCATGTCTTCCTCCGGGAGGAACGGCCGGCCGAGGACGAAGGGTGGCGACGCGAGCTTGAAGAAGTCCGCCGATACACGCCCGGAACGGAGCTGCTCCGGGAACCCGGAGCCGGTGAAATTCATCACCCCGGTGTTGAACGCCGTGACGTCCTGCACGACCTGGTTCTGCTGCCGGTAATGGGCGAGCTTCGCTGGGGACGCCGCCGCGCCGGCTCCGCGCGGCGACACGTTCATGAACACCACGACCCGGTCGGCGTCCGGCACCGCGACCGGCTTGAGCAGGACCGTATTGACGACGGAGAAGATCGCCGTATTGGCGCCGATGCCGAGCGTGAGCGCCGCGACCGCGGCCATCGTGAATGCCGGGCTCTGCGCAAACATGCGCAAAGACTGTCGGAGGTCCCTGAGAAATGATTCCATGAGGGGGTTAGACGCACCCGGCGTCTGGATAGTTGAGATGTTCAGCAGCTCATGAGTGCCGCTCCCGTGTGCGTCAGGGCTACTGGCATCGCAGAGCCACCGTCGGATCCACACGCGCGGCGCGTCGGGCGGGCAGCAGCGCAGCCAGGCCCGTGACGAGGGCGATGATGAGGACGACGGCCACGAGAGTCAGCGGATCGTAAACCGACACCCCGAAAATGAACGCTCGGGTCAGCTGGCTGGCTCCCAGCGAGAGGCCGATGCCAATCACGATCCCCAGCGTCACCAGTACGAACGTCTGGCCGGTCACGAGTCGAATGATGTCGGCCCGGCGTGCCCCGAGCGCCGTTCGGATGCCGATCTCGCGAGTCCGCTGCACCACGCTGTAGGCGAGAAGCCCGTACAGACCGACGGCGGTGAGAATCAGCGTAACGCTGCCGAACGACGCCCAGATGACCGAAGCGACCCGGGTCGGCGAGAGCCTCTCCCTGGTCCTCTGCGCGAGCGTCGTCGGATCCAGCACTGCGAGGTCCGGCTCGACCTCACGGATGGCGCCACGAATCGCCGGGAGAAACGGGATCGGATCGGATGCGGTTCGGATCAGGAAGCTGGTGTCATAGGTCAGGCGGTACGCTGCGCTCCGCTTCGTCCAGTCGGGATCGAAGTCCGATGGCCGCGTGTGTTCAGGAAGGTAGATCCTGGGTCTGATGTCTTCGGGCAGCGTCCCGGGCAGCCGGATCTTGCCGACGACCCCGACGATCTCGACTTCCGCGCCGCCACGCCGGAAGGCGATCCGGCGCCCGATCGGGCTCGAGTTGGCGAAGAACAGGCGCGCAAATTCCTCATCCACCACCATCGCCGCCGGTGGCCCCGCCTTGTCGTTCTCCTCGGGCATGAAGCCACGGCCGGCCAGCACCGGAACCCTCAGCGTCTGGAAGAAATCATGACGGACGGGCAGCCAGTGGGGTATCGGACGCCGACGCTCGCCGTCGATCAGGAATCCGCCAAACCACCGATCCTCCCAGAACGGACCCGATGTCGTGATACCGGCAACTCCCGGGATGGTGCGGACCCGGGCGGCGAGCCGGTCGCGCAGAACGGCGGCCCGGGCATCGTCATACCCGAGCGACCCGGGGCTGACCTGGTATATCAGGAGGTTGTCGGCGTCGAACCCGGGGTCGGTCGTGCTCCAGGCTCCGAGGGTCCGGACAAAAAGGCCCGCAGCAACCAGGAGCACGACCGACAGCGCCACCTGCGCCACGATGAGCGACCGGTTCAGGCGCGAACCGGAGCCGGTGCGCACGTCGAGCTTTTCGATCGCGCCGGCCTTCGCATTCCGCGTGGACCGGAGGGCGGGCACCAGACCAAAGACGACGCCGGCGAAGGCCGAGAGACCGAGCGTGGCGGCCATCACGGCGGCATCGATCCTGAGGTCCATGTCCGGGGGCACGAGCGCGCTCGCGCTGAACAACTCCTTGCCCCAGTGGGCCAGCGCGAGCCCGAGAATGCCGCCCGCCACCGCGAGCGTCACGCTCTCGGCGAGCAGCTGGCGGACCAGCCGTTCTCGGCCGGCGCCCAGCGCGAGCCGGACGGCTATCTCCGCCCGTCGCGCGGCCGCGCGCGACAGGAGCAGATTCGCGACGTTCAGGCAGACAACGAGAAGCAGGATGCCGAAGATCCCTCCGAGAACGATCGCGTGCTCCAGCTCGTCCTCCGGCCCTTCTTCTCGCGCCCCGCGGCGGGCAGGCCAGACATCGAGCTGCGGCTGGTCGTGTGGCGGCGTGCTTTCGGTCTCGTGCACGGCCGCGCGGAACGTCCCGGCCAGGTTGTCGCGGACCTGGTCGATCGTCACGCCCGGCCGCAGCCGTCCCATGATCGACAACCACCAGAAGCCAGGCTCCGGGTTTCGCGAGCCAAACCGGGACCCGAACGCCAGCGGAATCCAGAAGTCGGGCCCTGGAGCACCTGCCGACGCCACCCCGCGAAAGCCCTCCGGAGCCACGCCGACGATCGTGAGCCGCAGGCCATCGAGAGCGGCGGAGGTCCCCATCGCGTTGGGGTTGCGGTCGAAACGGCGCTGCCAGAAGCGATGGCTGATCACCGCGGCCGGCTCCGACGACGGCTGGTCGTCGTCGCTCGTCAGGATGCGGCCGATCGCCGGTCGGAGGCGAAGGCCCGCGAAGTAGTCCGGTGAAACCAGCTGGACGGTCGAGCGATCGGCCTGATGGTCGATCGTCGCATTGACGGGCAGGATGCGGCTGAACGCGAAGATCTCGGAAAGCGTCTCAGCTCGGTCGCGCAGCGCCTCGAACGCGGCGTTCGAGAACGTCGGACTCCGTCTCCCGTAGGCGCCGAAGGCCGCCGAGCCGGCGAACCGGTCCCTCTCCGGCAGCCAGTCGCCGGGGGCCTTCCACCGGAGCTGGACGAGCTCGTCAGGATTCTCGACCGGCAGCTTCCGCAGGAGCGTGGCGTCGATCAGACTGAAGAGCGCGCTGTTCGCCCCGATGCCCAGCCCGAGCGACACCACGACCACGACGGCAAAGATCGGGCTGCGCCGAAGAGTGCGCAGGCCGTATCTGACGTCCTGCGCGAGATCCTCGAGCCACGGCAGGCCACGCTGGTCGCGAAGCGCGTCCATCGCCTGCGTGACGGCGCCGAGCCGCAGCCGTGCGGCGCGTCTCGCGTCATCCGGTGACGGTCCGTTCGGCTGTGCGTGCTCGGCCGCGAGTTCGAGATGGAGGCGGAGCTCCTCTTCCAGGTCCGCGTCCTTCCGGTTCGCACGTACCGTCGCCAGCAGGCGCGCAAGCCATTCGCGCAGGATGGTCATATAACCACGCCATCAGCCTTCGTCGTTGAGGAGCGTATGCATGATCGACGTCATGCGGTTCCACTCAGCGCGTTCGGTCGCCAGCTCGCGCCGGCCGGCGGCCGTGATGGCATAGAACCGCGCGCGCCGGTTGCTGTCGGTGACGCCCCAGGTTGCGCGCACCAGGCCGCGCTGTTCCAGGCGCATCAGGCCGGGATACAGCGTTCCCATATTCAGTTTGAGCGCGCCGGCCGACACCTGTTCCAGCCGTGCGGCGATGGCATAGCCGTGCAGCGAGCCCATGGTCGACAGCGTCTGCAGGATCATCAGGTCGAGCGTGCCCTGCAGCACGTCGGCCTTCGCCTGCCCTTTATTAGACATGCCAATGGAGTATCACGACCTTTATTGGCTTGTCAAATGGAGTTTCGGGGTAGACTGACCGCCATCCTGGAGAGTGATCGCGCATGAAAAAGCTGGCCATCGGCTGCGGCCTCGTGCTGCTGGTGATGGGTGTCGCCGCGGCCGGCGTCACCTATTACCTCTACCGGCAGGTCTCGTCGACCCTGGGGCAATTCGCGGAGCTCGCCCAGGTGCCGGATCTCGAACGCGGGGTGCGCAACCGCGCGCCGTTTGTGCCCCCGGCCTCCGAGGAGCTCACCGACAGTCAGATCGAAAAGCTGGTGCAGGTCCAGGGCGTGGTGCGGCGCCGGCTCGGGGAACGCATGGCGGCCTTCGAGGTGAAGTACAAAGCCCTGACGCAGAAGGAGAACGCATCGCTCGGCGATACCCCCGCGATGCTGAGGGCGTATGGCGACCTGGCGGCCACCTGGCTGGATGCCAAGCGGGGCCAGATCGAGGCGCTGAACGCGGCCGGTCTGTCGCTCGACGAGTATCGATGGATCCGGGATCAGACCTATCGCGCGCTCGGGATGCCGTTCGTGGACCTCGACCTGGGCCGGCTCGTTGACGAGGCGCGACGGGGCGTGACCTCGGAGGCCGGACGGCTGCGAGGCGCGGTGGGACCCGCCGGCCCGGAATCGAACCGCAGCCGCGTCGAGAAAGTCAGGAAGCAGCTCGAAGCGAATCTCGCACTCGCGTCGTTCGGGCTCTGACGACGGGGGCCCGGTTTCCGCGGCTAGCGTCACGAATGTCGCGGTTGACTACAGGTAGCGCTCCTTCAGGATCCGGGCGTGGTGTATGACATGTCCCGCGGCAATGAATGCGAGCGCCCGCACGGTGAAGGGGTTGTCGCTTGCGATGCCCCGCCGCATCCAGGCGTCCGCCGGCAGATGCTCAAAGAGATCCAGGGTCGAGCCGCGCACCAGGCTGAATTCCTCGACGTGCGTGCTGAAATCCCGCTCCCCGGCGCGGCCGTGTCGGGCGGCAACCTCCTGATCGAAGCTGGGCAGCGGCGATTCGAATCCGCGTGCAAACCAGAACGCGCGAAACGCAAACAGCCTCTCGCAGTCGTTCAAGTGAGCGACGACCTCGCTGACGCTCCACTTGTCGGCCGCGTACTTGTGACGCGATCGCTCCTCTGGAATGTTCCGGAGAAAGGCGAGCGTCTCGGTGCGCTGCGCCTCGAGGATCGCGCAGACATCGCCGTCGGGGACGAGGTCGATGTATTTGAAGTAATAGTCCGCCGCCTCATCGTGCGCCGGACGAACCGCTCGTGGAACCATAGAACCTCCTGACGGCAGCATCATAACCAGCAAGGCCCCCTGCGTGTTCGTCCGCCAATCGCCGCCGATGCGCTCGCCGTGCGGATATAGTAGCTGTCAAATACCCGATCCTTGGAGGCCTGCTGATGTTGCTCAGCCGTTTGCTGCCCACTGCCCTGTTCGCACTCGGACTCACCGCCGTTACCATGCCGGCCGTCGCACAGACGCTGAGTGGCGATGAAAAGGAACTCGCGGCCTATCGGCTGACAATGCCCACGGTCAAGAAGACGATGGCGGCGCTGCAGAGTCTTGCGGAAGAAGCCGCGAAAGATCCGAAGGTCCAGGAGCTCACCAAGCTGAAAGCCCAGATTGAGGCGCTCGCCGCCAAGGACGAGCTCACCGAGGCCGAGCAGGCGCAGCTCGAAAAGCTCAACGAGCGCAAGGAGGCGCTCGAAAATGAGCGGGACCGGGAATCATCTTCGAAGAACCCGGAGACACTCGCCGACATGGAGGCACAGATCAAGAAGTACCCGGGGGCCCTGAGCGCGCTGGCGCGTGAAGGTCTCACGCCTCGCGAAGTCGCCCGGTGCATGATGGCGCTGCTCCAGGCATCGCTGATCGAGGGCTTCTCGCAGGGTAAGGCCGACCTCAACAACCTGCCCGCCGGCGTCAACCCCGATAACGTCCGTTTCGTGCGCGAGAACAAGGCGGAGCTCGAGGCGATGCAGCGGACGATCGCCGGGGCGATGAAGAAGTAAGCTCTCGATCGCGTCACAGCCGTCAGGGCTCGTACAGATCGATCAACCTCAGGCGTTCGAGCCGTTCGAAGGCGGCATCCAGGGACCATACGAGCGCTCCCGCTTCATGAGCGAGTGCGGCGATCAGCAGGTCTCCGACTCCGAACGCCACGCCGGCTCTCGCCGACCGGTCGGTCCAGAGGTGCATCAACCGCCAGGTGTCGTCGGTCGGGTACGCGAGCGGCAGCGCCGAAAGCGCCGAACGGAGCACGGCGCGCTGACGCTGGGACGTACCCGAAAGCAGTTCAATCTTCACCGGGATCGCTAACAGCACCTCGTCGTCGTCCAGCAGCGCCCGGAGATTTTTGGCCTCCCCGCCGTCCGTGCGTAAAGCTGCGACCCACACAGAAGTGTCCACGACGATCATGTGCGCGGCCGGCGACGACTGCGCTCGACGTCCACATCGAGCTCGACGCGGCCGAGGAGCCCTTTGAGCTCCTCGAGACGGTGCCGGCGCACGAGCTCGCGGAGTGCGACGACGATCGTGTCCGTTTTCGATTTGAATCCCAGGGCCTTCCGGGCAGCCTCGAGAAGCTCTTCCGGAAGATCCAGAGTCGTACGCATACGATCGAGTGTGGATCGTATGCCTCAGGATGTCAAAGGAGCTGCCTCAGCGTCGCAGCCCGGCGCGGGCTATCGGCGGCGTGAAGCTCTGCACGGGCTCAACGGCCGTTTCGGCCTCAGGGGGGGTCTCAGCCTCTCGAGAGCCGCCCGCCAGTTGCGCCAGGAGCGCGGCGAAGATCGTGGCGACGGCGCGGACGGATGCCGTCTGCTCCCTGCCGTTCTGCAGCTCGAGGGCGAGGACGCCTGCACACCCGTCAAGCGTCAGCAGCGGGACCACCAGGGCACCGCTCGCGTGCGCGCTTCCCCGGATCGCACTTGTATGACCCGAGCGGAACGCGGCCGCCGTCGCGTTGTCGGCGTCGCGCCCGACCGCCGGTATCTGCGCAAGCACCCGGTCGGAATAGCCGTGTGCCAGCGCGGGCCTCAACCCTTCCGCCTCCGCATCCCAGAGCCAGACGATGAGACCCGGCGCATCGAGAATCGCCGCAGCCTGCTGCAGCAGCTGCTGCATATCGGTTCGGTTCCCTACGCGGCCGAATTCGGTGCAGAGATGCGCGACCGCGAGCCAGTCGGGGTCGGGAGGGACCGGCTCGTTCATCGGAGTCGAGGCGGCGACCGCCGCATTCGTCTCGGCGGCCTGCGTCGGCTCACGAGAGGACTCCGCAACAGCCGGCCGGTCGAGCTCGGCCGCTCGAGGCGCGGCTGCGGGAATGTCGGCTTCGGCCGGAGACAGGTGGATGGGAGCGCTGCCGGCGACCAGGTCCTCACCCATGGGACTGCGCCGAAGCCGCGAAAACGACCCGAACGCCGAGCCCACGATGTAGCGAAGCCGGGTCGGTGGTCCGGCATTTGGCCGGACCGCGTCAGCGGCTACAGCGTTGGCCAACGCCGTGGCGACAAACTCAGCCGGCTCGGGGTGGACCTCCAGGAACTCCGCGACGACGACATCCGGGTTGAGCCCGATCGCATGCGCGTAGGCGCGAATGTAGGCACGCCGGAAGATCCCCGGTGGCCAGTGCGAGACGTCGTCCCGTTCCAGCCCTTCGAGCAGCGAGAACTTGATCTTGGTCTGCTCGGCGATCGTGATGAGCGTAATGCCCTGTTCTTCACGCCGCTGGCGCATTCGAGCGCCGAAACTCTCACGCATGCGGATACCCCCGCGAGCCACGAACCATGCGAACACACCGCCGCGCTGGGAAAATCGAGAAACGACCGCCGGTTCATCGCCCGTGAGGGACTGTCACCGCGCGGCCTCTGGCGAGGCGGCCCCGTGGCGGTGAGGGCCGATGAACCTGCAGCGAGAGTAGCAACATGTCCGCACCACTTCAAGCCTAGAAACGCCTGCGGGCCGTCAGCCCTTCACGCCGGCTTAGAACCTGAAAGCCAGGCCGACCTGGGCGTTGACGAAGACCGGCTCGAAGTTGACCGGATCCGCCTCGGCCAGCAGGTCGTCGAGGAGCTGCGGCCCGTTCGCGGTGCCAAAGCGCAGCGCGTACTCGCGGAAGTAGAAGGCGCGCGCCTCGGCCACCAGGGCGATCCGGCCGCCAATGCGCAGACCCGCGCCGCCGTTGACGCCCAGCCGGTGCCCCGATTGCCCTGGCGTCGCCCGCAGCGTCAGGCCGGCGTCGAACCCGAGCGGCGGGAGCTGCGGCGATTCGACGTCGAGCGGCACGGAGCCGCTGACCGTGATGTCGGGCAGGTAGCTCACGCCGCCCGATACCACCAGGCCGATCGGCCCCGGCGTTCTGATCCGCGCATTGAGGGACAGCACTGAAATGCGATCGGCTTCGAACCGCCCGGGCGACGCAATGATGCTTGCAGTCACTCCCTGGAACGGAAAAGCGGTGCCGCGCAAGTCGTAGCGCGCGCCGCTGAAATCGATCGCCGTATCCATGGTGTCGAGACGCCCCTCGATGCCGAGGATGCCGAATTCAACCGCAAGTGCGGCGCCAAGCACGGGACCGCCATCGCCACGAAGAACAGGTGAACTGGCGGAGGTAACCTCCACACCGGGAATCGACGGATCCCCAGGCCGCAGTGTCAGCCGCTGGTCGTAAAGCGGGTACGCGAGGCCGGTGAAGACGGTGACGTCCATCCCCTGGGCCGACGCGGCCGATGTCGTGGCGAGCAGGCCGAGCAGGCCGAACAGGACGCACGAGACCAACCCGCCTTTGCGGACCACCATGCCTTGACTCATTCTCACCTCTGGCAGACGGGACAGTAGAACGTCGATCGACCAACCTGCGTCCGGCGCCTGATGACGCCGGCGCAGCGTGGCCGTCGACACGGCTCCCCCTCGCGATCGTAGACGCGAAACCTCGACGAACGATACGACGCCGGATTCACCGTTCGGGAAATGGCTTCCGTGAGCACCTGCTTGATTGCGGCGGTCAGACGATGGGCGTGCTCGCGAGGCGCGCCAGCCGGCGTGGCGATGGTTGATGCGCGGCGGGACGGCGACAGCCCGGCGCGATGCAGCGCTTCGCCCACATAGATGTTCCCCAGACCGGCGACGACGCGCTGGTCGAGCAGGGCGGCCTTGAGAGAGGTCTTCTTCCCCCGGCATTCCCGCGCCAGCGCAGATGCGTCGAACGCGGCGGAAAGTGGCTCGGGGCCGAGCCTGGAAAGGACGGGATGCTTCTCGAGTGACGCGGGCGATACCAGGTCCATGATCCCGAAACGCCTCGGGTCGTTGAATGTGATGGTCGCACCGGACGACATGCGAAAGACGACGTGATCGTGGGGATCGGCGAGGCGTCCATCGGCAGGCGGGTCAACACGGAACGAGCCTGACATGCCGAGGTGGATGAGGAGCGTTTCGCTCGACGACAGCGTCGCCAGCAGATACTTCGCCCGGCGCGACAGCACCAGGACGGTCTGGCCCGCCAGGCGGACCCTGAAACGCTTCGGAAATGGTTTCCGCAGATCGGGCCGCCTGACTTCGACGTCGTCGAAGCGCGCATCCGTCATCCACGGTTCCAGGCTGCGACGAACCGCTTCGACCTCGGGAAGCTCCGGCAAATCATTTGTCGCGCGGCTTGAGCGCGCCTCGGAGCTTGTCGGCGAGCGATCCGAAGCCGTCCGCGGACGTCGCGCCCTCGCGTTCGCTGTAATCGCGCACCTCCGCCGCTTCGTGCGCCTCCGCAATCGCCTTGACGCTGAGACGGATGCGGCGTCCCGACTCGTCGATTTCGAGGACGACGACCTCGACGTCGGCGCCGACGGGAAACGCTTTCCTGACGTCCCCTTCCCTCGGAATACCGGTCTCGCTCATCGGTATGAGACCGCTGCGGCCCGGCGCCAGGAACACGAACACGCCGAACTTCTCGTGACGCTCGACCTTGCCCGTGAGGCGGGCGCCCGGAACGATCGCATCGCTGGAGGGTGCGGCTGCGTCCGCGCGCGCGGAACCCTCCGGAACGAGGGCGACGCCGATCCGTTTCTTCTCGAGGTCGATGCTCAGGATCTCGAAGGCCGCGGCCATGCCCGCCGTGACTGAAGTCTTCCATCCCTGCGAGCGCCCGGTCGGCGCGAACGTGGAGACATGCGCCAGCGCTTCGACACCGGGCTCGAGCTCGACGAAGGCGCCGAACTCCGTGACGCGCGTGACCCGGCCGGTGAGCACCTGGCCGACTTCGTAGCCGTCCTGGACGCTCGACCAGGGATCCGCGGTGAGCTGCTTCAATCCAAGTGAGATCTTCTGCTTCGCTTCGTCCACCTGCAGGACCTTGACCGCGATCTCCTCCCCCGGCTTGAGAACCATCGACGGGTCCGCGATGCGGGACCACCCCATCTCGGACACATGCAGCAAGCCCTGCACGCCGCCACCGAGGTCGACGAACGCGCCGAACTCGCGCACCGACGCGACCCGCCCGGTCAGCACCGCGCCGGGGACGATCGATCGCTTGATCTCGACGGCGTTCGCGCGCTGCTCTTCTTCGAGGAGCGCGCGCCGCGAGACGATCAGATTCCTGCCGCTTTCTTTGTATTCGATGATGCGGAACGTGTAGACCTTGCCTTCGTGCACCGATGGGTCTGTGCCCCGCGCGGTGTCGATCTGCGAGAAGGGACAGAAGGCGCGCTGGCCTGCGATGCGGACTTCGTAGCCCCCCTTCACCGCCTTCTCGACCCTGCCTTCGACCGGGAGCCCGCTGTGAAAGGCGTCTTCCAGCTGCCGCGCGGTCGCGGCGCCGCGCGCCAGCCTGCGGGAGAGTGTCAACCCTCCCTGCGTCGAAATGACGACGGCCTGAAGGCGGTCGCCGACCGCGACTTCGAGATCCCCATCGGCGTCTTTGAGTTCGGCGACCTCGATCGTGGCCTCGCCCTTGCCGCCGACGTCCACGAACGCCACCTCCGGACCGATCGCGACGATCGTGCCTTCGATGGTCTCCCCCTGCTCAATGCGCCTGGCTTTGAGCGACGCCTCGAACATCGCCGCAAAATCTTCTGTGTCGCCCATATCAGTCGATTTAAACTCCAAACTCCAAACTTCAAACTTCAAACTTCAAACTCAAAAGTCAAAATCGCACGAGCCACGAGGCGATCTCGTTCCATTCCTCCTGGAGGGACGCGCGCGAGTGCGGCCGGCCGGCGCGGCGATACCAGTAGCCGGCGTTCGCCGCGTCCCCTTCCTTGCGGTGCAGATACGCATGCACCCAGGCGCCGTCCTGGTCGTCCACGTCCTGTGCGACGCCGTGCGCCGCCTCCCAGTCGCCTTTCGCATCGTGCCAGAGGGCGAGCAGCAGCGGCGGGAGTCCCGATGGCGGGGTGGCGCCGTTCAGCGAGGCTTTGAAATCGTCGAGCGTCATGGTTGTCTCAACCCCACAAAGTAACCAATGACGCTCGCCGGGGGGCTGAACTCCGCGGCAGCTTCATGTGGTCTCAGAAGCAGAACGCCAACGGAGCCCGGAACCAGTTCTACGAGAACATGCGAGAGGTGTCGCCCGGTGACATCGTGTCTTCGTTCTACGACGCCAGGATCAAGGCAGTCGGTGTGGTGAGGAGTCCGTCAGCTTGCAGCCTTCTGACACCCGACGTGAACGTGACGCTCGGCTTTCGTGACGCGATTCTTGTCGGCGAACCGCCCTTCCCTGGGATCGATGGGCTTGCCGCAGACGGCACAGACCACGGGCTTGGACTTGCGGAAGAACATAGCCGGCCTCCGCATAGAGTTTACGCCTGTCCGACGACGAGAATCGAGGCGAGGCAAACCAACCACGTCGCCGTTCGCGTTGGCGCCGAGCTTCCCAAGATCCGATTTCACGATCTCCGCCCTTGCTCGCTAAATTCTGCAGCACGCCATCGACTCTGCAAATTCGTTAAGAAAAAGGCTTGATCACCCTTGACAATAAAAGTTGTCACTACTACCATCTCCTCGTGCTCGACATCCAAGTCATCGATGATCCGGCAGCGGCGACGGTGGCGTTGGAGCCCACGCGGAGTCGACTCCTCTCCGAGCTGGCCGTGCCCGCCTCGGCGGCGACGTTGGCCGCGCGGGTTGGCCTGGCTCGGCAGAAAGTCAACTACCACCTGCATGCGCTGGAGGCGCACGGGCTGGTGCGGCTGGCCCAGGCACGCAAGTGGGGCGGGCTGACGGAACGGCTGCTCGTGGCGACGGCCGCTTCCTACGTCGTTTCACCCAGCGCCCTGGGTCCGGTCGCCGCGGATCCGAATCGGGAAATCGATAGGCTGTCCGCGAGCTATCTCATCGCCCTGGGCGCACGGGTCGTCCGCGAGGTGGCCGATCTTGTTCGTCGTGCGAACGAGACCGGCAAACGCCTGGCGACACTGGCGGTGGATACCGAGGTTCGTTTCCGGTCGGCGACGGACCGGGCGGCTTTCAGCAACGAACTCACCGAGGCCATCACGAAACTCCTTTCGAAGTACCACGATGAATCCGCCCCCGGCGGCCGCGCGCATCGCCTGGTGGTCGTGGCGCACCCTCTGCCGCAGAAATCCGATGCCAAGGAGCCATCATGAGCGTGAAGAAAGAAGCCTCCGGACGCCGTTCAGTCCAGGTCGAAGTCGAGGTTCCCGGCACGCCGGAGGAAGTCTGGCAGGCCATCGCCACCGGGCCGGGTATTTCGTCCTGGTTCGTGCCGACTGAGTTCGAGGAGCGCGACGGGAAGCCCGTTGCAGTGACGTTGAACTTCGGACCGGGCATGGAGTCCCGTTCCGTCGTGACGGCCTGGGATCCGCCGCGGATGTTTGCCGCGCAGGGCGAGGGCTGGGGCGGCTCGCCGCCCATCGCGGACGAATGGAGCGTCGAAGCGCGCGGGGGAGGCATCTGCGTCGTCCGGGTGGTGCATAGCCTCTTCGCCAGCACGGACGACTGGGACAACCAGCTGGAAGGCACCGAATCCGGCTGGCCTGGCTTCTTCCGCATCCTGCGGATCTATCTCACGCACTTCCGCGGCCAACGCTCCGCGATGATGCAGTGGATGGCCCCCGCCGCGGGAACCGAAGCGGAGGCCTGGGACACCCTGACCGCGGCACTGGGGTTGAAAGGCGTGAGCGCCGGGCAGCGTTGGACCGCCCCGGCTGGTGTTCCGGCGCTCAGCGGCGTGGTGGAGCACGTCAGCCAGAGTCCGTACAGCGCCCTGCTGCGGCTCGACACGCCGGGGCCGGGCGCCGCCGCCCTCGGCGCCGTCAACTACGGCGGCCCGATGGTCACGCTAAGCTTCTACCTCTACGGCGATCAGGCTGCCGGGACCGTCGCCCGCGAGACGCCGCTCTGGCAAGCCTGGATTCAAGAACGCTTCCCGCTGCCGTCGGAGCTGAGCAAGACTGAATGATTGTGGATCACGGCGTCGCGAACGCGTCTCCGATCCTCAGGCCGAGCGCAGACGTTTTCGCGTGCGCGATGTTCGACAGCACGGCGACGACGATGCCGCCGTCGCGCCGTGTCATCAGCGACATCACCATCCCGCCCGCCAGCTCGCCGTTGATGCTGTCGCCGCTCGCCAGGCCGACGCGCACCAGATCAGCCGCCGTGGAATAGGACGCCTTCGTCCCGGCGCAGCACGCCAGGTCGCGCATGTACATCAGCCGCCTTCCACGCAGTGGATTGTCATCAGATCGCGGGACGTAGAACGTTGCGCGATCGCCCGGCAATGGCTGCGCGGGGGCTAAGCCGATCGGCCTGAAGATGACGTGGCGGATGATCGTGAAGAGCGGGAAGTCCTCTTCCGGCTCGCCGATGTGCTCTGGACTCCACTCCGCCGCCGAATCAGCGCCGGTGTTGGTCAGCCCGAGCGACGCAACAGCGGGGGCAGTGACCGCGGACGCTGCCGTGCCGATGTTGAATCGGGTATTCGGCGTGACCGGCGTCCGCGTTTCAACGTCCCTCCAGCCGAATCCTTCCGCCCAGACGATCGTGCCGCCGGCACCGACCGCCACCGAAACCCCTGGCAGGTTCTGCTCCAGGATGGCCGCGCGCACGAGCTCCCGCGCGCGCGCGACGGCCGCCACATATCGCGGCGAGGGCGCCGAATCGATGACCGATGGCACGTCCTGCGACTGCGCGAAAAGAGGCACGGTCACGGCGACCGCATGAGTCAGAAATGCCGCGAACGCCGCTATGAGGACGCCGACGGCAAGCGCGGTGCGCGCGGCCCAGGCCGGCAGCCGGTTCCGCGCGGCCTTCACGCCGAGCACGACCGCGCCGATCATCAGCAGCAGCCCGATGACGGCGGCGCCGGGCGCGTCGTCCGCATCCGCGACGTAGATGCCCATGGCCCCGATTGCCAGGGCGAGGGCGATGAGGGCGGCCGCCTTAACGTGGTTCGTCACAGTGGATGTCATATCCACCACTGTCACCGAAAGCCGGTCGCGAAGTCCTCACCGAATCATGAGCGGGCCGTGAGATTCGAATGAAAATGCAGTAGAACTTGCGCCAGAAGAGAGGACGCCAGCAAGGCGCCGACGGGTGCAGCGCCTGTTAGACCGCAGGCGGAATAAAGGGGGCAACATGCTCAAACGCGCGCCTTTACTCTATCCGGGTGAGCACCGTGCGTCGCTCCTGACCAGGCGCGAACGGCGGATTGACGATTGTCATTCGCAGCGTCGTGGAGCCAATCTCGACGTCGTACTTCAGAGGCGTCCCGGTCATTTCGTTGGGGTTCTTGTGAAGGATCGCGTTGAGTGTCAGCGCTGACCCAGCCAACACGTAAGTGCCTGTTCCAGCGACGAATGAATTGTAAGCCGCGACCTTCTCGGCATCTGTTGGTTGATTTGGGTCACCCGCGAACAGGCGTCGTGGCCCCGCCCCTGGCGCAAACATGTAGCTGTAATGTCTCTGCGTAAAGATGTAGACACTCAAGTACGGCGCCGGGCCGACGGTCCAGGCTGCGCCTGGTGTTCGTGACGACTGCTCGACGACTTTCCAGACGCCGCGAAGACTGTCCTGCGCAGGTGCCTGTTCTTCAGCCGCGGGGGCGGGATTCGTCGGCTGTTCTTCGCTCGAGACGCTGCCGTTCGCGAACAATGCCGCGAGGAGAACAAGAGAAAGACGACTGAACATGATTCCTCCTACGATCCGAGAGTAATCGAGAAGACGCGCGCAGATGACAACCAGGCGAACGACGCGCATCCCCTGTGCGAGTGCTCGCCAGCGGCAGCGAAATCGATCGCATGCTGCTGATGGCGGAGACGCTGACGGCCTGAAGCGGCTTATTCCTGTCGCAACGTGCGCATGGGATCGATCTTCGCTGCGCGCGCAGCGGGAATCCACGCCGCTAACAGGCACGCGGCCACGATCACGCCGAGACTCGTGAGATAGGCCACCGGATCGGTGACGTGCACGATTTGCGAGATCAGCGCGCCGGCCGGCGTCGCGAGCACCGCCGTTGCGAGTGCGACGGCAAGCCCTGTGCCCGCGATCAGCCCGGCCATCACCGGCCGCGTCGTCTGGGCGAGCATCAGTCGCGTTACCGCGTGCGCCGAGGCACCGAGCGCCATTCGTACGCCGATCTCCCGGGTTCGCTGCTCGACCAGATATGAGAGCACGCTGAACAACCCCGATACGGTCAGCAGCAATGCGAGCCCGCCGAGCATCAGCGACACCCAGAAAGCGATCTGCAGGAAGAACGTCTCGAGCCTCGCCACCGTGCGCATGGTGATGATCATCCCCATGTTCGGATCGACCTTGGTCAGGCGGTCGAGCAGCGCTTGCCGCGCCAGGCTCGGGTCCCCCTGGACGCGGGCCACGATCGACGTCTTCGCGACATCGAGGCCCGTGGGAAGGAACACGCCGGCCTCCTTGACGTCGGTGATGCGAAATCCCGCCACGTCTCGAACCACCCCGACCACCGTGACCATCCGCGCCTGCACCAGCCCGTCGTCGGCGGCCGCATCGGGATTGATCGTCAGGACCCCGCCGGGGCGCTGCACGCCGGAATCCGGTTCGAGCCGGAACGTCTCGCCCACGCCGCTGCCATTGGGCCACAACGCCCGCGCCACAGATTCGGAGACGATCGTCACCGGATGATGGTCGCGTTCCCACGGCATGAACGCGCGCCCGCGCACGATGGGGATGCCGAGCACGTCGAAGTACGATCCCGAGACGGCTTTGAACACCACCGGCGTCTTGCCGGCGCCGACGTCGGCAAACGCAACGCGCAACGGGGCGAGGAACTGCGGCCTGACGGCAGCGTATGCGCTGATCGTCGCGTCGCTCTTCACTGCCTGGATCATCGCCGCGCGCTTCGGCTCGCTGTCGATGTCGATCAACACCGTATCGGCGGTGCGTAAACCCGGATCGAATCGAGCAGCGGCGAGTGCGCTGCGCAGAAAGATGGCCGCGCAGATCAGCAGCAGCGCCGACGCGAACACCTGCACGCCGATCAGCGCATTGCGCGCCCGACCCGGCCGCGCGTCTTTCACCAGCTCGCCGCGCAACGTCCGCACCGGGTCGATCGCCGTCGCGTGCAGTGCCGGCATCAGCGCGAAGAATCCGGTTGCCGCCACCGCGGCGGCCACGAGAAACACCGCGACCCGCCAATCGGTCGCCGGCACGCTGACGTTGATGTCGCCGATATCAACCGGCATCATCGGGAGCGCCCAGTAAACCGCCCCTACGAGCGCCAGGCGCGAGATCAGGTAACCGCCCGCAGCCGCGGCCAGCGCCAGCAGCACGCTCTCGGTCATCAACTGTCGGACAATGCGCCGCCGCGATGCACCAAGCGAGAGTCGAATGCCGATCTCCCGCTGCCGCGCCACCCCACGCGCCAGCAGCAGGTTGGCGACGTTGGCGCATCCGATGAGCAGGATCAATCCGAAGGCGACGAAGAGCGGTGCGAACACCGCGACCGCTTCCAGCCTTTCACGCTGCGGGACGGTACCGCGCCGTGGCAGCAGGTCGAGGGTCGTGGTGCGGCGGTCGACGGTGTCCGCCGATTGGTTCGAGTCCCAGGCGGCCAATTGCGCGCGAGCATTGTTCTTCGACACGCCCGGTCTCACCCGGCCGACGATCTCCACGCCGACGGCGTCCTCGCGGCCCCGATCGGCCGGACGGAACTGCCCCAGCTGCGACAACGGCGCCCACGCGTCGGGGCCGCCGACCTCGAGGCCGCGAAATCCAGCGGCGGTGACGCCGATGACCTCGAACGGCGTGCCGTTGACGAGCACGGTCCGGCCGAGCACGTTCGGGTCACGATTGAAATGCCGATCCCACCCTTTGTAGCTCAGCACCATCACCGCGTTGCCGCCCGAACGTGCGTCATCGGCCGGCATGAGGGCGCGTCCGATGACTGGATTGACTCGAACGGCCTGGAAAAACTTCCCTGTGACGAGCGTGATCGCCATCCTCCGGCCGTTGACGTGAAGATCTATCTCGGGCACGGTGGCGTAGACGTCCGTGAAAACATGCGTGTCGGCTCGCATCGCGTCGAACATCGGACGCGTCATCGGCGAGGGATCACCGTTCGCCGTCTGGGTCCGCTCGACGGCGTACATCTCGCCGATGTCCGGCACCTGGTCGACACGAAAGAGGAGCGTGTTGAAAACGGTGAACACCACTGCCACGACGCCAAGCCCGATGGCCACCGTTATGACGATGGTGAATGCGGCGAGCGGCGCCTTGGCGAAGGTGCGCAACGCGTACTGAACGTCGCGAATGGTGTTGTCGACGACCGCGGTGCCGCGCTCGTCGCGGCAGCGATCGGCCGCCAGCGCCGTCGATCCGAAGCGCGCCCGCGCGCGTTCACGTGCCTCTGCCGGCGTCATGCCTTCATCGATCAGCTTTCCGGCCTCGCGCTCGATGTGAAAAGCGAGCTCCTCGTCGAGTTCCTGCTCGATGCGATTGGGCCTGAGCAACGCACGGACCCTCAGTTTTAGATCGTTGAGTGTCATGCGAGCTTCATCACGCGGCCGATGGCGTTTGCCATGCGCTCCCATTCCCGCGCTTCGACCGCCAGTTGACGGCGGCCCGACGCGGTGAGGTGGTAATACTTGGCACGACGCCCCAGCTCCGACACTTTCCACTCGGCCTCGATCCAGCCCTGGTGCTCGAGACGATGGAGGGCCGGATAAAGGGAACCCTGATTGATCTCCAGGACGTCTTGGGAAATCTGCTGGATGCGCTCGGAGACGGCCCAGCCGTGCAAGGCATCCTTCTGCAGCGTGCGCAGGATCAACAGATCGAGCGTGCCGGGCAGCAAATCGGGTGTTCGCGCCATGGTGTAGGTATACGGTCGACGCTACAAAGTCTTGGTGTCGACTGTCAACACCAAGCCTGCCAAAGATGAGACGAGCGCGATGGCGCTGAAGTTCCTCGCGTTCCTGTTTGGCCGCGCGGCTCCGACGTGGTGCGCCCCCGGCGATCGCAGCGCTCGGTGTGGTGAGCCTCCTCGGGTTTTGCCATCGCGTTCACGCGAGTCGACGCGGCGTTTGCGGAGAGAGCCTGCAGCGTACGGTGGCATCTACATCGCGGCGTCTCTCGTGTGGCTGTGGCTCGTTGAACGCCTGCTACACCCGTGACCAGCAGGATGACGGGAATCAGGCCGCCCACGAAATAGATGAGACGTACGATCTCGCCGCCGTAGGTGCCGTAATGCAACGCGATGATCCAGGTCTCGTCAGCATGGGCGGCAAAGGGCGTGTGTTACTTGACTCGTGACGAGCGACACGCGTAGCCTATGTGTCGAAGGTTGAGGCAACGAAGGTTGAGGCATTGATGTCGTCCGCCCGATTCCCCATTCCCCAAGGCACGCTCGACATGTTGGTCCTGCACGTGCTGTCGCTCGAGGCAGCTCACGGCTACGCCATCGCGCAACGGGTGCAGCAGATCTCGCGCGAAACGGTGCGCGTCAATCAAGGCTCCCTCTACCCGGCGCTGCACCGGCTCGAACAGAAGCGCTGGCTGAAATCTGAGTGGCGGCGCTCGGAAACAGGCCGCGATGCCAAGTTCTATGCGCTCACGCGGGCGGGCCATCAGCAGCTGGCGCGTGAAAAGGCGAGCTGGGATCAGTTGACGGCGGCGGTTCGGTTGATCTTCAACGAGGGTTCATAGGCGTGACGAAGCTGCTCAATCTCTTCCGCCGCCGGCGCAACCGGCTGGAACGGGATCTCGATCGCGAATTGCGGTATCACATCGATCGGCGCGTCGAGGATCTGATCAAGGACGGACTGAGCGAACCGGAAGCCCAGAGACGGGCGAGCATCGAGCTCGGAGGCGTGCCTCAGGTGCAGGAAGCCGTGCGCGATACGTGGATATGGCGATGGCTCGATGAGCTCCTGCGCGATGCGCGCTATGCGATGCGCAGCCTGACCAGGAGCTGGGGGTTCACGGCCGGAGCCGGCGCCGTCCTCGCCCTGACCATCGGTGCAAACATTGCCATCTTCTCCGTGGTCAACACCGTGCTGCTTCGGCCGCTCGCCTACCCCGATGCCGAGCGCCTCGTCTCCGTCGAGACGTTGTGGACCAACACCGGACGCGCCAGCCAGGATGTGTCAGGCCCTGATTTTCTCGACTGGCAGGCAAAGAACGACGTGTTCGAGCAGCTGGCCGCGTACTTCGGGGGCAACGAAACCCCGGTCATCGTCGGCGACCGGGCCGTGTTTGCCAACTCAGCGTACGTCTCGGCCGAGTTCTTCGCGGTGTTCGGCCAGAGCGCGTCCGCGGGACGCCTGCTGACACAAGACGATGTCCCGGCGGAACAGGCTCCGGCCACGGCCGCCGTCGTGGCGTATCACTGGGCCGCGACTCACTTCGGGAGTGATCGGGACGCAATCGGAAAGAGGATCACGGTCTACGGCGACACAGTGGAGATCGTCGGGGTGGCGACGCCGGGATTCCGCTATCCAGGTTCCACGGATATCTGGTCCCCCATGCGCGCGACCGCCCACGCTCCGAACCGCAGCGACCACCCCTACCAATCCGTCGGGAAGCTCAAGGGAGAAGCGGACATCACGCGCGCGCAGGCGCAGATGCGGGCCATTGGCGACGCGCTCGCAGGGCAATATCCCGAGAACCGCTTCAAGACAGCGACCGTGATACCGCTGCAGCAACGGCTCACCGGCAGCCTCGAGGCGACGTTGTGGGTGTTGATGAGCGCCGTCGGCGTCGTCTGGCTCATTGGGTGCGCGAATATCGCGAACCTGCTGCTGGCGCGGGCCGCGGGCAGGACGCGCGAGATCGCGCTGCGCACCGCGCTCGGCGCCGGCCGGGTGCGTGTGATGCGGCAGGTGCTGACCGAAAGTTGTGTGCTGGCGGGCGGGGCGGGGCTGGTGGGGCTCCTGCTGGCGTCGCTGCTTGTGCAGGGAGTCGTCGCGTTGTCACCCGCGAACGTCCCCCGCATCGACGACGCGCGGATCGACGCGACCGTCCTCGGGTTCGCGCTCGGGATCTCGCTGGTGTCGACGGCGCTCTTCGGGCTCGTGCCGGCCCTGCATGCCTCGCGACTCGATCTGTCGACCGCGTTGAAGCAGGGCGGCTCGAAGGCGACGGCGTCGAGGGCCGGCGTTCGGCTACGCTCGGTACTGGTTGTCGCTGAAGTCGCGTTGTCGGTCATCCTGCTGGCCACCGCGGGGCTGCTGGTGCGATCGTTCGTGGCGCTCCAGCAGGTTGACCTCGGGTTCACGACGGACCGTGTGCTGGTGGCGTACACCGAATATGCGGTCAGAGACGACGTCGTCGAGGACCTCTGGACTCGAAGCCGGTTCTATGCAGACGTGCTCGATCGTCTGCGTAACGTGCCTGGGGTCAGCGCTGCATCGGGCGTGGCCTACCTGGGGATGGGGCGAGAGCCCAGGTCACCTCGCGACGTCTATATTCAAGGCCGGCCAGAGGGGCGACCCGGCGAGCGGCCGCAAGCGGAGTACCACGCGATCACCGCCGACTACTTCAAGACGCTGGAGATTCCGGTTCGTGCCGGGCGCGATTTCGACTCGACCGACACACCGGAGCGGCCGCGTGTCGCCATCGTCAACGAGACCCTGGCACGCACCGCCTTTCCAGGGGAGTCGCCCATCGGACAGCGTATTCAAACAGGGACAAATCGTAAGGCGGCCTGGATGGAGATCGTCGGGGTGGTGGGCGACACCCGTTGGCAGGACCCAAGTCAACCCGCGCGGGCGGTCATCTACGCCGCATCGACGCAGGGCGCAGGCAACTCGCTGTCGATCCTGGCTCGAACCTCATTGGACAGCCAGTCGCTCGCCGGCACGCTTCGCACGCTCCTGCACGACGCGAATCCCACAGTGCCGGTCAAGTTCGAGACGATGGACGAGCTGTTCGACTCCGCGCTGGCGTATCCCAGGTTTCGCACGCAGGTGATCGGTCTGTTTGCGGGTGTGGCGGTGGTCCTGGCCGCGGTGGGCATCTTCAGCGTGCTGGCGTACCTGGTGGGGCAACGCACACGGGAGCTTGCGATCCGCCGGGCCCTGGGCGCCCGGACCGTCGATGTCATCCCCCTGATCGTTGGTCAAGGACTGCGGTTGGTCGCGATCGGCCTTGTTCTGGGACTGGCGGGTGCGTTCACCCTGGGGCGGCTGATGACGGGTCTCCTGTTTGAGATCAGCCCGTGGGACGCCGGCACGTATCTGGGGACGATCGCCGTGCTCGGTGGCGCGGCGCTGCTCGCCACGCTCGTTCCCGCGATCCGAGCCGCCACGATCGCGCCCCTCGTCGTGCTCCAGCAAGAGTAGCCGCGCGTCTCCCGACGCACAGCTCGGTTCCCCAAAAAATGCGTTGTCAAGCAAAGCGCACTCTGACCTGGCGGGTTTGTCGACGAACCCTGGTGCGTTCCAGTGATGACACTGATACGTTTGGCGTAACTAAGACTAATCTGCCAACGTCATTCTATAATCCTCGGCACTCTCCATGGCTCTGGCTCCAGGAACGCGGCTTGGCCCGTACGAGATTCTCTCCGCCCTCGGCGCTGGCGGCATGGGGGAGGTGTGGAAAGCGCGAGACACGCGTCTCAATCGGCTGGTCGCCATCAAGGCGAGTCTCGGCCCGTTCACCGAGCGCTTCGAACGTGAGGCTCGGGCCATAGCGGCGGTGAACCATCATCATGTTTGTTCGCTTTACGACGTCGGCCCTGACTACCTCGTCATGGAGTACGTCGAGGGCGAGTGGCTGCACGGACCCGTGCCGGTCGCTCAGGCGCTCGAACTGGCCGAGCAGATCCTGGACGCGCTCGATGCCGCGCACGACAAGGGCATCGTCCACCGCGACTTGAAGCCCAGCAACATCCTGCTCACCAAGAGCGGCGTGAAGGTTCTCGATTTCGGACTCGCGAAGATCAAGCACGCTCCTGCTGTCGACAGCCCCAGCCTCATGGAAACCCACGCCGTTTCTCTGACGGCGCAAGGCTCCATCCTGGGCACGCTGCCGTACATGTCGCCGGAGCAGGTCGAAGGCCATGACGCTGACGCGCGCAGCGACATCTTCGCCTTCGGCGTCGTGCTTTACGAGTTGATCGCCGGCACGCGACCTTTCACCGGCAAGACGCAAGCCAACCTCGTGGCGTCGATCCTCAAAGAAGAGCCGCGACCTCTGTTCGAGATGCAGCCGCGAACGCCGCGCGGTCTCGCAGAAGTGGTGCGGACCTGCCTCGAGAAGGATCCTGAGAAACGCTGGCAATCGGCGCGCGACGTGAGGCACGCACTGAGGTTGATGGCCGGCCAGCCTGTGCCGTCGACTCCCTCGCGATCAGTTCGGGTGTGGCAGGGGTTGGCCGTGTTGATGGCTGCCATCGCCTTCGGAGTTGGTGCCTGGGTGTTTCAGCCCACGGCGCCAGGCTCGCCTGGCCGATTCGAGGCGCCTGTGCCGGAGAATGTGACTTTATCCGATGACGTGTCGGTATCCCCGGACGGCGGCAAGCTGGTGTTCGCCGCCGCTCAAGGCGGGTTATGGTTGCGCGATCTCGGCGAACTCGACTGGCGGCGCCTGCCGGGTACGGAGCGGGCCTCGACCCCTTTCTGGTCCCCCGACAGCCGAAACGTAGGCTTCATGGTCGGCAACACACTCAGGAGAATTGACACAACCGGCGGTCCACCGGAAACGGTGGCTAGTCTTCCCACCGCCGCGCCCCGATCAGGCACCTGGAATCGCCAAGGCGACATCGTGCTTGGCAGTTGGGGCGGCGGATCGGGTGGTCCGATGTGGCGAGTATCCGCGGCAGGGGGCGCGGCGACGCCGGTGACCCAGGTCGACCTATCCAAGGGAGAGTTCGTTCACACGTGGCCCACATTTCTCCCCGACGGCAAACACTTTCTGTACTTCCGCTCCGGACCGCCGGACGTAGAGGGCATGTACGTGGGTTCTCTCGACGTCGACGCCGCGAACCAGTCGCGCCAGCGGATATTGGCCACAGCTGTGCCAGCGGTCTTCGCGAATGGCCACCTGTTCGTTCCGCGCGCCGGCACGCTGATGGCACAGCCATTCGACGCCCGCCGCATGGAGCTCCGCGAAGCGCCGGTGCCCGTGGCCCAAGACGTCGAGATCACGTGGTACTTCACCGGAGTGTTTTCGGTGTCCGACGCAGGTGTTTTCGTCTATCGGACCGCATCGGCGCCTGGCACCTTCCAGCTCACCTCGGTTGACCGGCAGGGAAAGACCGCTCGCACGTTCGGACCGCCAGGGACGGACAGGCGGGTTGTGTTGTCGCCGGATGGCGCGCGCGCAGTCGCGAAAGACGGTCCGTACAGGGTGCCGGGCGACCTCTGGATGCTGGACCTTGCCAGCGGCGGGCGCACAACACGCTTTACATTCAATAAGGACGTGTACTCGCCCGCTGTGTGGTCTCCAGACGGCGCCCGCATTGCCTACTCGGCCGGCCGTCTCGGCGACACGATCTACGAGAAAGCCGCCTCCGGAGTCGGCGACGCGCAGGTGCTCTTGAAGGAGCCGGGGTTGCGGCATTTTCCGACCAGCTGGTCGCGCGACGGTCGATTCCTGCTTTATCACACCGAGAACGCGACGAACACGGGATATGACCTGTGGGCACTGTCGGTCAGCGACCGCAAGCCCCATCTGATGCTCGGCGAGGCCTTCAATGAGTGGGCTAGCGTCTTTTCCCCCGACATGCGTTGGGTTGCCTACGTATCGCTCGAGCCTGGCGCGGCTGGGGTCTACGTCCGCCCGTTCCGAGTGTCTGGACAGACCGGCCAGCCGTCATTCGGCGAGGGCAAGTGGCAGGTCTCGAAGGACTGGGGCAATTGGCCGCAGTGGCGCATCGGCCGAGAGATTGTCTTCAACACGGCTCCAAGTGGAACGGAGGTTTTTGCGGCGCCAGTGAACCCAACCGGTACCGCCTTCGAGAGTGGCCTCCCGCAGCGGCTGCCCTTTCCTCCGAGCACGGGCGTGATTACTACTCCGCAGTCCACGCCCGACGGCCAGCGCTTCTTGATCGAGGTGCCACTCGATCAACGAGCGGCGCGAACGTCAATCAGCGTGGTGCTCAATTGGCCAGCGTTGTTGAAGCGGTGAAACCGACGCATTCACAATCGGCACCTCGCGGGTTTGAACCTTTTCTTGGTTGCTGTCGCCGAGCCGCGCACGCAATGACTGCGACTCAGGCTGTTCGAGCACGGGCCTCCCAGCTGCCGCGCTGGATGAGCAGCAGCCACATCAGCGGATAACGAGAATCTATCTTCCTACCGGGATCGTCACCGCAACGCGACTCTCGGGACGAAGCTCGACGGCTTTACGAGATGGCGTGATCTCGGCCGGGTATCTGTTGGCCGGACGCACGACCTCGAGGGTCAGATCTCCGGTCGCGTCCGGTCGCACCTCGAAGTCGGGCACGATGTTGATGATTCGCAATCGGTAGGTGCGGCCGGTGCTGATCACCAGTACGCGATCGGTGTCCGGATCGAACGTTTCTCCCGGCGGCAAGACAATCAGCGGGCCATACAGGCCCGAACTGAGTTGCTTCAGATCGTCGAAGTGGCTGTGATAGATGAACGTCCCTGCGCGTGGCGGTGTGAAGTCTGCGACGAACGATCCTCCCGGCTCAATCGGGGCCAGTAGCCGCTGGCCTGAGCCGCTCAGGCCGGGGACGCCATCGTAATAGCTTTCGAGCTCGATGCCGTGCCAGTGCATGGCAAGAGGCTCTCCATACCCTCCTTCGCATGATCGTGCGTCGCGTGCCCGGACGACGCTGCAGTGCTTCTCCAATACCTTTGCTGCGGCGATGTGTGTGGCACGACATGGCAATGAACAACCAGTTGCCGGTTCGCTCGGGTGTCCACGTGAGAGTGAACGTACCACCCGGACGAACCAGCTCGGTGACCACTATCCGTCGTTGATCGGCGGCGTACACCGTGTCGTCATCCACTGCGATCCAGTCGGTGATCATGAGGGTGCGGTCGGTTCGCTCTCCGGTGGCGTCGAAAGACTCCGACCTTCCTCGCGGGAGGCCGCCACCTTGAGCGAAGGCCCATCCTTCCCTTCGGGCGACCACTCTCCCATTGCGGCTTCCAGACGAATGGTCAGCCGGCCGTTCGCCTGGCGGCCAGCCGGCGTCTCATTGAAATTCGCGACCAGCGACGGATCGTCCCGTTGCGTCGTCGAGACGCTGCATCCCCAACCGAACGCAATCAGGGGGACGACGGCAAGGCGGCGGGAATTTGAAAAAGCGGGCATCACACCTTGACAGCCTCGAGCGACGCCTCCTTAGATGGAGGCCGGAGTTCGCTGATACTCGGTCGCGAGTGTAAGGACTTGCGCCGGATTTACGGTCGTATTCAACATCCACTGAACGCGCGCCAGAGCAGGAGCTGACAGTCCGTGCGACGGGTCCCGTGTGCTCGGCGTGGTAGACTCTGGCCCGATAAAGGAGAAAGCCGTGAAGAGGCGGTCGACGCTTTATCGTGGACTGATCGGAGCCGCCGTCGCAGCAGTCGCATGTGCAACACAAGTACTGGCACAGCAGATTCCGGGAAAGTTTCCTGGCGGCTGCGCCGACCCACCGCGAAGGCCGAGCGAGATCGGCTGTTATCTGAGCGCGATTCAGCGGGTTGAGAAGCTGCCCGACGAACCTCTGTTCTGGCATCTATACACCTACCCGACAGCCGTTGCCGCAGAAGCTGCGAAAGCAGAATCCCTGAGCACGGTAGCTGAATCGCTCGACAAAGTCTGGCTTTTCACGATCGCCAACGCACAATGGCGGCCGGCGACTGGTGAGCGCGTGGCGGTCATTGGCCCGTTACCCGTTCCACGCGCAAGGCAATACATAGCGCGATACATGGAAGCGACCTTCCCGCCGAACCAAGGAATGGTGACGACAGTCCACCGGCACTCTGGGCCCGAGGCCTGGTACGTGCTGACAGGGGCGCAGTGCTTGCGAACCCCCGAACACACCATGGTCCTGCGATCTGGTGAAGGCGGCTTCGTGCCGCCAGGCCCGCCGATGGTGCTGACGAGCATTGGTTCCGAGATACGTCGGGCCCTGTTCCTCGTGCTCCATGACGCGTCCGAACAATGGCAGACGAACACAGCTGAGTGGACGCCGACGCGTGAGTGTCCGGCGCGCTGAGCTGCACCGGCCGATTCAGCACGATCGACTTACAAGGGGTCGCGGGATGCCGCGCGCCTGTACTTCGGATCCAACCGCACGGGCGGGGAGGGTGCGGCCGATATTTTCTCGTCAAGAGCGGCCGCGTCGTCGCGTTTCCCGTTCTATAGGGAAACGTTCGAGCGGCGGCGCACGTCGAGCTATGGCGTGACAGTTTCGTCAGCGATGCCACGCTGACCGGACTCGTCAAGGAACTGCGCCGCGCGCTCCAGGATGAGGATCCCGCATGGCCGGCGATCCGCACGGTGCATCGTGTGGGATATGCGTTCTGTCCTGCGCTGGAAGAGGATAGCGACGGTCAGTCGCCGGCGCCGCCGCGCACGAGCTACTGGCTCGTCGCATGCGGACGCCGGATGGTTCTTCACGAAGGGGACAACATCATCGGGCGCGATCCGGCGGCGGATGTCTGGCTCGACTCGCCGAGTGTCTCCCGGCGCCACTCGCAAATCGCCATCACAGAGGATCGCATCACTATTGCGGACCTCGGTAGCAAGAACGGCACGACCGTGAACGAGGCGATGGCGCTGCACGACGGCGATCGGATCCTGTTCGGCTCAGTATCCGGTGTGTTTCGATCGTCGCGCACGGGGCTCTCCACCGAGGCGGCACGCCGGAACGAAGGCGTCAGGAGGCCAGGCGGCACGCGGCCTCGCTAGCGCAACCGGGCGGTTCGTGCCGGGCGATTCACGGCGTACGGCTATACTGCCGACTCATGAAGATTCTCCTCGCGTCACTCGTGGCGCTCGCGACACTGTCGTCGCCGGCGCAGGCACAAAATCGGGGCAACACCACCGGAGGATCAGCTGCGCCCGCAGACTGGTCGCGGACGAAGGATCAGATTCGCGAGCTGACCTTCGCAGGTGACGATGCGAAGGTCATCGCCACCGTCGAACCGATCGTGGCGAAATACCCGCGGTTCGCCGACGGGCACGCGCGTCTGGGAGGGGCGCACGAGAGCCTCGCGCGCGCGCTTGTTCGAACGGATCGGGCACGCGCGACCCGCCACTTCGAGATTGCTGCGAAACACCTGCGGCAAGCCTTCGAGCTCGGGGGCGGCGAATATCCGGACGCCACGATTCGCGCGTTGATCGACTTGTACGAATACGCGCTGCCAAATCCCGCGACGTGGAAGGCCACGGTGCTCGAGTCGATCAAGCGATACCCGGCGGAACCAGCCGCGCACCGGTACGGCGTGCAGCTGATGATTCGTGAGAGCGGCATGCGCGATCTCGACGCTGCCTTCGGCAACGCACGGACCGCGCTGTCCTCGCGCAAGCCGCGGCTGGAGTACGCGTCGCTGCTGGTAGGCCTCGCCAGAGAATATGCCGAGACCGACCTCGGCGCCGCGTTGGCGCGCGAGGCGTTGAGTCTCGCCGACGAAGCGTTGAAGAAGTATCCGAATGACCGAACGGTGCGGCGCGAGGCAGAGGCGATCCGCGAGGACCTCAAGCGTCTTCAATGAAGTTCTTCGTCTTGCTCTACGGCCTGCTCGCTGCCGGCGCGATGCAATCGCCGCAATCGCCTGCGCCTCTTTCGGCGGCGCAGTTGCGCGCGCCGTGCGTGCCGCTCGTGACTGTTGAGGAGGTGCGCTCCCTCGGACGGAAAGAGATCCTCACTCAAGTGAGCCACGATCATCCGGGGTCGTCGCTGTGCGGGTGGGAAGGGCCCGGCGGCTCGACGTTCGTCGTCACACTCCAGAACGCGAAGTGGTTCGAGTACGCAGGATCAGCCGGAGCCAAGGAATCGTTTGACGAGCGGCGCAAGGCCTACGACGAGGTCGTAGGCACCGATCCAGTCACGGGCCTCGGACTCGAAGCGCGCATCACACGGCACGAACGCTTGCCCGTCGTCATGGTCCGCCGCGCCGCTGATGTCGTGTATGTCATGTGCGACTGCTCGCGCGAGCAGACGATCGCGATCGCCACGCTGGCGGTACGATGACCGAAACCCTGCCTCCGCCAGCGGCGGAATAGAACGTGGGCTATTGCCGTGCGTGGTTTACAACGAATGCCTTGTTGTCAGCCACACAGCTTGCCCGAAAGACCGTGTCGAACGGTTCCTCGAAGCGCACGACGCTGCGTGCGTCGCCAGTGGCGGTGTCCAGAACCAGGATGGCGTCGCGGTCACGGTGCTCCTGGATCGGCAGACTGATCAGCCGGCCGTCGGCGCTGAAGATCGGCAGGGCGAAGGACGTAGCGGAAAAGTGTTTCCGCCGGAGTACCGCGCCAGTCGAGAGAGATCGATGAGCCGCAGCCCCTGATCCTCGGCCTGACTCGTGGTGACGAGCGGCGTTCCGGCGCCGTCGGGACGATCGACCAGGTCGCCGCGGAAGAAGCCGTCCGCGATCCGCTCTGGCTCGCCTCCGGATGGTCGAATGCGCCACATGCCGGCCTTTCCCTCGCGAGACGAGCCAAATACTATCCACTGGCCGTCCGGAGTCCAGACAGGCCAGAGGTCACGGCCGCGTCCGCGGAAGACGAGCGTCCGCCCATCCCTCGAGACGAACGTCCAGGAGGCGATGCCCTCGCTGCTGGCCTTGAACGCGGTGACCTGGTTGGCTTCGCCGGAAATGGCATCGACGACCCACAGTTGGCCGGGTTCGAAAAGCTGCCATCTGTTGTAGGACAACCATCGGCCATCCGGAGACCATTGCGGCCGTTCGGTGCCCACGCCGCCGCGCACTTGACGCTGGAGGACCCTGCTAGCGCTGCCGTCGAGCGCCGCAACCACGAGGTCGGACGGCGCCGGCCACGTCAGATAGGCCATCGATTTTCCGTCCGGCGATGGCACCGGCATGCGGCCTCGCTCCACCACCTTTCGCGCAGGTCCGCCGAGTGCCGCGACCCGCCACACCGACGGGACACCATTCTCGATTCTCGTGAAGTAAACGGCGTCGCCATCGCGAGCGAACATCGGGTCGGCTTCCTCGGCGGCGTCGGCCGTCAGGCGGACCGGATTCCCGCCGGAGAGCCGCTTCGACTGCCTCGAGAGACCGCGATCTTACTCACCCGGCTTCACGAGGGTCACCGCCCGATATGTCCCGAAGCGCCGATTCAGGTCCGAAAACAGCGGCTTCGCGATCGCGTTGAGCAGTCGACGCCGACGAGGGTGTCTTACGCCGGCGCCCAGATCGTGTACCGCACTCGGTGCCAGATCATCATGGCCTGACGTCATTCGCTACAAGCCCGTGTCGTAGGAGCCAGGCGAGGCCGGCCGCGGCGCCGACGTCGTACGCGAGACACCAGGCCGGCCACCAGGCCGGCACCCCGGCGTTCTCGATAACGTGGCCATGAACGGCATCAAAGACACCATGGCCGGCCAGCGCCACAACGACGATCCACGCGCTCGACTTGAACCCGGCAACGGCCGCAGCCGCGAACAGCGTCATCACCACCGACTCGATGACCACCGTCTGAACCGAGCCGCTCATCGCCGCGAACAGCACGTAGTACGACGCGATCACAATCATCACGGTCGGGTAGAACGCTCGATCGCGATCGAATCCCACGTACCTCGCAAACACCGCAACACCCGCCGAAAGCACGATTCCGACAACGTATGGCATAGAGACTACTTTCCTACGATTTCTTGAGAGCCGTCGCGAACCGAGCTGCGTGCACGACGTAACGAATTGGGAGGCCTGTATCGGCGTGCATTACCGGCTCTCCGCTTGGCGTGCGTTCGCGTGCTGGCAGCCTTTGCAGGTGCACGTCGGGCCGCAGCTGCAGACCTCGCCGCACCGGCACGAAGCTGCCGGCCGGTCCGCGGAATTCTGGCAACCGCAGGTGCATTCGGAACCGGTGCTGACCGCGCACGCACAACCGTTCGACTGAGCGGACATGAGAAGCTCCTTTTCTGTGTCGACGTCATGTCAACAACGAAACGGAGTCTCGCACCCTGGAGGGCAGCCAGGATTGGATGGAGCGGCTATTGTCGTTGAATGAATCGGCTATTTGATCGCCCGCGTGGACTGACGCTCTCGGAACCCTGCGGCAAGGTGTTGAAGGGTGAGGCGATTTCGATGAAGTCGCCACGCATCAACGCCGATGGCGCCATGCCGACCATCTGATAGAACGTCCGCGTCAAATGCGCGGCGTCCGCGAAATCGGCTGCGTGGGCCGCAGCCGCAATCGTCCGCTCAGAGGCGATGGCCACCATGGCTCGCGTCAATTTGCGCCACAACATGTACCGACTGAACGGAAGACCGACCTGGTCTCTGAACAGGTGGGCAAAGCGGGTCGGCGACAAACACGCCATGTCCGCGGCGTTGCCGAGCGACATCCGCAGGTCGTCCGATTCTCGGATCGCGTTGAGGACCGTGGTCACGCGCGAGTCGAACCGCCGTGTCGGTGCCAGGCCGGGCCTCAAGCCCTGCACGCAGCCGCGAACGAGTGCCGCGATGTCCTGAGTCTCATCTGGTTGTTCGGCGAACGCGGGCAACTCCGGCACAATAAAATCCAGCCGCCTATCCGGGACAATCGTGATGTCTTGCCGAAGAGATGCGGACAACCAGACACCTTCGCTTGATTCCGGATCGACAAAGACCATCACCCCGAGCGCGCCGTTGCAGTCAAAGGAGTGCTCGGCGTCGGCTCGCACGACGATGCCGCGGCTCTCACGCCAACCGGCGTCCTTGCCGCAAATGGCGACGCATCCGTCGAGCGCGATCACGATCTGGATCGCGTGATGCGCGTGAGAGGGTACGATGCCCTGAGCTCTGGCGGTGAGGAGGAAGCCACCCTCCCACAAGTACCAGCGCGGGATGCTCAACCAGCGATACGGCTCGTCGTTCGGCTTGTAAGCCAGGCCCGCATTCTACCAGCGGGCTGCCCACGCTCTACTGGCGAGACGACAGGGCTTCGTCCGAACCAGATTTGTTCAAGGACATCAGCCGCTACCTTCAATCGTCTCACATCCCTCGATCACTATCGCGGATGAGACCGCGGCACGGGGGCCGCGATTGAATTTCTCAGGGAGTGATGCAATGAAGACCGTCGATCTCGTTGTGACCGGCGCGGAAGTCGAAGTCTGAGAATGGGATCGCGAGTGGGAGGCAGGGATTCGAACCCCGACAACGTGGTCCAGGGCGACCTTCAGCACTTGACGCCAAACTCCGCCGGCTCGTACGCCAGCTGCGACGCCAGCCAGCGCTCCGTCACCTCCACCGCCTCACCCTTCCGCCGCGCGTAGTCCTCCAGCTGATCCCGCCCGATGCGCCCCACGTTGAAGTACTTCGCCTCCGGATGTGAGAAGTACAACCCGGAAACCGACGCCGCGGGCCACATCGCGCCGTGCTCGGTCAGCGTGATCCCCATTTTCCGCGCGTCGAGCAGGTCGAACAGCTTGAACTTCTCGCTGTGGTCCGGGCAGGCGGGGTAGCCGTAGGCGGGACGGATGCCGCGGTATTTCTCGGCGACCAGGTCCTCGTTCGACAGGTTCTCCTTCTCCCCGTAGCCCCAGTCCTTGCGCGCCCGGGCGTGCAGGTACTCGGCGAACGCTTCGGCCAGACGGTCGGCGAGCGCCTTGACGATGATCGCGTTGTAGTCGTCGTGGTCCCGTTCGAACGACTTCGCCAGCTCGTCGGCGCCGAGGCCGGCGGTCACGGCGAACATCCCGAGATAATCGGGCACGCCGGATGACTTCGGCGCGATGAAGTCGGCGAGCGAGCGGTTTGGCCGGTTGTCGGCGATGACCTCCTGCTGGCGCAGCATCGGGAACCGCGCCAGCTCCTCGCGACGCGACTCGTCACGGTACAGAACGATGTCGTCGCCGAAGCTGTTGGCCGGCCAGAAACCGTAAACCCCCCGGGCGGTGAGCAGCTTCTCGTCGACGATCCGCTTCAGCATCGACTGCGCATTCTCGTACAGCTCGCGCGCGGCGCTGCCATACTGCGGGTGATCCAGGATCGCCGGGAACCGCCCCTTCAGCTCCCACGCCGTGAAGAAGAACGTCCAGTCGATGAATCTCGCGATCTCGCCCAGCGGCACGTCTTCGAGATACCGGCGCCCCAGGAACCACGGGGTGGCAATCACATGGTCGTCCCAGTCGAAGGTGAGCCGGTTGGCGCGCGCCTGCTCGATGCCGAGCAGCGGCTTCTCCCTGCGCCCCGCATACTTCTGCCGCGTGGATTCCTGGGTCTCGCGGTTGAGGCGGTCGAAGTCCGTCTTCCGGTCGCCGAGCAGGCTCGACACGACGTCCACCGCGCGCGAGGCATCGAGCACGTGGACGACCGGCTGGCTGTACTCGTGCGAGATCTTCACCGCGGTGTGCTGCGGACTGGTGGTCGCTCCCCCGATGAGGAGCGGCAGCTTGAAGCCGCGGCGCTCCATCTCGCGCGCGACGAACACCATCTCGTCCAGCGACGGCGTGATCAGCCCCGAGAGGCCGATGATGTCGACCTGCCGCTCGATGGCGGCATCGAGGATCTTCGCCGCCGGCACCATGACGCCGAGGTCGATCACCTCGTAGTTGTTGCACTGCAGCACCACCCCGACGATGTTCTTGCCGATGTCGTGGACGTCACCCTTGACGGTGGCCATGAGGATCTTCTTGTTGCCGGATCCAGGTCCGAGGGGCTGGAGCCCCTCGGCTACGGCAGTCTGCCGGGCGAGCTCCTTCTCGGCCTCCATGTACGGCAGCAGGACCGCGACCGCACGCTTCATGGCGCGCGCGGACTTCACCACCTGTGGCAGAAACATCTTGCCGGCGCCGAACAGGTCCCCCACGATCTTCATGCCGTCCATGAGCGGACCCTCGATGATGTCGAGCGGCCGCGGATACTTCTGCCGCGCCTCCTCGACGTCCGCATCGATGAAGTCGACGACGCCGTGGACGAGCGCGTACGCCAGCCGCTTCTCGACCGGCGCCTCGCGCCAGGTGAGATCCAGCTCCTTCTTTCTGCCGCTCCCCTTCACCGCCTCGGCAAACTGCACCATCCGCTCGGTCGCATCCGGACGCCGGTTGAAGATGATGTCTTCGACGTGCTCGAGAAGGTCCTTCGGGATGTCTTCGTAGACGATCAGCTGGCCGGCGTTGACGATCCCCATGTCCATGCCCGCCTTGATGGCGTGATACAGGAATGCCGAGTGGATCGCCTCGCGGACGACGTCGTTGCCGCGGAAGGAGAACGACAGATTGCTGACGCCGCCGCTGATCTTCACACCGGGGCACGTCTCTTTGATGATCCGGGTGGCCTCGATGAAATTCACCGCGTAGTCGTTGTGCTCCTCGAGCCCGGTCGCGATCGCGAGAATGTTCGGGTCGAAGATGATATCGGTGGGATCGAAGCCGACGGTCCCGGTCAGCAGCTTGTACGCGCGCTGGCAGATCTCCACCTTGCGCTGGATGGTGTCGGCCTGCCCGGTCTCGTCGAACGCCATCACGACGACCCCGGCGCCGTAGCGCTGGACGGTCCGCGCCTTGGCGAGAAAGTCCGCTTCCCCTTCCTTCAGGCTGATGGAATTGACGACGCTCTTGCCCTGGACGCAGCGCAGACCAGCCTCGATGACCGACCACTTCGAGCTGTCGATCATCACCGGCACCCGCGCGATCTCCGGCTCGGTCGCGATGTAGTTCAGAAACGTCGTCATCGCCTGCTCGGAATCGAGCATGCCCTCGTCCATGTTGACGTCGATCATGTTCGCGCCGCTGCGAACCTGGTCCGACGCGACCTGGACGGCTTCGGTGTAGTTTTCGGCCTTGATGAGACGGGCGAACTTCGCCGAGCCGGTGACGTTGGTCCGCTCGCCGATCATCTGGAAGTTCGAGTCGGGTCGAATGACCAGCGCCTCCAACCCGCTGAAACGGGTGAAGCTGTCGCGGGTTTCGTGCCCGGTGCCGGGTGCTGCGACCGAGTTCAGCCACGAATCAGCCGGGAGCTGTCTGGGTGTCACACCGGCAACAGCCGCCGCGATCGCTTTGATGTGTTCCGGCGTAGTCCCACAGCAGCCGCCGACGATGTTGGCGAAGCCCGACGCGGCAAAGTCGCGGAGCAGTTCGCCGGTCTCGGCCGGCTGCTCGTCGTACTCGCCGAACGCGTTGGGCAGGCCGGCGTTCGGGTAGCTGCTGACGTAACACTCCGCCATCCGCGACAGCTCCTCGAGGTACGGACGCATGTCGCGCGCGCCGAGCGCGCAGTTGATCCCGACGCTGAACGGCCGGGCGTGGCGGATCGAGAGGTAGAAGGCCTCCAGCGTCTGACCCGAGAGCGTGCGGCCGCTGCGGTCGGTGATGGTGACCGAAATCATCAGCGGCAGCCGGCTGCCGCGCTGCTCGAACACGTTCTCGAGCGCCACGATGGCGGCCTTGACGTTGAGCGTGTCGAAGATCGTCTCGATCAGGATCAGGTCGACGCCGCCGTCGATCAGGCCGCGCACCTGCTCTTCGTAGGCCTCGCGCATCTCGTCGAATGTGACCGCGCGGAACGCCGGGTTGTTGACATCGGGAGAAATCGACAGCGTCCGGTTGGTCGGGCCGATGGCTCCGGCGACGAACCGCGGCTTGCCGGGCGTCTTCGCCGTCCACTCGTCGGCGGCTGCCCTCGCCACGCGCGCGCCGGCGACGTTCAGGTCGTAGACGAGCGACTCGAGACCGTAATCAGCCTGCGCGATCGCGGTGCTCGTGAAGGTGTTGGTCTCGATGATGTCGGCGCCGGCCGCGAGATACTCGCGGTGGATCGCGCCGATGACGTCGGGCCGCGTGATCACGAGGAGGTCGCTGTTCCCCTTCTGCTCGTTCGGATGGCCCTGAAACTGCTCGCCGCGGAAGTCCGCCTCGGTCAGCTGGTAGCGCTGGATCATGGTGCCCATCGCGCCGTCGAGGACGAGGAGGCGGCTGGCGAGCTGCTGGTGAAGAATTGCGAGGGTATCAGGCATGGTCATTTCGAGGTTCCGGGCTTCTTCGACCCGCCCGACCTGAAGGCCGGGCCTGGGGCCGCCGGTTTGGTCGCGCTGGCGATCAACACGGTAAACGGATCACCGGTGCGGCGTGCGCCGACGGTGACCTTGATCTGGTCGAGGCCGGCCCCGGCGAGCAGCCGGCGCAGCGTCTCCTCGGAGAAACCGGTCCACCGGTCGCCGAGGCGCTCGCGTACCCAGGTCTCGCCGTGCTCGCGCAGATCGAGGAGCAGCACGCGCCCGCCAGGCGCGACGATGCGCGCGGCCTCCGCCATGGCCTTCGCCGGATCGGTTGCGTGGTGCAGGGCCTGCGACAGGAGCGCGACGTCGATGCTGGCGTCGCGCAGGGGCAGCTTCTCGAGCTCACCCTTCTTCCAGATCACGTTCGACACCCGCCGGCGTGCCGCGAGCTCCTGCGCGCGGCGCAGGACAGTCGCGGAGCGGTCCACCGCGAACACCTTCGACGCCCAGCGGCTGGCTTCGATGGTCAGGTAGCCTTCGCCGCAGCCCAGGTCCGCCACCCGCATCGGCGGCAGCAGGTGGCCGAGCGCTCTCGCCCAGGCAGCCCAGCTGCGCCCCGGCACCAGCTGCCGTTCGTTGGTGTCGGGGCCGGCATGGGCATCGAAGTTCTCCTGCCGCACGCGGCGGACCTCCGCCAGCCTGGCCTCGTCGGCACGGCCGGCGGGCGTGCCGGCGGCGGCCTCGAACTGCGACTCCAGCAGCGGCCAGAGCGAGCCGCCGAACCCGTTCAGCCCCTCACGGACGGCGGGCGCGATCCGGTAATACGAGAACCCGCCGTCCCGCTCTTCGACGACGAGCCCGGCATCCTTCAGGAGGCCGAGATGCCGGGAGACTCCGGACTGGGCGATGCCAAGGATCCCGGTCAGCTCCGACACGTTCAGCCGCTCGGCATGCAGCATCCTGAGCACCCTGAGGCGGGCCTCGTCACCGAGCAGCCGGAACAGCGCGGGGCCATTCATATCCATAAATCTACATTAATAGATTCGGTATGGCAAGCCGGCTGGAGCCTACATTCGAGCGGCCTTGCGCACCCACGCCGGAACCTCGGGCTCGCCGGCGAAGATGCCGCGCTTCCCCGCGGTCAGAGCCCAGCGGTGGAGCCAGGTCATGCCGGCCGGGCCAACGTATTCGTCGAGGGAGCCGTAGGCGGGATCCTTCAGGGCCTGGTCGAGGGTCACGAACCGGTAGCCGCGCTTCCGCAGCCGCGCGACCAGGCGGTCGAGGGTCGCGGCGTTCAGCGCATTCGCGTGCAGCAGGAGCGTCTGGGAGATCTCGCGGCCCACGATCGCCACCGACTGCTGCTCGTAGTAGGCGACCACGGCCTCCATGTAATCGACGTAGGTCTCGACGACACGTTTCGTCTGCGCGGCGTCACCCGAGGCGAGGGTCCGGTCATAGGCGGCCGCGAAGATGTAGTCGTAGTTGTCGACGGTCACCGGCGCGACCGTGTAGCCGCGGTCCTTCAGGAACGCCTCGAACGCCTTCTTCACCTCGAGGCTGCGGCCGGTATGCAGGAACGGATGCCGGAAGTAGCGCGGCCGCTGCCCCGTCGCAGCCAGCAGCCGGCGCGTGACTTCCTCGCCGCGGATGACATCCGCGATGAACGCCTTGACGTCGGTGAGATGCAGGTCGTCGTGTGAGAACGAGTGATTGCCGAGCTCCAGGCCGGCGTCGAGCCACTGCTGAAGGAGGCCGACGTGGCGCGGGTGCACCTTGCCCGCCGGCTGCAGTTTGCGCTCGTTGACGAAACCGATCGCCGGCACGCCGGTCCGTCGGATCGCGGCCAGCAAATCGGTGGTCGTCCGCTCCGCGCGCTCGAAATTTTCGCCCAGCACGGATGAAGTCGGCAGGTCGTCGATCGTGACGGCCATCGTCCGTGATGGCGGCGGGCTGGAGAGTTGCCAGAGGGCCAGAAGCACAAAAAGCATGGGCCTCGCTATCGTACCGCCTGGCTGACGACCGTCGCCAGAGGACCGAAATCAGGGCCATTTGACCTAAAGGCCGCCCTGAGTTACCGTTTGTCCCACTCATCGGCCCTTTTGTCGCGAAATGGCTCTGGTTCTGGAGGTATCCCTGTGTACGCACGCCTGCTTCCGGTCGTCTTCATGCTGGCACTCGCCTGGTCAGAGGTTCCCGCGCTTGCGCAGGAGGCTCGTGATTTCAGCGCGGCAAGCGCCCGCATCACCCGCGGTCCGAACGGCGCCGCGCTGACCCCCGCGTCCGCTGCGGCGCGGCCGGAGATCGTGTCGGCCTTTCTGCGCGCGCGGCACGACGCGCGCACGGTCGAGACTCTGGTACTTCTGCGTGAGAACGTCGCCCGGACCGGCGTTACGCACCTGAACTTCGGGCAGCAGGTGGCCGGCCTCGATGTCTACGGGACCTATGCGCGGGCGGCACTGACGGCGCGCGGTGAGATCGTCAGCATGGTCGAGAACCTGGCAAACATTCCGCCGGCGCTCGCGCCAACCGCCGTGACGCATCGCGGCGCGCTGGAGGCGGTCCTCGCCGAGTATTACGCCGGGTCGGATGCCAACCTGCCTGAGCTCAGCGCAGCGGGCCAGACGGTCGCCTACGGCCGCGGCACACGCTTCACCGAAGATCCCACGGTCACCCGCATCGCGGTGCCGATGGCCAACGGCGCCCTGCAGACCGGCTACCTGGTCGTGACCTGGGATCGCGACAACATTCTGCGCCACAGCGTCGTCGGTCCCGGCGGCCGCGTCCTGATCGAAGAGCTGCGGACCAACACCGACACCTACAAGGTCTTCGCGATCCATCCCGGGGTCTCCACGCAGAGCGTGGTGAGCGGCCCGGGGAGCGGCGACATCTACTCGCCCAGCGGCTGGGTGACGCTCGATCGGACCACCGGCAACAACGTCGACGCCTATCTCGATCGCGACAACAACAACGCCGCCGACACGAACGGCCGGCCGGTTTCGTCCACGCAGACCTTCGAGTTCACGGCGGATCTGACCCAGGCGCCGACGACGACCACGAACCAGATGGCGGCCGTGACGAACCTCTTCTATCTGAACAACATCATTCACGACAAGCTGTACCGCCATGGCTTCACCGAAGCGGCGGGCAACTTCCAGGCGAACAACTTCGGCAAGGGGGGCGCGGGCAACGATCCGGTGAATGCCGAAGCTCAGGACGGCGGCGGCACCAACAACGCCAACTTCGCCACGCCGTCCGACGGCAGCCGGCCGCGCATGCAGATGTACCTCTGGACCCAGTCCACGCCCAGCCGCGACGGCGATCTCGACTCCGACATCGTCTGGCACGAGTACGGCCACGGCCTGACGTGGCGGATGATCGGGAGCATGAGCGGGCCGTTCGCAGGCGCGATCGGCGAAGGCATGAGCGATACCCTCGCGATCTACATCAACGACGACGATGCCGTCGGCGAGTACTCCTACAACCGCGACGCCGGCATCCGGCGGTATCGCTACACCAACTATCCACTCTCGTATGGTGACCTTACCGGCAGCAGCGTCCACAACGACGGCGAGATCTACGCCGCGGCGATGTGGAAGCTGCGTGAGCTCTGGGCAGCAGACGGACGGACCGACGACTCGCTGTTCGACATCGTCGTCGACGGCATGAACTTCACGCCGGCGCGGCCGGCTTTCGAAGACATGCGCGACGGCATCATCGCGGCGGCCGCCACCCAGGCCGAAGACTGCATCGTCTGGAAGGCGTTCGCGCAGTTCGGCATTGGTGAGGGAGCCGATGGCCGCGAAGTCTGCCACGGCTTCGGGTTTTGCTCTGCGCAGGTGACCGAGACATTTGCCGTGCCGGCAGTCTGCTCGACCGGGGGGGGCGGCAACACCGCTCCATTCGTGAGCATCACGTCGCCTGCGAACAACTTCAGCTCGCCGTTCGGTTCGACGTTCAATTTCGCCGGGACCGCGAACGACGACCTCGACGGCAACGTGGCGTCGAGCCTGTCGTGGACGTCCAGCCGGGACGGCGCGATCGGCAGCGGCGCGTCGTTCTCGACGACCACACTGACGGAAGGGACGCACACGATCACCGCGAGCGCGACGGATTCGGGCGGGCTGACCGGATCGGCCTCGATCAGCGTGACCGTCACCCCGGCGGGAGGGGAATCGAACATCACGTTGGATGCAGTCGGCTGGAAGTCCAAGGGGAAGAACCTGGTCAACTTGACCTGGTTTGGAGCCAACACCGCTACCGTGGATATCTACCGGAACGGGGTGAAGATTCTCACCACGCCGAATGACAACGCCGAGACCGACAGCACCGGCACCAAGGGCAGCCGGACGTTCACTTACAAGCTGTGCGAAGCGAACTCTTCGGTCTGTTCTCCGGAGCGAACGGTGGTCTTCTGATCGAACACTGAATCGGGCGGGCGCAAGGGGGATGCGGTTCAACCGCGTCCCCCTTTTTCTTTTCTGAAGGGTATGCTGCCGGGTATGGAGCTGTACAAGGCGGCCAAACCCGCAGCCGCGCTCGTGCTCGCGCACGGCGCCGGGGCCGGCCAGAAGAGCGCGTGGATGGTCAAAGCCGCGAGCGCGATTGCCGCGCAGGGCATCAACTGCGCGACGTTCGACTTTCCATATATCACGGCGGGCAGAAAGGTCCCAGACCGCGCGCCGGTGCTCGAAGACGCCTGGCGGGCAGTTCTTGCCGAGGCTCGAGCCCTGTTCGGGGACCTGCCGCTCTTCATCGGCGGCAAGTCCATGGGCGGCCGGATCGCCTCGCACATCGCTGCGCAAGGCGTGGAGGGCGTGCGCGGGCTGATCTTCTTCGGCTATCCGCTGCACCCGCCCGGGAGATCCGAGCAGCGGCGGGATGCGCACCTGCCGACGATCGCCGAACCCATGCTGTTCATCCAGGGGTCGCACGACACGTTCGGCAACGAAGCGGAGATGACGGCGCTGATCCCGACACTGCAGCGGGCAGACCTGCACGTGATCCGCGGCGGCGATCACTCCTTCAAAGTCAAAGGCGGCGCAAAGGCGCAGCCGCCGGCGTTCGAGGAGGTGATCGCTACGGCCTGCAGATGGATGAGCGGTGTAGGCTGAGCACGTGCGATGTGCGCCGTGCTGAGCGTGAGACTGGATTATGAAGATACTGAGCGTCGAGACCCGGATCCACGGGCGAGTGCTTCTCCGGGAGGCAGCGGAGCCGGGGGCGGTGATCATCGGCTTCCACGGCTACATGGAGCACGCAGACATCCAGATGGAACGGCTGGCGTCGATGCCGGATTCGGACCGATGGACGCTCGTATCGGCGCAGGGACTCCACCGTTTCTATCGCGGGCGTAGTGAAGAAGTCGTCGCCAGCTGGATGACGCGGCAGGACCGCGAGGACATGATCCTCGACAACGTCGAGTACTTCGATCGGATCGTCGCGTCCGTAGCGGCGCCAGAGACGAGAATCGTCACCATCGGCTTCTCACAGGGGGTGGCGATGGCCTTCCGCGGCGCCGTCCGGGGCCGACGCCGCGCCAGCGGCATCGTCGCGGTGGGGGGCGACGTGCCGCCGGAGCTGCTGGCGGATCCATCCCTGACGTTCCCACCCACTCTGATCACCCGTGGAACCCGCGACGAGTGGTATACGGACGGCAAGCTCGAGGCCGACGCCGCGGCCTTGCGCGCGCGGGGATCGAGCGTGCAGCCGCTCGTCTTCGATGCCGGGCACGAGTGGACCGCGGAGGTTTCGATGGCGGCAGGACGGTTCATCGGCCAGTGCACGGCCGCCCCGGGCTAGAATTCGAGGATGCCCGTCACCGCCGTGCGCTCGCGAACCCGCGCCGAGATAGCCGAACAGTACAAGTGGAACCTCGCCGACATCTTCCCCAACTGGGAAGCCTGGGAAGAAGGATACCGGACGCTCGAAGGAGGCATCGAACGCTACGCCGCGCTGAAGGGCACCCTGGCCTCCGGCCCCGAACAGCTTCTGCGGGCGTATCAGCTCTCCGACGAGCTCGGGCTGCTCGCCTACCGCGTCTGGTACTACCCCTCGCTGCAGTACGACGAGGATCAGCGCGACAACGCCGTCAACGCGAAGCGCCAGCAGGTGCAGATCCTGTTCGCGCGGCTCCAGCAGGCACAGTCCTGGTTCAATCCGGAGCTGCTGACGATCCCGCTCGAGACCGTCCGCGGCTGGCTGGAGCAGTCCGAACCGCTCCGGCTGTACCGGTTCGCCATCGAAGACCTGTACCGCCAGCAGGAACACGTGCTCGACGAAGCGGGCGAGCGGCTGATGTCGCTGTCGAGCCGGCTCGCCTCTGCGCCCAACGAGGCGTACTGGTCGCTCTCCACGGCTGACGCGAAGTTTCCCACGATCGTGCTCTCCACCGGTGAAGAGGTGACGGTCTCGTACGGGCAATACCGCGCGATCCTGGCGACGCGCCGCGAGCAGTCGGACCGCGAGAAGGCCTTTCGGGCGCTGTACCAGACCTACAACGGCAGCGTCAACACGTATGCCACGCTCTACAACGCCGTCTGCCAGCGCGACTGGTTCCAGGCGCGCGCGCGCGGGTATCGCGACACGCTCGAGGCGGCGCTCCACGGCGACAATATCCCGACCTCGGTCGTTCAGAACCTGATCGAGACCACGCGCGCCGGCGTCGAGCCGCTCCGCCGCTACCACCGGCTGCGACGCCGGATCCTCGGCGACCCGACGTATCAGGTCTACGATTTCGCCATCCCGCTGGTCACGCACGACAAGAAATACGCGTACGACGAAGTGCTCGACTGGATCGTGACGGCGGTGGCGCCGCTCGGCCCCGAGTACCAGGCTCGCATGCGCGAGGGGTTCACCGGGCGCTGGATCGACGTGTACGAGAACGACGGCAAGCGCAGCGGCGCCTACTCGGCGCCCGTGTACGGCACGCACCCGTACATGCTGCTCAACTACACCGACACACTGGACGACGTGTTCACGCTGGCGCACGAGATGGGGCACTCGATGCACACCATCCTCTCGCACGAGACGCAGCCGTTCATCTATTCGAGCTACACGATCTTCGTCGCCGAAGTGCCATCGACGTTGAGCGAGGCGCTGCTGCTCGACTGCATGCTGGACCGGTCGAAGGACCCGGTCGAGCGGATCGTGCTGCTCCAGCACGCGATCGACAACATCACGAGCACCTTCTATACGCAGGTGATGTTCGCGGACTTCGAGCTGCGGGCGCACCGGCTGGCCGAGGAAGACAAGCCGATCACGTCAGAGATCCTGATGAAGATGTACACCACGCTGCTGAAGGACTATTACGGCGACGCGGTGGACTTCAACGAACTGACCGGCGTCACCTGGGCGCGCATCCCGCACTTCTTCAATTCGCCCTACTACGTCTATCAGTACGCGACCTGCTTCGCGTCGGCGGCCAAGCTCGCCCGCGAGATCACCTCCGGCGACGCGCCGGCGCGCGCCGCCGCGCGCGAGCGCTATCTGACCCTGCTCCGGTCAGGCGGGAGCGACCATCCGATGGAGCTGCTGAAGAAGGCCGGCGTCGATCTCAGCGCGTCCGACACCGTCCGCGCGATCATCGAACAGCTCGACGTACTGGTCGCCCGCCTGGAATCAGAGCTCGACAGGGAATCCCTGATCCCTAATCCCTAATCCCTAATCTGGAAGCGATCAGGGATCAGGGATCAGGGATTAGGGATCAAGGATCAGCGATGAAGGATTCTCAGGTGCCTTGTACCTGCCGATGAGAACCGCGCCGCCGACGAGGAGCGCCGCGGCGGCGGCGTAGGCGCTGCCCTCGCCGAAGTGCTGCAGCGCGCTATTGCCCCACACCGGCCCGGCGGCGCGGCCGACGCTTTCCAGCGCGCCCGCGGCTCCCTGCACGCGCCCCTGCTCGCCCCGGCCTGCGGCGTGGCTGATCAGCGCCGAAAGAGTGGCATTGCACAGCCCGATACCCATCGCCCCAGGCACGAGCATCAGCGTAAACACCGGCAGCGAATGGGTCAGCGCGCTGCCCCCCCAGCCGAATGCCGTCAGCAGCAGGCCCATCGTCAGCGTGCGGCGCTCGCCGAGACGCTTCACGATCGGCCCGACGAGCCCGCCCTGTACGATCACACCAAGGAATCCGAAGGCGCTGAGAAAGTAGCCGGTCGCGGCGGCGTCGAAGCCGAACCGGTACGCGCCGAACAGCGCAAACGTCGTCTGGTAGACGGCAAACGACATCCAGTAGATGAAATCCACGCCGAGCAGCACGCGGAGGTGCGGCCGCTTGCCGAGGTCCCGCAGCGCTTTCCACGCCGATCCGCTGGCGGCGTGGCCGCGATGCAGCGTCTCGGGCAGCCAGAACCAGGCCAGCAGCGTGGCGCAGAGGGTGACGAAGGCCGCGACCCAGATCGGCGCGGTGTAGCTGATGTGCGAGAAGAAGCCGCCGAGCGCAGGGCCGAGAATGAAGCCGAGGCCGAAGGCGGCGCCGAGCATGCCGTAGGCCTTCGCCCGGTTCTCCTCGGTCGTGACATCGGCGATGTAGGCCCGGGCGGTGGTGATGTTGCCGCCCGACAGGCCGTCCACGATCCGCGCCACGAAGAGCATCGCGAGACTGTCGGCCAGCGCGAGCATCACGAAGCTCACCGCCGTGCCGATGAGGCTGAGGATCAGCACCGGCCGGCGGCCCCAGCGGTCGGACCATTCCCCGAGCAACGGCGCGGCGATCAGCTGACTGACCGAGAAGGCGGCAAACAGCAGCCCGATCACGAACGGCGACGCACCATACGTCGTCGCGTAGAACGGCAGCAGCGGAATGATGATTCCGAAGCCGATCAGGTTGACCAGGATGGTCAGAAAAAGGACGAGGAGCGGCCTGGACAAATCAGAACTGCGGCGTGGCGAATGTGGCGACGGGGCTCATTTACGACTGGTCACGGTCACCCCCTTGATCACCACGGGCGTCGTCGGCACGTCGTCGTGATCGCCCGCGCTGCCGGTCGGCGTGGCGGCAATCCTGTCGACGACGTCCATGCCGGCGAGCACGCGGCCGAAGACGGCATAGCCGAAATCCTCCGGGGAGTAGCCGCGGTGATCCAGGGCGGTATTGCTGGCAACGTTGATGTAGAACTGCGAGGTCGCGCTTCGCAGGGCGCGGGTTCGCGCCATCGCGACCGTGCCCCGCGCGTTCTTCAGGCCGTTGGCGGCCTCGTTGAGGATCGGCGGGCGCGTGGCCTTCTCCACCATCTCGGGCGTGTAACCTCCCCCTTGCACCATGAAGCCCGCCTTCACGCGGTGAAAGATGGTGCCCGGGTAGAAACCGTCCGCAACGTACTGCAGAAAGTTTTCAACCGAGACGGGCGCCCGATCCTTGAACAGCTCCAGGGTGATGTCTCCCATGGACGTGGAAACGACCACAACCGGGTTGCCGGGGGCCGGGCTCTCGGCCGGCGCCTTCAGGGGCGGGACCTGGACCTTCGTCTTGCCCTGGGGAGCGGCCGGCGGGGGTGCCTGACCGGCAGCGAGCGTCGCGAAAGCGAAACAGATAATTGCGGCGATGGACATGTTCGAATCCGGGAAATGACGTACTTGGGCCCCGCCCTGCAGCCGGCACCGTTGGAACGTGGTTTCGTCCCAACCGCCGGGCCCGTAAAAACGGGTCGATTCCTGCATGTTAGGTCTCGCAATGAGGGTGCGTCAACGCGCCGGTGGGCTACAATACGTCCCTTCGGCGATCGCACGGCGCGCGGCGGGGCGCGAGGAGACTGGCGATGGCGAGCGAACTGCAAACCGAACAGAAGGAGCTGGCGGAGTTCATCCGCGCCGGCTCGGCCCACGGGCACCAGTGCTTCGGCAGCTACTTCGACGAGAAGGGCGGATCGTGCGCGCTGGGAGCCGTGTACGAGGGCGTGTACCACCTGCCCCGTAACCACGGCAAGCTGGTGCCGGATCACCTCGAACGGCTGTTCCGGTGCCTCGACGAGGTCGTGAAGAAATGCCCGCAGGGCTGCAAGAAGCGGCTCCCGCTGGCACCAATGATCGTGCACCTGAACGACGATCACCGTATGACGCGCGAGCAGATCGCCGAGTGGCTCACGCAGGAAGCTAACACGTAATCTGAATCGACGGGTCGAGCATCGATCCGCCGATTGAAGGCCCGCTCATGTCTTTCCTCGATCGTTTCAAGCCCCAGCCCAGGTGGAAGCATGCGGATCCGGCGGTCAGAGCCGAAGCCGCTGCGACGGTTCCCGACGACGCAGAGCACCTCGAGGCTCTGAGAGAGCTCGCGCGCGAAGACGTCGACGTGCGGGTCCGACGGGCGGCGGGCGCACGGCTGACCAGCGTCGAAGACATCGTGCAGCTCGCCAGGCGCGAGCGCGACGAGGAGCTGCGCCGCGTGTATGCGGAGCGGCTGGTGGCGCTGGCGACGGCGGCCGCGCCGACCGATGCGAGCGCCGCACTGGCGCTCGAGGGGCTCGACGATCAGAAGCATTACGCGTCCATCGCCAAGGCGTCACCGCACGACACCGTGCGCGCAGCCGCGCTCGGCCGCATTCACGACGCTAAGCTGCTCAGCAGCGTCGCCCGGCACGCAGCCGACCCGCAAACGGCCGCCGATGCGGTGGCGCGCATCGCGGATTCTGCTGAGCTGCTGAACATCGCGGGCAAGACGGAGCACAAGGACGCCGGGATCACGGCCCTGGAACGGTGCCTCGAAGCCGGCGACAGCGGCAACCCTCGCGAGCTGCTGGAAAGCTTGTCGAGCCGCGCGAAGAGCAGGTCGGTCGCCAAGCGCGCCCGCGCCATCATCCAGACGATGGACGAAGAAGAGGCGGCCAGGCGCGCGGCGCTCGAACAGTGGCAGCAGCGGATCGCTCAGGCGGTCGCGCGCGTCGAAGCGCTCGCCGCCGCGCC
>DATFFM010000047.1:0-3367 GCA_035250005.1 Vicinamibacterales bacterium | reverse complement strand
CGGCGGCGGCGGTGGCGGCGGTGACGCCGCGCCGGCAGGGACGCCGGTCGTACAGCCCAGCGATCCGGACCTGCGCAGTCTCTGTCAGGTGACCAGCGGCACCGGCACCGGCGCTACGGCTGAAGCCAACGTCCGCAAGTTCGTCGAACAGGGGGGCGTTGTCATTGCCGCCGGATCGGCCTCGGAGGCGATCGCCCAGACGCTGCAGCTTCCGGTGACCGACTACCTGGTCGAGCGCCAGCCGGGTCAGCCGGACCGCCCGCTCGGTGGGGAGAAATTCTACGTCCCGGGCTCCGTGGTCCGGGTCGAGGTGGATCCCACCGCCCCCTCGGCCGCCGGGGCCGGGGACCACGTCGACGTGTTCTTCAACAACAGTCCCGTGTTCCGGCTGCAGCCCGACGCGGTTGCACGCGGGGTGCGGCCGGTGATGTGGTTCGATTCCGACAAGCCGCTGCGCAGCGGATGGGCGTGGGGGCAGAACTACCTGGAAGGGGGCACGACCGCGTTCGAAGCGTCGGTCGGCCGCGGCAAGGTGTATGCGTTCGGACCGGAGATCACCTTCCGCGCACAGCCGCACGGCACGTTCAAGTTCCTGTTCAACGGGATCCACGCGGTCAACGGCGCCGCCTCTGCCGCAGGGACGGCAGCATCACGGCAACGCTGAGATGCTGAACGCTGAACGCTGAACGCTGAACGCTGAACGCTGAACGCTGAACGCTGAACGCTGAAGGCTGAAGGCTGAAGGCTGAAGGGGCTGGTGCAGGTGCTGCATCGGCCCCTTTTTTCGTCCCACCCCGCCTGCCCGCGTTAGGATCGAGCCTCATGGGCCGTGCCTTGATGCTGGCTGCCGTGTTCGCCGCGCTCGCGGGCTGCTCGAAGACGTCCACGAAGGCGTTTCCTCTTTCGCAGGTCGAGCTCTTCGATTGTTCCGCACAGGTGTTCGGCAATGCGCGCTGCGGCACCTACGAGGTCTGGGAGAACCGCGCCGCGCGGTCCGGGCGCCGGATCCCTCTGAACATCGTCGTGCTGCCGGCCCGGGGCAGCGAGCGGCTCCCGGATCCGGTCTTCTACTTCGACGGCGGCCCGGGCGCAGGCGCGACCGAGGCCGCCGCGCCGATCGGCCGGCTGCTCGGCGCCGTCAACCAGTCACGCGATCTCGTGTTCGTGGATGTTCGCGGGACGGGCGGCTCGGCTCCGCTCCGCTGTGACATGCCGGCGGACGATGACCCACTGCAGCGGTACTTCGACGAATTCCTGTCGGACGAGTACGTTCGCGCGTGCCTCGGGCGGCAGGACGCGGACGTGCGCTTCTACACCCAGCCGATCGCGATGGACGACATCGATGAGGTGCGCCGGGCGCTTGGGTACGACCGCATCAACCTGTTCGGGTCCTCCGGCGGGACGCGCCAGGAGCAGCTCTACATGCGCCGGCACGGCGACAGCGTCCGCTCGGCCGTTCTGCACGGCGTGCATCCGATGGACGGCGAAATGCCCCTCGGGTTTTCACGCGCGCTCGAGACAGGCGTCCGCTGGCTCGTCGCCGCCTGTGCGTCCGATGCCGGGTGCCATGAAGCCTATCCCGCGCTCGGCGAGAGCTGGGAGCGATCGAAGCGGCGCTTCGATGCCGGACCGGTTGAAGCGACGGTCCGGCATCCGCGGACCGGGCGCGAGGAGCGCGTGCGGATCTCGCGCGGGGTCTACGCCGACGGGGTGCGCCACATGCTCTACAACCTCGGCGCGGCCCGGCAGCTGCCGGCGCGCATTCAGGCGGCGGCCGCCGGGGACTTCGACGAGTTTGCCCGGGCCGAGCTTCGCCAGGTGCTCCTTTACGGGCGGGCGATTGCGCACGGGTTCTTCATGTCCTCGACCTGCGCCGAGGACGTCAGGTTCATCAGTGAGGAAGACATCCGCACGGCCACGGAGGGAACGTTCCTGGGCGACTATCGTGTCCGCCGGCAGCAGGCCGCCTGCCGGATCTGGCCCCGTGGCGAGGGGGTCGACGAGGCCTTTCAACAGCCGGTGAAGGCAAACGTGCCCGTTCTGGTGATCTCAGGTGAGGTGGACGTCGCGACGCCGATGGCAGAAGCCGAGCGGGTCACCCGTGAGCTGCCGAACGCGAAGCACATCGTGTTCCCGAACCAGGGCCACGGCTTCGCGAACCCCGCCTGCGCGTCAAACCTGATCGTCCAGTTCATCGCCGCCGCGAGCAGCGAGCGCCTCGACACCAGCTGTGTAGCCCGGACGCCACCCGCCACATTCGGACGTTGACGAAAAAAAGGCCGGTCAGCGCGCGGCGACCGGCCCTTTCAGCCTTCAGCGTTCAGCGTTCAGCGTTCAGGGTTCAGAGTTGACCGCGTCAGTTCCCTCCGCGTCCCCGCTGACCGGGTGGCGGCGGCGGCGCGGGCATGTTCTCCTTCGGGAAGCGCGGCAGCATCCCGTCGCGCATCGCCAGGTGGTACACCGCCGAGGCGATGGCGGCCGCCGACTTCTTTACATCATCCTCGATGATGCGCTCGTAGGTGTCGAGGTTCGTGTGCCAGGTGTAGCTCTGGTACTGAATCGGGTCCTGGCTCAGGCCGATCCCCGGCAGACCCGCCTCGTTGAACGAGGTGCTGTCGGTGCCGCCCGAGCGACGGCTCGTCGTCGCGAGCGCGCCCATCATGCCGAGGTCCTCGAACGGCTTGAAGATCTCACGCAGCACGACGGCAGCCTCAGGCGGCCCGAAGACGCTGGCACTGCGGATGCGGCCGGTGCCGGAGTCGACGTTGAAGTAGCCGTTGAACTTGTGGAACTCCGGTTTCGGATTCTCTGCCGTGCCGAAATGCTCCTTCACGTAGGCCTTTGAGCCCAGCAGCCCCTGCTCCTCGCCGCCCCACAGCGCCACGCGGATCGTGCGGCGCGGCTTCACGCCGATCGCCTGGAGGATCCGCGCGGCCTCCATCATCACCGCGCAGCCGATCGCGTTGTCGGTCGCCCCGGTTGCCGCGTGCCAGGAGTCGAGATGGCCGCCGAGCATGACGACTTCGTCCGCCTTGTCGGTGCCGGGGATCTCCGCCACGGCGTTGAACGACTTCCCTGCAGGGAACGACTGGTTGACGATGTTGAGCTCGAGCCGGACCGTTGTGCCGTTGGCGATGATGCGGCTGATGCGGCCGTAGTCTTCGTTGCGCAGCACGACGGTCGGCGGCGCCTTGGTCACATCGTAGGTGTTGTTCTGGAACGCGCGAATCTGCCCATGGTCGCGTCCGGCGTCGTTGATGCGCACCGCGACGCCCGCGTTCAGCATGAGGGCGTTCACCGCGCTGTTCACGGCCTGCGCCGTCAGCCGCGTCGGATCCGGCGGCTCTGCGTCGGCGCCCCCGCGCCC
>DATFFM010000046.1:0-68018 GCA_035250005.1 Vicinamibacterales bacterium | reverse complement strand
GGTCCTGCAGCATGTAGGTGAGCAGCTCGCGGAAGACCTGCGTCTTCAGCCCGTCCAGCTCGTCGTCCTGGTTCAACACTGCCTGGGCCAGGCCGGTGTCGCGGCGAACGAAGGCGTCGAGGGCGTCGCGGAGCATGGTCTGGGCGATGCGTGCCATCCGCGGGATGTCGATCAGCTCCTTGACCGGAGGGTGCTTCAGGTAGCGGACCGTGGCTTCGGCGATGTTCACCGCGAGGTCGCCCACGCGCTCGAGGTCGGTGTTGATCTTGACAGCCGCGACGATCGCGCGGAGGTCCACCGCCATCGGCTGGTGCAGCGCCAGCAGCGTGAAGCAGCGGTTGTCGATCTCGATGTGGAGCTGGTTGATCGGGGCGTCGCCCGAGACGATGCGGTCGATGGCCGCCGCGTCGCGTGACACGAGGCCTTCGATTGCCACGCGCACGCGATCCTCCGCCAGGCCCCCCATCGCGAGGAGCCGTGTCTTGAGCTGGTCGAGCTCTTCCTCGAAGTGCCGCACGACGCGTTCAGCCATTATCCGAACCGTCCGGTGACATAGTCTTCCGTCAGCTTCTCGGCCGGGTTCGTGAAGATCCGATCCGTCGGCCCGTACTCGATCAGCTTGCCCAGCCAGAAGAATGCCGTATAGTCCGACACGCGCGCCGCCTGCTGCATGTTGTGCGTCACGATGACGATCGTGTAGCGTTCCTTCAGACGATAGATCAGATCCTCGATGCGCTGCGTGGCGATCGGATCGAGCGCCGACGCCGGCTCGTCCATCAGCAGGATGTCGGGCTGGATCGCGAGCGCCCGGGCGATGCAGAGCCGCTGCTGCTGACCGCCCGACAGCGCCAGCGCCGAATCGTGCAGCCGGTCCTTCACCTCGTCCCAGATCGCCGCCGCTTTCAGGCTGTCCTCGACACGCCCCTGGAGCTCGGAGCGGCTGCCCGCCATGCCGTTGATGCGCAGCCCGTACGCGACGTTCTCGAAGATCGACTTCGGGAACGGGTTCGACTTCTGGAACACCATCCCGACCCGGCGCCGCAGCGCGACGACGTCGGTGCCGGGCCCGTAGATGTTGCGGCCGTCGATGAGCACGCTGCCTTCGACGCGCGTGCCCGGAATGATGTCGTTCATCCGGTTCAGCGTGCGGAGGAACGTGCTCTTGCCGCAGCCCGACGGGCCGATGAACGCCGTGACCACGTGCGCCGAGATCTTCGCGGTGATGTGCTGGAGCGCCAGCTTCTCGCCGTAGTAGAAGTTCAGGTCGGTGACGTCGATCTTCGTCGGCATGCGGGCCGGCTGCGGCCGGCCCGGCGGCGGCGCGATCGTGACGAGCGGCGTCGGCGTGTCGGCGGTCATGCCATCCGCTTCTGGAAGCGGTCGCGCAGGACGATGGCCACCGCGTTCATCGCGAGCAGCAGCACGAGCAGCACGAGGATGCCGGCTGCGGCGTTGTGCGCGAACGCCGCCTGCGGCCGCGACACCCAGTTGAAGATCTGGATCGGCAGGACCGTGAAGGGCGACCACACATCGGTCGGCACGAACGGTACATAGGTGAGCGCGCCGATCGTGATCAGCGGCGCGGTTTCGCCGACGGCGCGCGAGAGCGCGAGGATCAGACCGGTCAGCACGCCCGGAGTGGCCGCGGGGAGCACCTGATGCCACACGGTCTGCCATTTCGTCGCTCCCAGGGCGTAGGAGGCTTCGCGCAGCGACTTCGGCACGGCTCGAAGCGCCTCCCGTGTGGCAAGAATGATCACCGGCAGCGCGAGCAGCGCGAGCGTCGAGGCGCCCGCCAGCACGCTGCGCTCCATGCCCATCACCCGGACGAACAAGCCGAGCCCCAGCAGGCCGTAGATGATCGAGGGCACGCCGGCAAGGTTCGAGATGTTCACCTCGATCAGCCGCGACACCCGTCCACGGCCGCCGTACTCCTCCAGGTAGATGGCGGCGCTGACGCCGAGCGGGATGGCGATCAGGGCGGTGAGCGAGATGACGAACAGACTGCCGGCCAGTGCCGGCAGAATGCCGGCATCCTGCGCCCGGCGCGACGGATAGCTCGTGAGAAACGACCACGAGAGCCGGCCGACGCCGTCGCTCGCGATGTCGTAGACGAGCGCCCCGAGCGCAATCAGCGCCAGGAGCGTCACGAGCAATCCGAACGCTGACAGCAGACGGTCGCCGATCCGCTTGAGGAACCGCGTCGACACGTCCGGATGCACGAGCACGGTCATGCGTACTCCTCCCGGAAGCGCTCGCGCAGCCAGTTCGAGATCAGGTTCAGGGTGAAGGTGCTGAGGAACAGCAGCATGCCCACGGCGAATATCGTGCGGTACTCCAGCGTTCCGGTCGGCGTGTCGCCGAGGCTCACCTGGACGATGTAGGCGGTCATGGTTTCGACCGGCACGCGCGGGTCGAGCGTCAGCCGCGGCTGCTGGCCGGCGGCGATGGCGACGATCATGGTCTCGCCGATCGCTCGCGACGCCGCGAGCACGGTCGCGGCCGAGATGCCGGAGAAGGCCGCCGGCACCACGACGCGCAGCGCGGTCTGCATGCGCGTCGCGCCCAGAGCGTACGCCCCTTCGCGAAGGCCATTCGGGACGCTGTGCAAGGCGTCTTCGGACAGCGACGAGATCATCGGCAGGATCATGATCCCCATGACGATCCCGGGGCTGAGCGCGTTGAACCCGGCCAGTCCGGGCACGAACGACTGCAGCAGCGGCGTCATGAACTGCAGCGCGAAATAACCGTAGACCACCGTCGGCACGCCGGCGAGAACTTCGAGAACGGGGCGGACCGCCCGGCGGACCGGCGAGGCGGCGTATTCGCTGAGATAGATGGCGATCAGCAATCCGGAGGGGAGCGCCACCGCCATGGCGATCGCCGAGGCCAGCAGGGTCCCGGCGACGAGCGGCAGCACGCCGAAATGCTTGTCGTAGAACAGCGGCGTCCAGACCGTCCCGAACAGGAACTCGGAGAGCGGCACGTCCCCGAGGAATGCCGCGGTCTCCCACAGCAGCACGAGAATGATGCCGGCGGTGACCAGGATCGAGAAGGCCGCGCAGAGAAACAGCGTCCGCTCGATGGCGAACTCGGCGAGCCGGCGTACGCGATCGGTCATGACGTCCGGCAGCTACTTCGCAAGACGCTGCTCGAGCGTGACCTGGCTGTGGCTGTCGGTGCCGGCGAACATCGTGCCGGTCTTGCGGGCGGTGAAACGCGCCTGCACGAGCTGCTGTTCCTGCGGGGTCAGCGGGATGTAGCCGACCTCACGGACCAGCGGCGCTCCCTTCGAGAGATAGAACTCCACGAAGCTCAGGACTTCGGCGCGTTCGAGGGCCCTGACCTTGGCGTAGATGAAGATCGGCCGCGACAGGGGCCGGTAGGTGCCGCCGGCAACAGTCTCAGGTGAAGGCGCGATCGGCCCGGCGCCGTTGCTCGCGTCCCCATCGTCCACTGCAACCAGCTTCAGCTTGTCCTTGTTCTGCTCATAGTACGCGTACCCGAAGTAGCCAAGCGCCGACTCGTCGCCGCTGACACCCTGAACGATCACGTTGTCGTCTTCGCTCGACGTGTAGTCGCCCCGGCTCTGCGCTTCCTTGCCGACGATCGCCTCCGTGAAGTAATCGAACGTGCCGGAGTCGACGCCGGCGCCGAAGAGGTGAATCTCCCGGTCCGGCCACGACGAGCGGATCTGGTTCCAGCGCGTCACCTTGCCCTGCGCGGCGGGCTCCCAGAGCTTCTTCAGCTCGGCGATCGTCATGGTCGTGGCCCAGCTGTTGTTGGGGTGCACGACAATGGCGATCCCGTCGTACGCGACGGGCAATTCGATGAAGTCGATTCCCGCCTTCGAGCATGCCTCCAGCTCGGTCGATTTGATCGGCCGGGATGCATCCGAGATGTCGGTTTCGTTCCGGCAGAACTTCTGAAAGCCGCCCCCCGTGCCCGATGATCCGACCGTGACGCGAGCGCCGGTGCTGGCTTTCTGGAACTCCTCGGCGACCGCTTCGGTCACCGGAAAGACGGTGCTGGAGCCGTCGACGGTGATGACGCGGGACGGGCTCGTGGCTGCCTGATCGCCACCGCCTCCGCACGCGGCGGCGCCGACGGCGAGCCCAGAAACGAGGATGGTGGCTGACGCGAGTCTCGATGTGGATGACATGCCCATAACGTATGGCGGTGGAGTTTCACGACGGTTTCCCGCATGTAAATTCGGAGTAAACCCGTTCGAGTCTCGCGATCAGAATGCGACCTGCAGCTGGACGCGGACCTGCCTGTCGGAGAGGCTGCGGCCGCTGACGAGGCGCGCGCCCGGCGCGGTCAGGCCCTGCCGGGCGCGCGCGGACAGCGCCCCGAAGTTGGACCCGTAGCCGAGTTGCCCGACGTCGGCTTGCAGCTTCAGCCCATGCGCCTGCCAGTAGTAGCCGAAGACGCCCCGCACCTCGGTCGCTTCGGCATCGTCTACGCCCGTGTCCGGGGTGATATGCGCGACCAGAACGCCGATCTCGACACGCCTCGGCACCAGCATGTATCCGGCCTGGGCGTGGAACCCGCGGGAGTCGACGTCCGGGCCCGGCACGGGATTCTCCTGCTCGTCGGTCATCCAGAAATACTCGGCGGTGGAATAGATGCGCGGGGATTTGTAGGCGGCTTCCGCGTTCACAGCCGTCTGGTTGTCGGCATCTTCCACGACCCCCGCGGTTGTGCGGCCGCGGATCTGTTTGCCGGTGCGCGCACCGATGCCGAGATGGAGCACGGCCCGGTCGCCCGCGTCGCTGCCGCCTTCAGACAGCGCGTAGGCGCCCAACGGCTGGAAGTACACACGACCCGCCCACAGGTGTGCCTGGTTGTTCTGACGGACCGACTCACCGGAACCGTTGAAGATCCCGGCGTCGTAGCCGACCCTTCGCTGCGCGGCGGTACCGCTCACCATGACCCCCATCTCCCTGGACGGGTTGAATTTCGAGTCGGTGATGGCGCGGTCGACGAATTGCAGGCGTCCTGACGACGTGAGCTGCTGGAGACCGAAGGGAGCCTTGAACTGTCCGGCCAGGACGCGGTAATTGCGCCCCGTCGGCCGGATCTCGACGACGGCGTCCTTGATCTTGCTGGACGACTCGCCGCTCGTGCGGCTGAAGTCGTACTGGAACAGGTACCGCAGCCACGGCCTGAAGACACCGCCGCTGAATGTCACGCGCATGCGCGGGACGTCGAACTGGCTGATCGGACCATCATCTTCGCCGATCCCCGAGCCGGCGGTGTCGGTGCTGGCGTCTTCGCGGTCGTCCAGCGTCCAGCGGAACTGCATCCGCGCGCCGATCGTGAGACTGTTCACGCCCGACGAGATCGTGATGCCTCCCCGGGAGGCGTCGACTTTCGTTTCCGGCGGGGGTGCTGGAGGCGTGGTCTGCGCTGCGGCGGGCGTCGTGAAGGCGGCCGCCATGATGATCGTTCCGGGAAGGAGGCCGAGTCGCAGGGTTGAGCTGTGCATGCCGGAACGTTAACAAAGGTGCGGTTACGCTGTCGTCACACCCGTGTTACGTTCGCGTTAAAACAGGAGCAGGGGAGCACAGGGACCATCTGGTTCCTGTGCTCCCGTGGATGGACGTCAGAAGTGGATCCGCAGCCCGAACTGGGAGACGCGGGGGCCGCCGACCGTGGAAGTGATCGTGCCGAAGTCGATGCTGTCGAAGTTGTTTTCAGGCAGCCCGAAGTTCACGGTGTTGAACACATTGAAGATCTCCCATCGGAGCTCCGCCTGCAGCTTGCCGAGGCTGATCGCCTTGGCGATGTTCAGGTCGACACGCTTCTGAGCCGGGCCCCGGAGGAAGTTCCGTGGAGTGTTGCCCGCCGCGGTCGCCGAACGCAGCTGTGTCTCGTCGAACCAGCCGTCCTCCGGGTTTGCGGCCTGCTGCGCGACGCTCTCGGCGCCGGCTCCCGGCGCGAAGTCGAGCCGCTGGAAGCCGAGGCGAAGGAGCCCCTGCTCCGGCCTGAAGACACTGAACGGCCGGCCGGACTGGAATTGCATGAAGGTCGCCACCTTCCAGTCCCGCAGGAAGGCGTTGCTGCCCAGCGGGAGGCTCCACACGGCGCTCAGGCTGAAGCGATGCGGCCGGTCAAAGTCGGCGCGCGCCCAGTTCGATTCGAGGTCTCGCGAGTCGTTCTCGACCGAGAAGCCGGTGTTCGGCGTGTCGGGCCGTCCACCGCCCGCGGTGCTGCCGGGATCCGCGGACATCAGGTCTTTGGCAACGGAGTAGGTGTAGGCGGCATGGAACTGCAGCCCCTGCGAGAAGCGCCTCGTGAGGCTGGTCTGCAGCGCGTGATACGTGGAGCGGCCTTTCGACTGCAGGTAGAGCGCCTCCGCGTCATTGAATCCATAGTAGAGGGTCCGAACTTCGGTAGGGATCTGCGCGCCGTTCGGTCCGTTGTTCATGTTGCCGCCGTAGCCGTACCCGAGGGCCTGGGGGTCCTGGGCGTTGGCCACGCCGCCATTGGCGCGGTAGGCATCCGTGATCCGCTGCAGGATCTCGGGAGGCGTGTTCGGATCGTTCAGGTCCCACGGCTCATTGAGGGCTGTGGCGAGCAGCAGGTTGTGACCGCGGCTGCCGTTATACCGGACTTCGAGCGCCATGTTCGGCATCAGCTCCCACTGCCAGCCGGCGTTCCACTGCTGATAGTAGGGGGTCTGCAGGTTGCGGTCGACGGCGCGGAACTCCAGCGTCTCGGCGATGTTGCCCGCACCGCCATTCACGCCGAGCACGCCCGTACCGTCGCGGATCGTGTAGCTGCCTGTGGCGCCGCCGCTGTAGACCAGGCGGAACGGGAAGAAGCTGTCGAACGCGACCGGCTGACCATTGATGACGTTCGACGCCCACGCGTCCGTCATCGGCACGGTACGGCTCGGCACGGTGATCTCGACCTCACGCAGGATCGGGTAGTTGCTGAACACCGTGTTCATGAACGCCGCCGATGGACGGTCGTAGAACAGCCCGTATCCGCCACGGAGGACGTGTTTGGGCGTGAGACTGAACGCCAGGCCGAGGCGGGGCGCGAAATTATTGAAGTCCTGGCCGTTCAGCGTGTGTTTGCTGTCGACTTTCGTCACCGCGTTGATGCCCGCGTTCACCTGTGAGAACGGTGTCGGCTGGATATTGGACGGCACGATGATCGCGTTGAGCGGATTCGCCGAGTTGGTCACGAGCGCGGGGTCGAAATTCCCGAAGTAGCCGTTCCGCTCGTATGGCCAGCCGAACCAGTCCCACCGGACGCCGAGCGACGCCGACAGGCGATCGGTCACGCGCCAGTCGTCGGTGACGAACACCGACGCATCCTGCATCAGGAAGTCCTTGTCGGTGAAGCCGAACTGGGTGTCCGCCTCGCTGGTGAATCCCAGCAGGAACTGCTGGAAGTGCTCGATCTTCTCGAACTCGCCTCCCTGTTCCTCGGGCAGGTTGGTCTTGACGTTGTGCAGCTTGTAGTCGCCGCCCAGGCGCAGGCTGTGGCTGCCGCGCGTCCAGGTGAGGGCATCGGCAAAGTGGATCGTCTCCTGCTCGCGGCGGTTGAACGAGTCGTTGGGCCCGCCGAACGACCAGGTGATGCCGCGGTCGACGAAGTGCGGCAGCCGCAGCGTGGCGGCCGAACTGTCGAACAGCAGCGCGGGGTTGACGATGCCGAATTGACCGCTGGTGATGGCGGCGATGTCGTCGGTCTGCTGCCGCGTGTTGCGCAGGGTGAAGTACCCGACCCGCGCTTCGTTCAGGAGCCCGCTGCCGAAGATGTGTGTATTCCCGATGGACCCCACATGCCCACGGTTGCTCTTGCGGAGCTGGAACGGCGAGGTCAGTGTCGACGGATCCGGGAACGGATCGAAGCTGGGGAAATCGGATCCGAAGTAGGAGACCTGCAGGCGGTTGGTATCGGTGACCCGGGCGTCGAAACGGGCGGAGGCCTGCTTCTGCTGAAACTCCGCCGGCACGACCTGGCGAAGCTCACGCATCGGATCCCCGCCGGCATTGGCGAATGCGCCGATGCTGACGACGCGATCGTTGCCGACGATGGCACCCGTCGGCGCCGGAATGATGTAGTCGCCGGTGATCGGATTGCGCGTGTTGAGCAGCGAGATCGCGAGCGGGGAGATGTTCTGGGGCTGCAGCGCGAAGTTCGGGTTCATCGAGCGGAACGCGCTGACGATGTTTTCCGCCGTTCGCGTACCCTCGATCAGCGCAAGCGCGGCGGGCAGCAGGGCGCGGCTGGACGCGGTCGGCACGTAGCCGGACTTCGCGTCGGTGTGCTGAAAGGAGCCGAAGAAGAACGCGCGGTTCCGGCGAACCGGACCGCCGAGCGTGACGCCGGACTCGACCCGGCGCATCTGGGGTTTGTCGATCCCGTTCTTGTCGAAGAAGAAATCGTTCGAGTTGAACCGTTCGTGCTGTCCGTAGGAGTACGCGGACCCGTTGAAGGCGTTCGTGCCGGCCCTGGTCACGATCTGGAAGTTGCCGCCGCCGCTCCGTCCGGTCGCCGCGTCGTACAGGCTGGTCTGCAGCTTCACCTCGTCGATCGTTTCGGGAGCGGGGGAGAGCCCCTCGTCGAGGGTGCCGGTGTTCGACAGCATGCTGGTGATGTCGATGCCGTTGTAGAGCACGCTGTTACTCGTCTGTTTCGTACCGTTCACGGAGGGGGAGATCGCACCCGTGTCGTTGCTGCCGACGGGGGAGAGGTCGGCACTGACGCCGGCCGTCGCGGTCAGCAGGTGCGTGAAGTTGCGCGTGGACGAGGGAACCGACGTGATTTCCTCCCCGCCGAGGCGGCGCGTGACCGTCGGGGTCGAGACATTGAGAATCGGCGAGCCCCCCTCGACCTTGATCACCTCGGTAATCCCGCCCAGCTCGAGCGTCACGTTGACGGCACGCGGGACGGACGCCTCCACGAGGATGCCGGTGCGGGTCGTCGTCTTGAAGCCCTCGAGCTGGTAGGTCAGCGTGTAAGTGCCCACCGGCAGGGCGGCGAGCTGGTAGGTGCCGGTCGTGGCCGTCACGGCCACGCGAGTCTCGCCGGTTGCCGGGTTGGTCGCGGTGACCGTCACACCGGGCATGGCGCCGCCGCTCGGATCGACCACCTGCCCGCTGAGAACCCCGGAGGTGCCCTGTGCACCGGCGGTGCCGGTCAGCAGGACACAGAACGCGGCACACGCTGCCAGCACCGCTCGCATTCGCATCGTCATTCCACTTACTCCTTGTCGATGTTGAGAACCAGACAAGGGGACGATAGCGAGCCGCTGTAATCCGGAGATCACCGGGCTGTTTCGGTGCGGTTAAATGGACGATGTAACGCGAATGTGTCGTTTCGGTTAAATCTGAGCCATATCTGCTAACATTCCCGGCCGGAGGCGATGTTGGCGTTCAGACTGATCCCGAAAGAAGAGAAGTTCTTCGAAGACTTCGTCGCCATGGCGGAACAGATCAACCGGGGGGCCGGCCTGCTCGAACAGATGCTGGCGCCCGAGCAGCCGCTGTGGGACAAAGCCGATGAGATCAAGGAGGTCGAGCACAAGTGCGACTTTCTGACTCATGAAGTCATCCAGCGTCTCCACAAGACGTTCGTGACCCCGCTCGACCGGGAAGACATCCACACCCTGGCGCGGTCGCTCGACGACGTGATCGATGCGATCGACGACTCGGCCGGCGTCATTCGCCTGTATCAGATCTCGAAGGTCCGTCCCGACGCGCGCGATCTCAGCCGGATCATCAAGGCATCGACCGAGCAGGTGGTGACGGCCATGAAGGCGCTCGGCAAGAAGCAGGGGATCTCGACCGCGGCGGTCGAGATCAACCGGCTCGAGAACGAGGCCGATCGAGCGCATCAGACCGCGCTGCGCCGGCTCTTCGAAGAGGAGAAGGACGCCATCCAGATCATCAAGTGGAAGGAGATCCTCGATTTTCTCGAAGCCGCGACCGACCGCTGCGAAGACGTCGCGAACGTCCTCGAAGGCGTCGTGGTCAAGCACGCGTAGCGACGGATGGATCCCACCCTGCTGGCGGTCGTCGCGCTGATTCTCGTCGCGCTGATTTTCGACTACATCAACGGCTTTCACGACGCCGCGAACTCGATCGCGACGGTCGTGTCGACTCGCGTGCTCACGCCGGGCAAGGCGGTCGTCTGGGCGGCGTTCTTCAACTTCGTCGCGGCATTCACCTTCGGAACGGCCGTGGCGAAGACCGTCGGCTCCGGCCTGGTCGACATCCAGGTGCTGACGTTCGCGGTGATTTTTGCAGGGCTGACGGGCGCCATCATCTGGGATCTCATCACCTGGTATTACGGCCTGCCGACCAGTTCGTCGCACGCGCTCATCGGCGGCTACGCCGGGGCGGCGGTCGCGAAGGCCGGTTGGGCCGCCATCATTCCGGCCGGCTGGACCAAGACGCTCATCTTCATCGTGCTCGCCCCCCTCATTGGGATGACACTCGGCTTTCTGCTGATGGTGCTTCTGCTGTGGGTGTTCCAGCGGACGCCCCCGGCCAGGGTCGACGGCTGGTTCCGCAAGCTGCAGCTGGTCTCGGCCGCCGCGTACAGCCTGGGCCACGGCGGCAACGACGCGCAGAAGACCATGGGTATCATTGCCGGCGTGTTGTATGCCGGGGGCTATATCGAGGTGTTCCGTATCGACATGTGGGTCATCCTCTCGGCGCATGCGGCGATTGCCCTCGGGACGCTGTCCGGCGGGTGGCGGATCATTCACACGATGGGATCGAAGATCACGAAGCTGGTGCCGGTGGGCGGGTTCGCCGCGGAGACAGCCGGCGCCATCTCGCTGTTCACCGCGACCAACCTGGGCGTGCCCGTGAGCACCACCCACACGATCACGGGCGCGATCATCGGTGTCGGGTCGATCAAGCGGCTCTCGGCCGTCCGCTGGGGCATCGCGGGGCGCATCGTCTGGGCCTGGATCCTGACCATTCCCGCCTCGGCCGCCATTGCCGCCGTGACGTGGTGGATCGTCTCCAAAACGATTGCGCCCTGACTTTCCAAAACGCCGAACTACAAACTCCAAACTGCAAACTCCAAACTACAAACTCCAAACTACAAACTCCAAACTACAAACTCCCAAAAGATCTCGGAGCTGCTCTCAGTTCGGGTCTTTGTAGTTTGTAGTTTGTAGTTTGTAGTTATCAGGAGCCCGGCAACTCGACCGTGAAAACCGCGCCCCCTTCCGGTCGGTTCGCGGCGCTCACCTTGCCCCCGTGGAGCTCGACGAGATGTTTGACGATCGCGAGGCCGAGGCCGGTGCCGCCCGGATCGCGGCCGTTGCGTGAGCGCGCCTTGTCGACCCGGTAGAAGCGCTCGAAGACGCGGGGCAGGTCGCTCTCGGGGATGCCGGGCCCTTCGTCGCTGACGGTGATGAGGATGCGATCTGCCTGCCGGCGACTCGCGAGGGTCATGGTTCCCCCTTCCGGCGAGTAGTTCGTCGCGTTCTCCAGCAGGTTGCGCAAAGCATCGTGCAGTTTGGCCGGATCGCCGGTCACCACCTCCGCATCCGGCGCGATGTCACGGACGACGCGCTGCCGGCGCTCCGCGATCGGCCCGGCGAGATCGGTCTCGACGCCGGTGAAGAGCGCGTCGGCCGGGCAGGGAACGCGTTCGAGCAGTTCCTGGCCGGCATCGAGCCGCGCCAGCCGGAGCAGGTCGCGTACGAGCCGCTCCATCCTCAACGTGTGACGCGCGATCGTCTCGAGAAAGCGCTTCGATTGCTCCGGATCCGACACACCTTCGGCCAGCGCTTCGACGTAGCCCCGGACCGCCGTGAGCGGCGTGCGCAGCTCGTGCGAGACGTTTGCGACGAAGTCACGCCGGATCTGGTCGGCACGGCGCAGGTCGGTAATGTCGTGGAGTACCAGCACGGCGCCGCGCATCTTGCCGGCGGCGACCGGAGCGCTGCGAGCCACGAAAGTGGCGTCCGGGAGAGCCGGGAGCCGGATCTCACGGCTGGTGCCCAGCTCGCCGTTCAGCGCGTAGCCCACCTGTGAGGCGATCTCCGGGTGCCGGATGATCTCCAGGTAGTGGCGCCCTGCCGGAGCTTCGGTGAGCCTCAGCATGCGGCGGGCGGCGTCGTTGACGAGCTGGATCTTGCCGTATTCGTTGACGACCAGCACGCCTTCGACCATCCCGCCCAGAATCGCCTGCATCCGGGCGCGGTCCTCGGCGGATGCCGAGGCCCGCAGATCCACCTGCCGGAACGCCTCTTCGAACACCCGCCCAACGGCACCGAGCTCGTCGTCGCCGTAATCGTGAACCGTCGGCCTGAGGTCGCCGGCGACGTATCGTTCGGCGACCGCCGAGATCGTACGGACGCGGGTGGCGATCAGGCTTGCGACGATCCACGACAGCGCCAGCGCCACTGCCGACCCGGCCAGAAGAGCGGCCGGCATCACGCGCCGAACGATCGCCAGCTGCTCCTGGACCTCGGTCAGCGGCATCGCCAGCCGCACTACCTGAAGATCGGATGCGGCTGCGTTCGGCACCGGAACGGCGACATAGAGCATCTCGCTGCCGACGCTGGAGCTGGAGCGCCGCGCCACGCCGAGTCCGGTTGCGATCGCTGACAGGACCTCGGGGCGGCTCCCGTGGTTCTCGACGGCCTGCATTTCTTCCGCGGTGAGCCCCGAGTCACCGATCACGGATCCGTCCGCGGCAATGAAGGTCACGCGTCCGGCACCCAGCCGGGCGAGCGCTTCAGCCTCGGCATCGAGCTCCGCGCGTGCAGGCCGGTGGTGAGACAGCAGTTCGGCGGCCAGCTTGGCCTGGGTAATGAGATTGCGCTCGATCCGTTCGCCGACACTCCGGCGCACGTACCACGACAGCAGCAGCGCGGCGACGAGCAGTGTCGCCCCTGCTGCGGTGAGTGAAGAGAGAAACAGGCGCGTGCGGAAGGTCACACGGGAACTCTGAATGCTGAACGCTGAACGCTGAATGACGACAGGAACCGCGGCCCCCGGACCCCCGGCCCCCTACACGAGTTTGTACCCGAACTGCTTGACCGTCTCGATCGCCTCGTTCAACAGCGGCAGCTTTTCCCGCAGACGCCGGATGTGCACGTCGACCGTGCGCGTGCCGCCGGTGTACTGATAGCCCCAGACGTCGGTGAGCAGGAGGTCGCGCGAGAGCACCCGGCCGCGGCGGCGGACCAGGTACTGGAGCAACAGAAACTCCTTGGCGGTCAAGCGGACCTCCTGTCCCTCGAGGGTCACGATGTGGCTGCCGGCGTCGATCGTGATCGGCCCGTAGTGGAGCACCTCCGCGGCCTCTCCACCGCTGTCGCCGGACGGCGGCCGGCGGAGCCGGGCGGCGACGCGCGCCACCAGCTCCCTCGGGCTGAACGGCTTCGTGACGTAATCGTCGGCCCCTCGCTCGAGGCCCGCCACGCGGTCCGCCTCATCCCCGCGCGCCGTCAACATGATGATCGGCACGTGTGACGTCGATGCATCACGGCGGAGCGCATCGCAGACGGTCATGCCGTCCATGCCGGGGAGCATCAGATCGAGTATCACGAGGTCTGCGGGTTGATTCCGGAGATGCGCCACCACCTCTGCGCCCGACGACAGCCTCGCGGTCGTATGCCCGGCCTGCTGCAGGTAGTGAACGATGAGTTCACCGATATCGCGATCGTCTTCGACGACGAGGATGCGGGCCATCAAAAGCGGAATAGTTGAGCCATTGAGAGGACAGTCCGATTGTGTCATTCCAGGCCGCAGCCACAAAATACCAATAAACAGGCGCGTTTTTGATGATTCCGGGATGGCATCGCGCTTGGAGTGTGGGGGGCAGGGACACGCGGAGGTATTCCAATGAGAGGCATGCACATGAAGTCGTTATGGGGTGTTGTTGCGGCGAGCGCGCTGCTCTTTACGTATGGCTGCGGCGCGGCACAGAACGCGTCGAGCGTTCGCGCGCAGGAAGTCAACAACGCCCAGGCCGGCTCCCCGGTGGTCGTCAGCTGCGAGCCGAACCAGCGCACCCTCGTGCGGCCGGTCGTCGTCAATGGCGCGACGATTTCGCAGATCGAGTGCGTGTCGGTGAATGGGCAGGCCGCCGCGTATGCACCGGTGAACATGGCCGCGCCGCAGGCAGTGCCGGCTGGCTACTACCAGGCGCAGCCGGTTTACGAGGAGCTGGCGCCGGCGCGGGTCGTGCCGGTACGGACGCAGGCTGCACGGCCGGTGCGGACACGGCAGGTCGTTTATGACGAGCCGGTGCGTGTGAGGAAGAACCGGTCGGTGAAGAAGAGCGCGGTGATCATCGGATCGAGCGCTGCGGTCGGCGCAGGCGTCGGCGCGCTCACGGGCGGCAAGAAGGGCGCACTCATCGGCGCGGCGATCGGCGGCGGCGGCGCCGCGATCTGGGATCAGATCACCCGGCGGTAAAACGCTGAACGCTGAACCGCTGACGGGGCGCCTCCTCCACAGGGCGCCCCGTTTTCTTTTGGTTCGGATAGTAGAATCTAAGCGTGCTGTTGATCATGTTCGCGCTGGGGCTGGGCTTTCTCCATGGGCTTGGCGCCGATCACCTCATGGGAATTGCGGCGCTGTCGCTGTCACCGGTGCCGGGCGGGCCCGCGGTGCAGCGCTCACGGGCGCTCGGTATTGCGGTGCGCTTCGCCATCGGCCACGCGCTGCTGCTTGGCGCGGGCGCGGCCGCGCTGATCCTGCTCGGGTGGTCGCTGCCGCTGATGGTCGAGCGCGGCGGCGAGATGCTCGGCGGCACGCTGCTCATCGGCCTGGGAGGCACGGCGCTGTGGGGCACATTCAGCGGTCGGATCTACGGCCACTCGCACTTGCACGCCGGCGAGCCCGCGCCGCACTGGCACCTCCATTTCGGCGGCCGCGATCGTCATCCGCAGGCGGCCAGGCACTCGCACGTGCCGACGATCATCGGTGCCGCCTTCGCCATCAGCGGCCTGCGCGCACTGACGATGCTGGCGCCGTTCGGGGAAGAGGTGGGCAGCGCGTCGCTCCCGCTGATGCTGACGCTCGTGGCCGTGTTCGCCCTCGGCATCCTGATCTCGATGTCGCTCTTCGGCGTGGCCTTCGCCCGGGTGATCTCCACGGAGGGCGTGCTTCGGCTCGGCCGTGGGTCAGCCGTCCTCATGGCTTTCACCTCCATCGCGCTCGGCGGCTACTGGATCTACCAGGCGATCTGAAGTTGTGAAATTCCGACTTGTGCATTGAGCCACGGTGAGGCCTCAAGATCCTTCAAAGATTCGTCGTGCTCTCCTTGGCCACACGAAGGAGGTCACGACGGCCGGTGAAGGTTTTCAGCACAATTCACAATTCACAAGTGATCAAAGCTCTCGCACTCCGTGACTTTTGAGCAGGAAGTAGAGTGCCACGCCGGAAACCAGCGCACCGTTGGCCGCGAGCACCAGCGGGACGCCGACGAACGTGGCCGCGTAGCCGCTCGCCAGGCTGCCGAGCGGCATGCCGCCGCGGAACGCGACCATGTAGATGCTCACGACGCGGCCACGCAGGTGATCCGGTACGACCAGCTGCACGAGCGAGGTCGTCATGGCGGTGACGATCATGGCGGAGACCCCCGCGCCGAACAGGATCAGCTCGCTCAGCCATAGCGTTCGCGACATCGCGAAACCCGCGACGAGCAGACCGAAGGCCGCCTGCACGAGCAGCAGCGTGAGCCCCATGTGCCTGAACCGCCCGAGCCACGCTACGATGAGCGCCCCGACGACGGATCCCGCCCCCGAGAACGCCATCATCCGGCTGTAGAGGCCGATCTCTCCCTGAAAAATGTCGCGTGCAAAGACCGGCAGAAAGGTCAGCAGCGGCAGCCCGAGAAACGTCGTCAGAAACGCCACGACCGTGAGCGCGATGAGCGCCGGCTCGCGCTTCACGTAGCTGAAGCCGCCGTGCATCTCCTGGAGGAGCGGCTTGTGCTCCGGCCTGATATGCCTGACCGACAGCGACAGCAGCGCCGCAATGACGACGAGAAAAGAGAGGCCGTTGAGACCGAAGCAGATCGCGGTGCCGAAGGCCGCCAGGGCGGCGCCGGCGAGCAGCGAGCCGACGATCCGCGACAGGTTGAACTGGATCGAGTTCAGCGCGATCGCATTCGGCAGGTGCTTCTTCGGGACCAGCGTCGGGATGAGCGACTGGTAGGCGGGCCCGCCGAAGGCCTGCGCGAATCCGGTGAGAAACGACAGCGCCAGGATGTGCTCGATCCGCACGACGCCGGTCCAGACGAGTGCCGCCAGCGTGAAGGCGGTGGTCATCTGCACATATTGTGAGCTCATGAGCAGCCACCGGCGGTCATGGCGGTCCGCGATGACGCCGCCCAGCACGGTGAACAGCAGGATCGGCAACTGGCCGAGGAAGTCGTCCAACCCGAGAAAGAACGAGGATTTCGTCAGGTCGAAAATCAGCCAGCTCTGAGCGACCTTCTGCATCCAGGTGCCGATGGTCGAGGCGAAGGCGCCGAGCCAGAGGATCCTGAAGTCCCGGAACGCGAGGGCGGCCAGGGTGCGCTGCAAGAGGGGATGGCCGAGAGAGGCCTCTTCGGCGGGCTGGGAGGTGGACAACGCCTTATTTTACGAGACCCCTACATTTCGTGGCTTGTGGCGCCGGCACCAGTAGGCGAAGATAAGGCGAATATGGCTACGGCGCGCCTGGCACTCGAATCACTCCTCAGGGATCGGAAGCTCGACAGTACCCTGACCTCGGCCCGCCCCTGGGTCGCCGAGCCTGAAGACCGGATTGCGCCAGCCGGGATCCCTGGCATCGGGTCCGAGGGGGGCCTGCGGCGCGGACACCTGTCCGAGATCGTCGGCTCGCGGTCGTCGGGGCGCACGACCATTCTGTGTGGGCTGCTGGCCGCGGTCACCGGTGCCGGCGAGGTGGTGGCGTTCATCGACACCTGCGATCGGTTCGATCCGGCGTCTGCCGCGGATGCCGGGGTGGACCTGTCGCGCCTGCTCTGGATCCGGGAACGGGGTGATGCCGCCCGGGCACTGAAGGCGGTGAACCTGGTCGTCCAGGCCGGCGGATTCGGGCTCGTCGCATTCGACCTTGCCGACGTGCCGTCGATGGCGGTCCGGCAGTTTCCTCATACGACCTGGATGCGCCTCTCGCGCGTGATCGAGGGGAGCCAGACGGCGCTGGTGCTGCTCGGCGCCGACCATATCGCGCGAAGCCCCGGTGGCATCACCGTGGCACTGCGGGACGACGGCGGACCGCGGGCACCGCGCGGCCGATGGTCCGGCACCGCCGACCGCGCCAGGCGTCTGGCCACGCTCGACATCCACCCGCGCGTCATTGGAATGCTGAACGCTGAATGCTGAACGCTGAAGATCGAAGCCGATGAAGATCCCTTCTTACGACGACCTGGCACGATCGATCGGAGACGTTCACCCTCGGGATACCTTCGACCAGGTGACGCGGCTGGTGCGGTGTGAGGAGCCGGTGGTCCGGTCATCGCACGCGAGCCCGGAGCACGCAGCACGGAGCACGCAGCACGGACCACCGGAGCTGTTCGCCTGTCTCCGGGCCCGAAGCGACGCCACCGCCGGTGCCCTGATGTCGCTGGCGCGCGATTTCTCCTCCCGGATCGAGCGCGACGGTGACGCCGGTGTGGTGCTCGACGTCGCCGGCCTGGGGCGGTTGCTGGGCGATGCGTACGGGATCGCGGCTGAACTGCAGCGGACCGCGTTCGACCGTGGCGTCAAGGTCAGGATCGCGATCGCGCCGACGCAAACCGCGGCGCGGCTGCTGACGCTCGGCCCCATGCCTCCGGCTGAAGGCGGCAGCCGTCCGGACCTGACCGGAGGGGTCGCAACAGTCGTCACCGGCGATGTCGCGGCGGCGCTCGGGCCGCTCCCGCTCGATACGCTCCAGCAGCTCGCGGGGGAGCCCTGCCGGACGTTCGACGCGTTGAAACGCTGGGGCATCCGCAGCGTCGGCGAGTTCGCGGCGCTGCCGGCCGATGAGCTCGCCGCGCGTTTCGGGCCGCAGGGGCTGGCGATCCAGGGTCTGGCGCGCGGCCTCGATCCGCGCCCGCTCGTGCCCGATCCCGGGGTTCCGCGATTCATCCAGTCGATCGAGCTCGAGTGGCCGATCGAGAAGCTCGAGCCGCTGTCGTTCGTGCTTGCACGGCTGCTCGATCCGCTGGCGGTCGCCCTCGAGCGCGCCGACAAAGGGGGGGCAGCCATCCGGCTCGAGCTTCGTCTCACCGACAAGACCATCCATTCGCGGATGATGCAGCTGCCCGCCCCGATGCGCGATCCGCGTGTGCTGCGCACGCTGCTGTCGCTCGATCTCGACTCGCATCCGCCTTCGGCCGCCATCGACGTGGTGACGATCGAAATCGATCCTGCGCCCGCCCGCATCGTCCAGTTCTCCCTGCTCGAGCGTGCGATCCCGTCGCCCGAGACGCTGGCCACCCTGACCGCGCGGCTGAATGCGCTGGTGGGGGAGGACCGCTGCGGCTCTCCCGTCCTGCTCGACTCGCATCGCCCGGATGCCTTCGAGATGACGCGCTTCCATCCGCCGGCCCCCCGGCCCCCCGGACCCCCGGCCCCCCGGCCCCCCGGAACCTTATGTCTCCGCCGCTTCCGCCCTCCCGTCGCGGTGCGCATCGGTATCGCGCACGGCCGGCCGGTGCACGTGGCGATCGATCGCCGCGGGATGCCCGGCGGCCGCGTCGAGCAGTCCGCCGGCCCGTGGCGGTCGTCGGGCGCCTGGTGGGATGCGAGCGGCTCGCATTGGGACCGCGACGAATGGGACATCGCGCTGAGCGACGGTACCATCGGCCGCCTGTACTGCGACCGTGGCACCGGCCGATGGTTCATGGACGGCCTGATGGACTGATTTCCACCGTGTATATCGAGCTCCATGCCTCCTCAGCCTTTTCGTTCCTCGACGGCGCATCGCTGCCCGAGGCGCTCGTCGACCGTGCGGCCGCGCTCGGGTATCCCGCGCTCGCGTTGCTGGACCGGGACGGCGTATACGGCGCGCCCCGTTTTCACCTCGCGGCCAGGAAGGCTGGCATCAAAGCGATCGTCGGCGCGGAACTGACGATCATTCCGCAATCCCTCAATCCTCAATCCGCCACCCTCCGCCTGCCCGTCCTCATCGAGTCCCGTGAGGGCTACCAGAATCTGTGCCGGCTGGTGACCCGGATGAAGCTGCGTTCGCCGAAAGGGGAGGGGGCGCTGGCGCTCGAGGATCTCGACGGCCGGACGCGCGGGCTCATCGCCCTCGTCGGCCGCGCTGCGCTCGGCGGAAGCCGGTTCGGCGTCGGCGGCCTCGTCGATCGGATCGTCGGCCTCTTCGGCGCGGCGAACACGCGGATCGAGCTGCAGCGCCACCTGCTGCGCGATGAAGAAGCCGACAATGCGGCGCTGCGCGACCTCGCCTCCGCCTTTCACGTTCCGGTGATTGCCACCAACGGCGTGCGGTTTGCCGAGCCGGCGAGCCGGCCCTTGTACGACGTCCTCACGTGCATCCGGCACAAGACGACGCTCGAGCGGGCCGGACGGCGGTTGTCGTGCAATGCCGAACGCTACCTGAAAGCGCCCGACGCGATGGCGCGCCTGTTCGCCGACATCCCCGAGGCACTCTCCGGCACACGCGAGCTGGCGGATCGTCTGGAATACACGATGGCGGATCTCGGCTACCGCTTCCCCGAGTATCCCGTGCCGCGTGGCGAGACGATGGCGTCGTTCCTGCGCAAGATCGCGCAGGCCGGCGCGCGCGATCGATACCGCCCGTACGACGACCGCGTCAGGCGCCAGATCGAGCGCGAGCTCGACCTCATCGAGAAGCTCGATCTCGCCGGCTACTTCCTCATCGTCTGGGACATCGTCAATTTCTGCCGTCAGCAGGACATTCTCGTGCAGGGGCGCGGCTCGGCGGCCAACAGCGCCGTGTGTTACAGCCTTGGCATCACCGCCGTCGATCCGATCGGCATGGAGTTGCTGTTCGAACGCTTCCTGTCGGAGGAAAGAGGCGAGTGGCCCGACATCGACCTGGATCTCCCGAGCGGCGACCGCCGCGAACGCGTCATCCAGCACATGTACGAAAAGTACGGGAAGCATGGGGCGGCGATGACCGCGAACGTGATCACGTATCGCGGGCGCAGCGCCGCGCGCGAAGTGGGGAAGGTGCTGTCGCTCGAGGCCGGGCAGGTGGACCGGCTGGCGAAGGTCATGAACCACTTCGAGTTCGTCGATCCGAAGGAGACGCTCGAGCGCAATCTGAAAGAGACCGGCATCGACTACCGTTCGCCGGTCGTGCAGACGTTCGGCCGCCTGTGGGAGCAGATCCAGGACCTGCCGCGCCATCTCGGCCAGCACTCCGGCGGCATGGTGTTCTGTCAGGGTCGGCTGGACGACGTCGTACCGCTCGAGAACGCGAGCATGCCGGGGCGCGTGGTGATCCAGTGGGACAAGGACGACTGCGCCGACATGGGCCTGATCAAGGTCGATCTGCTGGGGCTGGGGATGATGGCGGTCATTCAGGATGCGCTGACGCTGGTGAATGCCCGCCGGGATGCGGCACCGGTGGATCTTGCGCATTTACCGCCAGGCGATCCAGCGGTCTACAGGATGCTGCAGGCCGCCGATACCGTAGGCCTGTTCCAGGTGGAGTCGCGCGCCCAGATGGCGACGCTGCCGCGGCTCAAACCGGAAAAGTTCTACGACATCGTCGTCGAAGTCGCGATCATCCGTCCCGGCCCGATCGTCGGCAATATGGTGCATCCCTATTTGAAGCGCCGCCAGGGGCAGGAGGCGGTGACGTATCCGCATCCGTCGCTCGAGCCGATCCTCAAGCGGACGCTCGGCGTGCCGCTGTTCCAGGAGCAGCTGCTGCGGATGGCGATGGTGGCGGCGGGGTTTTCAGGCGGCGAAGCGGAGGAGCTGCGCCGGGCTTTTGGATTCAAACGTTCCGAGCACCGCATGCAGCAGATCGAAGGGAAGCTCCGCGCCGGAATGGAGCGGCGGGGCATTACCGGCGAGCCGGCCGAGGCCATCATCAAGTCGATCATTTCGTTCGCGCTGTACGGATTCCCTGAATCGCATTCGGCCAGCTTCGCGCTGCTCGTATACGCGAGCGCCTATCTCAAGGCGCATTACCCGGCGGCGTTCTATACCGCCATGCTCAACAACCAGCCGATGGGGTTCTATCATCCGGCGACGCTGGTGAAGGATGCGCAGCGCCATGGTGTCCGCTTCGCGCCGATCGACGTGCAGGTCTCCGGCTGGGAGTGCCGCGTGGAGCCCGACGGCCAGGTGAGGCTGGGCCTGATGTATGTCAATGGCTTGCGCGCCGACACCGGCCGAGCCATAGGGGAGTGCAGAACTCCAAACTCCAAACTTCAAACTTCAAAGGTGTCACGCTGCCCGAAGTGCGGGTGTGATGACGAGTCGATGATGGAAGACACGTCGGACCAGACGCGGTTCTGCAATATCTGCGCACACGAGTGGTCCGCCTTCGCCAGGCCGGCGGACAAGCCCGAGGACCATCCCGAATCCCGGTACGTCTCGATCGAGGATCTGATCGCGAGGGCCGGCGTGCGACGCGATGAGCTGGCGACGCTGGCGGAAATCGGTGCGCTCAACTCGCTCGGGTACGACCGCCGCGGCGCGTTGTGGCAGATCGAACGCGCGGTTCGCCCGACTGGCGAATTGTTCGAGGAGCGTGACGAAAGGACGGACCCTTCGGCACGCTCAGGGCGCGGTGAGGGTGCCGAACCGCGGGATACGGGATGGGGAAGGCGTTCTCCGCTGCGTCCAATGACGCCCCCCGAGCGGTTGATGGCCGATTACGCCGGCACGAGCCTGACCATCGGGCCGCATCCGATGGCGCTGCGGCGCGCGGAGTTCGCGCTGCGCGGAGTGCTGCGCTCGGTCGATCTGCCGCACGGCCGCCATGGGCGGCGCGTGCGCGTGGCGGGCGCGGTCATCACGCGTCAGCGTCCGGGGACGGCGAAGGGATTCGTGTTTCTTACCCTGGAGGATGAAACCGGCATCGCGAATGTCATCGTGAGACCGGACCTGTTCACCGAGTTCCGCCACACGATCATCGGGTCCCCGTATCTGCTGGTCGAAGGGGTGCTGCAAATTCAGGAAGGGGTGACCTCGGTGAAGGCCGAACGCGTGGTGAGCCTCACCGACGCCGGTCCGGAGCCCCGGTCCCACGATTTCAGATAGGGATCAGCTTCCGGTCACCCCATCCGTGGCCCGCTGCTTGCACTTTACCAGGAAGCCCGGCTGTGCGTTTAAGGACGGGCTTACGAAAGGCAGGAGCAGTGCCCGTGAATACTGGCTGCATCCGGACTCGTGTCTGCTGCGTCGTGTTGACCCTGACGGCGATCATGGCCATCGCGGTCGCCGGATGTGCCACGCCCACCATCAAATCGACGTTGCCGGGGGCACCGACCGCCGAGCAGCTCGCGCAGCTCTGGGTCCAGCCCGAGCCGGGCCGCGACCTTTTTTACGGGGTCGGCGGCAAGAACCTCGCGCCCGATCCCGCCGCCAAGTACACCGTCATCGAGATCAAGCGTGGGGGCTTCAGCCGCGGGTATACCGTCGTCGGTCCCGGCGATCGCGAGTGGAGCGCCAAGTTCCCCCCCGAGGCGGGCACCGAGCTGGTCGCGTCGCGAATCCACTGGGGCATCGGCTACCACCAGCCGCCGATCTACCTGCTGCGTGACTGGACCGCCCAGAAGGCGACGTCGCCGAACCCCCAGCTGCCCGCGCGCTTCCGGGAGAAGAAGCCGGACCTGCAGGGCCTCGACGCCGGTGACTCCTGGTCCTACTATCAGAACCCGTTCGTCGGCACGCGTCAGATGAACGGATTGCTGGTGCTCCAGGCCATGCTCGGCAACTCGGACCTCAAGGATGCCCAGAATGTCGTCTACACTCTCGATCGCGAGCTCGACGGGGCGAACCGCTGGTACGTCGCGCGCGATCTCGGGCAGACCTTCGGGCGAACCGGCATGATCGACGCGCCGCGCGGCGACATCGAGGTATTCGAACAGACCCCGTTCATCCGCGGGACCGAGAACGGCCGGGTCCGGTTGGAGTATCGCGGCCGCCACAAGGCGCTCTTCGAGAACATCAATACCGCGGACGTCCGCTGGCTCTGTGAGCGGCTCCAGGGGCTCACCGACCGCCAGTGGGAAGACGCGTTCCGTGCCGGCGGGATCGATTCCCGGGCCGCCAGCCGTTTCATCCGCCGCATGAAGCAGAAAATCGCTGAAGGCCTTGCCCTGAAGGATCGATAGATGCGCCTGCAGACGTTCCGCCACGGGTCGGCCGTACTGACCTCACTCCTGTTCCTTGTCTGGCTGATCGCCCTTGGCGCCAGCCTCGGCGGGATCGTCGGGCACGTCGCGGCATCAGCCCAGACGGCCCCGCCGCAGACGATCGAGCAGCCACAGCCTCCGCCCAGAGTGGACACCGACAATCACGGCCCCCATGCGCTCCACGAGATCGACGATGCGATGGTGCGGCTGCCGCTCGCGGCCCTGCTCGGCGCGGCGCTCGCGCTTCGGCCGAAGCGCCGCGGGACGCCGCCGCGCAGTGCCCCGGTGATCCAGACCCAAATCGTGCTGGCGGTTGTCGGCGCCGTCATCATGCTGGTGGTCGGCGCCAGCCTGGCCCGCGCCTTCGCGATTGTCGGCGCGGCGAACCTGATACGCTATCGCTCCAAGATCGACGATCCGAAAGACGCGGTCGTGATGCTGTCGACCCTCGCCGTGGGGCTGGCGTCCGGCGTCGGGCTGTATGCCCTTGCCGTCTTTTCGACCGTTTTCCTGGTGGCCGCCCTGTGGGTGATCGAATCGTTCGAGCCGAAGAGCACGAAGCCCTTCGACCTCAGGATCAAGGCCGGCAAACAGACCGACGAGCTGCGACCGGAGATCGAGGGTATCCTGCGGCGGTACAGCCTGAAGTTCGAGATCCGGACGAGTTCAGACGAGGAAGTCTGCTACGACGTTGAAGTTCCGCTCGAACTGAAGACCGATCGCGTCACGAATGCCATCCTGAAGCTCGACCCCGAGGGCCATGCGGCGGTCGACTGGGCCGAGAAGAAGAAAAAGGGTAAGTAACTCTCTGTCATTGCGCCTGTGAAACTCATCATCGAACCCGACGACGGCGTCACGCCGCTCGTGCGTGGCATCAAGAACGCAAAAAAATCGATCGACATCGTGATCTTCCGGTTCGATCGTCCGGAGATGGAGAAGGCACTCGAGGTAGCGGTCGGGCGCGGGGTCAACGTGCGCGCGCTGATCGCCCACACCAACCGCGGCGGTGAGAAGACGCTGCGAAAGCTCGAGACGCGCATGCTCGCGATGGGCATCACGGTCGCGCGCACGGCCGACGATCTGCCGCGATACCACGGCAAAATGATGATCATCGACGACACGCTCTACGTGCTCGGCTTCAATTACACGAAGCTGGACATGGAGAAGAGCCGCAGCTTCGGCGTGGTGACGCGCGACGCGAAGCTCGTCAAAGACGCTGCGTCGCTGTTCGAGGCCGACTGCGCGCGTCAGACCTACGCGCCGATGCACGACAAGTTCGTCGTGAGCCCGGAGACCTCACGGGCCCGGCTGACATCGTTCATCAAGGGCGCGAGGAAACAGCTCTGCATCTATGACGAGAAGGTCACCGACAACCTGATCCAGCGCCTGCTGGAGGAGCGCGCGAAGGCGGGCGTCGAGATCCGGGTGATCGGGAAGGTGGAGAAGACGCTGGCAGGCGTGGAGACCCGCAAGCTGCAGGATCTCCGGCTGCACGTGCGGGCGATCGTTCGCGACGGCTCCGCCGCCTTCGTCGGCAGCCAGAGCCTGAGAAAGCTGGAGCTCGATGGCCGGCGCGAAGTCGGTGTTCTCATCGGTGATACGCGGGTGGCGAAGAAGATCCAGGCCGTCTTCGAAGCCGACTGGGAGCACGCGGCGGTGACGAAGCCGGCCGTCCCGGTTCCGGGGACGGCTGCGGCAGAGAAGGCGAGCGCTTAGAGCCCTATTTCCGTCTCGTGATCACGCCCGAGTCGATGACCGCCCCGGTCCTCGAGATCGCGTTGAAGAACAGTTCGTCGCCGTCGATCTCACAGACCACGAACGCCCGGTCGGTGGCATTGCTTGCCGCCGTGATGCCGGTGGTCGAGTCCAGGTTGCCCCTCCGCAGCTTGCCCCCCGATCCCGCGACGAAATAGACGATCCCCTGCTGCGGCTTGGTCCTTTCGTAGATGTGATCGTGCCCCGTGAACACGACGCTGACGTTGTATTTCACGAACAGCGGTTCGAGGGCCTCGCGGTGATCCAGGTGCGAGCCGTGCCGGCCTCCGGACGAGTAGGGCGGATGATGAAAGAACGGGATCTTCCAGTCCTCCCGCGATCCCTCGAGCTCCTTCTGCAGCCACGCGATCTGCTCCGGCACGAGGTAGGTGCTTTCGAGCGCGATGAACTTCACATTCTGCTTCGGCCCCTTGAAGGAATAATAGAGTTCCCCTTCCATGTTGAACAGCTTGTAGAAGCGCTGTTCACGCGAGTCATGATTGCCGAGCGACGCGTAGAACTTGACGCCTGCGTCCAGCAGCGGCTTGTAAGGGACCTCGAATTTTCTCTGGAAGTCCTGCGGGCGCTCCGACCCGTAGATGTTGTCGCCGACCGTGATAACCAGCTCGTACGGAAAGCGCTGGTGAACGCGGGCCATTTCCGCGGCCATCTGGAACTGTGCGCTCGACCCGTCGCCGAAATCCCCGAGCACGGCGAACTTGAGCGAGTCCGGCCGGTTCGGCAGCGCAATGACCGGAACCTGCGCCGCCTGTTGGGGGCTCTGTGCCCCCTGAACCTGGACCGGGCCACGCTGCGGCTGGGCGCAGCCGAGTATGGCGAGGAGAGCGAAGACAACAGTAGCGGAGAGTCGGCCTCGGTGCATGAGTGGGGATCAGGCTGGAAAGGCGTTGTCCATGAAATCGGCGATCGTGTGGGCGTGCACGTCGAGCAGAATCAGCCGTTCGCCGATGAAGCGGTATTCGAGGTCCTCCGGCAGCTTGGGCAGCGAAGCCAGCACCTGCGGCGGCACGGTCGACAGCGGAATCTGGTCGGGATACCGGGCGTTGACCGTCAGGCCGATGTTGCCGGGATTCTCGTCGAGGATGGTCCCTTTGAGCTCGCGACCCTCAGGGCCCGAGAAGACGCGTGCGAGGAGCTGACGAAAGACCCGTCGAGTGGCGGGTGTGATGAGGTCCCCCTGCTTTGCCGCCTTGCGCTCGGCGCGGATCAACTTCTCGAGCGCCCGCTGGTGGGCGTTGATGGCCTCGGGAGTAGTTTCCTTGGGCAGCTTGGGCAGGGTCGCTTCGAGCCGCTTGTGCATTTCAGCGTACTGGGTGACCCGCTGATTGAACTCCGCGAGCGCCGTCGCGTCCGGCGTCGTGAGCTGCCGGGCTTCGTTGGCGGGCTGCTGCACGACCGGTTTCTGTTCGGCGGGCGGCGCCGGGCCGTCGGCGTGCGCGCAGGCCGAGGCGGAGAGAACCGAAGCTCCGAGCACCGCGAGCAGACGCCTCATCAGTCACCCCCTGTAATTGCCGAACTGCAACGCGACACCGAAGTCATGTTCCCGGAGCAACCGCATGGCCTCCTGCAGCTCGTCCTTTGAGGCCGACGACACGCGGACCTGGTCGGCCTGGATGGCGGCCTGCACGCGCTTGAGCTTACGGTCCTTGAGAAACTTGACGATTTCCTTGGCTGCCTCAACCGGAATGCCCTGCTGTAACGCAATCACGCGGCGTACCGTGTCGTTGGCCGCACGCTCGAGCTCGCCGGGCGTGAGGTTCTTGGTGGGCACCCCCCGCCGGACGAGCCGGGTTTGAAGAATCTCCCACAACGCAGTCATCTTGAAATCGTCGTCGGCCGTCAGGGTGATGTGATTTTCGGCCCGGCTGAAATCGATCGACGCCTTGGACCCTTTGAAGTCATACCTTTGCGCAACTTCCTTTCGCGCCTGGTTGACAGCGTTGTCGACTTCCTGAAGATCCACGCCGGAGGTGATGTCGAAGGATGCGAGGTTCGCCATAAAACTGAAGGGATTATATCAGCGGGTCCGGCTGAGCTGTGACGTTAAGCCTCACTCATAGACGAGTTTAGCGATATCCATCAGCTTGCGGCGGCTCCACGCGCGTGGTCCAATGATGTGAACCCGATAGAGCAGCGAGGCGCGGAAGCGTCGGCAGCGGCAACGCGATATCGCTGTGTCACAGGAGAAACCGCATGGACCAGAACGACCAGCTGCCCGCAGGCCTGAACAGGCGGGCATTTCTTGGTTTCGGCGCCGTTGCCGCGGCAGCCGCACTGTCGCCGCTGAAGGCGCACGCCGCGCCGCCGCCCGCGTCCCGGAAGGCTGCACTGCGCAAGCTGTCGTTCTTCAACACGCACACGGGTGAACGGCTGCAGACGACCTACTGCTGCGACGGCCGCTACGAGCCCGAAGCGCTGCAGCAGATCAACCACATCCTGCGCGACTTCCGCGCCAACGAGGTAAAGCCGATCGATCCGAAGCTGCTCGATCTGCTCCACGAGCTGGGCGGGACGCTCGAGACCGACCAGCCGTTTCATATCATCTCCGGCTACCGGTCGCCGCACACCAACACGATGCTGCGCCAGCGCGGCGGCGCCACCACCGGGGTCGCCTCCAGAAGCCTGCACATGGTCGGCAAGGCGATCGACATCCGGCTCCCGGGCGTGAAGCTCGATCACCTCCGCGGCGCCGCACGCTCGCTGAAGCTCGGTGGCGTCGGGTACTACCCGTCCTCGAACTTCGTGCACGTCGACACGGGCCGCGTCCGCTTCTGGTAGGCGGAGCAGCCGAACGGCCTTCCGACCGACGAACTGAGACAGAACGGAGAACATCCCCGCACATTCCCGTAGAATGGTTCTTCGTACGTGCGCCGTTCGCCGTTCTTCGTCGTGAGGCCTTCTCCCTTTCCTCCATCCTCCGTATCCCCGATGATCGAGCGCCGCAAGTCACGGATCCAGGGCTGGGGCGTGTTCGCCACCCGGCCGATCAACAAGAACAAGCGGATCGTCACCTACGACGGCGAGAAGATCACCAACAGGGAAAGCCTGAAACGCGAGGAGCGCTACCTGAGACGGGGCCACATCTGGTGCTTCAAGCTCAATCGCCTCTACGTGCGCGACGCCGCAGTCGGCGGCAACATCGCCCGCTACATCAATCACTCCTGCAGCCCGAACTGCTACACGATGGTCACCGGCGACACGATCTGGATCATCGCCGCGCGCAACATCCGCCAGGGTGAAGAGCTGACCTACGACTACTCGACCGACGGGGCCGGCCACATCCCGTGCCGCTGCAGCCCTGGCTGTGATGTGAAGCTGTAGTCGCGACGGTGTGCATAATGTGAGAGTCAGCATGCACATCTTCTACCTCCACGGCTTCGCGTCGTCGGCGAAGTCGACCAAGGCGGCATACTTCGCGGCGAGGTTCCGCGAGCACGGGATCACGCTTCACACACCCGACTTCAACGAACCTGATTTTCCGACCCTGACGATCACCCGCATGATCGATCAGGTCACCGCGGCGATCTCGGCGCTGCCCGCCGGACCGATTGTGCTGATTGGCTCGAGCCTCGGGGCATTCGTAGCGGTTCAGACGGCGGTCAGGCTGACCAGGCCGACGCCGGCCGCCACGGGAGAACCTGTCGCGGCTTCTCACCCGGTGGAACGGATGGTGCTCCTCGCGCCGGCGCTCGATTTCTCAGCGAAGCGAACCCGCGACCTCGGGGACCGCGGGCTCGACGAATGGAAAACCACCGGTCAGCTCAACGTCTTTCACTACGGGTTCGGCCGCCTGATCCCGGTGCACTACGATCTGTACTCGGACGCCTGCGGCTACGACTGCGTGAACGCGACGCTGACCATGCCGATCCAGATCTTCCAGGGGCGGCAGGATACCGCGGTCGATCCGGCGCTGGTCGAGCGGTGGGCACGCGCGCGTGCGAACGTGGAGCTGCACCTTCTCGACGACGATCATCAGCTCGCCCGCAGCCTGGACCACATCTGGCGCGAAGTCTCCCGGTTTCTCGCGATCGACTGATCGGCTGATCTCACCAGCATATGCCGGTGTACTGCGCGGGGATCTGATTCCGGTCGAGCCCTTTCAGTCTGAACAGGTCGATGACCGTCTGCTCGGGACGCGTTCGGCGCAGCGCGTCCGGGAATTCGGGCGAGCCGTTGCCGACGACGAGCACGTCGGACGTGTCGATGACCTGGTCGAGCGATTCGGTCAGCAGCGACGACAGATGGGGGATCTGCTTGTTGATGTAGTCCTTGTTGGCGCCGACCAGCCGGGCGATCGACACGTTCCGGTCATAGATGCACAGCTGGTAGCCCTTGCCGAGCAGCGCCTCGGCGAGAATGACGATCGGGCTCTCCCGCAGGTCATCGGTGCCGGCCTTGAAGCTGAACCCGAGCAGGCCGACCCGCTTCTTGCCGGTGTCGGCGACCATCTCCAGCGCATGCGCGATCTGCAGCTGGTTGCTGCCCAGGATGGACTGGATCACCGGCATGTCGAGATCGACCTCCTTCGCCCGATACTGCATGGCGCGGACGTCCTTCGGCAGGCAGGAGCCGCCGAAAGCGAAGCCGGGCTTCATGTAGTACGCCGAGAGGTTCAGCTTCTCATCGCGGCAGAAGATGTCCATGACCTCGTGGCTGTCGATGTCGAGGCGCTTGCACAGATTCCCCACCTCGTTGGCGAAGCACACCTTCAGCGCGTGCCAGGTATTGCTCGCGTATTTGATCATCTCGGCCGTGCGGATGCTGGTGGTGACGATCTCGGCCCCGACCTTGGTATAGAGCGCTTCGGTGGGCCGTACATCCGACTTGTAGTTGTGGCCGATCAGCGTCATCGGCGGGTTGCGGAAGTCGTGGATGGCGGTCCCCTCGCGGAGGAACTCCGGGTTCACCGTCACGCCGAATCCGGTGCCGTACTCGAGGCCGGACGTGCGCTCCAGGGCCGGGATCACTACCTCATGGGTCGTGCCGGGGAGGACCGTGCTCCGCACGACGACAACATGATAGGCCCGCTTGTCGGCGAGCGCCTCGCCGATCTGCTCGCAGACTCGCTCCAGATACGTGAGGTCGAGGCTGCCGTTCTTGCGGCTCGGGGTGCCCACGCAGATCAGCGACAGATCCGTCGCGTCCACCGCCTCCTTGGTGCTGGTCGTCGCCCGCAGCCGCCGGTTCGACGTCGCTTCGCGAATCAGGTCCTCGAGCCCCTTCTCGACGATCGGGCTGCGCCCCTCGTTGAGGCTCGCCACTTTGTCGGCGTTCACATCCACGCCGATGACCGTATGACCATCGGCGGCGAACGACGCCGCCGAGACGCTGCCGACATATCCCAGGCCGAACACTGAAACGTTCATAATCCCTGATCCCTAATCCCTAATCCCTGATCCCCATCAGGCCGTCAACCGTGACGCCGTGCCGTCGGCGTGCGCAGCGCGCGCCGCGGTCAGCGCGTGTTCGAACTCCTGCGCGACAGCGGCCCAGTCGTACTTCTCGACGACGACCTGCCGCGCCGCGGTCTCGACCCGGCGGCGGGCGTCGGCGTCGCGGATCATGTGCACCACCGCCTGCGCGAACCGCACCGGCTCGTCCGCGATCACGATGTCGCGGCCGGGCGTCACCGGCAGCCCCTCGGCGCCGATTGAAGTCGAGACGACGGCCTTCGCCATCGACATGGCTTCGAAGATTTTGAGTCGGGTACCGCCGCCGATCCGCAGTGGGACGACGTACACGTCACCGGCGGCGACATGCGGGCGCACGTCGCCAACGCGGCCGGTGACCTCGATGCCGGCCTGCTCGGCGAGACGCTTGACGGCCGGCGTCGGCGCGCGCCCGATGATGCTGAGAGTGGCCTCCGGCTCGACCTGGCGGATACGGGGCAGGATGTCGCGGACGAAGTACAGCATGGCGTCTTCGTTCGGCAGCCAGTCCATCGAGCCGGTGAAGACGAGATGGGCGCGGCGCTCCGCCCCCGGCATCGGCGTGAAGTAGGTGGTATCGACGCCTGTCTGCACGACGTGCACCGGGTTCCGGATCGCCCCTGGATAGAGGCGCGTGAACGTCTGGCGGTCGGCGTCGGACACGGCGAGGACCAGGTCGAAACGGGCGAGCGCGTCGCGCTCGAACCGCAGCATCCGCTTCCACTGCTGGGTCATCAGCGCCCGGGATACGGGGTTCGTGGCGTTCTCGGCATGCCGCCGCCAGATCTCGGCTTCGACATTGTGGGTGAACAGGACGGCCGGTATCGGGAGCACAGCCGGCAGATTGACGACCGGCGGCAGAAAATCGGCGACGACCGCGTCGAAGCGGCCGTCGTCAAGAAGCCGGCGCACGCGACCCGCGTACGCTTCCGAGCGGTACTTGCCGACGGCGTAAGGCAGCGGGTTCACGACGTGGCGCGCGGCATCCGCGTAGAACGCCAGCGTGCGCTTGGCCGCATCCGTGCGTGGAAGCGTCTCGAGCTGCGTGCACACTTCGCTCATGCCGGTACGGTCGGCATCGCGCTGGTCGGGCTCCGCGAAGGAAAGGTAGGTGATGTCGTGATGCTTCGCCAGCTGGCGCATCAGGTGCCACGTCCGCAGCTTGCCCCCCTTGTCGAGCGGGAGCAGCAGGCCGGCATTCAGCCAGAGCAGCTTCATGCGCTGGCCCTTTCCTGCCCGGCGCGTGGGGCGCGGGCGCCCGCGCTGAGAGGGGACGGGAGCGTCTGTACGCCGCCGCCGTCGATGAACGTGCGGTACCACAGCTCCAGGTTGAGCAGGCTCCAGATCGCGTCGGCCCCTTCCTGACGTCCATCCGCGTGGGCCGCGATGAGCCGCTCGACGGCGGACGGATCGATGATGCCGCGCTCGCGCGTCCGCCGGTCCAGCAGCACGTCACGCGCGACGCCTTGCCAGCCGTGCGTCATCCACAGGCCGAACGGGACCGGGAACCCCATCTTCCGGCGTGTGAGAATCCCGGGCGGCAGCAGGTCGCGGATCGCTTCGCGAAGGATCCACTTCGTCGTGAACCCGCGAAGCTTCATGCGCGCGCGGAGCGCGGTCGCGAATTCCACCAGGTGGTGATCGAGGAACGGCACCCGGCTCTCGATCGAGGCCGCCATGCTCATCTGATCCTGCTTCATGAGGAGCTCGACCAGGTAGGTCTTCAGGTCGGTGTACAACAGCCGATCGAGGGTCGTGCTCTGCCCATTCGGCTTCTCGAAATAGGCGCGCGAAGCACCATATGCCCGTTCGGGCGTGGCCTGCGCGGCGAAGGGACCGGTCAGCAGGGCGGCCTGCCGGCGCAGGCCAATCGACGCAAAATTGTCGAAGAACATCATTTCAGGCGTACGGGGCATCGCCAGGAACGAGCGCTTCGCGTACCGGGCGAACCGCGCCGGGAGCTGCGGCACGACCGAGTTCGCCACCCAGCCTCGGAGCGCTTCGGGGACCGCGCTGTACGCCGCGCCGGCGCGCCAGTTCGCCAGGGCACGGGGATACTTGCCGTAGCCGGCCAGGAGCTCATCGCTGCCTTCGCCCGTCAGCACGACCTTGACGTGGCGCGACGCGAGCGCGGAGACGAAGTAGAGCGGCACGCTGGAGGGATGCGCGACCGGTTCGTCCTCGTGCCAGATGAGCCGCGGCAGCGCGCCGAAGAAATCCTGATCGTCGATCACGATCTCGTGGGCATCGGCGCCGATCGCGGTGGAGACCTGTCTCGCATAATCGAGCTCGCTGAACGCACGCTGCTCGAAGGCCACCGAGAACGTCTGCAGCGGACGGCCGATCATGCGCGCCATCAGCGCGGCGATCGCGCTGCTGTCGAGACCGCCCGACAGGAACATCCCCAGCGGGACGTCCGACATCAGCCGGATCCGGACCGATTCTTCCAGCAGCTCCCGAAAGCGCCGGACGGCGTCGGCGTCGGAGAGCCGCTCCACCTCCGGGTCCCTGCGGCCTGCCGGCACATCCCAGTACTGCCGGATGGTGACCTGGCCATCCTCGAACACCAGGGTATGCCCGGGCATCAGGCGGTGAATCCCCCTGAACAGCGTCTCGGTGCCGGAGAGATACCGCGTGCCGAGCAGTTCCGGCAGTGCCTGACCATTGGCCTCCGCGGCGACCAGGCCGGTTGCCAGAATCGTCTTGATCTCCGAGCCGAAGAGCAGCCGGCTCCCGGCGCGCGCCCAGTAGAGCGGCTTGACGCCGAGGCGGTCGCGAGCCAGCAGAAGCCGGCGCCGAGGCGCGTCCCAGATCGCAAACGCAAACATGCCGCGGAACCGGTCGACGCAGGCGTCGCCCCACTGTTCATAGGCATGGACGATCGTCTCGGTATCGCACCGGGTGGAGTAACGGTGGCCGGCCGCCTCGAGCTCCGGACGGATCGAGGCGTGGTTGTAGATCTCGCCGTTGAAGGCGATCCACACCTGCCCCGTCTCGTTGGCCAGCGGCTGGTGCCCCCCTGCGACGTCCACGATGCTGAGCCGGCGATGCGCCAGGGCGGCCCGCTGGTCGACGAACAGCCCCGCATCGTCGGGGCCGCGATGGGCGATCACATCAGCCATGCGCAAGGCCCGGGCGCGGTCCTCGGGCTCGAGTCGATCGTCTGCGACGATGCCGGCGATGCCGCACATGGTTAGACGGCCTCCGCGAGGGTGAGCGCAGGCGTCCGCCGATCGGCGGCGCCGCTGCCGTCGATGAAGGTCCGGAACCAGAGCTCGAGCATCAGGAGCTGCCAGAGGCGGTGCGGATGTTCGGCGCGCCGGGCCCGGTGGTCGTTCCACAGTCGGCCGACCTCGACCTGACTGAAGATGCCCCGGTCCTCGAGCCTGCCGTCGAGCAGGAGCTCCGAGGCCATCCCGGCGAGCGGACCGCGGAGCCATTCGCCGATCGGAGCCGCGAACCCGCTCTTGCCCCGGTTCGTGATGGAGGGCGGCAGCCGCCGCTCCAGCAGGCGGCGCAGCAGGTACTTGCTGCGGCCGTTCTTCAACTTGAGCGACGCCGGCACGCGCGCGGCGAATTCGAGGAGCTTGTGGTCGAGTAGGGGCTCGCGGGCTTCGAGCGACACCGCCATGCTCATCCGGTCGACCTTGGTCAGCACGTCGTCGATCATGTAGGTGCGTGCGTCGGCATAGAGCGCCCGGTCCATCGCATTCGCCGAGCCGCACGCGCGATAGGCGTCGCGAAGCGTGCTCAGCGCATCGGCGCCATTCACCCGTCGCGAGAAGTCGCCCGAATACAGGCGGTCCTTGGCGTTCCGCTCGAACGTGCCGTTCACGTGCTTGAGCGCGTAGGCGTCCTCGGGCCGGGCGCCGAGATGACGCAGCGAACGCGCTCCCTTCAGCGAGAGCGGCAGCGCGCGGCCGATCCAGGACGCGACGTGCCGGGCGGGCCCGAGCGCCGCGCGGGCCCGCTGTTCCATGTGCTCGACGCGGTGATGGGCGTAGCCGGCCCAGAGCTCGTCCCCCCCGTCACCCGAGAGCGCAACCGTCACGAGCTCGCGGGCAGCCTTCGACACGTAGTAGGTCGGCACAGCCGAGGAGTCGGCGAACGGCTCGTCGAAGTGCCAGGCGAGCTTCGGCAGCAGCGTGTCGATCTGCGGGCTGGCGGTCAGGGCGTGGAACTCGCAACCGAGATGACGCGCGACGGTCTCCGCGTGACGGACCTCGTCGAAATCCGGCTGATCGAATCCGACCGCGATGGTCACGGGGATGGTCGCGCTCGCGTCCTTCATGTACGACACGACCGTCGAGGAGTCGATGCCGCCCGAGAGGAACGCGCCGAGCGGCACGTCGCTGATCAGCCGCAGGCCGACCGCCTCACGCAGCAGGGCATCGAGCTCCTCGAGATATTCGGCTTCACGCGAGGCGTCGCCTTCACCGGTGAAGGCCAGGTCCCAGTAGCGCGTGACCCTGACTCGGCCGCGCTCGGCGACGAGGACGTGTGCCGGCGGCAGCTTGCGGACGGCCGAGTACACCGTGTCGGGCGCCGGGACGTACAACAGGGTCAGATAGGCGTCGATCGCCTCCGGCCGCCAGTCGCGCGGGATGTCAGGATCCTGCAGGAGCGCCTTGATCTCGGAACCGAAGACGATACCGACACCCGGGAGCTCGGCGTAGTAGAGCGGCTTGACCCCGAGGCGGTCCCGCGCGAGCAGGAGCCGCCGTTCGCGCGCGTCCCACAGTGCGAACGCAAACATGCCGCGAAAGCGCTCGACGCAGCGCTCGCCCCACTGCTCGTAGCCGTGCACGATGACCTCGGTGTCGGAGCTGGTCCGGAAACGGTGGCCCAGCGAGGTCAGCTCCGCGCGCACCTCTGCGAAGTTGTAGATTTCGCCGTTGAAGACCACCAGCACCTGGCCATCCTCGTTCGCCAGCGGCTGATCGCCGGTGGCCAGATCGATGATGCTGAGGCGACGGTGCCCCAGCCCGATCCCGGGGGCGCGATGGTAGCCGGCCGCGTCCGGCCCGCGATGGGCAATCGAATCCGTCATGGCGGCCAGCACCGCCGGATCCACCGGCCGGGAGGCGTCGAAGTTGAAGCGTCCTGCGATACCGCACATATCAGATGCCCGCGTGCGCAGCCTCTGCGCGCATCCCGTGGCGTGCATGAAGCTCCGATTCGTAAAGCGCCTCGAAAGCGGCCACCATCCGGTCGAACGAGTACCGCGCCAGGACGTCGCGCCGCGCCGCCGCGCCAATCTCCGACGCACGGGCCGGGTCGTTGTAGAGGGCCTGGAGAGCTGCGGCCAGCGGTTCGGGATCCGATGGTGGAACGAGGATGCCGGTGCGGCCGGATTCGATCAGGTCGAGGAGCCCTCCCACGGCGCTGGCCACGACCGGCAGGCCCGCGGCCATCGCTTCGATCGCCCCGTTGGGGAACGCCTCCGATCGCGACGGGAGGACGAACACATCCGAAGCCGCCAGCAAGGCGGGGACGTCTTCGCGGTGGCCGAGGAACTCCGTGATCCGCTCGACGCCTCGTTCCCGCGCCAGTGATTCGAGCTCGCCGCGACGGGCGCCGTCGCCGACGATCTGGTAGCGCAGCTCCGGACAGGCGGTAGCGATCATCGCGGCTGCCGCGATCAGCGTTTCGTGACTCTTTTCCGGCCGGAGGTTGGCGACCGTGACGATCCGCCGGACGTGCCGGTCGCGCGGCCGCGGCGGCCCGTCATGCGCTCTGCCGTCGAGCCCGTTGGCGATCACCGTGACCTTGGACGCCGCCACGCCTTCAGTGCGCAGGACCTCTGCGGCGGCGGGGGAGTTGGCGACGACCGTCGTCGCACAGCGGTATGCGAACCGCTGCAGGCGGATCTGGGCATCCGACTTGTCGGGGTTCAGCTCCCGGCGGCTGCCAACGCGAACGCGCACGCCGCCCATGAACGCTCCGGGAAGCCCGAACACGTTCGAGTAGAAGTCGCAGGTGTGGACGACCGCGATCCGCTCGCGCCGGCACCATGCGGCAAAACGCAGCATCTGACGCATGGTCTTGAGGTTGGCGAAGCCGCTGACCGGGAACTCCACGACCGAGGCGGTGTGTTCGAGCACGCGAGGCAGCCACGCGCCTTCCCGCCGGAAGCAGACCGCATGGACCCGGTACCTCCGCGGGTCGAGCCGACGGATGAGCTCGGTCATCTGCCGCTCCGTGCCACCGGGCTCGAAGGACGTCATGAACACGGCGACCGGAATTTGTGGCATCGAGTTCACAGCAGGCAATCTCAGCAAGGCAGGTGCCACGATCGCTGCATCGCGGGGGTGCTGTTCTGGCGAAGTTTTGTTTCACAGGCCGGGGCATTACCACCTCCTGGCGCGTCCAGCGGAAGAGGTGTGAAGCCGGTTACAGGCCTGACGACCTACCCCGCCGCGCGCATCGGTGGGGCCGCGGGAGAGTCGATGTACTGTCGATGCCAGAGCTCGAAGACCAGCAACTGCCACAACCGCAGCGTATGGTCGCGGCGCCCGGAGAGGTGCTCGTGGACGAGACGCTCCAGGAACGCCGGCTGGAAGTACCCGCGCTGGCGCGTGCGGGCGGATCCGAGAATGTCTGCGAACACATCAGTCAGCCGCCCGCGGAACCACATGCCCAGCGGGACGCCGAACCCCTGCTTTCGCCGATCGAGGATCCCTGGCGGCAGCAGCCCCTTCACCGCCTCTTTCAGGACGTGCTTGCGCCGGCCCTCGTGGATCTTGAAGTGCGCCGGCAAACTGGCGGCGAAGTCGATCACCTCGTTGTCGAGCAGCGGCACCCGCGACTCGATGGAGTGCGCCATGCTCATCCGGTCGACCTTCGTCAGCACGTCTTCGGGCAGGTAGGTTTCGAAGTCGAAGCGCATCATCCGGCTGTGCGGGGGCAGCGCCGAAAACCGCGTGAAGCGGCGGCCCAGCGTCGCCTCCGCGCTCGCACCGCCGAGCGACGCGCGGAGCTCGGGTGTGTAGAGCGCCGCCTTCTCGTCGGCCCTGAAAAGCGCCACTGAGTCGAGAAACCGGCCGTCGGCGTCGCGCGCCACATGCCGGAGAAAGTTCTTGCCCTGCGCGCCGTGCGGCAGCAACGGCCATACCGTTGATGCGAGCAGGCGCCGGCCCGGAATCGGCAGCCGATCGAACCGCTCGACCCGCGGGTGGGGCAGGTACCGGTCGTAGCCGCCGAAGAGCTCGTCGCCGCCATCCCCCGACAGCACCACCGTCACGTGCCGGCGCGCCATTTCGGAGACGTACCAGGTCGGGATGGCCGACGAATCGGCGAACGGCTCGTCGAAATGCTCGATCATCTGGTCGAGGATGCTCAGGCCGTCGGGCCTGACGACGAACTCGTGATGGTCGGTGCCGAAGTGGTTCGCCACCGCGCGGGCGTGCTCCAGTTCGTCGTACTCAGGTTCGTCGAACCCGATGGAAAACGTCTTGACCGGGCGATCCGACGTTTCGGCCATCAGTCCTACGACGGCGCTCGAATCGACCCCGCCCGAGAGAAACGCGCCAAGCGGGACGTCGCTGACCATATGCGAGCTGACCGCGTCGGCGAGCACCGTCCGCAGCTTCTGCGCCGCGTCCTCGGCGGTCCCTCGGAACGACTCGCGAACATCGACCTGCCAGTACGCCCGGACGGTAAAGCGGCCATCCTGCCACCGAAGGAGGTGGCCCGGTGGCAGTTTGGAGACACCCTTGAAGATCGAACGATCACGCGGGGTGTACAGGAACGACAGGTAATGGTCGAGGGACTCGACGTCGATCGCCCCGTCGACGGCCCCCGCGGCGATCAGCGACTTCAGCTCGGAGCCGAAGAACAGCCGCCCCGCATGCTCGGCGTAGTGCAGCGGCTTGATGCCGGCGCGGTCACGCGCGAGCCACAAGGTCCTGGTGCGACGGTCCCACAAGGCGATCCCGAACATACCGCGGAAATGCGCGAAGCACTCCTCGCCCCACTCTTCATAGGCGTGGACGATCGTCTCCGTATCACTCGCGGTGTAGAAGCGGTGCCCTGCGCGCTCGAGTTCGGTCCGCAGCGCGCGGTAATTGTAGATCTCGCCGTTGAAGACGACCCACACCGATTCGTCTTCGTTGTGAATGGGCTGGTGACCGGTCGACAGATCGATGATGCTGAGCCGGCGCATCCCGAGACCGACACCGCCCTCGACGTGGATCCCCTCGTCGTCGGGACCGCGGTGCCGGATGACATCGCACATGCCATGCAGAAGAGCGAAGTCGGCGTCTTTTCTCGCGCCCTGGCTCCGGTCCACAAACCCGGCAATTCCGCACATGTCTAGCTCCGATGCACGGATGAGGCCAGCTCGAGGGCACTTTCTCGGGTGCCGTCGACGGGAATGGCCGCCAACATCGAGAGGGGAGCTACCCCGCGGATTGCCGACTCCAGGCAAAGGGTCTTCACCAGGCGCCCGTACTCGGGAGCGTACTCGTCCAGGCCCTTCTCGGTCACCTGGCGCAGCGGCGCGGAGGTCAGGAAAGCGGCGCGGGTGCCGTCGGCATGGATCAGCAGCGCGCAATGGCCCTCGATTCGATCCAGCGTCCAGTCCGGGTGAAAGTGCCACATCGCGGCGGCCGACGTCGGCCGCTTGCCGAGGATGCGATCGAGAATGATCCAGCCGGCGCCGTGAATCGCCGTGATCTCGCGGGCATGGATCAACGGCGCATAGCCGTCGTGCCGTCCGTGCACGATGTCGCGCGCAGCCGTCGAGTCCCAGACGGTGCACCGTGCGTCGGTTCGTGTGCGCCAGTGGAAGGGGCCGGCCGGCTCCGACTGCGACCGCCGGTCGAGTACGACCGTGTTGTGCATGGCCGACGACCGGAAGCGATTCCGCCGCTCTGGAGCCATCGTGTAGGTCGCGGTGCCGGGGTCCACGAGAAGCGGACGGCCGGCGACGGTCAGCACGACCGACAGCGCGTCGGCATGCGCGTGCCCGCCGTTGAGGTAGCCATGCGGGCCGCAGTCGAACACCAGATGGTCCCCGCGAGCGTTGCGCGAAACGTAATAACCGCTGGCGGCCAGGGCGGTGGAGGGGGCCGCGACAGGGGCCCATTCGAACTGCTCCGTGGCGACGCGCCTGCCGCACAACCAGTAGGTTTCTTCCGGCACCTCTCCGATGGCGAGCGCCGGCTTGTCGAGGAGCACGGCCGCGGTCGCGAGCGTGTCGGCGCAGTCGGCCGCTGCGCGGCCGCAGATCGGGAACAGCTGCCCGCCGTCATCGTCACCGATCAGCGGAATGCGCCCGCGGTCGTCGGCGATGGTCCGAAGGTACCTGGCTTGCCGGAGCGCGGCGTCACGAAAAGCGGTCTGTTGGGGATCACCGGACGCGTGCGCGACATTCAGGGCGAACAGATAGAAGTCGGTGGAGTAGCGGTGGTAATGGGTGGAGAGCTCCGCATGCCCGCCATCGGCGCCGATCTGCCGCCGGGCTTCTTCGAGCAGCACCTCGCGGCCGGTGCGGCTCCTGCGATCGGAGCCGGCCAGCTCCGGCACGGAGCGCCCGGCGACATAGAGCGCGAGCGCTTCGCCGGTCAGGTGCGTGTTCGGACTGAAGTACCGCGAGAGGTTCTGTTCGACGTGCGTGAGCTGGCGGTCGAGCGCCATCAGAAGATCGACGGTCCACGGCGCTTCGTCATCCCGCGAGGCCGCGCCGGCGAAGAAATGCAGAGCCCAGATCCAGGACTGACAACGGAATCCGAGCTCCAGCATGCTGGCCCAGTTGGTGCCGAGCAGGGGAGGATTGCTGCGGATCCAGTCGGCCAGCTGCCGGACGAACTCGAGGTAGTACCGGCGGTCACCCGTGACGGCATGAGCGCGCCCGAGCGCGAGGAAGTGCTGGTGTCGATTGATTTCCCACGTGATCTTGTGATCGCCGCATGCGGGATCCAGATAAGGCACCGAATCCCAGAACGCAAGCGGAGCCGTCCGGCGGTTGACCGGGTCCTGATGCCAGTCGGGAGGTGACGACAGCTCCACGTCGCGATAGCCGAGCAGGTCATGACGGCCCTGGAGGATCCGGTCCGCGCGGCGGACCGCGTGGGCTGTCTCAAACCGCGCGCGGATACGACCGGCCAGAACGTCGAGCTGCCGGGGGTCCAGCGGAAACAGCGCCGGCCGGACCGCGAAATGCCTTGCGAGCGCCAGGTGCGCCGTGCGCCAATCCCGCCGGGCCAGCGCCGCGCGCGCGGCGTCGAGACGAGTCTCCGAGCTGAGGCGGAGGCTCTCGCGGCGCCATCCTGGCGACCGCAACGTCGAGCGCGCACGACTGACGCCGGTACGAAGCGCGGCCGCCGCCCGAAATCTGAGCTCCGCGCTCCGGATGGTCCGCAGCCGTTTGAGGATCGCGGGGCTCATGCCGGCGTCGGAGCGGTCAAGCCGGACGGCCGTGCCAGGCTGCGGTACAGCGCCACCCACTGCGGCCGCACGTTCACCCAGCGATATCGTTCGCAGCTCGTGCGAGCGGCCGCCGTCAGACGGTCCCCGAGAGCGGGGTCGTCGATCAGTTGCAGCACCCTGGCGGCCGCGGCCTCGTGGTCGTTGCACGCCACCAGCAACCCGTGGGTATTGTCGGTGAGGATCGCCGGCACGCCGCCGGCGTTCGTGCTGACGACCGCGCAGCCGCTCGCGAAGGCTTCGAGGATGGAGGTCGGCATGTTGTCGATGTTCGGCGTCTGCAGGTAGATATCCGCGTCCGCGTAGCAGCGCCAGATGTCGGCCGGCGGCACACGCCCGGCAAAGGTGACCTGGCGCAGCCCGAGGGTCGAGACCAGCGCCTTGAGGGCGGCTTCGCCGGGCCCGCCTCCGACGAGCGTGAGGGTGGCGTCCGGATGACGCCGCTGAACGAGGTGGAATGCGCGCAGCGTGCAGGCCACGTTGTAGAGATCGTCGAAGTTCCGCGTCGAGAGCAGCTTCGGGCGAAGCGGCACGCGGCGCCGGAACGCAAAGCGCTCGACGTCCACGATATTCGGAATGATTTCCGAGTCGATGCCGAACCCGGCGAACACGTCGTGCAGAAAACGGGAGGGCACGGCATTGCGACCCACGTGTCGCAGAACGGTTCTCGCGATGGCGGACCGCTTCAGATGGTCCGGCGCTTCACCGCTGCGATAGTTCATCACCACCGGCTTGCCCAGCAATCGCGCGATCAGCACGGCGGGCAGCGGCGCCAGGAGAAACGAGAAGTACGACGCCGAGAACACATGGACTACGTCGGCCCGGCGCAGTTCGCGCAGCAGCCTCGGCCAATAGGTCAACTGGGTCGCGACGGTGCGTACGTATTTCACGCCCAGCGCCCGCCGAAGCGGTCCCGGCGGGAGTGGATTGATCGGGACCAGCCAGGCGTGAACGTCCGGGTCGTCGCGCCAGGCGTCGAGCAGGCGTTCGGCCTGGACCGCCTGTCCCCCGAGGATGCCGGTGGTCGGGGCAACGATCGCGACGTTGATCGGTCGTATGGAACCTGGGCGAACCATGGTGAGCAACCCGTCACAGCTCTGCAAATTGCGGCCCATGGGACCACCTCGACCGTAGCGCGACCCCCGCGGTCCGTCCACGGAGGGCATCGTGTTTGCTGTAGGGCTCGGGTGATTCTTGCCCGTCTGGGGACGTCATGAGCGTCCCAGCCGACCCGCAGGTCTGGGGACCGCCAGACCGCCCTCTCGACCTTGTCGCGCGAAACGTCAGCACGAGGTACCTCGCCATCTTCGTCGACGGGGCCATTGGTCTCGTCCTCCTCCCGTTCAACGTGGCTCACCTGGGGCCCTCTGCCTATGGGCTCTGGATCCTCGTGACGTCGGTAACCTGGTTTTTTGGCGTGCTCGACCTTGGGTATGGCGGCGCGGCGGTGAAGTTCATCGCGCAGTACCGAGCCTGGCGGGATCGCAACGCGCTAAACGAGATCCTCAGCACCATCGGCGTCGTGTTCACCGGGACGGGGATCGTCTGCTTCCTCGTGACGCTGCTGCTCGCATGGCGCGTCGACGCCCTTTTCAACATCGAGCCCGAACAGGCGCGCACAGCCCGCTACGTTTTGCTCATCGTCGGCGGATACCTGAGCGTGCGGTTCGCCTTCGCCATCTTCGGCGCGGTCGTGTACGGCTTTCAGCGGTACTACCTCAATAACGCGGTCAGCATCGGCATCAGTCTCGCGGTCGCGGCGGTCAACGTCGGCGTCCTGAGCGCCGGGAACGGCCTGGTGGCGCTCGTGGCCGCGACGACCGCCGTCCGCCTGCTCTCCCTCGGCCTGTTCACATGGAACGCCTACCGGGTTTTTCCAGGGCTGCACGTCAGACCCTCGCTGTTCCGGCGGACGCGACTGAAGGAGGTGACGGGCTTCAGCGTCTACATGCTCGTGCTCGACTGGTCCGCCAAGCTGAATTACTCCTCCGATACGCTCGTGATCGGTGCCATGCTCGACACGACTGCCGTCGCCGTATGGAAGGTCGGGCAAAGTCTCGCTCAGCTCACCCAGCAGCTGACGAGCCAATTGAACGACGCGCTGTTCCCCAGCGTGGTCGACAGTGACGCGGCGCAGCGTCACGATCGCCTGCAGATGATCCTGGTGCAAGGCACCAAGCTTTCGCTCGCTCTTGCGGCCCCGCTCTGTGTCGGCCTGATCATGCTTGCCGAACCGCTGATACACGGCTGGGTGGGCACGCAATTCTCGGCGAGCATTCTACCGACGCAGATCATGCTCACCGTGGTGCTCGTCCGCATCAGCACCGCGTCGGCGAACCTGATCCTGCGGGGAGCAGGTCAGCACCGGCTGCTGGCTTCCACGAATGCGACGGTCGCGGTCGTGAACATCCTGTTGAGCATCGCTCTCATCCGGCCGTTCGGGTTGCTTGGAGTCGCCGTCGGCACGCTGATCCCGGTGACCGCATCGGCTGCGTTCGTGCTCTACCCGGCCGCATGCCGCCGTGTCGACCTCCCGATCGGACGGCCGCTGGTGGAGGCGATCTGGCCGGCGATGTGGCCCGCCGTCATCATGATCGGTGCGCTGTGGCTCGGCCGGCAACTTCCTCCCGCTGGCCTCCTGAGTGTGGCGGCCCACCTTGCGGCGGGCGGGTTGGTCTACGCCGGTCTGTTCCTGGGGCTGGCGATCGGGGCCGTGGAACGGCGCTTCTACTGGATGAAGCTACGGGGTCTCGTTACCCGTCACCGGCGCGCTCCCGCGGCCGGCTGACTTCGGAATCGAAGCGCCGCCTCGCCCAGACGCGCGATCCGGCTGATGTACTGGTCGATGCCTGAGAAGTGCCTGCCATAGACGAACCCGGCGAGATCCCACCAGGCCAGCTCGTTCTTGAACAAGCGCGCAGCTTCACCGCGCCGGAAGAGCGACCGCACCGAATCGATGGTTCCGCGGACGGCCAATCCAACCATGTAGCGGGGCACGCCCAATAGATGCGGCACGGGGGCCGGCCGCCGTCTTTCGAGCAGACCGAGTGACACCCCGCGCCAGAAGCACCACCGGCGGAAGTACCGCTTCGTCAGGCGCTCCGGCGGAACATAGTGGTGGATGATCAAGTCGGGCCGGTAGAAACCTCGCGCACCGATCAACAGCAGCCGCGCGAACATGTCCTCATCTTCACAGGAGAGCAGACGCCCGCCGGGCGTGCGGCCGAGATCCACCGCGTAGGGGCCCACCCGTTCGAGCACCGATCGCCGGATGACGGCGTTCCCGCCCATCAGCATCGCCTCGAACGGGGGCCCGAACTGCTGGATCGTATCCCCGCATTCAGCCCAGCCGACGACGGACCCGTACGCCCGGCCGAGCCAGACTGGACGGTCACCACCCCAGACCGGCAGGTAAGGGCCGCCGATGAAGTCTGTTGTCGGATCTTCAAAGGCTGCCGCGATCGTCAGCAGCCAGCCACGATCCACCTGCTCGTCGTCATCGATCATCCCGACGAGGTCCGCGCGACTGGCGGCTATCCCCGTGTTCAGGGCGTTGGATCGACCCGGGTCGGGCTCGTAGAGGTAGTGCAGGCGGCCTTCGAACCGTGGCTCGAACGACTCGACCACCGAGCGCGTGTCGTCGGTCGACCGATTGTCGACCACGGTGACGGATACGTCGAGCCGCTCTGGCCGATCGGCCGTCAGCAGGCTCTCGAGCGCTCGTCGCAGCAGCGGAGCCCGGTTGAAGGTCGGAATGATCACATCGAGACGCATGTCGTTTACCGGAACAGGGCACGTTGAGCCGTGCTTTCGCCGGCCGGTGCGAGGTGGAGGTGATGGCTCCGGGCAGGGACGTCGAGCTCCATCAGGGCGTACAGTTCATGGATGGCCCGGTCCGTGGCCTTGCCTGGATCGTGGAACAGTTCCGCAGCCAGCGCGCGGCGTACGCCGGACAGCTCCGTTGGATGCGCGATCGCCTTCTCGACGGCGGCCGCGACTCCAGCGGCATTGTCGACAGTCGTTGAGGCTGCGGCGATGAGATCCACGTATTCATTGGCGATGTCGGCGCCGCTGATGAGCTCCGGCATCGCGATCCGGATGAGCGGACGGTCGCGCAGCAGGTATTCGAATCCGATCGAGCTGTGGTCGGTGATCAGGACGTCGGCCGCCACCAGCCATGGCGAGGCGTCCGCGGACGTAATCAGGTGGCCGTGGCCCCTCGTCAGGATCGGTTTCAGACGCGCTACCCAGTCGATCCCTCCGGAGTTGACGAAGGCAGGATCGAGCGAGTTGTCGTGCAGCTTCACGAGAACACGATGGCCGGCGTCGATGAGTCGACCGACCACGTCTTCACCCATCGCATTCAGGGAGGAGAAGCGGGTCCAGGTCGGGGCGTACAACACCGTCGTCCGGGCCGGGTCCATCCCATTGGTCTGAAGCACGCCATCGCGAGTGAGGCTGCCATCCACCAGGCAATCGCTCTTCGGCATGCCGACCAGCCGGATGGCGGTACTGCCGCTGTCGATCGCCCCGGCCCCGATGTAGTTCTGCAGGCGCCGGCGATTGATGAAGAACAACCGGTCCCACTGCCTCATGGAGCTGGCGGGGCGGTCGTAGATCTGACTCCACTTGCCTGCGACGCCGTGGAACATCTGCACGCGGCAGGTGCCGCGGGGGAGCGTGGCCCAGACGAAATCGGCAGCAACGTACGCGTCGAAGCGGTTCATCATGGCCACCCGGGGAGAAATGACCTGCGTCTCGCGTGGAGCGTCGCGGAAGATGCCGGTTGCACGCGCCGGACGCTCGCTCGACATCAAACAGGTGCGGACCCGCGGATCGGCCAGCAGGCGCCGGTGAACCGGCGCCATCATCCCGTATTCCATCGCCGTGCGCGCGTCGAACACGACGTTGCGCACGTCGGGCCGCCGGGCCCGATGCCAGCGGGCGTCGAGCTCGCGCGCGGCGTGCACGAGTGGCGAGAGGAGTTCGCCGCCTCTCATCCGGGCCCCTGTCCGACCCGCGGGTCGGCCGGCTGCGTCAGCGGGCCGCGCCTGGGAACGGCAAGGCGAATCAGACGCCGCAGTTCCTCGCGCCGTGCGTGACCTGGCCCCTCGAAGAACTCCCGGGCCCGCGTCTGAAAGAATCCGCCGAAGAACCGCAGGCGCACCTCGTGATGGAACGCCCGCGCCGGGTCGCCGGCCACTCTGGCCCGCACCCATCCCACGAGGTCGCCGAACGCCTGCCGATACAAGTGCGCGGGGACGCCGAAGATGGTACCCGCGGTCGTCTGCTCCATCTGCTCCGACCGCAGCAGCGCATGAAAGTGCCCGTGCCCGGCATGCCACCGCCGGTGGTATCGATGCTCCAGACGATTCGCCTGGATCTCGGCGTGGACCGTGATGCGCGGGTCGTACACCCCGGTGCGGCCGAGACGCAGCAGCCGCAGCAGGAACTCGTGGTCCTCGAGCGAGCCAATACCGTCCTTGACCCGCTGGAGATCGGTCGCAAAGACGCCGGCGACGTCGAACACCCGGCGCGGTACGGCCAGGTTTGCACCCACCAGGCAGATCGGATGCCCGGCGCTGACGACCAGCGGAGCCTCGCCATGGTCCACGAGCGCGAGCGGTGCCCAATGATCGCGGGTCAGCCACGCGGGAGGTTCGAACGGCCAGACCGGCAGGACGCGTCCGCCGACGATGTCAGCCTCAGGGCGCTCGTGAAACGCGCGCACGATCGCCATCACCCAGTCCGGCTCCGCTCGCACGTCATCGTCGGTGAACGCAATCAACGGAGCACGCGCTTCCAGGAGGGCCGCATTCCGCGCGAACGAGAGCCCCTGCTGAGGTTCAAAGAGGTACCGCACTCGGCCGTCCAGCGCCGCGAACCGTTCGACGATGTCGCGCGTCCCATCCGTAGAGTTGTTGTCGACGACGATCATCTCGAACGGCGGTGTGGTCGCGTCGTGCTGAGCCAGCACGCTGCGGACGGCGTCGGCCAACAGCCCGCCACGGTTGTACGTGCACATTACGACGGACAACTGCGGGGTGTCGGGCCGTGGGTACGGCGTGGGCGTCGTAGGCAACACGCAGGTATAAAGCAGAGGTCGTGCCATGCCCTGGCCGCGGAAAGATGTTAATCTCGACGGAGACATTGTTCTTCCCGTTCTTCTCCCTCCTCGGCGGGAACACCGGTTGCCGAGCCGTCAGTGGTTGGCCCTACCACCCGGGTTCCTCGATATGAGGAACGGACTCCCTAAACTGAGAAATGGCTGACGCGGCTCGGGCGCAGACTGTCGCCCAGGCGGGATATCGGCCGCTTCGAAGATTGCTGATCGAGATTGTGATGGGCATACGGGTTGCTCCCCCTACGTTCCAATGATGCGACCTCTACTGGCTTTCACGCTTGCAACACTCGTCGTCCTCGGCGCGCCGCTCGCCGCAGCCGCGCAGGAGCGACTCTGCGACACCCAGTTCGAAGACTGCCGTGAGCCCCTGCTCGAGCTGATTCGCAACGAGACCGTCGGTATCGACGTCGCGTTCTGGTTCATGGAGGATTCGCGGTACGTGGCCGAGCTCATCCGGCGTAAGGACGCGGGGGTCCCGGTGCGGGTGCTCGTCGATCAGCGCGCCAACGCCAGCAAACGACTCAACGAGACGATCCTCAACGCGCTGCGCGATGGCGGGATTCCGATGCGGGAGAAGTACACCGGCGACATCCTCCACTTCAAAATGATGTACTTCCGCGGTCAGAACGTAGTGCAGTTCAGCAAGGCGAACTACACGCCACTGGCGTTCGTCCCGATCGAGCCGAACGTCAATTATGACGACGAGGCCATCTTCTTCACGAACGACTCCAGCCTGACGAGCAGTTTTCAGAAGCGGTTCGACGACCTCTGGATCAACACGTCGCAGTACCGGAATTTCGCCAACGTCAGCGGTCCGCTCGTCCGGGCCTGCCAGTTCTGCGCGATCCACTGGTCGATGAACTTCCCGCCGACCGAGGACTTCTCCAACCGCTCGGTGAGTCGATACAACGCCGAAACGCAGGCTATCGACGCGATAGTGTTTCGTGTGACCGATCATCGGCAGGCGAACGGGATGATCGATGCGGTCGCGCGCGGAGCTGCAGTTCGTCTGATCACCGAGCCCACCGAGTACAGGAATCCGACCAGGGTCTGGCACTCCAAGCATGTCGATCGCATGTATATGGGCGGTGTGCAGATCAAGCATCGGCAGCACGCCGGCATGGCGCACCAGGCCTCGGTCGTGATGCACGGGCTCGGCGAGGTGATCTTCGGCTCGTCCAACTGGACGACGGCGTCGGCCGGCTACCAGGACGAACACAACTACTTCTATCACCCGAGCCTCAACAAGCCATGGTTCTTCCAGTGGTTCGCGACGCAGTTCGAACGCAAGTGGAACGACACGACGAACTACGTGCCGTTCGAGCCGCTGCCGCCTGGATCGCCGGCCTACTCGTCGCCCCAGAACGGAGCCGCGGGTGTGTCATCGAGCGCAACGCTGACCTGGGACGGCGGCAACTGGGCGCACCTCTACGACATCTACTTCGGCACCACACCGAGCCCGCCGCTGGTCCAGAGCAATGTGGAGCTCGGCAGCCCGCTGACGGGCCAGCTCGAAACACTCACGGTCGACAACCTCCTGCCGGGCACGACCTACTACTGGCGGATCGTCGGGAAGACATGGGCCCAGCTCACGAACAGTGGACCCGTATGGAGCTTCACGACGGCCGGCACGCCTCCTGATGGCGGCACGCCGCCTCCCGGCGGCACGAGTCCGGCGTACGGCGGCACGCCGCCGGCTATGCCGGGCACCTTCCAGGCCGAGAACTTCGACGAGGGGGGTCAGGGCGTGGCCTACTACGACACGACCGGCGGAAACTCGGGGAGTGCGTATCGGGCTACCGATGTCGATCTCGAGGCCGCAGCCGATAGTGGCGGCGGCTTCAACGTGATGAAGACCAGGGCCGGGGAGTGGCTGAAGTACACCGTGAACGTCACGACGACCGGGACCTACACCCTGGAAGCGCGGGTCGCGAGTCAGGGTACCGGCGCCAGGTTCCACGTCGAAGTGGATGGCGTCGACCGGACCGGCCCGATCACTATTCCCAACACCGGTGGATGGCAGACGTGGCAGACGGTCAGCGTGTCTGGCATTCCGCTCAGCGCGGGGCTGCGCGTCATCCGCGTCTCACTGGATACCGTTGGCACGAGCGGCGGCGTCGGCAATTACAACTGGTTCCGGTTCGTGGAGGGAACCTCAGCATCCCCCGCTCCACCGCCGAGCCCGGCGTACGGTGGGACCCCCGTGGCGCTGCCGGGCATCGTGCAGGCGGAGAATTTCGACGTCGGCTCGCAGGGCGTGGCCTACAGCGACGCGAGCAGCGGCAATTCCGGCGGTGTGTATCGCTCTACCGACGTCGATATCGGGCCGACGGGTGATCCGTCGAGTGGCGGCTACTACGTCGGGTGGACGCGGGTCGGGGAGTGGCTGAACTACACCGTCAATGCGACCCAGACCCGCACCTACACGGTGAACGTGCGCCTGGCCAACGTCGGTTCTGGTGCCACGTTCCGGATCGAAGTCGACGGCGTCGATCGAACGGGGCCGGTCTCCGTACCCAACACGGGCGGCTGGGACGTGTGGCAGACCATTGCGGTGGGCGGCATCCCTTTCAACCAGGGGGAGCACGTGATCCGGCTGGTCATGCTCACGCGTAACGCGGAGAACTCCGGCGTCGGCAACTTCGGTTACCTGTCACTCCAATAAACCGCCGCATGGCCCTGGACCGGGTGAGCCTGTCGGGCTCACCTGGTCGCGCTCCACTGAGGCCTCTGTCGAGAACAGCTGAGGATGGCGCGGCTCGTGCATCAGCCGGGGCACGATGGAGTTCTCGATCATCATCCCCACTTACAATCGCGCGGATGAGCTGCGCGAAACCATTCGCAGCATCGCGCGCCTCAGCGTTGCCGGCGACTGGGAGCTCCTGGTCGTCGATAACAAGTCGACCGACCACACGCGCGCCGTAGTCGAAGCGGAGACGGCAGCGTTCCCCGCTCCGTTGCGGTACCTGTTCGAGCCGGAGCAGGGCCGGTATGCGGCGCTCAACACCGGCATCCGCGCGGCCCAGGGAAGCATCATCGCGACGACGGACGACGACGCGCGTGTCGAGCCGGATTGGCTGACGCGGGCCGCCGCCGGCCTCGAGGCTCACGGGTGTGACTACGTCGGCGGCAAAGTTCTGCCCATCTGGAAGGGTGATCGCCCAGCCTGGCTGCCTCACCGGCCCGGGCGCCACTGGGCCGTGCTCGCGCTCCAGGACCACGGCGACAGACCGCTCGAGTTCGGCGTGAATGGCCTGCCGTGGCCGCTCGGCATCAACACCGCCACGCGGCGAGCCGCGTTCGACCGGACGGACCTCTTCGACAACCGCCTGGGCCGGAAGGCGGGCACGCTGCGGAATCAGGCGCAGCGCGAGTGGCACCTCCGCGCACGAGCCGCGGGGCTGCGCGGCTTCTATGTGCCGGAGATGGTCGTCCACCACGTGGTCGAAGCCGAACGGTTGAAGAAGCAGTACTTCCGCCGCTGGTACTACTGGCACGGTATCAGCCGCGCGATCCTCTTCAGCAAGCTGGGCGTCGACATGGATTCGCCCGACAACTCGCAGCTCGATTTCTCGAAGGTCCCGCAGATCGCCGGCGTGCCGAGATACATGTACCGGACGCTGGCGGCACACGTGAAAGACCTGATCCGTGCCCTGCTGCGCGGCGACGCCGTCGCCGCCTTCGAGCACGAGTTGTGGCTGTGTTTCTTCGCCGGCATCGTCAGGCAGCGGTGGACCGAGCGCAAAGTCGTCATCCCGTCGCCGCAGGTGACCGTGTCGTAGGACGCTGATGGCCAGGCTCCTGATTCTCACGCTGAGCAGCGGAGAAGCCGCGCTGCCGGTGATGACCCGGCAGCTCGAGTCGCAATCATTCAGGGATTTCGAACACGAGATCATCAGCGGCCTGCCGAACCAGGCCGCGCACAATCACCTGTACCGCACCGTCATGGCGCGAGCCTCGTCGTTCGACCTCTTCCTGAAGCTCGACGCCGACATGACGTTCCGGTCGGAGACGTCGCTGGCCGAGGCGGTACGCGCGACCGACGACCACCCGCACCAGCAGCACTTCGCGTTCACGATCTGGGACTGCTTCACGGAGGAAGAGACGCTCGGCGTCCACATCTTCCGCTCCGGCGTGAGCTGGGGGGAGATCACTGACGATCTCTTCGTGGATCCAGATCCCCCCAACGCCGTGCAGATCCTGTGGGACGGGCCGCCCGCGCCGTTCGTGAACCACGGCGAAGTGGTGTCCGACTTCGAGTGCTTCGCGTTCGGCGTCCACAAATTCCTGAAGGCGGCGCAGCGCGGCCGGGCCGGCGAGGTACGTTCTCGGAAGGCCCACAAGTTCTTCCGGCACATGCGGAACTGCGCGCGGATTCGGGACCTGTACCGCGGGACGCGTGCACGCCGCCACCAGCTCGCGCTCGCCGGTGTGATGTGGGCGATGGAGCACGACACGGTATCGGCGATGGCGAACAAGTCGGAGCTGCAGGAGATTTTCGCCCGCGAGGTGCTCGGGCAGGAGGCGCGCTGGTGCCGGCGCGTCGATCGCCTCTCGCACAACCTGCTCGTCTGGCGGCTGGCGCTGCTCCGCACCCTGGGCCCGCGGCGCGCGTTTGCATGACCCCTTCATACCGCTGAGGTTTACGTTCGAGTAGCCGCACTCTATAATTCGCGGCACCCCACCGGGCCGCGCGCTTCTTCGCGGCGAACGTTGCACCGGCGGGACCATCCGATCACAACTCGTCAGTCCACTCGGCGAACATTGGGCGCGTAAGGCGGCCGGGCTCGCCGCTCTTCTCGAACGGTCCCGCAGGAGGACCGGGGAGCAGGCATCGTGCGTCTTTTCGTCTCGGCGGCCATGATCCGCTCGCTCGCCCTCGCGATCGCTGCGCTGATCACGGCCGTCTCCAGTCCTCTGCGCGCACAGTCAGCCGCCCTGGTGCCGGCCGGCAGCACGTGGCGCTACCTCGACGACGGATCGAACCAGGGGACAGCGTGGCGCACGCCGGCGTTCAACGACAGTGCGTGGGCGACCGGTCGCGCACAGCTCGGCTACGGCGACGGCGACGAAGGCACCGTGGTCAGCTACGGCGGCAACGCGAGCGCAAAGCATGTCACGACCTACTTTCGGCGCACCGTCTCGGTCAACGACCCGGCGGCGTTGGGGAGCCTGAATCTGCGCCTTCTCCGGGATGATGGCGCGGTCGTGTACGTGAACGGCTCGGAGGTGCTTCGCACGAACATGCCGACCGGCACGATCACCTATACGACGCCTGCGTCAGCCGCGATCTTTGGTGCGGACGAATCGGTCTGGGTCTCGGCGGTCGTGAGCCCGTCGCTGCTCGTCGCCGGTGCGAATGTCATCGCCGTCGAGGTGCATCAGTCGGAGCCCACCAGCAGCGATCTCAGCTTCGATCTGGAGTTGCTGGGGAGCTCGTCGGTGAGCGTCACCCGCGGCCCGTACCTGCAGCTCGGGACGGCGACCAGCCTGGTGGTGCGCTGGCGGACCAGCGTTCCGTCTGTGGGCCGTGTGCAGTACGGCCCGTCGCCCGGTGTGGTCGCCGGTTCGGCTCAGGAGCAGTCGGAGCGCACCGAGCACGAGGTGCACCTGACGGGGCTGACGCCGGACACGCTCTATTACTACTCGATCGGAACGGCGGCTGCGACGCTTGCGGGGGACGCGTCGTTCAACTTCAGGACGTCACCGGTGCCCGGTACGGGCCGGCCGATCCGCCTGTGGGTGGTCGGCGATTCCGGCACCGCGGACGCGAACGCGCGTGCGGTGAGGGACGCGTACACGGCCTTCACCGGCTCGCGTGCGACCGACCTCTGGCTGATGCTGGGCGACAACGCGTACAACGACGGGTTCGACCACGAGTACCAGGCGGCGGTCTTCAACATGTATCCCGACATGCTGCGCAAGACCGTGCTGTGGCCGACCTACGGCAACCACGACGGTTACGGCGCCGACTCCGCCACGAACACGGGGCCGTACTACGACATCTTCACGCTGCCGAAGCAGGGTGAGGCGGGCGGCGTCCCGTCGGGCACCGAGGCGTACTACTCGTTCGACTACGGCAATATCCACTTCGTGTCCCTCGAGTCGTTCGAGACGAGCCGGTCGACGACCGGCCCGATGCTCACCTGGCTTCAGCGCGACCTCGCGGCCAACACGCAGCCCTGGGTCATCGTGTTCTTCCATCACCCGCCGTACTCCAAGGGCTCCCACGACTCGGACGTCGAGATCGAGCTCGTGGAGATGCGGCAGAACGCGCTGCCGACCCTCGAGAACTTCGGCGTGGACCTGGTTCTTGCCGGCCACAGCCACTCGTACGAGCGGTCCTTCCTGCTCGACCGCCACTACGGCGATTCGACGACATTCAGCGCCGCGATGAAGAAGGATGCCGGCAGCGGGCGTGCGGACGCGTCGGGCGCCTATTGGAAGCCGACCTACGGAATGGCCCCGCACGAAGGTGCCGTGTACCTGGTGGCCGGAGTCTCGGGGAAGACGTCGGGCGGCACGCTGAACTATCCCGCCATGTACCTGTCGGAGGCGACCCTGGGATCGCTCGTCCTCGACGTCGACGCCAACCGGATCGACGCGATGTTCCTGGACAGCACCGGGGTCCGGCGCGATTACTTCTCGATCGTGAAGGGCGCGGGTGGCTCCACGCCACCCCCGGGCGGGGCGTTCGGAGGGACGCCCGCCGCCGTCCCGGGGCTCGTCGAGGCCGAGAACTTCGACGAAGGGGGGCAGTCCATCGCCTACTACGACACGACACCCGGAAACAGTCGCGGGGCGTATCGCTCAACCGATGTCGATATCGAGACGGCGGCCGATAGTGGCGGAGGGTTCAACCTGAGCAAGACGAGGGCGGGCGAATGGTTGAAGTACACCGTGAACGTGGCCACGACCGGGACCTATAGTCTCGAGACGCGCGTGGCCAATATCGGGGCGGGAGGCCGCTTCCACGTCGAGGTCGATGGAGTCGATCGGTCGGGGCCTGTCACAGTCCCGGAGACCGGCGGATGGCAGACCTGGCAGACGATCACCGTGTCGGGGATTCCGCTTACCGCCGGCCAACGCGTCATTCGCATCTCACTCGACACCGCAGGCTCGAGCGGCGGCGTCGGCAACTACAACTGGTTCCGGTTCGTGGCGGGTACGTCTCCGCCCCCGCCGAGCCCCGCCTACGGCGGCACGCCGGCGCCCTTGCCCGGCATCGTGCAGGCGGAGAACTTCGACGTCGGCTCGCAGGGTGTGGCGTACGTCGACGCGAGCGCCGGCAATGCCGGCGGGGTGTATCGCAGCACCGACGTGGACATCGGCCCGACCAGCGATCCGTCGAGCGGGGGCTACTACGTCGGGTGGACCCGGGTGGGAGAGTGGCTGAAGTACTCGGTCAACGTGACCGAAACACGGAACTATACGCTGAACGTGCGCGTCGCCAACGTGGGGTCTGGCGCCACCTTCCGAATCGAAGTGGACGACGTCGATCGGACGGGGCCGATCGCGGTGCCCAACACCGGCGGCTGGGACCTGTGGCAGACGCTCTCGGTCAGCGGGATCTCGCTCACCCAGGGGCCGCGGGTCATCCGGCTCGTCATGCTGACGCGAAACGTGGAGAACGCCGGGGTCGGAAACTTCAGCTATTTTCAGTTCCAGTGAAGGCCCTGATTGAGTGAAGGCGTATCAACCGTGGACAGAAAGCCGCACGACTCGACTTTAAAACGTGAAGAGCCGCAAAACTGCATTTACACACAACTCATCCGTATTGAGGCCTGCGGATGAAATGCATGGTTTTTCGCCAGAATCACGACAGCGCGCAAAAACCGTTGTAACAATTACAAAAACTACTGTTCAGGCAAGGGTCAGCTTACGGCCGTGGTATGTCCCTTCAGTGAAAATCGCCTGAAATGCCCGTAAAATCGCGCATCTTCGACCTGGCAGCGCACTTGCCCACAGACGTGGCGGCGGACACCACTCTTGTCCGCGCCTCCGTTCAAGCCGAATCCGACTCGTGATTGCGGCGCCCGGCCGGTCCCGTGACCGACAGAGCGAACAGCGAGGGTCTGTACGCAGCGGCAACGCTTGCGCACGGACGGGGCGCGACGGAGTGTGCCGTGAGTGCCGCCAACGTCACTACAACAACCCGCGTCCGCGCGTGAAATTCCGGAGGCCCGTTCCATGCCGAATGTCGTGTGCTCACCGTTTCGTATTGTGCGACTGATTCACCCCCTGCTCTTTGTGCTGCTCGGCATCTGTAGCCTGGCTACCGGCGCGTCGGCGCAGACTACGGTGACGCTCAGTACCCCCGGGACGCACATCAACGCCGACCTGACCATCCAGGGGGGCTCGTCCGGTACGGTGGATTTCAGCAGCAGCCCGGTGCTCGCCTCGAAGGTCAGCGGGTCGGAGAGCTATACGCGGCGGATCCTGCTGAAGTTCGACACCCAGAACTACATCCCCGCCAACGCAGTGATCCAGAGCGCGCACCTCTACCTCGTGCTGAATCATGCGGAAAGCGGCGAGAACCGGCCGCTGACCGCCTATCATGTCACCAAGTCGTTCGTCAAGTACGAGGCCAACTGGGTCTATTTCCGGAACGGTCAGCCATGGAGCACGCGGGGCGGCGACCTCGGCCCGAGCTTCTCCACGACCTACGTGGGCAACGCCGAGGGGTCGACCTACAAGTTCGACATGACCGCGATGCTGCAGCGGACGGTCAATGGGGAATTCGGGTCGCGCTACCTCCGTCTCGCCCTCGTCGACACCGGTGGAGTCAGCAGCGGCAACTACAAGGAGTTCCATTCCACACGGGCGTCCAATACCGCGCTGCGGCCTCGTCTGGTCGTCACTTACGGCACGTCCACCACCTCCACGACCACTTCTACGACCACCCAGCCAGCCCCGGCTCCGTCGACGTCAACCGGCACCACGCTTCGCGTCATGCAGTGGAACGTCAAGAAGACCAAGGGCAGCGATGGCCTCTGCAATCCCGGCCGCGTCGCGGACGCGATCGCCGCCCAGAATCCTGACGTCGTCAGCCTCAACGAGGTGAACTTCTTCTCGGGTGAATGCGCCTGGAACTTCGATATGGCGGATCACTTGGAGAGTCTGCTTCAGCAGCGGACCGGCGTGCAGTGGTACCGGCAGATCGTCAACGTCTATGGCGGCACGTCGGGATATGGCAACGTCCTTCTGTCGCGACACGCTCCGACGTCGCAGGGGTACACTCTACTCAGCTATCAGCGCGGCGTCGCGCAGATGACCATCGTGGTGAACGGCCGGTACGTCAACCTGTTCTCGACCCATGTCGAGTACTACACTTCCTCCTGGCGGACCACTCAGATTACCGAAGCTGTCCGCTGGATGAGCGGGTTCTCCGAGCCGCGGATCATGATGGGTGACTTCAACACTTGGCCCGGGACGAGCGATTACAACATCATCGCGCAGCCTTACCAGGACGCCTGGACGGCGGCACAGGCCGCCGGAACCGCCAGCGCCTTCAACGGGAGTGGCAACACGAGCGGTGGTTCGCGGTTCGACTACGTCTTCTACTCGAGGGTCGCGGCCCTGTCGCTTCAGAGCGTCACGGTCCCCGACACGCGAATCAATGGCGTGTATCCCTCCGACCACCACCCGGTCGTCGCGGTCTTCAAGATCAACTAGTGACCTCGGCGCGCTGATCCGGGGTCAGGCCGGAGCCTGAAGTCGAGTACGAACACTGGCCGCCCAAGGGGGCGGCCAGTGCCGTTCAGGACCGCGGCTGCGGCGCAGGCGAGAACGACGCAAACAGATGCCCTTCACGCGCGGCAGTTGCGTTCTGCCGGGCGATGCGCGCGCCAGACTCCACGTGCAGCATGTGCGGGTAGCCCAGCGTATCGAGGAAGTCCACGATGGCACGGACGTTCGCGTCCTTGTGAGCCATCGTCGCGCCATGCATCTCCATGTAGAGGTCGGGGCGGTATCGCGTGAGCGTTTCGACCATGCCTTTCAAGGCCGGCAGCTCCATGCCTTCGATGTCGATCTTGACGAGGTGCGGCGGCGGCAGCCGGGCCGCGGCCATATCCTCATCGATCGTGACCACCGGCACATCGACCGAGGTCGCCGCCGTCGAAACTTCGATCTGCCGCGAGACGGTCGGGTCGCCGCTCGTGCCGCCAGGCATCAGAGGATCCGAGAGGAGCCGGATGCTCCCGGCGCGCTCGCCGACGGCCAGGTTGCGGACCTGGACGTTGGTGCAGCCGTTGAGCCGCAGGTTCTGAAGCACGCGGTTGTACGACGGCGGGTTGGGCTCGTAGGCGATCACGGCTTTCGCGCGGCTGCTGAAGAACAGCGTGAGAATCCCCTGGAACGCGCCGATCTCGTAGACGACCCGATCCTGCAGAGGCAGCGAGCGCAGGAACGTGTGTTCGGCCGTCTCGTGGTGGCCGGCGAGAATCGGCGGGAGAAAGCCGAGCCCTCCCTGGCGTCTCATCCCCCTGATCAATCCATGGCGCTGGGTGTAGGTGATGCCGTCGAGCCGCTGGCTGAGCGTGGCGATCATCCGGTGACGCAACGTGTAGTGCGCTTTGCGATAGGCGTCCATTCAGTCTCTCCGTCGAGGCAGGCCTAAAGGCCTGCGCTACAGGGCTCAGGCTTCGTGGGCGGCGGCCTGCCGCTTGCGCCGCAACTGGTAGGCGCGCCAGAGCAGGCCGGGCATCCAGTGCGCGAGCAGGCGCACGACGCTCAGCGTCGCGCCGCCGCGGCGTTCGCGAAGCGCCGAGAGGTGCCGGCCGGCGGACGTGAAATCCCGCTGGTCGATCGCTTCGCGAGCCTCGGCCGCGATCAGGTCCGCTTCGAAGCGCTGAACCCGGTCGTCGAGCAGACGGAGCGCCGGAGGGTTGCACAACAGGGCGGGCCGCTGCTTGTAATACACGCGCAGTGCGCCACGGAGCATGCGGACCTGGCTGGCCGACAGACTGTCGTCGCGCCGGCGGTAGTAGCCGAGCGGCTCGTCGTTCCGGGCGAAGGTAAAGCCGGCGATTGCGGCGCGCAGCCAGAAATCGAAGTCCTCGTTGGTGCGCAGCATCTCGTCGAACCCGCCGATGGTGTTGTACACCCGCCGGCGGAAGACCGACATGATGAACACCGAGAGCTCGTCGCCGAGAATCGTCCACAGATCCGGGTTCGGGCGCGGATCGGGCCAGGGGCGGGCGGGCTGCCCGTCTTCGTGGCTGCCGAGCGTCCATCCGTTGCCGGTCACGATGTCGATGGCCGGCCGCTCCTCGAGCAGCGCAATCTGCGCCTCGAGAAAGCGCGGGGTCCAGAGATCGTCGCTGTCCAGGAGCGCCAGCAGACCGCCGCGCGCGTGCCGCAACGCGGTATTCCGGGCAGCCGCGAGCCCCCGATTGTCCTGGCGCAGAACGGTGATGCGGCTGTCGGCTGCGGCGAAGCGGCCCGCGATGTCGGCGGTGTCGTCGATCGATCCGTCGTCGACCACCAGCAGCTCGAAATCGGGGAAGGTCTGGTCACGTACCGAGGTGATGGCGTCCGCGATATAGGGACCCACGTTGTAGGCCGGCATGACCACGCTGACGGCCGGCGCGGCGCCTCGCCGATGCGGAGCCGGCGAGGTGCTCACACTCTCACCTCCGCGAGGCGCGTCGCAGTGGTCCTGCGCGCGGGCGCGTGCTGCGCCAGACGGTCGGCAAGAATCGTGTGCGGCGCGGCAGCCAGCGCCAGCAGGTAATAGAACGTCCAGCTGTAGGCCACCGAAGCGAACAGGGCGCACACGAACCAGCCGATTACGGCGGCCATCATCGCCCCGGCGTGGGCGTCCAGATACTGGCGTTCGTCCGGCGAGATCACCGCGGGCTGCCCCGCGCGGATGTTCGCCGCCCCCGGCCAGCGCGGCGGCGCCGCCCCCGAGGCGCGGCGGAGCAAGCGCCTCGTGATTCGGCCGGCGGCGAAGGCGCGCACCAGCAGGAACCCGAAGGCCAGGAGCCCGAAAACGCCCAGCTCGGAGGCCACCTGCAGCACGACGTTGTGCGTCTCGCGCCAGGTTTCGACCCGGCCGGGCGGGTTGTAGTTCGGGAATTGTGCAGCGCCCACGCCGTACAACGGGAAGTGGAGGAAGGTCCGCCACGCTTCCCTCAGCAGAATCCGGCGGGCTTCGCGCGATCCAGAGGCGTCCAGGCTGCTGTCGGTGATGCTCGAGACCCGCTCCCAGTACGAGCTGGGCGTGAACGGCAACGCCAGCAGGATGACGAGAGCGCCCGCTCCCGCCGCGGCGGGCTGCCGCCGGGCCAGTTGCACGCCGAGGATCAGCACCATCACCGCCAAGCCGACAAATCCGCCGCGCGAATGCGTCGCCGTGACGGCCCCGATCATCATGCATCCCAGGAACGCGGCGCCGAGTTTGCCGGCCGTCGTTTTGGAGCGGATTGCCACCAGCACGCTCAGGGGCAGCACCGCGACCATGTTGAGCGCGAGGTCGTTCGGGTTCTGGAACATCCCGCCGATGGCCCCCTGAACGCGGCCGTTTTCGATCAGGTTGATACCCCGCAGGTAATCGAACATCGCGCGGGTTGCGATGTAGCCGGTGACCAGCATGACCAGACGCATGAACCGGTGCAGCCGGTCCGGCGAGGTCAGCGTATTGACCATCAGCATGTAGATGAGCAGCACCTTCACGAACACGTTCGTGAAGGTGCCGACCGCGCCCCCTGGCCAGATCGAGAAAGGCGCGGTCAGCAGGATGACGAAGCCGAGCGCCGCGATACCGATCAGCTCGGGCGTGAGCCGGGTCAGACTGAGGCCACGCGTCACCCGCCCATAGGCCATCGCGGCCAGCCCGATGATCGCGGAGATCTCGGCGAACGGGACCCAGGCGAAGCCGGGGATCTGGTCCTGCGGCCTGAAGTACAGCGCCGCGGTGAAGGCCAGCAGTCCGGTGAACGCCCAGTCTCGGCGCTCCCGCTTCCCGGCGGGCCGCGGCGTCTCCGGAGTCGGCGCGGGACCCTGCTCACCGGGGCGCAGCGAGGGCGGGTCCGGTGTCTGGCCGACGTGCCGCTCGGTGCCGTACCCGAATACGAGTCGCTCAGTCATCTACCCGATGTCCAGACATCGCGTCCGCGCCGCAGCGCGAACAGGCCGGCGATTGCCGCCGCGTTCATCATGACGAAGGTGAATGCCACGCGAGCGAGCCGGTCTAGCGCGGTCATCGCGCGACTCCCGTCAGCGCGGCGCCGCACGAACCAGTGCGCGCCCGATGTTCCGACCAGCCGCCGTAGCAGGCGAGTCCGTAGAAACCGGCCTGGGCGATGAAAGCGAACGCATACAGCCAGCCATCGAACATGAGCGCCGCGCTCGCCAGCAGTGCCCCGGCAAGCGCCCACGGCACGACCAACCGCCCGACTTTGTGGGAGAGATACTGGATCCACACGGGATTGGCGACCGGCAGCAACAGGCGCGGCTCCTGCGCGAGGATCTGGTAGTTCCCGGCCAGCGTGCGCACCTTGCGTCGCCACTCCGCCGCCGAATCCACCGAAGCGCGGTCGAAGGCGCGGGCCCGCTCCTCGAACACGATGCGCGATCCGGCCAGCACTGCACGCATCGGCGCCAGCACGTCGTCCAGCAAAGTGTCGGCCGGCAAACGCCGCCAGAGGCTTCGCCGCATGGCATAGATCGCTCCGGTTGCGCCGAGCGTCGACCAGACCCGGCTCTCGTTCCGCCTTAGCGACTTCTCGTACCTCCAGTAAAGACCAACCCCGTCGCCGACGGTCGAACCCGCCTGCGGTGAGCCTGTCGAACCCGCCTGCGATGAGCCGGTCGACGGCGTGGAGCGTTCTTCGGCGTCGAGGACCAGCTCGCCCGTGACCGCGCCGACCTGCGGATCGGCGAAACCCGCGACCAGGTGCATGAGGGCGTCCGGAGCGAACTGCTGGCGGGCGTCGGCGAACACGATGATCTCGCCGCGGGCGGCCGCCACGCCCGCGTTGAGCGCGAGCGGCTTGCCGCCCGCCGGCAGCTCGACCAGGCGCACGTCCCCGCCAAACCCCTCGACGGCCGCCGCGGTGGCGTCGGTGGATCCGTCGGACACGACAATGATCTCGCGCGGCCCGGGATAGGTGATCTCACGCAGGTTGGCAATCCGCCGCGGGAGCCGCCGGGCCTCGTTGCGGGCGGCGACCACGATCGAGATCGCCGGCCACGTCGAGACGTCTGCCGGCTGCCGCGGCCGGCGCCGCACCAGCCCCGCCCACGCCGCGAGCAGCAGGGGGTAGCCGGCATAGACGTAAACGACGACGACGGCCGAGAGCCAGAAGATCGTTTTCATGACGTGCGTCGATCAGGTGACCGCGATCCGGGCGCCGTGCGCCTCCGGGTTCGGCGCGCCGAGCTTGAACACGTGAGAATGCGGCTCCTTGATGGCGTTGCGGGTGTCGACGATGAGCTCTGCCTCGGCCACCAGGGCCGCGTAGTCGAACGCCTTGTGCTCGGTCGCGATGACGACGCAGTCGTACTGGCCGATCGAGCCCCGGGTCATGTCGACGGCTTTCACGTCGAACCCGCCCGGCCACTCACGCCCGTGGACCTCGGGCACGTAGGGATCGGCGTAGGCCACCTTGGCTCCCTTCGCGTGGAGCAGCCCCATGATGTCGAGCGCGGGAGACTCGCGCATGTCGTCGATGTCGCGTTTGTAGGCCACCCCGGCGATCAGGACGCTGGAGCCATTGATCGACTTGCGGCGTGTGTTCAGCGCATCCGCGACCTTCTCCACGACGTAATGAGGCATGCCCGCGTTGATGTGGCCCGCCAGCTCGATGAAGCGCGGATCGAATCCGCTCTGCTTCGCCTTCCACGACAGGTAGAACGGATCGATGGGGATGCAGTGCCCGCCCAGACCCGGGCCGGGGTAGAAAGCCATGAAACCGAACGGCTTCGTCCGGGCCGCATCGACGACTTCCCAGACGTCGATCTTCATGCGGTCGCACATGAGCGCGAGCTCGTTCACGAGGCCGATGTTCACCGCCCGGAACGTGTTCTCCAGCAGCTTCACCATCTCGGCCACACGCGTCGAGCTGACCGGCACGATGGTCTGGATCGCCGAGCCGTAGAGCGCGGCGGCCAGCCGGGAGCAGGTCGGCGTCAGGCCGCCGACCACCTTCGGGACGTTGTGGGTGTGAAAGGTCGGATTGCCCGGATCGACACGTTCAGGAGAGAACGCAATGAAGAAGTCCACGCCGGCCTTCAGACCTGTCGCCTCCAGCAGCGGCTGCACGACTTCGTCGGTGGTGCCCGGATAGGTCGTCGATTCGAGGATGACGAGCATGCCCGGGTGCAGGTGCTGCGCGATCGCTTCGACCGCGGACACGATGTAGGACATGTCGGGGTCCTTGGTCTTGCGGAGCGGCGTCGGCACGCAGATGTTGATCGTGTCGAGCTCCTTCACGACCGCGAAGTCGGTCGTGGCGGTCAGCGTGCCGGCGCGCTGCAGGGCCAGCACATCGCTCGTCGCGACGTCGGGGATGTAGGAGCGGCCTTCGGCGATCGCCTGGACCTTGCGGGCGTCCAGGTCGATGCCGGTCGTGGGGAAGCCGGCTTTCGCCAGTTCCACCGCGAGCGGCAGACCCACGTAGCCGAGACCGACGACTCCGGTCCTGGCGCTGCGTGACTGAATCTTCTCGAGCAGGGACGCGCCGAGCGCTGACATGACTGACTCCTCAGGTTGTAGGGCCGCTATTCCATCGCGGGAGACGATGCTCCCAGCATTATCCGCTTGACGCGCTGCCAGAACGACTCCGGCCGGTCGATCGCCGACCGGAACGGCCCCTGGACCTGCACCCGCACGGACTGCGGCGGCGTATAGCCCCCCGGGGAGCCGGCCGTGCGGGACCGGAGCAGGCGGTACTCCTCCGCAAGGATCCGGCGCTGGTCGGCGAGCTCACGCTCGCGCTGGCAAAGCGCCTGCTCGCGCTGATCGAGCTCCGCCGACCGAAGACTGATATCGCGAAGCAGGGCGGCGTCGACCCGCGCTTCCGACCCCCGCTCGGGCCGGGCGTGGGCCGCCAGGGGCAGCGGTCCCGCGGCCGCCACTGCCACCGGGGCGGGCGCGGGGGCGGACTCGGTCATGTTGACCGAGCCGACCGGCGGCAGCACGTTCGTCGCCTCCAGCTCGCCGAGCACTTCCCGGACGAGACCGACGTCGACCGCCCGCCGTTCTTCCGCGTAGCCGAAGACCAGCGCCGCGTCGCAGATGACGTTGATGATGCGGGGCACGCCTCGGCTGCGCGCATGGATCGCATCGGTCGCCTCGCGCGGAAACTCCACTGGCGGGCCGAGCGCCGCCCGGCGCAGGCGGTGGTTGATGTACTTGGCCGTCTCGTCGGCGTCGAGCGGCGTCAGGTGATAGCTCACCGTGACCCGCTGCCGCAGCTGCTCGAGCTCCGGTGCGCCGAGCTTCTCGCGCAGGTCCGGCTGGCCGATGAGAACGATCTGCAGGAGCTTCGATTTCTCGGTCTCGAGATTCGAGAGCATGCGGAGCTCTTCGAGCGCCGGCAGGGTCAGGTTCTGCGCCTCGTCGATCACGAGCAGGACCATCCGGCCCGCCAGCCGCTGATCGACGAGATACTGCGCAAGATCCCTGAGCAGCAGCGGCTTGGTCTTGCCGGTCGGATCGAGCCCGAAATCGATCATGATCGTTTCGAGCAGCTCCCGGGGCTCCAGGAGGGTGTTGACGATCCGCCCGACGGTGGTCTGGCTGTCGAGACCGCGGAGCAGCGTCTGCAGCAGGGTGGTCTTGCCCGACCCGATCTCGCCGGTAATGACGACGAATCCGGCGTGGCTTTCGAGGCCGTAGCGCAGGTAGTCCAGCGCCTCCCGGTGCACGCGGCTGGGATAGAGATAATCCGGATCCGGGCTCAGCGCGAAAGGCCGCTCCCGGAGCTCGTAGAACCGTTCATACATTCAGATGCCTCCCGCCTCCACCCGGCTCCGCCAGGCGCCGAGCTTGCCGTGCGCCATGGCGATGATGGCTGCCGCCAGGCGGTCGGGGTGGTGACGAATCTTTCCCGCAGGGTGTTCTGACACGAGCGGCACACCGATCGGGCGGATTCCGAACCGCTCGAGCGCCGCCAGCTCGAAGTTGCCGGTGACGACCGGCCGCGCGCCGCGCGCCGCGTAGCTCGCCGCGAGCGCTTCGGGGACCGGGCTCGTGTTGTACATGACGCAGTCGAACAGCTGCGCGCCGAGGTGGCGTTCGATGGCGAGCAGCTGGTCGAGCGCGGTGTAGTCGTCGGTTTCGCCAGGCTCGGTCATCAGGTTCGCCACGAAGATCCGGATCGCCCGGGTCTTGTGCATGGCGTCCCGCAGCTCCGGGACGAGGAGCGGCGGCAGAATGCTGGTGTACAGGCTGCCCGGCCCTGCGACGATCACATCGGCCTTGAGCAGGGCCTGCGAGCTGTCGGGCAGGCAGTGCGGCCGCTCGGGCAGCAGGGAGAGCTGCCGGATGCGGCCGCCGCCCCTCGAGATCGCCGTTTCGCCGCTGACGACCCGGCCGTCCTCGAACTCCGCGACCAGGGTGACCATCTCGCGGGTGGCGGGGAGCACCGTGCCGCGCGCTCCGACGACGCGGGCGGCGATCTCCACGGCGCGCGCGAAGTCGTTGGTCACATCGGCGAGCGCCGTGATGACCAGGTTGCCGATCGGATGGCCGTTGAGGCCCTGGCCGGAGCCGAATCGGTACTGGAAGATGTCGGCGATCAGCGCATGGTTGTCCGACAATGCCGCCAGACAGTTCCGGATGTCGCCCGGCGGCACGATATTGAACTCGGCCCGCAGGCGGCCGGAGCTCCCCCCGTCGTCGGATGTCGCCACGACGGCGACGAGCCGGTCGCGCGGCGGCGTCCCTTCACCATCCCTGACGTCGTAGAGCAGCGGACGCAGACCGCGGAGCACGTTCGGCAGACCGGTACCGCCCCCGATCGCGACGATGCGCGGCGCCCCGTTCCGGACGGATTCCGTCTGGCGCGACGCGTCGGCGAGTGGGCGGTGGGCAGGCAGCATGACGGTGTTCAGGAAACGCCCGGCGAGATCACCGCGCGGTCGCACGTGGAGGGCCGAGACTCGTCCTGCTCGATCGCTGGCAGGATCTCGTGCCGGGCACGGTCGAAGTCTTCGGGGAAGTCGATCTCGATCCAGGGCAGACCGCGCGTCCCGACGGCGTGGAGCGCATGCGTCCGCGCGAATACAGCGAAGGCGCGCGGAGCCCAGTCACGCAACCGCCCTTCGGCGATCAGCCCGTCCATGATGTCGACGAGGGCGGCGGCGCCCCGGGCACCGAACTTGACGATGCCGAGGTTCTCGCCGTCCGCCTCCGCGGGGGCCATCTCCTTGGACATGTCCGCCACCCGGCCGCGGTGGACCTTGACCTTCATTTCTTCATCGCCATAAGCGGGCTGAGAAGCGTCGCGATACCCGAGGAGCAGCGCATTCTCATGACGCGACGCCAGGAGGTCGGTCAACAGGGCCGGGTGGAAAAGGACGTCACAGTTCAGGACCACGAATCCTCGATATAGCAGAGGTCGTGCCATCCAGAGGGAATAGAGGCTGTTCGTCTGGGCGTAGCGGACGTTCTCGATGTAAGTCACGTCGTGGCCGCACGCCCGGCGCACGCGGTCCGCCTGGCAGCCGACGACCACGACGATGTCATCGATGCCGGCGTCGCGCAGCACCCGGATCTGGCGCCCGATCAGCGACACACCCCCGAGCTGCACCAGACATTTCGGTACTTCGTCCGAAGCCCCGTTCAGGCGCGAGCCCTTGCCGGCCGCAAGGATGACTGCGCGCGCGACCGGCGGCATCCTCATGCCGCCCCCTTTCGAAACAGCACGACCTTCACGGTGTCGAACACGATCGTCAGGTCGAAGAACACCGAGAGGTGCTTGATGTAGTACAGGTCGTACCGGAGCTTCTCGGTTGCGTCCTCGATCGACGCTCCGTAGCGGTACTTCACCTGCGCCCAGCCGGTGATGCCCGGTTTCACGGCGTGGCGCTGCTGATAGAACGGGATCTCCTTCGCGAGCTCCGCGACGAAGAACGGCCGCTCCGGCCGCGGCCCCACGAAGCTCATGTTGCCGCGGACCACGTTCCACAGCTGCGGCAGCTCGTCGAGGCGGGTCTTGCGAATGAACCGGCCGACGCCGGTCACACGGTCGTCGCCCGCCCTGGCCCACACCGGGCCCCCGCTTTGTTCGGCGTCCATCCGCATCGACCGGAACTTGCACAGGGTGAACGTCCGGCCGTTCTCCCCGACGCGCTCCTGGCAGTACAGCACCGGAAAGCCGGACTCGAGAGCGATCGCGATCGCCGTCAGCAGCATGACGGGCGCGGCCACGAGCGCGAGCACCACCGACAGAGCGAGGTCGATCCCGCGTTTCAGCCAGCGCGTGAGCCGCGAGACGCGGAACCCGTCCGAGAAGATCAGCCAGCTCGGGCGCAGATCGTCGATCAGGATCTTGCCGGTCACGCGCTCGTAGGTCGTTGTCGCGTCCTCGACCCTGACCCCGCTCATCTTGGCGTGCAGCAGCGCGTCGACCGGCAATCTGCCGCGCCGGTCGGTCAGCCCGACGATGATGCGGTCGATCTGGTGCTCGGCGATCAGCCTGGGGATGTCGGCCGGTGTACCGACGATCCCGGGGTTCACGATGCGCTCGCCGATCCGCCGCGGGTCGTCGTCGATGAACCCGATGACGCGATAGGCGAAGTCCTTCTGATCGAGGATCTGGCGTGTGACCTTGCGCGCGGCGTCGCCGGTGCCGACGACGAGGATCCGCTCTTCGAGATGGAGGGAGCGGGTGAGGCTGTTGAACAACAGCCGCCAGCCCAGGATGCCGACGACGAAGACCACGAGCGCCGAGACGAAGATCCCGTCGCCGATCATCAGCGCCGGCACGGTGAAATAGAGCGCCGCCAGCACGATCGACGCGGCGCCGACCGCCTGGAGCAGCCGCACGATCAGCTCGCGGTTCGAATGGACGAGCGTGAGGTCGTAGAAGTCGTTGTAATAGAGGCACAACTGGCAGACAACCGTGACGAGTCCGACCTTCCAGAGATTGCCGGCGAGATCGGGCGTGCCCTGAAAGGCGGCCGCGACCGCGACCGATCCGGAGATCAGCAGCAGTTCCGCCCAGAAGACGGTGAGTCCGCGAGTCGAGACGTGCCGGTTGAAGACCTGCATGACCGTATTCCCTGAGAGTCTCAGCCTCCGATGTAGCCGTAGCCGTCGTTGCCGTAGCCGTCGCGCGAATCGTCGGCGGCGTTGAGCACGAGGCCGAGCACCTTGTTCATGTCGAGGCCGGAGAGCGCGCGTTCGATTGCCGGCTTCGGCGTCATCCCGGCGCGCACGACCATGAGCAGGCCGTCCATCATCGGTGACAGCACATGGACGTCGGCGAGCGGCCCGACCGGGGGCATGTCGATGAGGATCCGGTCGAATCGCGAGCGGAGCGCGTCCAGCACCCGCCGCATCGCGGCCGATCCGAGCAGTTCGGCCGGCTGTGCCGCGGGGCTGCCCGCCGGCATCACGGTGAGATGCAGGTCGGCCAGCTGGACGAGTGCGGCGTCGACGTCGTGGAGACCGAGAAGGACCTCCGACAAACCCGGTCCCTCTGACAGGCCGAACAGCCGCGCCACCGAGGGACGGCGCAGATCGGCGTCGAGGAGGAGCACCCGCTCATGGAACTCCATCGCCATGGTCAGCGCCAGGTTCGCCGCGGTGAGGCTCTTGCCGTCTCCCTGCCCGGGGCTGGTGACGACGATCGCCCGCAGCGGCCGGCCGTTCTCCGCCCGCTTGATCCGCGTGCGCAGCAGCCGGTACCGCTCTGCGGCCGGCGCCTGGGGCGCGAGCGCGGCCACGAGCCGCGGATCGAGGGTCGGCGTGACCGCCGTGACTTCGGGCGGGTCGAGCG
>DATFFM010000045.1:0-6016 GCA_035250005.1 Vicinamibacterales bacterium | reverse complement strand
GGAAGCTGGCGGACCGCCGGGTCTTCCCGGCGATCGACATCCAGAAGAGCGGCACGCGGAAGGAAGAGCTCCTGCTGCCGAAGGACGACCTCAACCGCGTGTGGGTGCTCCGCAAGGTGCTCACCCCGCTCTCCCCTGTCGAGGCGATGGAACTGCTGCTGTCGAAGATGGGCAAGACGAAGAACAACGCCGAGTTCCTGTCGTCGATGGCGGCGGGCAAGTAGGGACTGACGCGGTCAACTTTCAACCTCCAGACTCCAGACTCCCAAGCAAAAAGGCCGCAGCACGACGTGCCTGCGGCCTTCTTGCTTCCTGCTGGAACCCCGCCGGCCGCAACGGGCCATTGGCGCCTGGTCATCAGCCCGGTGTGATGCTGACGGTGGGGCCGAGCCCCGGCGGTACACTACCCACCAGGGTTCTCGACCTGCGGATCGTCCGTCCACGCCGTGGTTGTGCCATCGCCGGCGACGGTTTCGATGTTGATCGAGTAGAAGTACTCCTTCGTCGTCGACGGTCCACGGTTGTCATCTTCGACTTCCACCTGAGTATCGTTGGCGCGCTGCGGACCGGGACCCGTCCAGGTATCGCCATTCACGCCAGCCTTGCGCGTTACGAAGTTGACCGCATTCGTCAACGCAAACCTTCCTGTCGTGTTGGCCGGCAGATTGAGGCAGGTGAGATTCCACTGGATGAGATCGATCTCGCCGTGATTCACAACGATCGGACTGGGCACCGTCCAGATCGGGGTGCCGCCGTTGTAGTCGAATGTGACCGTGACCGACTGTACCGTAACCGATTGTGTCATGACTGCTCCTTCTCCCGCTCAGGGAGTGAATGGACGAAATCCACTGTCGCGCAGGCGCGCGGCGACAGCTTCCGCCTCCTGTGATCTGCCGAGTCCCCGCAGCACCAGCGCCCAGGTCCGCTGAAACCGCCGTTCCCTGACGGTGGAGGCCCGCTCTTCGAGCGCCGCCCGGGCGCGCTCGAGGGCCTCCTTCGCGCGGGCGTGCGCCCCTTGCCGCGCCAGTGCCTCGGCGGAGCCGAGATGCGCCTCCGCGAGCAGTCGCCGGCTCTCTACGTCATTCGGGTTCTTTTGCAGCAGTGCGTCGAGGGCCGTGGTCGCCCGAGAGGCGGCGCCGAGCGCCCCGGTAGTCTGGCGCGATTCGAGGTGCACGGCCGCCAATTCTACCTCGGCGTCGGCGGCATCCCGCTGGCGCCGCGTGTGCGCCGGATCCTGCCCGGCGAGCGCACGCAGGATGCGGGCGGCCCGCTCGGCCCGCGCCGCGGCGTCCTTCAAATCGCCACGAAGACGCTGCACGGTCGCCATGCGGACTTCCGCGATGCCGAGCTCCCGCTGCCAGTCGGCGTTCGCGGGATCCCGCGCCACCAGCGCCTCCAGCGTCGCCAGCCGCAGCTGGTGATACTCGAGCGCCCGCGCATCGTCTCCCCCATCGCGATAGAGGAGCCCGACATAACTGGCCGCGTCGGCGAGCTTTCGCCGGGCGGTGGCGTCGTGGGGATGGCGGTCCAGCAGCGCCTTGCGGACCGCGAAGTCCTCGAGGTGGTGGTCGAGCGCCGTGCGGGGGTCGCCCATTTTCTCGAGGACGACGGCGAGCCGGTTGTGGACCGTCGCCAGGGCCTCCTGCCATTCGCGATTGTCGGACTTCAGCGCGAGGAGGCGCCGGTTGATGTCGAGGCTGTTCGAGAGCTCGGCGCGCGCGCCCTCGAGGTCGCCGCGTGCTTCGAGCACCGCCGCGACGTTGCTGTGTCCGTAGGAGAGCTCGAGCAGCCACTCCGGGTTCTTCGCGTCGCGATTCACGAGGGCGGCAGCAATGTCGCGATAGGCGCTGAAATGGCGCATCGCGCCGTCCAGATCTCCTTGAAGTCGAAGTGCGTCGCCGACGTAGAAGTGGCTGGTGGCGAGGCCGACCTGCCAGTCGGCATTTGCCGGACTCCGCACTGCCAGCGACGTCACCAGGTCGAGCGACTCCGCGAACATCGCGGCGGCCCCCTTCAGGTCGCCGCGCGCCATGCGGACCTGCCCGATCTGGTGGACGGCCTGGGACCGGCGGAAAAGCTCTTCGTCGGTCAGATCGGCCGGCGGCACCGCCGCGAAATACGCCATCGCGCGGCCGCCGACGTCGTCCAGGACATCGAGGCGGCCGACGCGCTGGAGCTTGCTGCGAAGGTCACCGAGCATGAAGCCGATGAGCCCTTCGGCCTGCTCGCGCCGACGATTCGCGTCCTCGCGCGCCAGGACAGCCGCGGTTCGTTCGCGCTCGAGATCGATCGTGTACTTCACGGCCCCGGCGGCCGCGATCAGCAGCAGGGCGGCGACGAGCCCGTAGCGAAGGCGCCTCGCCGGCTTTTCGCGGATCCGCCGCAGCCACTCCATCGCGTCCAGCGCCGTCGGGCGCTGCGAGGGCGCAACCGATTTCAGCCGCGCAATCAGGTCCGCCAGGTCGCGTCCGACGCCCGTGAGCTCGCGCGTCTTGCCGCTCCGGGCGTGCTCGAGCAGCGTCGGCAGGTCCGTCGACAGGTCGTAGGCCGACACGCCGGTAAAGAGCTCCTGGAGCAGCAGACCGAACGCGTACATGTCGCTTTGCGACGTCGCCGGCTCCCCCGCCGCCTGTTCGGGACTCATGTAACCCGGCGAGCCGAGGAGGACGCCGCGGACCGTGTTGACCGGGGACCCGGCGCCGCTCGCCTTCCAGTCGGATCCCGCGATCGTTTCGCTGGCGCTGTCGAATTGCGCGCCAATCGTGGCAGGCACGCGTGGGCCACCAGCGCCGCCGGCCACCGGCGCCTCGAACGACCGCGCGAGCCCGAAGTCGAGGACCTTCGCGCTGCCGTCGGGCAGCAGCATGATGTTTTCGGGTTTGAGGTCGCGATGGATAATTCCTGCCGCGTGCGCGACGACCAGCGCCTGGGCGACCTGGTCGGCGATGGGCATCTTCGCCGCCTGCGGGAGCGGCCGCCGCATCGCGTCGCGCAGGCTCTCCCCCTCGATCAGCTCGAGGACGAGATAGTCGGTGCCCTCGTCCGACACGTAGTCGTACACGCGGCAGATGCCCGGATGATCGAGCTGAGACAGGATCCGCGCTTCGCGCAACAGACGGGCCCGCGCCTCGTCGTCGAGACGGCGGTCCTGGCGTACCGCCTTCAGCGCGACCTTCCGCTGCAGCGTGGTGTCGAACGCGACGTACACCTCGCCCATCCCGCCCTTGCCGAGCGGCGCCAGGATCTCGTAATGCGAAAAAGAGCGGCGACCGGACGATGGCTCCGGGGACATTGGAGGCCGAACTATACCCCACAAGAGGAGCAAGGATGTGAGCACCTTGCGGAGGGCCCACCATGCCTGATAATTGCCTCCATGTCGATCAGATCTGACTCTCGAGGCTTGCGCCTGACGGCCGGTGTCCTGGTCGTGACGTTCGCTTGGGCGCTTCCGCTCGCCGCGGCCGCTCAGGAGACTCGTCCGCCATCCATCCGTTTCACAACCGACGAAGCGTTCGACGCTTCGCGGATCCCCCCGTACGCAGGCAGGCACGACGATGTGTACAAGCACATCGACGCCAGCATCGAGGCGCACATTGCGCAGCTGCAGCGGTGGGTGCGGCAGCCGTCGGTCAGTGCCCAGAAGCGCGGCATCGCCGAGATGGCCAACCTGCTTGCCGCCGATCTGCGCGCGCTCGGGTTCCAGGAGGTCGCCCTCGTGCCAACGAGCGGGCACCCGGGCGTCTTTGGCTTTTACGACGCCGGCGCCCCACGAACCCTGGTCGTCTATCTGATGTACGACGTCCAGCCGGAAGAGACGGGCTGGAATGTGCCGGCATTCGACGGCGCGCTGGTCGAGGGCCCCCTCGGGAAGGTGCTCATGGCGCGCGGCGCGACGAATCAGAAAGGACCCGAGCGCGCGTTTCTCAACGCCGTGGACTCGATCATCAGGACGCGCGGCAAGCTCCCGGTCAATCTTCTCGTCGTCGCGGAGGGAGAAGAAGAACTGGGCTCGCCGAACTACGCCGAAGTCATCGAGAAGTACGAGGCGCGGCTGCTGAAGGCTGACGGGGTGTTCTTCCCGCTCAACGCGCAGGACGGGAGCGGGGCCGTGTCGCTGCCGCTTGGCGTCAAGGGCATCGTGGCGTTCGAGGTCGAGGCCGCGGGTGGACCGCACGGCGGGCCGACACGGGCCGAGATCCACAGCTCGCTCAAGGCGATCGTCGATGCGCCCGCGTGGCGGCTGACGCAGGCACTCGCCAGCCTGACCACGCCCGACGGCAACACGATCCTGGTGCCCGGGTACTACGATGCGATCCGGCAGCCAACGGTCGAGGAGCAACGGCTCGTCAACGGGATCGTGAAGCGGGCGGGCGACGCCGACGGCCAGCGGAAAGCGCTGGGCGTGGAGCGATGGCTGAACGACCTTTCCGGACGCGATCTCAGCGCGCAACTGCTGTTCACGACCACCATCAACATCAACGGGATGTGGAGCGGCTACAGCGGCGAGGGGATGAAGACCATTCTGCCGCACGTCGCCCGCGCCCGGCTCGATTCGCGCTTGGTGCCGAACCAGACGCCGGACGGGCAGCTCGACTTGATCCGCCGGCATCTCGACGCGAAGGGGTTCACGGATGTCAGGATCCGCAAGATCTCGGGCTACGCGCCGGCACAGACGTCGGTCGAGACCCCGATCGTCCATGCCGCGATCAGCGTGTTCAACAAGTACGGCGTGACGCCGTCGGTGGCGCCGCGCCTCGCCGGCAGCGCCCCCTACTACATTTTCACCGACCGGCTGAAACTGCCGATGGTCATGGGCGCGCTCGGGCACGGCGCCGGCGCCCACGCGCCCAACGAGTACATGGTCATCGAGCCCCGGGCCGGGTCGCGGGTTGCCGGCCTCGCGCAGGTCGAAAAGTACTACGTCGACTTCCTGTTCGCCTTCTCCGAGATGAAAAGCAAGTGACGGTCAGATCCGGTCCCCTATGAGAACGGCGATCCAGATGATGACGACGACGAACGCCGCGCCGCCGAACGACATCACTTTCCGCGCGGCGGGTGAATAGGGCCTCAGATAGGTGCATTCCGAGGAGAGCATCAGCGCCGCCGGGAACGCGGCGTACATGAGGCCTTCCGACAGCGCGTTCGGACCGATCTTCATCTTCAACAGGATGCCGAAGGCGGTGAGCGCGATGCTGCCACCGGCCATCCACGCGGCGCCGCGCCATTGATCCCGGACCGTCACTCCCTGAGGCGCGCAGCGAAATGCTCGTACCATGATCGTTGATCCTTCCATTCTGCCGGGCAGTGCCGCCGGCAGTTGTTGCGGGTTCATCCTGGCGTCGACGGCGCCGGCCACGAGGTCCGTGAACGTCCGAAGCGAGAGTTTCTGTGACGCGAGCAGCTCGCGCATTTCGCCGCCGTAGCGCTCGCGCCAGGCGCGCGGATAGAGACGAATGAGCACCGAGGTCATGGCCGCCATCTAGGCCTCGGAGGTGGACAGACGCTGGCGTCCGGCGCGCGCCACGGCCTCGAGCGTCGCCAGGCGGAGGCGCAGCGCTTTCTCTCCGAGCGCTGTCATGCGGTACGGGTTCCGGCGGTCTTCGGATCCGATCCCCTTGATCAGTCCCCGGGATTCGAGCCGGGCAATCGCGCCGTACAGCGTTCCCGGCCCCAGCCGCACGTCCGCGAGCAACGCAATGTCCTCGGTCATGGCATACCCGTGCTTGGGGCCGTCGGCCAGACTGATGAGCACGAGCACGGCCGGTTCCGAAAAACGGCCGAAGTCCTCGAGTTCCTGATCCAGATCGCGATTTCTCATGGCTGCTACGTCCCACGTATTACGTCTTGCGGAATACTACGTCTTACGTAGTAACTTGTCAAGGACCCTTGGAACCAGGCGCGTAAGAACTTTGAGTCGGTCAGTCTGAGACGGCGGACTCGCCGGGCAGGATGGGCCGCGTGCGCGGGAGGAGTCCGCGTCTGGCGAGGTTGCCCATGATGGCAAGAATCCCGGCAA
>DATFFM010000044.1:0-3219 GCA_035250005.1 Vicinamibacterales bacterium | reverse complement strand
ACCCGGTCAAGACGTCCTCACGAACGACCGCGCGCAGGCGCACGCGGGAGGGAACCCTCGGGGATGGTCTGGGCTGGCCCGATGATACCGGAACGCCGCTTAATGCCCGCCGCGCCCCCCTGGACATCCGGAATCTCCAGGGAGGGCCGGTCAGCCGATCATGCGACGTTCCGCACGCTGCGCCTGCGGGACGGTCCGCAGCCGGCGGGGTAGACGCGGCCAGATGAGGCGCGAGGCAGCGGCGAAGCGATCGACTCCACGCTCCCGCGCTTCCGACCACGGCAGGCCGTACGCGCGGCGCAGCTCGGGCGGCATGACGCCCATCGAGACGAGATGGCCGAGGTCCCAGGCCCAGCGCGGCAGGATGGCGGTCGGATAGAGGACCGCGTCGCGGAGCTCGCGGGCGGTGGGGCTCACCGCGACCCTGCCGGAGGCGACCTGCTCCCCCATCCAGGCGCGCAGCTCTCCGAGGGTTGATGGCATCCGCGCCTCGGGCACGCCCAGGGCGTAGGCGATGACCTTCGATTCGTCGTGGTACGCCTGCGCCTCGTCGGGGGAGAGGCGACGGACGAACGTGTCGGTGACACGCAGCGCCGTATCGATGAGCGTGGCGTGGACCCAGAGCAGCAGCTCCGGGTCGCGCGCGTCGTAGGCGGCGCCGCTCTCCGGCACCGCTCCCCGCACGGACCCATGGATCGCGTTCATGCGCTGGATCGCGCGCTCCGCGCGCGGCGTCGTGCCGAAGACGACGGCGTAGGTGGCGGTCAGTGTCCGACGGAGCCGCGCGAACGGGTCGGAGCGAAAGTCGCTGTGCTCGGCGACGCCTGCGGCGACGGCCGGGTGGGCGAGCTGCATGAGCAGGGCACAGGTGCCGCCGGCGAGGATGAGCATCTCGGCATCGACCCGCCATGCGGCCGATCCCGGGCCGAAGAGGCCCGGGTCGCGGCCGGGGCGCTGGAGCGGAGACATCGGTCCTAGCGTGCCAGACGGATCCCCTGTGGCCGCGCGGGAACGCCGAACACGGTGCGGAACACGAGGCCGGCAATGAGCCCGAAGACGAATCCGCCGATATGCGCCATGTACGCCACCCCGCCGCCGGTCTCCACCCCGCTGAACAGCTGAGAGCCGCCCAGGAACAGCTGGAGCAGCGCCCACAGCCCGATGGCCACGATGGCCGGGACACGCACGAGGAAGCGCAGCATGAAGACGAGCACGCGGTTCCCCGGGAAGAGGACGAGGTACGCGCCGAGCACCCCGGAGATCGCGCCGGAGGCGCCGAGCGTCGGGATCACCGAGTTGGCGCTCACCGCGACCTGGGCGAGCGATGCGATGACGCCGGCCAGGAGATAGAAGACGAGGTACTTCAGGCGACGGACCCGGTGCTCGACGTTGTCGCCGAACACCCAGAGGAAAAGCATGTTCCCGCCGATGTGCAGGATGTCCCCGTGCATGAACATGCTCGTGAGCAGTGTGAGCTGGATCGGGTCCGGCCCGGGCGCCTGCGGAACCGCGTACTCCTGCCCGTCGATCGTGATCGGCTGGGGGGTGGTGAGGTCGACCCCGGTCGTGATCTCGCGCGGGATCGCGCTGTACGCATAGGTGAACTCGTTCTCGCTGCCCCCGCCCTGGAAGAGCAGGAAGACGACGATGTTGAGCGCGATGAGGGCCAGCGTGACGTACGCCGGGCCGTGATTCGGTTCGTTGTCGTCGCTGAGCGGAAACACGCGTGGGCCTCCGACCGTGCAGGGCGGCGATGATACGCGACGATCCCCGCGCTCAGGCCGACGCCGCGATAATCACCCGATGCAGATCGAGATTCGACGCTTCGAAGGCGACACGCGCGGCTGGACGGACCTCGTGTGGGTGGCGTTCGGCGAGCGCTTCAACGAGGCCGACCTTCCGGTCTTCGAGGCGGCGCACGAACCCGCTCGGGCGCTCGCAGCGTACGACGGCGGCCGGCCGGTCGGCGCCGCCGGCATCTTCAGCTTCTCCCTCACCGTTCCGGGCGCGGAGCTCCCGGCGGCGGGGGTGACGACGGTTGGCGTCCATCCCACGCACCGGCGGCGCGGGATCCTCCGCCAGCTGATGCGGCGCCAGCTCGACGACGTTCGCGCCGCCGGGGAGCCGCTGGCAGTGCTCTGGGCCTCGGAGGGCGGCATCTACCAGCGTTTCGGGTACGGGCTCGCCACGCTGGGTCTCTCATTCGACGTCGACCGCCATCGCACCGCCTTCCGCACGCCGTTCGAGCCCGCCGGCAGTGTCCGGCTCGTGGAGCGCGACGAGGCGACGCGCCTCATGCCGCACATCTATGATCGATTCCGCCCGACGCGCCCCGGCTGCTACACGCGATCGGCCGCGAACTGGGAAGCCGAATCGTTCCACGATCCGGAGCACAGCCGGAACGGAGGCAGCCAGCGCTTCTACGCCATCCACGAGACCGACGGGATGCCGGATGGCTACATCGCCTACCGCATCTTCGGCAAGTGGGGACCGCGCGGCGCCGCCGGGAAGCTTGACGTGAACGAGCTCCTGGGCCTATCGAGCCACGCCGAACGCGACCTCTGGCGCTACGCCTTCGATGTTGACCTGATGGCAACGACCAGCACCTGGAACGTGCCGGTCGACTCCCCGCTCCTTCTCTGGCTTGCCGAGCCGCGGCGTCTCGGGGCGATGATCGGCGACGCGCTCTGGCTGCGGATCGTCGACGTGGCCGGCGCCCTCGAAGGGCGTCGCTACGCCGCCGACGGAGAGCTCACCTTCGAGCTGGCCGATGCGTTCATGCCCGACAACGCGGGCGCCTGGACGCTCGAGGCCGGGCCCGATGGCGCACGGGTGAGGCACGGGAGCCATGGCGCAGGCCTGGCGCTCGACACGACCGATCTCGCGGCGATGTACCTGGGGACGTTTTCGGCGTCGCGGCTCGTTCGTGCCGGCCGGGCGCAGGAGCTCGCCCCGGGCGCTGCGGCGCTTGCCGACCGGCTCTTCGCAACGGACGTCGCGCCGTGGTGCTCGAAGGTGTTCTAGCGACCGAATCTGCTGATTCAGCTGGGTGGTTCATATCGCACGGATTCGCCGCCAGGCGCGTGTCCTGAACCACCCAGCGGAATCGAAACGCGCAGGACGCACCACAGCGGCGGGATCTGAACCACCCAGCGGAATCAGCGCGCCGTCTGGCGCCGTCGAGGTGCCGGCGCCAGAGGCGCGGCTCAGGACCCGGCG
>DATFFM010000043.1:0-2625 GCA_035250005.1 Vicinamibacterales bacterium | reverse complement strand
TCTGCAATTCCTCGGGCCCGTGCGCGTGCTGCCCGCGCTCGTCGAATCGCGGCAGGAAATGATCGAGGGGCTCCGCGGGTCTGCGGGCGCGGCCGCGCCGGTGCATCAAGGCGGCATTCGTCGTAATGCGGAAGATCCAGGTACGAAACTGCGCGTCGCCGCGAAACGACGCCAGATGACGATACACCTGGAGAAAGGTCTCCTGCAGGATGTCCGGCGCCTCGGTCTCGCTGGTCAGGCGGCAGGCGAGCCGGAACACGCGCGCCTCGTAGCGAGCGACCAGCTCCTCGAAGGCGCGGTCGTCGCCGGCGGCGGCTCGCGACACGAGCGCCTCGTCCGTCGGATCCGTCGCCGGCTCGACCATGCGCAACAAGGGCTACGTCCGGATCGCCGCCTTCACCTTCGCCGCCAGCTCCGGCGTGACGTCGGTGACGCCATGCGCCGTGGCCGCATGCGCGACGACCTTCTGGAGGAGCTCGTCTTCCGTCGCCGCGCTCGCCGTAAACTCGCAGCCGGGGACGACGTCACCGCACGCGATGTGCTTCGGTTTCTGCAGTTGATCCGACATCCTGGTCTCCTTTGTGGAAGCTGAATCCTTGTCGAAAACGCTACCGTGAAGATGAGATGAAGCGGCTGGCCGCCCACTAGTGGCGTGGTAGCGTGACGCTCCACAAGCAAGTAACAGCGCTCGGCAGAAGCCGAGCATTTACAAAGGAGCAGCCAGCCATGGTCTATGGTGCCATCGATCTCCACAGCAAGCACAGCCGAATTCGGATCATTGACGACGAGGGGCGCGTCTTGCGCGATCGTCAGGTGGTGACGGAGCGGACGGCGTTGGTGCGGGCCTTCACGGGCGTGGGGCCGGTGCGCATCCTGCTCGAAGCCGGGACGGAGAGTGAATGGGTGGCGCAGAGCCTGGAGGCCGGCGGATATGCGGTGATCGTCGCGGATCCCAATTTCGCGCCCATGTATGGCGAGTTGCAGCGCCGGGTGAAAACGGATCAGCGGGACGTCGCCGCCTTAGCGGAGGCCAATCGCCGGGGGTGGTATCGGGCGGCCTATCGCCCGTCGGCCGCCCAGCGGGCGACGCGGCAGGTGTTGCGCGCGCGCGAACAACTGGTGCAAGCACGCACCGGGACGATCAGCGTCATCCGCGCCTTGCTCCGGCAGCAGGGCTATCGCGCCCCGAAGGCGACGAGTGAGCGGTTTGCGGCGACGGTCACGGCGCTCGAGCTGCCGCCGGGCCTGGCCGCGACCATCGCGCCGCTGACGCGGACGCTGGCGACGCTGTCGACCGAGATCCGCACCTTCGATGTGGCGCTCGCGGCGGTGGCGGCCGCCGATCCGATCGTCGGCCGGCTCCAGACGGTTCCGGGGGTGGGGCTCATCGTGGCGACCTCGTTTCGCGCCTTTGTCGATGACGTGACCCGGTTTGGCAGCGCGACGCAAGTGAGTGCCGCGATGGGCCTGGTGCCGCGCGAGGATAGCTCGGCCGACCGCCGGCATCGAGGGCACATTACCAAGGCGGGCCCGTCGCCGCTCCGCAGTGTGCTGGTGCAGGCGGCGTGGGTGCACTGGCGGGTCAACAAAGGCGGCGCGCTGCGCGCGTGGGTCGACCGGATCGCCGCGCGCCGCGGCAAACGCATTGCGGTCGTCGCCTTGGCGCGACGCCTCAGCCGGATTCTCTATGCGATCTGGCGGGACGAGACCGTGTACACCGAGAGGCGCGCGGCGTAGGCGTCCGCGGCAGAGAGAGGTGAAGCCACGAGGTAGGGGTGAACGCGTTTCATTCCAGGGTCTGGGAAGAACCGTCGTGAAGATTGCGTCGCCCCTGCGTATGTCATGAGGCGCCGAGCCCGAGCAGATCAAGATCAAGATCAAGATCAAGAGCGGGCTGATAAACGAGCGCGAATAGAAGGCCGCCCGGCTCTTGCCGTGGCCCATACGCAGGTCGTGAGCTTCAGAGCCCGAACACGTGTTGCTTGACTTGTGGCAGCCGCTTCATAGAAGACATGAAGAGAGCATGAAGGAAAACGTGCAGGAGCTCCTTCCCTCCATCCTTCACGTCCCTGCACGCCTTCACGGTGAAGGACACTGTACGCTCCTGCACGCCTTCACCGTGGCATTTCCACACCCTTCTGATGCCGGGAACACAGCGGGTGTGACAGCGGCTCGGCGGCGTCACACCGGACGCCGCCATGACATCCAAACAAGTCGATGGGACTCTACGTCGCGGGCTTGTGGCGCTACCCGGTGAAGACGCTGGCCGGCGAGCCGCTCACCAGCGCCGAGATCACGCCCAACGGCATCCCGGAGGACCGGCGCGTCTGGATCAGCGGCCCCGAACTGGTTCGAACCGCCCGGCGCTACCCTCGACTGCTCCGGCTGCGCGGCACGCTCGATGGGAGCGGTCGTCCCCTCATCGACGGGCATGCGTGGGACAGCCCCGAGGCGCTCGCGCTCGTGCGCGACGCATCGGCGGCCGATTCACGGCTCCTGGCCGTCGATGGCCCGGAGCGGTTCGACGTGCTGCCGCTCCTCGTCGCCACCGATGGCGCGGTGGCGGCGTTCGGACGCGACGTCCGCCGGCTGCGGCCCAACATCCTGATCGGCGGCGTCGACGGC
>DATFFM010000042.1:0-3691 GCA_035250005.1 Vicinamibacterales bacterium | reverse complement strand
GGCCCCAACGGGATTCGAAGTCTACCCATGCTTCGCTTCGATCCTCGTTACATAGATATCGGTCCGAAGCCGACGCTTGATCTCTTCTGCATCGGCACTCTCGAGGAACAACTCGACTGCCTCTCGCAGGTTGGAAGTCGCTTCTTCGACCGTCCGCCCCCCTGGCTGGCGACGTCCAGCTCAGGGCACAACGCGGCGTACAGGTCCTCCTCCCTCTCGATGATCGCCATGTACACCGTGGTGGCCATTCCGATCCTTCCGGCTGCGACGGAGATGTGTTCCGCCGCCCGCATCCGATTCTACCTAGAAGTACCACGAGTCTCGCTGCTCGTCCGTCTGCGCATGTCTTCCGGATTTCGGTGTGTTGCAGCCGCGGCTGCTGAGAAGACGCCGCGCGCGGTTGGTCCACAACCAGGCGATCAGGGCGCTGCACGCGTTGCGGCGGTGACGAGAGTGACAGGGCTCCGGCCCGCGGCCCGGAGTTCAAGCCTCGTCGGTGGGTTTCCGGCGGGCAAACCCCGCGCTGTGACGCCGACGGGGCAAGCGGCCTCTTCACCCCGTCAACGGCTCGGCCGGTCCAGAAAGCGCCGGCGGCAATCTCGGCAGAGGTACAGGCGCCGACCGATGAGGGCCAGGAGCCACGCGAGATCGGCCAGGCGGGCGACCCGCTCGCTCCCGCAGTGCGGGCAGCGATGATCGCGGGGACTGTCCAGGGGGCGGCGCATGGCCACCGGTGCAGAGCCGGTGCCAGGGAACGGGGGACCGGTGTGAGCCCTCCCCAGGCCCGCCCCGTCGCGCCGATCGTTTCCGGGCCGACTGCGGCACCTGCGCGCGGCTCCACCGCCGCGGTCCGTCGTCGGTCTGCGACCCGGGCTGACGACAGCCGAACGGGCCCGATTCAAGCAGCTCGAACGGGAGAACGCCGAGTTGCGTCGCGCGAACGAGATCCTGCGGCTGGCCTCGGCGTATTTCGCGAAGGGGGAGGTCGACCGCCGAGCGCTGCTCCTCACGCCGCCGAACCGAGGAGCGGCCTGGTGAGCGTAGTTCCCCTCGCCGCGGGCCTCGCGGCAGCGGCGCGCCGTGATTGGTCCTTCTCCGTCCGGCGCTGTTACCGAAGTACAAAACCTGTGATCAGCCTTGTTTGGCTGCCACCCTATCGCTTTATTTGCAGGTCGTTGGTCCAGCTCTTGCCCGACAGCAAGGGCTGCGTGCGATCGAGTGCCTGGATTTGCCCCTCCGAGACCGGCCGATCGAGGTGAACGATGCCGCGACTCCTGAGGAACATCCTGCTTGGCGAGTGTGCCGTGGCGCTGCTCGCCGGTGGACTCGCGGTCGCGCTTTGGTTCCCGCTGGTGCGGGATCTGTTGCGGCTCGCGTACGTTCCGGTCTCTTCGGACGAGATGATCTGGCCTCGGGAGCCCAGCGAAGTGGTCGTCGTCCCGACGGCCTTTCGGGTGGAGGCGGACTTCTACGCGGGCCGTCAGAAGCCGCTGGTCGTGTTCGTGCACGGATCGCGCCCGGAGGGACGGCGATCTCCTGGCAGCCGCCTGATGATCGACGTGCTGGTGCAACGCGGCTTCCCGGTGCTGGCGCTTGATCTGCGGGGGTTCGGGTCATCGGAGGATCCGGCGACGCCCTGGACGCAGGTCGGCTTCGACGACGACGTGCGGGCGGCGGCCCGGCTCGCCGAGGAGCGCGGCTGGGCCCGCTCCGGCGAGATCATCTACTTCGGACACTCGCTCGGGGCCGGCGTGGTCCTTCGCGCGGCCGCGCTCGCGCCGCGCCCCCTGGCCGTGGTCGCCTCGGGAGCGCCCGCCACGCGCACCTACTTCGAGCAGGGCGAGGCGTTGCGTTTCACGCGCCAGCGCTTCGCATCAATGGGTATCGAGCCCGACCCGCATACCTTCGCGTTGCTGCAGCGCTACCTGGCCGAGATGGATCCCACGGTAGCCCTGATGAGCGAGGGGCTCCCTCCGGCGCTGCTGATCTACGGCGAGCACGACCGTGCCCTACCGCACGTGAGGTGGGGCCTGCCGGCGGCTGCCGAACGCCTCTCCCTTCAGGTGGTCCCGCGAGTCGGCCACGGGCTGGGGCGGCGCGAGCTGCCCTTCGGCTGGCTCAGTCATCATGCGCCAACCACCGATGGTTGGGCCACCGAGCTCGAGGCATGGCTGGCGCGCCATTCGTCCCTCGGCCCTCGAGAGAGCGCGAACGCGCCGTAGCTCGCCGCACCTCGGCGAGCTGATCCTGCCTCTCCCCGCGCAGAGACAACGCGACTATCGCCTCGACCGACGTGACGAGGGAAGGTCGATTCGCCCGCGTGACGCCAGCGTAACCGCGGGCGCGAACGATCAGGTCGGTTCGGCTTTCCGGCCGGCAACGTCTGGGAAACGAATCCACGCGGCGCACTCCGCGCCCGTTGCCGAAGGCCGACTGAAACTCTGATCGCCACCCGACGCCAGCGTGCGCGATTCACGCGCTGTCTGTCCCGCGAGACAATCGACCCAGAGCGCCTCGCATCGCCCCGCCGGGAGCGACTTGACCCCGAGAGGGGCGCCCGGCGCATTCGCGTAAGCGATATAACTTCGACCCGGATCGGCCAGCACGTACTTTGTGCCGTCGTGCCCCAGTTCGTCATGCGACGACATGGTGAAAAAGTCGGTCTGTTCGAAAAACCGTTGCAGATGCCGGCACTGCTGGAGCGACTCGACAGGCGTATCCGCAATTTCCATTCGCAGAAGCATCGGCATGACGCCGGCCATCGCCACCGCCCACGCATGCCGGCGCATGCCGTCGACGTCAGTGAGCATCGCGGTGTTTTCGGAGTAGATCACCTGATACCGGCCTGCCGCGAGCCGGAGGGCCTCGATCGCTCCGGCGTGTGCGTCGTCGATCGGCAGGTTGAGCTGCATCGAGTAGTGATTCAGCGCGGTGCCGGGGATCCAGGATTTGAACGTCGTGCCGCTGTGGTGATGATCGCCGATCAAGTGCCCGTGGCGATCGGTCCGGCGGATGATTTCGGCCACGGCGTTGACCCGTGCCCGGGTGTAGCGCTCCTCGGACTCCTCGCCGAAAATCCAGATGAGGTTCCGGTGATGCTGGAACATCTGGACGATCGTTTCGACGAACTGCCGTTCTTCCGGCCCCACCACGTCGCCCGTATTCCAGATGCGCGCGCTGTCGTCGTAGAAGAAGAAATAGATGAGAATTCCGTTCTCATCCATCCGCGTAAACCACTGCTCCCACTGCGCGAGGATGCGCTCGTCGAGACCTTTGGCGGGATCGGAGTCGACGAATGGATTCTGAGTGTTGTCCGGCCTGGCGTCACCCCCGTGCGTGCGCACGGCCTGCAGGTAGATCGAATTTCCTCCATGGCGGATCAGTTTTTCAATCAACTGGACCTGATCGCCGTCGCGGGTGCCGTCGGGCCGGCGGATGCCGCGGTAGAGGAACCCCTCGGGATCGCCGGGTCCGCAGATGAAAACGTGTCCGCCGCCGTGGCGCTTGAGCCATTGCGGATGCTCCGGATCGATGACGATCTGACCGGGGAGCGGCTGTGTCGCCCCGGCCGGAGAGGCCGCGGTGGTGTCGCTTCTGGCGTCGCAGCCGACTGCCACCACCGCGGCGGCGCCGCCGGTGATGAAGGCCCGGCGGCTCAGGAACGCCTTCTCGGGGGTGACGTCGCCGTAGC
>DATFFM010000041.1:0-19414 GCA_035250005.1 Vicinamibacterales bacterium | reverse complement strand
CCTCGCCGTCGACGAGCACAGCCTGCACATCAGCAATGCGATGGCCGCGGTGAATGCGGCGGAGCGGTTCATCGACCGGCTCCAGCCCGACGACCTGGTCGGCCTGCACGCGTACCCGACAGGAGTGGCCTTCCACGACCTGACCACCGACCACGCATCGGTGCGTCGGACCGTCAGAAAGATCACCGGCCTGTACCATGAGCCCGCCAGCCGGCTGAACCTGTCGCCCTCGGAGGCCATCGACATCGCCAGCAACGATCGCGAGACGCAGCTGGCAGTGTTCAAGCGCGAGTGCGCGTCGGGCGGGTGCAACATGAACGACGTCCGCAACGAAGCCATCAGCTTTGCCGGCACGATCGAAATGCGCGTTTCGCAGAGCATCGGCGGCCTTCGAGGCCTGGTTCGAGGGCTGGAGGCGATCCCCGGGCGCAAGACGCTCGTCCTGGTGAGCGGAGGTCTGATCTTCACGGACCGGGGCGGCGGCCGCGCGAATGCCGCCGCCGAGATCGCGTCCCTCGGTCGCGAAGTGGCGGCGGCGAACCTCTCGGTATTCGCCCTGCACCTGGACTGGAGCTTTCTCGAGGCGATCTCGGCCCGACGCGGGCTTCGGCTTTCGTACTTCCGCGACTCCAATATGGCGGCGACCGGTCTCGAAATGGTCGCCGGCGCTGCGGGGGGTGCGGTGTTCCGCGTCCAGGGGACGTCCCCCGACGTCGCGTTCGACCGCGTCCTGCGCGAGACCTCGGCTCTTTACCTGCTCGGGGTCGAGGCCAGCGAGGCGGACCGGGACGGCCGTCCGCACCCGATCCGCGTGAAGGTGAAGCGGCGCGGGGCAAACGTCCGCAGCCGCACCAGTGTGATCATTCCGCGCTAACCGGACGCAAAGCGCTGACCGCGGCGAGCCGGATCGTGAGCTAGACCCCGAGCAGTCGTGCGGCGTTCCCCCCAAGAATCTTCTGCTTCGAGGCGTCGTCGAGCCCGAGCTTCCCGATCGTGTCCAGCATCAGGGGGATGCTGCCGATCTGGTGCGGGTAGTCGCTCCCGGCCAGGATGTGGTCCACGCCGGCGAAACTGATCGCGAACTTCACCGCTTCCGGGTTGAAGTTGACCGTGTCGTAATAGAACTCTTTCAGATACTCGGTCGGCGGCTTCCCGATGTTCTGGCGGCAATCGGCAAACGCCCGGTAGCCGCGATCGAAGCGTTCGGCGAGGTAGGGAGTTGCGCCGCCCATGTGCGTCAGTACCCATCGAATCCGTGGATGCCGCTCGACCACGCCGCTGAACACCAGCCGCGCGGCGGCGAGCGTCGTGTCCATCAGGAATCCGACGAGCGGCATCAGCCAGTAATCGAGCATTGCTTCGACACCAGCGGGATCCGTCGGGTGGATGTAGATCACGGCACCCAACTCGTCGGCCTTCTTCCACAGCGGTGCGTAGACCGGGTCGGCCAGGGCAACGTGGTTGACGTTGCTGAAGACCATGGCGCCGGGCATGCCCAGCTCCTTCATCGCTCGCTCGAGCTCTTTCACGGATTCCGCCGGATCGTTCAGCGGCAGCGTCGCCAGCGACGTGAACCGCCCCTTCTTGGCGCGGACAACGCGCGCGAAGGCGTCGTTGATCTGTCTCGCCAGTCGACCCGCCGTCGGCGCCGGCTCGACGTGAACCCCGGGCGTCGTGAAGGTCAGGACCTGCGTGTCGACCCCGTGCTCGATCAGGACCTGCTCGCGATAATCGACGTCGCGGTGACCGGGAACGAGGACGTTGTAGTCCCCTGGGTAATGGACGCACGGGTTGCCCTCGGCGTCGTAGGTCACCTTGACGGTCGATTCCGAGGTCTCGAGCGCCCGGACATATTCGGGCGGGTAGTAATGGTTATGGAAGTCGATGATTCGCATGGCGGAGATAGTAGTAGACCGGAGCGCCGATCGCGACGAAGCCCATCCCGAACGCGGCCTCCGCCGGATCTGCGATGAACTGATGAAGGACGATGAAGAGCGATATGCCGATGAACACGATCGGCACGGCCGGATAGCCCCAGGTTCGATAAGGGGGCTGATAGTCAGGGCGCCGTCTCAGCACGAACAGCCCGACGGCCATCAGCGCAAAGAACAGCCATTCAGTGTAGACAACCCGGGTAAACAGCTGACGATAGGCGCCGGTGCCGGCCAGCGCACTCGCCCACAGGGCCTGGGCAATGATGGCGTGCGAGGGCGTTTGAAACCGCGGATGGACGTAGCTCAAAGCCCGGGGGGCCAGGCCGTCCTGTGCCATGGAGTAGTACATGCGCGGGCCGGTCAGGATGATGCCGGTCAGCGATCCAACGGCGGACAGCAGCACGAGGACCGAGAGCAGCTGCGCGCCACCGCGACCGAACATGACGTCGGCGGCATCGGCAGCGATCCTGGTGGAGGCGCGGACGGCATCGAGCGGCAGCAGCCGCAGATACACCAGGTTGAGCGCGACGTAGCAGACCGTGACGATCGCTACGCCCAGAACCAGCGCGACCGGAATCGTCTTCGCCGGCATCGTCGTTTCACCGGCGGTGTAGGTCACCATGTGCCAGCCGCCGAACGCGAAGAGCCCGGCGACCATTGCCAGCACAAACGGCGTCAGGCCGGCCCCGGCCGTCACGACGGGCGGCTCCGCAGGCCGCCCTCCCGCCGCGAAACCGGCTACGACGAGGGCCATGATCGCGACCACTTTCACGATGGTCAGCGCGGTCTGCACGCGGCTGCCGGCGCGCACGCCGACGTAATTGATCGCCGACAGCGCCAGGATCACGGCCACCGCGATCAGCCGAACACCGGCATCCCCTTGCGCCGCCCCGGGCAGCAGAACGACCGCATAGCGCGCGAACACGACGGCAATCGCCGCGATGATCCCGGAATGGACGCTCCAGAACATCGCCCAGCCCCAGAGGAATCCGGCCAGCGGCGAGAACGCCTCGCGCAGAAACACATACACGCCTCCCGGCTGCGGGAAGGCGGAGACCAGCTCCGCGCAGATGAGTGCGCCGAACAGGGTCAGGACCCCGCACGCCGCCCAGGCAAGCATGATGGTGCCGGGTGTGTCGAGATGCCGTGCGATCTCGGAGGGCTGGACGAAAATCGAGGCACCGATGATGGTGCCGGCGACCATCGCGGTGGCGTTCACGCGCGTGAGCGACCGGGTGAGATCTGCCACGGAGGGTGATCCTAACCCAGCCTGTGTCGGGCATCGGAAATGTTACGATCCGGCCCATGCGCCAAACGAACCGTCTGAGTGCGTTCATCATTCTTATCGCACTCGCCTCAGCGCCGACGGCTGCCGCCCAGCCGCAGGCGACGCAATACCAGATCTCTTTCCCGGCGCCCGAGCACCATTACGCCGAAGTCGAAGTGACGTTTCCCGCGGCGCCGGCGACGCTCGAAGCGCGCATGAGCCGTTCCTCGCCGGGCCGGTACGCGATCCACGAATACTCGAAGAACGTGTTCGACGTGCGGGCTTTCGACGGCAAGGGGAAGGCGTTGCCGATCGTGCGGCCCAATCCCTACCAGTGGAACGTCAGCGGGCACGACGGAACCGTGCGGATCACGTACAAGATCTTCGGCAACCACGTCGACGGGACGTACCTCGGCATCGACGCCACGCACGCGCACATGAATATCCCGGCGACGTTCATGTGGGCGCGCGGTTTCGACCTGCGTCCAATCCGGGTGACCTTCACCCAGCCGAAAGGCACGAACTGGAAGGTCGCCACGCAGCTGTTCCCGACCAGCGATCCATTCACGTTCACCGCGCCCAACTTCCAGTACTTCATGGACAGCCCGACCGAGATGAGCGACTTCGGCACGCGGTCGTTCAAGGTGACGAACCCGGACGGCAGGGAATTCACGATCGTCACGGCCGTCCATCATGACGGCCCGGACTCGGCGCTCGATGAGTACGTTGCCGGTGCCGAAAAGATCGTGAGAGAACAGGGGGCGATCTTCGGCGAGTTCCCCGAGTTCGACACCGGCACGTATACGTTCCTCGGCGACTACGTGCCCTGGGGCGGAGGGGACGGCATGGAGCACCGGAACAGCACGGTCGTGGCCTCGCCGGTGTCCTTCAAGAACCCGCAAACGGCGCGACAGGTGCTCGGGACGGTGTCGCACGAGTTCTTCCATGCCTGGAACGTCGAACGGATCCGCCCGAAATCGCTGGAGCCGTTCAACTTCGAAGAGGCCAACATGTCGGGCGAGTTGTGGATCGCCGAGGGCTTCACGCAGTACTACGGCGGGCTGGTGATGGGGCGTGCGGGCCTGCGCCCGGCGGAGCAGACGCTGCTCGGTCTGGCCAACGGGGCGCTGGGGGTCGCCGCCCACCCTGCACGGCAGTTCCGCTCTGCGGTCGAAATGAGCCAGCATGCCCCGTACAGCGACGCTGCGCGCTCGGTGGACGAGACCAACTTCAGCTACGCCTTCATCAGTTACTACTCCTACGGATCGGCCCTGGCGCTTGCCATGGACCTCGAGCTCCGCATCCGCTCCTCCGGCAAGGTCTCCCTGGACGATTACATGCGCGCCATGTGGACCAAGCACGGCAAGCCCGGAGGCGCGCAACCAGGCTTGGTCGCGAAGCCGTACACCCTCCAGGACGCGCGCGACCGGCTCGCGGAGATCTCCGGCGACCGGAAGTTCGCCGACGACTTCTTCTCCCGCTTCGTCGAAGGGCGCGAAGCGCCCGATTACGCGAAGCTCCTCGCGCCCGCCGGCATCGTCGTTCAGAGGCGCAGTCCGGAGACCGGCTGGACGGGGCTGCAGATGGACCGCAACGACGGTACGAAGGTCGGCGGCCTGGTCGCCTTCGGCACGCCCGCCTTTGCCGCAGGGATCGAAGGAGGGGACGTCATCACATCGATTGGCGGCGCGGCGTTCACGAACCTCGCCCAGGCCTTGAAAAACCGCAAGCCCGGCGAGAAGCTCGCGGTCGAGTTCCGGCGTCCTTCGGGTGAGGTCGTGAAATCGACGGTCACCCTCGGCCAGGACCCGGCCTGGCGAGCCGCGACGATCGAATCAACCGGCGGAACGCTGACACCCGAACAGAAGGCCTTCAGAGACTCCTGGGTGGGTTCCAAAGTGAAATAGACGGTTGCCGGCTCGTCAGTGCCCTATCTTCGTCATGACCATGTCGACCATGCGGCCCATCGGGGCAGGCGGACGGACGCGAAGGAAGAGCTGCGCGGACGTCGGACGCTCACCATGGGTGGGCTGCAGGAGGGCCGGAACTCTGTAGAACGTCACGTCACCGCCCACGCCGGCCTCCCAGCCCGCCCAGCGGCCGATCGTCCTGACGCCGCCGATCGTCAAGGCCTGAACCACTTCATCGCCAGCTTGTGCGCCGTCTTCGTGACCGTGATGCCCGGCGCCGCCGTGGGAGCCGAAGCGCAGCACATCGGTCTCCACCTGCAGCACTTCGTATCGCCCGTACGCCGCCGTCGCTCCGAACGTGTGCGTGCTTTCAGCGAGGAACGCGTTGCGATCGCTCCCGTTCTTGTCGTTGCGGCCATAGGCGACGGTCGTCGCCGTCGTACCGCGGGAGTGCGGACGGGTCCATGACGCCGACGCCGTCGTCCGGCGCACGTCGCCGGCCTCGAGCGCCTCCGGCTCGGTGAGAAAACCGTGGGACAGCTGAAATGACCAGGCATCGTTCGGCCGATACCAGCCGCGGACGGACCACGAGTCGAGCGGACCGACGTCCATGAGATCCCAGCGCTGCTCGTCCGGTTCCCTCCCCCGGAACACCGACCCTTCGACCTGGAACGGTCCCCGGTCGAGCGCGGCGGTCAGCACGCCCATCGCGATGTGTGTTGAGTCGAACGTGTGATGGCCCAACGGCGCCGCAGAATTCTCGAACGCCGACGCGCGATGCATGAAGGCCACCGGCCCGAGCGCCGGGTCCCCGACGGGCGCGGCTGCCAGCGTGAGCACGTAGCCGTTTGCGAGCGGCTTGCGCCAGCCGACCGACGCCTGCATCAGAAAATCGTGCGGATGCTGACGGTCGATCAGTGGCAGCCCGTTGAGCGTCTCACCGACCTGAAAGATCCTTCGGTAGCCGTCGTTGCCGAGCGTCAGCGGATCGAGGCTGAGCATGAGGTTGAACTGCAGCGTCCCGCCCGACGCCGGACGGCTCAGCATCCCCATCCACCAGTTCTGGGACCCGAAGTCCTCCCCGCCGCGAGGGCCACCCTGATTGTTGTAGGTGAACCAGGCGACGCCGTCCTGCATGAAGTGCCACGCGGAGCCGGGTGTCGGCGGCGGCGTGGGATGCTGGTGTGTCGCGGCCTGACCGAACGCGACGGCAGGCGCTCCCGACAGCGTGCAGACGAGCGCTGCACGCACGACGAACTTCATCTTGATCTCCGTCTGAATAAACGACAGCCGGCGGCCGGCGTGGTGCCGGTCGCTCGCGGACCGCGGCGGCGATCAGATGCGAAGGGGCGTGGGACGTGTCAGAGGCGGCGGGCCGGGCGGTGTGCGCGGGCGGGCCACCCGGCCAGGGGTCCATGCGGCAACCCATCCGACGATGGCTGCAACCCCGGCGACCACGTTATTCGACTGGCCCGTGTCATGCTTTCCCGTTGCAGGCATCCCATCAGCCGCGTCGTGGTGGTGCCCGCACTCCTCGGCGGGGACCCGCCCTGTCGGCGTCCCGGCGTTCGTGGCAGGGGCAGGAGGAGCGCAGTGGTCGGCGGCCGGCACGGTATGGGAGTTGACGGGCGCCGGAACGGTCACGCAGCTCACGTCACACATTGCGCGCACCGTAGGGGTTACGGCCAGAATGATGGCGGCGAACACGGCGGCAAACCGGCTGATCATGAACCTCCCCACTATACTGACACGGCGGAGCCATGGGACGCCGATTCGACCTCCGGCGTCTCACATGAGGTGCTCGGTACGGTGATCGGAACGACAGTTCAGCATTACAAGGTCCAGGAACGCCTGGGGGCCGGCGGTATGGGCGAGGTGTATCGGGCGGACGACCTGCGGCTGGGTCGTCCGGTCGCGCTGAAATTCTTGCCGGCGACATTGAAATCCGATCCCGAGAGCCGCGCACGGCTGCTCAACGAAGCGCGCGCCGCGTCCATGCTCCGATCCCCGAATATCGCGGTCACCTACGACATCGGCGAAAGCGATGGCGCGGACTTCATCGTGATGGAATTCGTGGACGGCGAGCTGCTGTCGAAGCGGATCGCCGAAGGTCCACTGCCAATTCGCGAAGCGGTGCAGGCCGGGATCCAGATCGCCGACGCGCTCGACGAGGCGCACGCCCGGGGGATCATTCACCGCGACATCAAGAGCGCCAACTTGATGCGCACCGATCGAGGTCTCGTCAAGGTTCTCGATTTCGGGCTGGCCAAGATCGTGCCGGCCAACCGCGGCACCGAGATCACGCGGCCGCAGATGACGATGGCTGGCGTGGTGCTCGGGACGGTCTCGTACATGGCGCCCGAGCAGGCACTCGGCCGGGAGATCGATCACCGCGCCGATCTGTTCTCGCTCGGCGTCGTCATGTTCGAAATGCTGACGGGCCGCATGCCGTTCGAGGGCTCGACGCCAACCGAGATCATCGACAAGATCCTCCACCAGGATCCACCCCCGGTGTCGCGTTACATCTCGACCGCCCCAGCCTCGCTCGACGCCATCATCAAGCGCGCGCTGGAGAAGTCACCGGCTTTCAGATATCAGTCCGCGCGGGAGATGTATACCGACCTGAAGAAGGTCGCCGCCGAGATGGAATCAGCGCCGCGGCGGACGTCCCGCATCTCGGCTCCGGTCCCGAAGCCGTTCACCGGCTGCTGCGTCGCGGTCATGACCTTCAGCAACATCACGCGTGAGCCTGCCGACGACTGGATCGGAACGGGCATCGCCGAGACCGTCAGCACGGACCTGAAGAACATTCACAACCTGTCGGTCATCGGCCGGGCCCGTGTGTACGACGCGCTGCGCAATCTCAGCAACGACGCCCACGTCAACGAGGCGCTCGCCATCGATATCGGCCGGCGGCTCGGCGCCACCTGGGTGGTCACCGGCGGGTATCAACGCCTGGCGGAGATGATCCGGATCACCGCCAACTTCGTCGAGGTTTCGACCGGCGAGGTCCAGCGGACGGTGAAGGTCGACGGCAAGATCGGCGACATCTTCGCCTTGCAGGACAAGATCGTCTACGAATTGAGCCAGGGGCTCAACGTCGCGCTCCAGGGCACCGAGGTCGCCGAGATCGAACGGCAGGAGACGAGGTCGGTCGAGGCGTACGAGAGCTATGCGCGCGGCATGATGAACCTCCGTCAGGCGACTCGCGATTCGATGGATCGCGCGATCGCGGCGTTCGAGGACGCGACCCGGCACGATCCCGAGTACGCCAAGGCGTGGGCGGCGCTCGGCGGCGCGTACGGGCTCAAAGGTGCGTTCATGAGCATGCCCGACGTCATCCACAAGGCGATCGAGATCGAGCGGCGCGCGCTGGCGATCGATCCCGAGCTTGCCGACGCCCACGTGTGGCTCGGAACCAGTTTGCTCGGCCTCGGCAGAATCGATGAGGCGATCGCAGAGATCCGCGAAGGCCTTCGGCTGGAACCCGACAACGCCCAGGCGCACCAGTCGCTCGCCCGGGCGCTCTGGATGGGTCAGGGCAACTTCGCCGCCGCCATCCCGGAGTTCGAGAAGTCCATCGAACTGAATCCCGAAGCGGGGTATTCCTACCTGCAGCTCAGCCTCATGCTCGCCTGGGAAGGGGACCATGAGCGCGCGGCGGAGGTCAGCCGCCGGGCGGTCGAGCTGCAGGAACAGTACATTTCAGGCAACGCCGGCCTGCAGATCGTCGGCGCGCACGCCAGACTGGGTTACGTGTACTACCTGCAGGGCAAGTATCAGGAGGCGCTGAAGGAATACGAGCGGGAGCTCGCGTTCATCAACTCCAGCGATCATGCGCTGCGCGAACGAACCAACATCGAGCTCAACGTCAAGGTCGGCGCCGCCTATCAGCGGCTCGGGCAGCCGGACCAGGCGGCGCGCCATTTCGACCGCGCCATCAAGGCCTTCGAGATCCGGGTCGCCCGAGGCGCCGACGATCCGGCGACCCGGTACTACATCGCCACCGTGTTCGCGCTCCAGGGAGAAACCGACCGCGCGTTGGACTCGCTGCAGCGCGTCGCGAAACTCCAGCCCGCCCTCACCCGCGCGCGCGCCGTCCGTGATCCCGATCTCGAGTCGCTCCGCGCCGACCCGAGATACCAGGACATCGTCGGGTCCCATGTATGACGTCGTCGTTGTCGGCGCCGGCCCTGCGGGGCTGAGCGCGGCACTCGTCCTCGGCCGCTGCCGTCGGAAGGTCCTCGTGTGCGACAACGGACATCCCCGGAACGAAGCATCGCAGTCGATGCACGGTTTTCTCACGCGCGACGGGATGCCGCCGCTCGAGTTCCTGCGGCTTGCGCGCGAGGAGCTCCAGCCGTACTCCACCGTGGAGATCCGGCAGGTGACCGTGACCGACGCGCGATGCGGCCAGCACAGCCTGTTCGAGACGACGCTCGAGACCGGCGAGGTGATCGAATCGCGCAAGCTCCTGATCGCGACCGGCGTCAGAGACCACCTGCCGGAGATCGAGGGCCTGCGCGCACTGTACGGCCGCAGCGTCTTTCACTGCCCCTACTGCGACGGGTGGGAGGTGCGCGAGGCACCGCTGGCGGTTTACGGCAAGGGGGACAAGGGCTACGGTCTCTCGCTCGAGCTGACCGCCTGGTCGCGCGACATTCTGCTCTGCACCGACGGGCCGTCCGAAATCGACCCCCGGGAGATCGAGCGTCTGGGTCGCAACGGCGTCACCGTGCGGGAGGAAAAGGTCCTGCGGGTGGAGGGCACCAACGGCGTCCTCGACAGGATCGTGTTCGAGGGCGGACCACCGTCCGCGCGCCGCGCACTGTTCTTCACGACGGGCCAGTACCAGCAGTCAGCGCTGGCGATCGGCCTGGGCTGCGACTTCAACGACAAGGGGACGGTCCGCACCGGAAAGTACGAAACCACGCATCTGCCCGGCCTCTACGTCGCCGGTGATGCGTCGCGCGCCGTTCAGTGGGTCGTCGTGGCGGCCGCCGAAGGCGCGGAGGCCGCATTCGCGATCAACACCGACTTGATCAAAGAGGACCTGCGCTGACCACCACGGAGCAGCCAGCACGCGGCAGGCAGCACGAGCGCGGATGAGGCCTCACTCCCGCTTCCGCCAGTACCTCGCGAGCCCCTGCCATGAATAATCCAGGCGCCCGGCACGGCTGTACTGGTCGGCCTCCTGCTCACCGACGACGCGACGCAGCTCGCGCAGGGCTTCATCCACGAACGCCTCCTGCCGTTGCGCCTCGCTCAGACCCGCGTCAGCGATCAGCCGCTTGACGATGCGGTTCCACCGGTCGATGTTGTCGCGCAATTGCTGGAACTGCACGCGCGCGCCGTGGAACGCTCCGAAGTGCGTCATGAAGAGCATGTCGGGATCCCACGCGAGAATCCGGTCCTCGCTGTCGCGCCAGGCTTCGAGGTCGATGTCGGGCGGCGGCGTCGGCGGCATCACGTAGTTCCCGGCGCCGCGGCGGATCCCTGCGGTATCCCCAACGAACGCGATCCGGCTGGCCGAATCGAAATAGCTCACGTGATGTGAGGCGTGCCCAGGCGTGTAGGCAACCGCCAGTTCGTGTCCGGCAGCCGTGAGAACTTCCCCGCCCTTCAGCGGCCGCAGGTTCGCCGCGGGGACCGGCAGGAACTCGCCCCAGAGCCGCTCCATGTCGAAGTCACCGTACAGCCGCGTGGCACTGGCGAGCAGCTTCGCAGGATCCGCCAGGTGAGACGCGCCGCGTTCGTGGACGAAGACATCGATGGCAGGGTTCTCGTCCACGAGGGAGCCGGTCGCACCGGCATGGTCGAGATGGATGTGGGTCAGCAGCAGGTGGCGGATGTCGGCGAACGAAATCCCCTTCTGTTTCAGCGCCGCTCGCAGCGTGTCGAGGGTGGTTGACGGGCCGGGATCGACGAGCGCCACCCCGGCCGCTCCGTGCAGGATCGCGGTCGCGATGATCTCGGGCTTGCCCAGGAACTGAAGGTCGACGTAATCGAGCCCGGCGGCCAGTGGCCGGATCACTGCGCGCTGCCGGCCCCCGACCCGGGCGAGCCGCCCTTGTACACCACGCCCCCCTTCATCACGAACCGGATCCGCCGCATTTCCTCTATGTTGCGGAGCGGATCGCCGTCCACCGCAATGACGTCCGCGTAGCGCCCCTTCAGGATGGAGCCGACGCGATCGGCGGCGCCGAGCAGATCGGCGGCATTTCGCGTGGCTGACAGAATCGCTTCGATCGCCGGCATGCCGGCCTCGACCATGTACCCGAACTCCCGCCCGTTCTCGCCGTGGGCCGACACGCCCGAGTCGGTGCCGAACGCGATCTTCACGCCGCCTTTCCACGCGCGGCCGAAGGCCCCCTGGATGAGCGGACCGATGCGGGCGGCCTTCTCGCGCACGCTCGGATGCAGCGCCCCGGGCTTTTTCGCCATCTCCTCGACGGTCTTGCCGGCCAGAACGGTCGGCACCAGGTAGGTGCCGTGCTTCTTGAACAGCGCGATCGTCTCGTCATCGAGGTATGTACCATGCTCGATGGAGTCCACGCCTGCGCGGATCGCCGCCTCCATCCCGCGCTTGCCGTGGGCGTGGGCCGCCACTTTCATCCCGAGCAGGTGCGCCGTGGCGACGATCGTGCGCATTTCGTCGTCCGAGAACTGCTGGAGGTCGCCCGAGTCGTTGATCGACAGCACGCCGCCGGTCGCCGTGAACTTGATCACGTCTGCGCCGTACTTGTGCTGGTAACGGACCGCCTTGGCTGCCTCTTCCGGAGAGTCCACGATCCCCTCTTCGAACGTGGGCGCCGCCGTCAGATCGTGGCGCAGACCACCCTGGTCGCCGTGACCGCCGGTGATGCTCAGAGTGTTGCGTGCCGTCCAGAGGCGCGGGCCGGGAATGATCCCCTCGTTGATCGCGTTCTTGAGGGCGACGTCGGCGCCCCCGTCCGCGCCGAGGTTCCTGATCGTCGTGAAGCCGGCCTCCAGCGTCCGCCTGGCGTAGACGGTGGAGCGCACCGCGGCGTCGACTGCGCCCCGGGTGACCGCCTCGATGATCGCGTTGGGGCCCAGTTCGCTGGTGATGTGGGTGTGCGAATCGATCAGACCAGGCATGACGGTGGCCCGAGACAGATCGATGACCTGGGCGCCTGGCGGTGTGACGAAACCAGGCTGGATGTCAGCGATCCGGTCAACCGCGATCAGCACCGAAACCCGCTCGCGAACCGCCGTCGAGGTGCCGTCGATGAGCCGCCCCGCGTGAATGACCTTGTCGGCCGAAGGGACCTGCGGCTGCTGTGCGGGCGTCGTAACCGTCAGCAGGGCCATCGCAACCGTCGCGGCCGTCAGCCGAAGCGCCGTGTTCATCATGACGGGGGATCTTACTCCAGCGGGGCCCGGGCGGGCCCATGGGGCCGTGCCGCCCGCCGGAACCTGCGGCCAGCACCCCCCGCCCTTGGTAGAATCGACAGAGACGATGGGGGACGCGGAGAGACGGACCGGCGGAGAAGTACTGGAACGGACCAAGCAGGAGACGAAACGGCCCGAGCTCTTCAAGGTCCTCCTGCTCAACGACGACTACACGACCATGGATTTCGTCGTCGAAGTGCTCGAGACGATCTTCAACAAGCAGCCGGCCGAAGCGTTCCGCATAATGTTGATGGTGCATACGCAGGGAAAGGGGCTGTGCGGGGTCTATCCCCATGAGATCGCCGAGACCAAGGTCGAAGCGGTGATCAGCACCGCCCGCGACCATGGATTTCCGCTGAAGGCAGCAATGGAGCCGGAATAGGCATGTTCAGTCCTGCATTGGAGATCGTTCTGACGGTGGCGTATCGCGAGGCGACCTCGCGGCGGCACGCGCACCTGACGCTGGAGCACCTGCTCTACGCGCTCGCGCATGACCTCGACGGCGAGCGGATCCTCGGCGCCTGCGGCGCCGATCTGCCGCAGCTGCGGCGGGACCTCGACAAGTACCTCAACGACACCGTGGAGCAGTTCTCGCGCGGGCAGCAGAAGGAGCCCGAACAGACGCTCGCGTTCCGGCGCGTGCTCCAGACCGCGGTGCTCCACGTCCAGAGCGCCGGACGGCAGGAAGTGCAGTCCGGCGACGTGCTCGCCGCGACGCTCCAGCAGAACAAGTCCTACGCCGCGCAACTCCTTGCCGCCCAGGGGGTCACGCGCCTCGACGTCCTCGAATACATCACGCACGGCATCAGCAAGATCCCGCCGGCGCACTCCGCCTCGGGCTCCCCGCCGGAGGAAGCCGAGGAGGCCGAAGTCGGTACCGGCGACCGCGGCGCCGCCACGTCTCGTGACCCGCTCAGCGCGTACGCGATGAACCTCACGGCCCGGGCGCGCAACGGCGAGCTCGATCCATTGATCGGCCGCTCCGACGAACTGCAGCGGACGCTGGAGATCCTCTGCCGCCGGCGCAAGAACAACCCGGTCTTCGTCGGTGACGCCGGCGTGGGCAAGACCGCGCTCGCTGAAGGGCTCGCGACCCGGCTCCTTGGCGACGACGTGCCGGACCTGCTCGAGGGGGCGGAGGTCTTCTCGCTCGACACCGGCGCGCTGCTCGCCGGTACGCGATTCCGCGGCGACTTCGAAGAACGGTTCAAGGCGGTGATCGCGGCGCTCGCGAAGCGTCCCATGCCGATCCTCTTCATCGACGAGATCCACGCCACGGTCGGCGCAGGCGCGACGACCGGCGGAACGATGGACCTGGCGACGATGATCAAGCCGATTCTGACCACCGGTCAGCTGCGGGTAGTGGGCTCGACGACCCACGAAGAGTTCAAGCACATCGAGAAGGACCGCGCGCTGGCGCGGCGCCTGCAGAAGATCACGATCGACGAGCCGTCCATCCAGGAGACCGTGAAGATCCTGCAGGGCCTGCGGTCGCGCTACGAGGCGCACCATCGTGTCCGGTTCACCGACGGCGCGCTGGAGGCGGCAGCCAAGCTGGCAGCGCGGCACCTGCGCGATTACAAGCTGCCCGACAGCGCGATCGACGTGCTGGACGAAGCGGGGGCGCGGATGCGCCTGGCCCGCAGCATCACGACCGCAGCATTGGAACAGGCTGAAGAGCCGCCGGTCGACGAGATCACTCCGGAGCACATGGAATCGGTGGTGGCCCGGATGGCCCGCATCCCGGCCAAGCAGGCGTCGTCTTCCGACAAGGACCGGCTCAAGAACCTCGAGGAATCGCTCGGACGCGTGGTGTTCGGGCAGCAGGAAGCCGTCCGGACCGTCGCTCGCGCGATCAAACGGTCGCGCGCCGGCCTGGGGCAGCCGGATCGCCCGGCGGGCTGCTTTCTCTTCACCGGCCCTACCGGCGTCGGCAAGACCGAGCTGGCCAAACAGCTCGCGCTGCACCTCGGCAACGAGTTCCTGCGCTACGACATGAGTGAGTACATGGAGAAGCACGCGGTCGCCAGGCTGATCGGCGCACCGCCCGGATACGTCGGCTTCGAGCAGGGCGGGCTGCTGGTCGACGCCATCCGGCAGCATCCGTATGCCGTGCTGCTGCTCGACGACATCGAGAAGGCGCATCCGGACATCTTCAACATTCTGCTGCAGGTGATGGACCACGCAACGCTCACCGACAACAACGGACGCAAGGCAGACTTCCGGCAGGTCGTGCTCATCATGACGTCGAACGCCGGGTCGCGCGAACTGAGCGCCGGCAGCATCGGGTTCTGGGAGTCGGGGCAATCGGCGCGCGCGGTCGATGCCCAGCTGAAGGTCTCACAGCAGCGCTCGAAGCACGCGATCGACAAGGTGTTCAGCCCCGAATTCCGCAACCGGCTCGACGCCATCGTCTCGTTCGGCCCGCTCGCGCCCGGCGTGATGGAGACGATCGTCGAGAAGTTCGTGCTCCAGCTCGAGGCGCAGCTCGCCGAACGGCGGGTGGCGATCACGCTGCAGCCCGAAGCGCGCCAGTGGCTCGCCGCGAAGGGGTACGACCCGGTGTTCGGGGCGCGCCCGCTCGCGCGCGTCATTCAGACCGAGGTCCGCGACCCACTGACCGATGAAATCCTCTTCGGTCGGCTCGAACACGGAGGCACGGTCACGATCGGCATTGCGGACGGCAAGCTGACGTTCGACTTCGAAGCACGCCAGCCCGCGTGAAGCGAACCTTGCAACCGGAGAAACCGGAGGCCGGTAGAAGGCTCGTTCGCGAGATCCCTCGCCTGCGCTCCCGAGACGTGTGACAGATGGCAGACAAAGAGCACGAGATCCCGGTCAAAGTCGTCGATCGCCGGTGGTGGGTGAATCAGGACAACGAGACCCCGCGCGAAGACACGCGCGGCTCCGGCAAGCCGACCTTCGTCGAGGAGCTCGAGCGGCAGATTGCCGAGAAAGACAGGCAGATCCAGGAGTACCTGACGAAGTACCGGGGGGCCGCCAGCGAGTTCGAAGAGGCGCGGCTGCGGCTCCGCCGTGAGATCTCGAAAGACATCGAGCGCTCCCGCCGCGAGATCCTCGCGGACTTGCTCGACGTGGTCGACAACCTGGACCGTGCCGTGGAATCGGCGGCGCAGGGCGGATCGCGCGACGCGCTGGTGCAGGGTGTGGAGATGGTCCGTCGCCTGTTCCTGGCGAAGCTCGAGGGTTTCGGCGTCAGGCGTATCGAGGCCAACCACCAGCCGTTCGACCCTGCGCTTCACGAAGCCATCAGCAGCGTCCCGGCCGAGTCACCCGATCAGGACGGCATGGTCATCGGCACGGTCCGATGCGGCTATCGCATCGGTGACGACGTGCTGCGGCCCGCTGCCGTCGCGGTCGCCAAGATCTGATTCGTTCAACTTCAAACTTCAAACTACAAACTCCAGACTTCAAAACGTTCGGAGTCCAGCCTCACGCTTCCGGCCGGCATCCACTTGGGCGTTGGAGTTGAGCGTTATTCCTCCTTCAAGACCACCAGCGGATCGACCGTGGCAGCGCGTCGGGCCGGGACGAGCGCCGCGATGACGGCGCTGCCGCCGAGCAGCACGACGATCCCGCCGAAGACGGCCGGATCGTGCGGCTTGACCTCGTAGAGCAGCGTGCCGAGCAGCCGGGAGGCGAGAATCGCGCTGCCGATACCCGCTAGTAAACCCGCCAGTATCGGCGTGAGCGACCGCCGCAGGACCATCCGGACCACTTCCGCGGCCCGAGCGCCGAGGGCCATCCGGATCCCGATCTCCCGCGTCCGCTGCAGAACGAGGCAACTGACGACGCCGTACACTCCGATCGCGGCCAGCACGAGCGCGACGGCCGAGAACACGCCGAATAGCAGCATCGGAAAACGGCGCGACCCGATCGACTCATCGACCACGTCGTTCATGGTCCGGATCCGCGTCACGGGTTGGTCCTGGTCGATGCGGCGGAGCGCTTCGCGCACGGGCGCCGACACCGACAGCGGCGGCGGCCCCGACTTCACGACGATCGTCATCTGGGGCCAGGCGGCCTGCGGGTAGGGCCGGAACATCTCACGCCGCGCCGCGGTGTCGAGCCCGAAGTGTCGAACGTCGCGAACCACGCCCACCACCGTCAGCCACGGCGCCGACTCGGCCGAGTGCTTCAGGCGACGTCCGACCGGGTCCAGGTTCGGCCAGTACGCCCTCGCCATCGATTCGTTGACGATGACGGCACCAGGCCCATCGGTCGCGTCGGCGTGGGTGAAGTCGCGCCCGCGCACCATCGGGATGCCCAGCGCGGCGAAGTAGCCAGGGCACGTCAGCCGGTACGACGCGCTCGCTCCGTCGTCGGGTGTCGGCACCGCGCGCCCCTCGATCGTGAGTCCCCGGCCCGCATTGGCGCCGCTGAGCGGCAGGTGGCTGACCGCCCCATGCTTCACGACACCGGGGATGGCGCTGAGCTCACGATCCAGGTCTTCGCAGAACGACGTCCGGACGGCCGGTCCGTAGAAATCCTCCTGTGGCAGCGCGATCTCCATCAGCAGCACGTTCTGTGAATCGAGCCCCGGATCGACCGCCAGCAGACGCGCCACACTCTTGATCATCAGGCCGGCGCCGGCGAGCACGACGACCGCAAGAGCGACCTCCACCCCGACCAGGAGGGCTCGAGCGCCGGTATAGCTTGCGGTCCCGCCCCGGTCGCCCGCAGCCTTGAGGGAGGTGGCGGGCTGAAATCGAGCGACTCCGAGCATGGGCGCCAGACTGAAGAGGATCCCGGTCAGTACCGCCACGCCAAAGGTGAACGCCAGGACCATCGGATCGAGCGGCGTGCCGCCGGGATCCCGGAACGGCGCCAGGCTGATCGCGGGAGGCAGCGCGGAGTCGAGCGCCGCAGTGCCGAGCCAGGCAACGAGAATTCCGGCAGCCCCCCCGGCAAGCGCCAGCAGCAGCCCTTCTGCGAGCAGCTGCGACGCGATCCTGCCGCGTCCGGCCCCGAGTGCCGCGCGGATGGCAAACTCACGCTGCCGCGCCGCCGACTGTGCGAGCAGGAGGTTCGCGACGTTCACGCACGCAATCAGCAGCACCAGTCCTACGGCGCCGAGCAGCGCGTACAGAGTCGGCTTGAGATACGCGACACCCAGCTCAGTCATCCGGGTAATCGTGGCTGACTCGCCGCGGTTGGCCTCGTGCTGCTGCCCCAGCCGCCGCCCGATCGTCTCGAGCTCGGCCTTCGCGGATTCGAACGAGATCCCCTGCTTCAACCGCGCGGCCGATCGAAACGAATGCGAGTCACGGGCGGCGTCGTTCGCGTTGAAGGCGATCGGCACCCACACCTGGTGGCGCCGCTGCTCGAAGATGAAAGCGGGCGGCATCACGCCTATGATCTCGTGGGGCTTGCCATTCACGCGGGTCGTGCGTCCGATGATGTCGGGGCGCGCGCCGTACCGGCTGCGCCAGAGCCCGTCGCTGATCACCACGACGTCGTGGCCCGGCGCGTCTTCTTTCGGCAAGAACGTGCGGCCGAGCTGCGGCCGCAGACCCAGCATCGGGAAGAGGCCGTGCGACACGCGCATGCCGAACACCTGCTCCGGCTCGGCGTCGCCGGCGAGATTGAACCGGAGGTTCTCCCAGATCGCCAGGTGCTCGAACGAGGTGCTCTGCCGCTGCCAGTCTTCCCAGTTCGGCTGCGAAACGATGTAGACGTCCTGCGGGTCGTCGACCGCCACTTCCCACGTCATGACGAGCCGCTCAGGGTCGGGAAACGGAATCGGCCGGAGGTACAGCGTGTTGACGATGCTGAATAGGGCGGTGTTCGCGCCGATGCCGAGTGCGAGCGTGAGGACGGCGATCGCAGTGAAGGACGGCCGTCCGGCCAGCAGGCGCGCGCCGTAGACCAGATCGTGCGCGAGGCCCGGGAGAATGCGACGGCGCCCGGACGGCGGCAACTCCGGGAGGGCCGCAGCCCGCCGTCGTCTTGCCGCCGCTGCCGCGCGCGTCAGTGCCGGGAGGTTGGTCATCTCTTCGTCGACCGCGGCGCGAGCTTCCGCCGCCGTGCGCCCGGCGGCCAGGCTGGTGCGGTAGATCTCGTCCACGTGCTCGGCGATCTCGTCGATCACGTCGTCATCGAGCGACGCACCGGCCAGCCTCTCGCGGATGAACGACGGCCAGTGCGGCGTGGCTTCAGGCATGGCGAATCCCTGCGACGCGCGTGAGCGCGTGAATGAACTCCTCCCAGCGGGTCCGGTGGCTGGCGAGCACACGCCGGCCCTCGGCCGTGATCCGGTAGTAGCGCTTGCGGCGCTGGCCGGCCTTCTCGACCCAGCGCCCGCTGATCAGGGCCCGCTTCTCGAGCCGATAGAGCATGGGGTAGAGCGAGGCGATGTGGAACTTGAGGACGCCGCCCGACCGTTCTTCGATCAGCTTGCCGATCTCATAGCCGTGCCGGGCCCGGTCTTCCACCAGCGCGAGCACCAGGACTTCGGCGCTGCCACGGACGTCTGGACCCACTTTGTCTGACATATGTGGCATTGATACCTGTATGGCGGGCTGATGTCAAGGACGGTGGGAGCGGCCTCGATCGGGGCGGGGGCCGGGAACGGGCCTCCGATGAGCACCGACACGGACCGGGTCGCTGCGGGCTGCGTGGAGGCGGAGGGGGGTGGGCTGCTGCGCGCTGCCCGGCAGGAGCGCGGCCGCTACGATCGCAGCGGTGATCGCGGCCGCGGCCGCTGGACGGAAACTCATGCAAACCTCCTGATGGAGGTTTACGATACCTCCATGCCCGTTTTCGAGTTCCAGTGTCGTGATTGCGAACGGTCGTTCGAGAGCTTCGTGACCGCAGAGCGAAAGCCGGCCTGTCCGGCATGCGGCGGCGCCAATCTTCTGAAGCAGCTC
>DATFFM010000040.1:0-2416 GCA_035250005.1 Vicinamibacterales bacterium | reverse complement strand
GACGCGCCGATTCACTTCGCGCGCGAGGGCGAGACGATGGAGCGCGTTTCGCTCGAGCGCTTGGTCGGGCCCGTCGTCGTCATCGACGTCAGCGAAAAGGCCGCCGCGGACCGGGACTATCGCGTGTCGGCGGAGGACGTGCTGGCCTTCGAGGCGAAGCATGGGCGGATCGCTCCGAAGACTCGGGTGCTCGTGCGCACAGGCTGGTCCCGCCGCTGGCCCGATGCAACCGCCTACCTCGGCCACGCGACGGATGCGAGCAAGCTGCACTTCCCCGCGTACGGCGCAGAAGCCGCGCGGCTGCTGGTCGAGGGGCGGCAAGTCGCGCTGCTCGGCATCGATACCGCTTCGATCGACTACGGTCCGGCCGCCGACTTCCCCGTGCACCGCATGGCGGCGGCCGCCAACGTGCCGGGTCTCGAGAACCTCGCCGGTCTCGAAGCCCTGCCGCCGCGCGGCGCGATACTGGTCGCGCTGCCGATGAAGATCGAGGGCGGCTCGGGCGGTCCGACGCGCGTCGTCGCGCTCGTGCCGCCCTAGAGCCCGTCGAAGAACGACTTGACGGCGCTCAGGCAGAACGGCGCCACCAGTCCGGCGTGATAGATCTCCAGCACCTCGGAGTCCCCGCCGCTCAGCTCGACCAGCTCTTTTGCAGCGGCGAACTGGATCTTCTGCGACTCGTACGGATCGTCGCTCGCGACGTCGGAATCGATGTCGAGCACGGCGACCGTCGTCGTCGATGACCAGTGGTTCTGCATGAGCTCGGTGTTGAGATAGAGCACGGTCGGATCGGCATTGCCGGCGCAGAGCAGCATCGGCGACTCCGGCGTCCAGACGCGCTGGTCATTGGTCTTCAGCGCCTGGCGCAACGGGTGCTGCGGGTCGTCGGGCGGCAATCCATCCGTCAACGTCGGGAAGCCGCCGTCGGGACTCGCGTCCGCGTCCTGCAGGTACGCGAGCCGGAAATCGTTGGTCAGCAGGTGGTCGGCGCCGAAACCGGTTGCGAAAACGGGCGCCAGGTTCGCCGGCGTCGTCGCCGGCGTCATGTCGGCGTAGGCCGCATCCGGCGGCGTGCTGCTGAAAACCGCGGTGTCGGGCAGCTTGCCCTGTTCCTTCAGCTCGCTCACCGGCGTCGTGCTCGGCAGCAAGTTCTCGATGTCGGTGGCGTATTGCGCCTCGTAAACCTCAGTCGTGCTCGAATACAGGTTGCCGTACGCCTTCTGATAGCTGGTGACGAGGAGCGTCAGGTTCACCGGCGAGCCGCCCGTCACCCGCCCCTGGAAGATGGCATCGGCAAAGGCCGAGAGCGCGTACGGCCCCGACATCGGGGCGGACGCGGTGACGGTGTCGCCCGCCGCCTGCAGTGCGCGGTGCGTCGCCATGGCAACGTAGCCGCCCTGCGAATAGCCGGTGACCAGTAGTTGACCGCCGTCCACGGTATCGGGAGCGTCCGCCGTGGGGAGCGCGCTGCGGGCGGCCGTCAGCGCATCGATCATGTCCTTGGACTGCTGGTCGCCGTTGAGATACGGGTGATAGCCGAGCGTCGAGCTGTCGTAACCGACGTAATTCGGCGCGACGACGACGTAGCCTTCCGACGCAAACACCCCCGCCATCAGAAGTCCCTCGCTGTTGTCCGAGCTTTCGAGGTCGGCCATGTCGAAAGACTGGTCCGTATGGGTGCCGTGGGCATACAGGACGATCGGCCGCCCGCCCTGGCACGCGGTCGCCGAATCGTCCGGCAGCATCAACGCGGCCGAGGCGGGGGTGATGTCGCCTGCCGGATCCGCCGTCTGGTACTCGAAGTGATAGACGTGGATCGCGCAATCCGGCGTCAGGACTTCTTCCAAGAGTCGTTGCGCGACTTCGTTCGAGCCGGCGAGCGTGATCAGCTCGTCGGGCGAATAAGAGGCGACCAGCGCCGGGTCTCCGATCAGGTCTCCGCGCTGCGGCGGCTGCGGGTCGGGCCGCATGTCTTCGTCGTCGCCGTTCTCGCAGGCGCAGAGCAGCAATGGCAGGAAGGAAAGCGCGGGAAGCCGAAAGAGTCGGTGCATCGCGAGGTCCGCCGAGGCCGCTGTGATTCAGCCCATGTTGCGCCGGAGAACGGCCCGCACCAAGCTTTGAGGCGACCGCGACGCGCCGTCAGAACTTTCTGACCTGGACTGCGTCGAACCAGCCCACAAAGCCGCAATCTCTCGATCGCGCACAGGGAGGAAATTTCGTCGAACCTCAGCATGCGATCGAGCGCATTCATCGACGCCGATCTCATCATCCTCGGCATTCGCATGGGAGTCGCCTGGTTCCGTTGAGTGGGCCTCGAGGAGCGCAAGAACACCCCTTGGGCCGGAGACTGCACGACTGGATGCTCATCCAGCTGCACTCCTCGAGGCCTCGGAAGCTCCTCCCTGCGGGACGAGCC
>DATFFM010000039.1:0-17848 GCA_035250005.1 Vicinamibacterales bacterium | reverse complement strand
CTCGAGCGCTGCTCGATCAACTTGCCGATCTCGTAGCCGTGCCGGGCGCGGACCTCGACGAGCGACAGGATCAGCAGCTCGGCGCTCCCCTTCTTCAGCTCGCGGGCGTGCATGCGATCGATATGTTTCATAGCGATAGGTCTCATAGGGATACTACAGAAGGGAGGGGAGCGTCAAACGACCGCCGCTATGCCCACCGCAGCGAAACCGTAAACTCAGGTCGCGTCACGGTGAGACTGGACCTCAGCGGCGATTTCCATCCGGCGAGTGCGAGATCAACCAGGAACGTAGGCCAACCTGATCACATCCTCGCCGATCCGATCATTAGCCATAAGGCGAAGCGGCGGCCGGGGCCCGGCGAAATATGGCTTGCCGTGACCAAGCACGACGGGGTGCAGGTAGATTCGATACTCATCGATCAGGCCAAGTGTGGTCAGGCTGTGCGCCAGGTCCGGGCCCGCAACTTCGATCTCCCCGTCGCGCTCGGCCTTCAGCCCGCGGATCGCGCCCTCCAGATCATCCTCAACGAGCCTCGCGTTGGGGCCGACCGACTTCAACGAGCGCGAGACGACCCATTTCGGCTGGTTCCGCCACGCCGCCGCGAAGGCGTGTTGCTCTGCATCCCATTCAGGATGATCGTCGTCCCAGTAACGCATGACCTCATACATTTGGCGGCCGTAGACACTGCCCGCCTGCCCCTGGGCCTCCTCGATGAAGTGGCGGAAGAGCGTGGGGCTTGGCGCAAACGCCATATGGTCGACGTAGCCGTCCAGGGACTGGTTCATTCCGAACACGAGCCTAGCCACTACCACTTCCTTTCCTCACGCGGCACATCCGCGCGGTTCTGATTGCGTTATGCAATGATTTCATATCGCATGTTCTGTCAGCGGATTTGGAACCGCCGCCCTCGGCCTGCTGCAGTTTTGCAATTACGTCGAAAAGGTTCCATCACCTGCATCGCCTTGAGCCCGGCGCGTCTGGCCTGATCTGCCGGGACCGGCCCGAACCGTTCAACGCGCTTCGCGATCACTCAGAAGTCGAGTCTCGCTCCATAGGAAAAGCGGTCTCGAGGGCTCGTAGCATTGCGCGGCATGCGGCGCCGTGATGCTTCTGCGGATGGTCGACGACGACGATCGGGCGCGACGGAAGCTCTGCCTTCATCGCGACGATTGCCAGATGCTTACGCCGCACATCGTCCTCGACGGTGAGCTTCGACACCATCGCGACGCCCAAACCAGCGATCACCGCGCGCTTTACTCCGTCAGGATGCATGAACGTGGATGTTCGCGGGGGCGCCAATCGATGGCGATGCCACCACGTCGTCAGCTGACGCCGCGTATCTGACCCCTCCTCGCGGAGTACCCAGGCCTCGGATTCCAGCAGGCGCGGCTTCACGAATCGCACGCGCGCGAGCGGAGAATCAGGTCGGGCGATGATCACAAGCTCGTCGTCGACCAGGCGGCGCGCCTGCAACTCGCCGGCCGGAAGTGGGCCGGCAAGTACCGCCATGTCGAGATCGTTCCGCGTCACTCGGTCCGCAATCGTGTGCGGCGCAGCGATTTCGAGCTGAAGATCGAACGTCGGGTGCGCCTTGCGGTAGGCGGCCAGGAGCGACGGCAACAGATACAGCCCCGGCGTCGCCGTGGCGCCGAGCCGGATGCGGCCGACGGCGCCGCGCGCGACCTCCTGCATGCGCTCGTGCGTGCGATCGACGGCCGCAAGGATGCGCCGTGCCTCCTCGAGAAAAACCTCGCCCGCAACCGTTAACGACACGCGCCGTGCCGCGCGGTTCAGGAGCTTGGTTCCGAGCTCGGACTCGAGCTGCGCGATCTGGTGCGACACCGCAGGCTGCGACAGGTTGCACACGCTCGCGGCTCGCGCGAAATGTCGCAGCTCTGCGACGGCGGCGAAGGTGCGGAGGTGGCGAAAATCCATTTTTACTTCGTGGTCTTGATTCGTGCAGTTTATCAGAACGATTCCATCATTTCATTGGACGAATCAATTGGCGTGCCTCACAGTAGCCGCGAGGTGGCCCAACCTGCCAATGCGATTCGGCTCGCGGACGCGCGCGGGCTTCGAATGGGTGTCAGTCCGCAAATCGTGAGAGACATCAGGAGTTCTTTGAATTGAGGGCGACCCACGCCATCGCTGGACCTGGACCCGTACCGTTTCGTCCGGAGGTCCAACTCGGACTTCGCCAGAACCTGGCGCAGTTCTCATTGCTCGTCCTCGTCAACGCCTTCGTCGGCGGCATGGTCGGTCTCGAACGGACGGTCGTGCCGCTCGTGGGCACGGAGGAGTTTGGGATCAAGTCCAACGTCGTGGTGTTCTCGTTCATCATGGCCTTTGGCGTGGTCAAGGCATTCCTGAACCTCGCGTCGGGGCTGCTCGCCGATCGCTTCACTCGAAAGGCCGTGCTCGTGGCCGGCTGGATCTTCGGCCTGCCGGTGCCGTTCATGCTGGCGTGGGGCCCTTCGTGGACGTGGATTGTCGCCGCGAATGTGTTGCTCGGCATCAGCCAGGGCCTGGCCTGGTCCATGACAGTGAACATGAAGATCGACCTCGTCGGGCCGGCGCAACGAGGTCTCGCGATGGGGCTGAACGAAGCAGCCGGCTACGGAACGCTCGGTGCGACCGCGCTTATCACCGGCTATGTGGCCGCTGCCTACGGACTGCGACCGGAACCGTTCTACATCGGCATCGTGTATGCCGTCCTTGGACTGCTGCTGTCAGCCACGCTTGTTCGAGATACGCGTCCACACGCGCAGCTCGATGCCGCGAAGCATCCGAGTGTGAAACCGGCATCGGCTGTCGGCTATTCGCGCGTGTTGGCCGAGACGAGTTGGAGCAACCGAACGCTCTTCTCGGTCTCGCAGGCAGGACTGGTCAACAATCTCAACGACGGCATGTCCTGGGGCGTGTTTCCTTTGCTCTTCATCGCCAACGGTGTCGCGCTCGCCGATGTCGGCTTGATCAAGGCGGTCTATCCGATCATCTGGGGCGCGGGGCAGGTCTTCACGGGCTGGCTGGCAGATCGCGTGGGGCGCAAGCCGCTGATCGTGTGGGGAATGATCGTGCAAGCCGCCGGACACGCGGTCATCGGGCTCGGGCTTTCAGCACCATTGGCAGCTGGTCTCGCGGGTTCGGTGCTCCTGGGTCTCGGCACCGCGATGGTCTATCCGGCCATGCTGGCAGCAGTCGGAGACGTCGCACATCCGCTCCGCCGTGCGACGTCGCTCGGGGTCTACCGCTTCTGGCGTGACCTGGGCTACGCGGTCGGTGCGCTCATGGCTGGCGTTGTCGCCGCGGGGCTCGGCCTCGTGTGGGCCGTACACGTTGCCGGTGTGCTGACATTTGCGTCCGGACTCGTCACATGGATGCTGATGACCGAGACGCTCGATCCAGCGAGGAAGAGATGAGTACGGAGAAAGACACGAGGACGATCGATCGTGAGACACTGCGAGCGTGGCTGGACGCGCACAAGTCGGTTACGGTGCTCGATATTCGGACTGATGATGACTACGCGCAGTGGGCTATTCCCGGAAGCGTTCACATCAATGCGTATGAGGCGCTGCGAAACGGACAGCCTGGCGCACTCGCCGAAGCGTATCTTCCGCCGGATCGACCGGTCATAACCATCTGCAATGCCGGGCGTGTCAGCCAGACAGCGGCGGCGCTACTTGCTGAGCGCGGTTTCGATGCGCGATCGCTGGCAGGAGGGATGAACGGCTGGAGTCTGGCTTGGAATACCGCTCGAGTGCTCGTTGCCGATCCAACCGTCGAGATCATTCAGGTTCGGCGCACCGGCAAAGGCTGTCTCTCGTACATCATCGGCTCTGAGAGCGACGCCGCGGTGATCGATCCGTCCCTGTCGGTAGACGTCTATCTTGCGCTGGCCCGCGAGAACGGTTGGTCCATTCGGTTCGTGCTCGAGACCCACGTGCACGCGGACCATGTCTCCCGGGCTCGCGAGCTTGCCCAACATGCGGGCGCCACATTGGTGCTGCCGCGGCAGGATCGCGTCACCTTCGCGTTTACCCCACTCGCCGATGGCGATCTCGTCGCGATTGGCAAGGCGTCCCTGACTGCGCTCCATACGCCAGGGCACACCAACGAGAGCATGTGTTTCCGGCTGAACGACAGCGCACTCTTCACCGGTGACACGCTCTTCACGGACGGAGTCGGACGTCCTGATCTGCACGCGGCCGACGTCGACGCAGCTCGTCGTCGCGCCGCCGCGCTCTACGCCTCGCTCGAGCGTGTGCGGAGCCTTTCCCCGAAGCTGCTCGTGCTGCCGGCACACACGAGCGAGCCCGTTGCATTCGATCGCCGGCCGGTCACTGCTGCGATGGCAGACGTGGTCAAGTGGCTCAGCAGTTGGCTGGAGTCGGCATCGTCGTTCGTCACCCGCGTGACGTCGAATCTCCCGGAGACGCCGCCAAACTTCACACGCATCGTCGCTCTGAACGAGGCCGGAGAGTTCCCGACCGATGACTTGACGGATCTCGAGGCCGGCGCGAATCGGTGCGCCGTCAGGTAGGGCGCGTCGGTCGTCCACGCACAGTAGCATTGTGAAGCGGGCGTCAGCGGACCGAGGGAGTGAGTAATGCCGGGTTGCTGTTGTTCACCATTCGAGTGCGCGGCGAATCAGCAGTTCAACCAGAAGAGAGTTGCGCAGGAGCTGATGCGCTACCGTCAGAAGGGGCCGGGACCAACAACTCGGCTGCTGGTCGATGGGATCGTTCAGTCTGCGCCGATAACCGGCACCGTGCTCGACATCGGGTCCGGTGTCGGCGGGCTGACCTTCGCGCTCTTGGAGCGTGGTGCCTCAAGTGCCGTCGCCGTAGATGCATCGGTTGCGTACGTCAGTGCCGCGCGCGATGAAGCCTCCCAGCGCGGGCGTGCCGACGCGGTTCGGTTTATCCATGCCGATTTCGTTGCGGCGGCCTCCGAGCTGCCGTCGGCGAGCATCGTCACGCTCGACCGCGTCGTGTGCTGCTATCCGTCATGCACAGAGCTCCTCGATGCGGCGGTCGCCCACACGGAACGATGTCTCGCCCTCTCCTATCCTCGAGAGGCGTGGTATGTCCGGGCCGCCATGGGCCTGGAGAATGGACAGCGCCGGCTGGGGCGCAACCCGTTCCGCACCTTCGTCCACCCCACAGCCATGATCGAAAGCATCATCACCCGGGCGGGGTTCAGGCTCTCGAGCCGCCGCGAGTCTTGGGTATGGTCGGCCGATGTGTACGTTCGTGGATGACACGGAGTGAGCGCGTCGTATAGCCGCGATCCAGTCCGCGACGTCGAGCATTGCGAACACTCGGTCACCTGCCGTCCCGCCAACCCTTGGTCTCGGGATCTCGTCTATCTATCCATCAGGAGCACTTGGTGAGACTGAGCCTGGCGGTCGGGATGGTGTCGTTGGCGTGTGCGGGGGTCATAGCCCAAGAGTCGACGCGGCTCGATGTTCGTTTTTTGCCAGGTAACCACGTGTACCTCGCGCAGGATAACCGCAATTTCGCACTGGCCAACTTCGTCCTCCAGAACATCGCGATCGTGAACACCGGGAAGCAACCGGTGGTGGTCGAGGTCGTAGACGGTAAGCCTAGACCGATCTTCCCCGACCGCGTACGTGTCTCGGCGATCGGGGCGACGGTGGCCGGTCAGCCTGTCCGCGCAACGGGTGAGATCCGTGTCATCAGTTACCAGCCACGCAATGAGTACCATTTTCCTCTGTCGGGCCGGTGGTACGTCGCGTCCTCATCCAGTGTGCGTAGCCATCACCGCTCCTTGCCGGTGCACGAGTTTGCGCTCGATCTGATCCAGGTCGGAGAAGGTGGCCAGTCATTCAGAGGGGAAGGCACTGCGCACAGCGACTACCCGGGGCAAGAGTTCTCGACGTACGCGCACCTTAAGGCTGCCAGCGTTCGTGTCAAGAAGGGCGACCACGTTCAGCGCGGTCAACCGATCGCGCAGGTCGGATTGTCAGGCGACGGTTATCAGCCACATCTTCACGTTCAACTCACGGACAGTCGAGACGCGAATTACGCGCGCGGCATTCCGCTGATTTTTGCTGACGTGCGGCCGATCCTGTTCTCGAGCACGATCGACATTGATGGCCGCCGGCAACTTCAAGCGGGCGAGTTCATCGAGACCATCAAGTAAAAATGCGCCTCGTTTGACAGCCAGGGCCGGCGCCGGCACCGCGATCTTCGCCGTGGTCGACGCCGTACTGCTGACGCCACCGGCTTTCACCGATCCCGATGCCGGCGCCACTCGCAGTCGAAGCCTCACCGACAGCATCCCTCGATGCCCTTCCTCTCGCGAAGGTCCGCCCAAAACCCCGGAACATCGCGAACGCCTCGGTCCAGGACAGCCTCGTAGACGTCGGCGCTGGTGAATCCACGGCGGTACTCCGGATGGTGCCAGCACGCCGCTTTGATCTCGATAATCACAGCCCGGTTCACGACGTTCAACCGCGCTGACACAGCCTCCCCGAAGCGACGCACCACCTCGAACGCGTGCTGATTCGTCTGCCAGATGTCGATCTTCCATGCACCACCCCGTTCGTCGCCCAGATAGATTCCCCAGTAAAACCCGCGAGGCAGGCCAGCCGTGCCCACCGTGGACTCGTCCCGGAAGTGCATGCGGTGCGGCTTCAGCAGTCCTGCGAGGTCGGCGCCCAGATCAAAGAATGCCCTGATGTCCAGGTTCTCCCGCACGACGTGAATGTCAAGATCCCGCCACGTCATCAGCCCGAGGACGTAGCTTCCAACGATATGCACTACACCGTGTCTGTCCAGAATCGATCGCAGGCCGGATCTCAGGATTCGGTCGGCCTCGGCTCGGATGTCCGTGCTGTCCGTTGTCATCGGCTGCGCTCCATCGGCTCAGAGTATCGAATCTCTGCCCGGAGACGGTCTGTGCGGCCGCTGTACGTCCGCCCGAACCCGCGCTTCGTCGCATTTTTGTTTTCCCGCAGCGGCGCTCCAAAGTACGCCGATACAGGTATGCTCGACGTCATGTCCGATCTGGCGGCGACCGCGAAACCGGTCGGCATCGTTGCCAAAATGGCGCGGCGCGTGGCCGTTGCACTGACAATTTCAATTGGTGTCGCGCTGCTGTTGTTGATCCTCTGGAAGAGCCCGAAGTCGGCGCTGTTTTTCCGTACGATCACGCTCGGCCTGGCGGCGACGACGGTTTTCTCACTCTTCGAGGTGTGGCCGCGACGGCTGCCCCGTGGACCCGAGCGATGGATTCTGCAGGTCGTGGCTGTCGGGGCCGCCATGCCGCTCATCCTGTTCGTGATGCACCGCCGGGCCACGTCCCCGGGATCGCCGCCCTTCTTTGAAGACCATGACTGGATGCTGGTCGGATCCGCCGCCCTCCTCGTCGCGCCCTGGACGGCGGTCGCCACCGTCGTGCGCCAAAAGGAAGCCTTTGCCCGCAGTCAAAAGCTCATGTTCGCACTGGAGCGCAGTGAGCTCGAGCGGCAGGCGCTCGACGCGCGACTACATCTGCTGCAGGCGCAGGTGGCGCCGCATTTCCTCTTCAACACACTCGCGAACGTGCAGGCGCTCGTCGATGCGGGCTCGCCGCACGCGTCGGCCGTGCTCCGGAGCCTCACCGAGTATCTGCGCGCGGCGGTGCCGCTGCTCCACGAGCCTGCCGCAACGATCGAACGCGAGCTGCAGCTCGTTCGACCGTATCTCGAGCTGATGCAAATGCGCATGCCCGACCGCCTCCAGTACGCGATGCACGTCGACCCGGCGGTCCTGCAGGTGCGCTGTCCTCCGACCACACTGTTGACCCTGGTGGAGAATGCCGTCCGACACGGAATAGACCCGAGCGAAGAAGGAGGCCGGATCGACATCGACGTGGCGCGGATTGGTGAACGCTGCATGGTACGCGTCACCGACACCGGTGTTGGGCTCCATCAGTCGGCGAACGGTCTCGGCACCGGGCTGACGGCGCTGTGCGAGCGGCTGCGGCTGATCTTCGGCGATTCGGCGCACCTGCGCCTGACGGCAAACGGCCCGCGCGGCGCCGCTGTCGAAATCGATATGCCGGCACAAACATGATCGTCCACGCGACAGCGCTGATCGCCGACGATGAACCGCTGCTGCGCGATGCGCTGCGGCGCCAGCTCGCGAATGTGTGGCCTGAGCTGGAGATCGTGGCCGAGGCGCGGAACGGGCGGGAGGCGGTGCGGTCGTTCGACCAGCGTCAGCCCGACATCTGTTTCCTCGACGTCCACATGCCGGGCCTCTCCGGCGTCGATGCCGCGAACCACATCGGCCGCCGCGCGCATCTCGTCTTCGTCACCGCCTACGATCACTACGCCGTGCAGGCCTTCGCGCAGGGCGCACTCGATTACCTGCTCAAGCCGGTCGAGCAGGCGCGGCTCGCGGAAACGGTGAGCCGCCTCAAGGAGCGTCTGCAGTCATCGAGACCCGCGATCAACACGGAGCAGCTATTGCAACAACTCAGCGCGCAGCTCTCGAAGCTGGAGCGCGGCGGGAAGCGCGAGCCACTGCGCTGGATTCGGGCACAAGCGGGCAAGACCGTGCGCCTCATCGCGACTGACGACGTCGATTACCTTCGGTCGGACGCGAAGTACACGCTGGTCGCCTGGCACGACGGAGGGAAACCCGCCGAGGCGGTGGTCCGGACGCCGCTGAAGGATCTGCTCGAGCAACTCGATCCGGACCAATTCGCGCAGGTCCATCGGTCGGTCGTCGTGAATCTCCGTGCGATCAGCCATGTCAGGCGACATGACAATGAAACTGCCGAGATTCACGTCAAGGGTCGCAACGATCTACTGCCTGTGAGCCGCAACTACCTGCATCTCTTCCGCCAGATGTAGCTCCGGCGTCCGGGGCCGCCGTTCGTCCGCACGAATCCGCCCTTCGTCGCAATCCGGTTGTTCGAGCGCGCGCCTGCCGCGAGGCTGGTGGCGCCATGAAGCAAAACGCCATCTTGACCGTCTCGTCTCTGCTCTCGATTCTCTTGCTGACGCTTCACGTGACGGACGACATCGTCCGTGGGATATCGAAGGCCGAGCCCTCAAACATCGCGCTGCTCGTCCTCGTCGTCTTCTTGTACGGAACGCTGGTGCTCGGCGAACGGCGCTCGGGGCTCGTCATCATGCTGCTCGTCGGGTTGTTCGCGGCAGGCATGCCGGTCATCCACATGAGGGGGGCGCATTACGGCGAGATCGCGAAGTCCGCCGGCGGCTTCTTCTTCGTCTGGACACTCTGGGCGCTCGGCGGGCTCGGGGGCTTCACCTTCATCCTGGCGGCGCGCGGACTGTGGAACCAGCGGGCCCGCTCCCGGTAAGACCTAGTTAGTCGAGACGGCTTGCCTAGACCTGCGCTTGAAACCGTCCTGAGTCCGGCGACCGATGTTCAGCGTGTCTTCCCGTCCGTCACACCCTGGAGCAGATCCGTCGCCGCCCGGTAGCATTCGCACGACGCGGCTTCGAGGTTTTCACGGTCCACGATGGTGACGCGGCCGTGGCGGTACTTGATCAAGCCGGCTTTCTGCAACGTTCCAGCGACGACGGTGACGGTCGGACGGCTCGCGCCGAGCCCGGATCCGGCAGGCCGCCGCCGAGGCCGACATCCTTGACTGGCCGAGATGGTAAGTGTATTCTTACCGTAAGTGGATGCTAACTATTCGGCACAGCTCGACGCGCTCGGTGATAGCACCCGCCGGGCCATCCTCGCGCGCCTGGCGAAGGAGGGGCCGCTGCCCGTCGGCGAACTCGCCCGGGAGTTCCCGATGAGCCGCCCGGCCATTTCTCAACATCTGCGGGTTCTCAAGCGCGCCAACCTGGTCACAGACCACGCTGAGGGGGCGCGCCGCCTCTACGCAGTCAATCCGGAGGCGCTCGCCTCGCTGAGGAGGTACTTCGAGCGCTTCTGGACTGAGGCGCTCGTCGCCTTCAAACGACAGGTGGAAGTGGAGGCGAAAAAGAAACGCCGAAATTAGCCGCGCCGATCGCGACCATTTTCGCCAACACCATGCTGTAGATCGCCGGGCATGTCGTGCAGAGACGAGGGTGGTCTGCGTCCGCAAGGGGCTGGGCTACCCAGACCTCGCGGGCTGAGCAGGCAAGACTTCCAGATGAGAGGAGGAGATCAGATGATCAAAGAGGTCCAGGAGACGAGCGTCCACGTGCAGATCGTGGTCGAGGCGCCTATTGAGCGCGCGTTCCGAGTCTTCACGGAGGAATTCGATCGCATCAAGCCACGGGAGCATAACCTGCTGCGCGTCGAGATCGCCGAGACGGTATTCGAGCCGCGCGTGGGCGGTCATGTCTATGACCGGGGCGTGGATGGGAGTGAGTGCCGTTGGGCGCGCGTTCTCAACTACGAGCCGCCTCACCGAGTCGTGATCAGCTGGGACATCAGCCCGCAGTGGCAGATCGAGACGAATCTCGAGAGAACCAGCGAGGTCGAGATCCGCTTCATCGCTGAGAGTCCCGAACGCACGCGGGTCGAGCTTGAGCACCGCAATCTCGACCGGCACGGCGACGGTTGGGAGGAGGAGCGCGAAGGCGTGCGCGGCGAGGGCGGCTGGCCACTCTACATGCAGCGGTTTGGCGACCTGGCCAAGGCCCGGTGAGGAGTGCGGCGATGAAGACGGCGACAGCCGGCTGAATACGCGACGCTGCCGAAAGCGTTCGTCGCATTACTGCTGGATGACAGTCGAAGGTACAGGTGCGCGTCGGCCGCGATCGTGGTTCACGCCGAGCACTTCTGACACGACAGTCAGCAGTAGAACACGTCGGCGCTGACCTGAGCGGTTCGCCGTTACAGGAGTTGCCGCCGGTACCAGGTTCTGATCAAGGAACCCACCGAGGGCATGCCGCTTGCTGCCCATGGCGACATTTGCCGGCTCTGTGGCCTGACGTCGCGGACGATCACGGCGCCGGCACTCAACCCCTTCCACCCTTAACGAAGAGGAACCGTGCCCGATTTCGCTCATCGCGCCGTGCTTGCCGCCGCCGCGATCATCAGCTGCGGACTCCTGTTTCCCGCCTCGGCGCAGGTTCAGACCTGGCCCGCCGTTTTCGACCCTTTCGTTGTGCGCACGCTGAACCTGACGATGGATTCCGGCGACTGGGACACGATCCGGTTCGACACCACGAATGAGATCGAGGTGCCGGCTCAGTTCTGGGCCGACGATGAGCCCGCGATGCTCGTGTCGGTGCGCCGGAAGTCCAGCCGCGCGCTGCCGTCGGAGACGGATCCTGTCAAGGTCGGACTGAAGATCGACATCAACGAGTTCGTCGGCACGCAGCAGTGGCACGGTCTCGTCAAATTGAGCCTGGAAAATGCGGGCGACGTGCCGGTGCTCTATGAGGGCATGGCGTGGCAGCTCCACCAGTTGGCCGCGAATGCCGGATTCTACGGACCCGAAGCGTACCCGGCGCTCGCAAACTGGGTACGGGTGACCATCAACGGCGAGTACGTCGGCGTCTATACGAGCGTCGAGCAACGCGACACACAGTTCCTCCGCAACCGGGGTATTCGCGTCAGCGGGCAGACCTGGCTGTATGAGATCGATGACATCGACAGCTGGGCGCTCGAGAGCGGCGATCCGCACAGCCCGACGTTTGCCGCGCTGTGTTACCCGCCGTTTGCCGCCGCCGGCAAAGGCCAGAAGGCGGCTGACTGCGCTACCCCGGACGACCCGACGCTCGAGGCAACGCTCGAGGAGCTCATCGAGATGAACGCCATGCTTGCGCAAGCAGCCGTGGACGCCTTTTCGGACAACCCGGACGCTCTCTTCTCGCACGGCAAGAACTTCTTCTTCGCCGACTTCGCCCACAGCGGCCTGAAGCGCCGTTACTATCCGTGGGATCTCGACGCGGTCTTCCGCAGCACGTCGGGCGGGATTTACGGCAAGGTTGGGCGACGTGATGTCACGCAGAGTCCGTACCAGAACCTGCTGCTGAACCACCCGGGCTTGCGTCTGCGCTACAACTCGATTCTCTCGGCGCTCGTGGCTGCCGAGGGGCCGTTGTCGGAAGCGAAACTGCATGCCTTCCTCGACGCGCTCGAGCCGGTGCTCACGCCGGCACTGGCCGAGGATCCATTCGCCGACGATGAGCCCGCTGCGACATTCCAGTCGCTCAGGCAGTGGATTTCGCAGCGCGTCCCGAACGTGAAAAGCCAGATCGAAGCCAACGGACCCCCTTCGCCGCGATAACCCCTTCAGACGGTGAGTGGAACCGGCTGACGTTCGCTCCGGCCTGACCCGTGTTCGCGGAGTCCCGAACGGAGCCAGAGGACCGCCATACGTCCCGTGATCAAAATGGGCGCGTATGGCGGCTTCGGAGGAAGCTCAGTTGCTGCCGGGGAGCTGACCGCGGATCTCTCCCGGCGGGAATTGCGTCGTGTGCACGTTGACGTACGCCAGGCCGTTGGCAATGTTGTCGAGCAGCACGCTGAGCGACTGCCCGGCCAGGCCTCCGACCAGCGACGACTGCGTGATCACGCCTTCCCCGAGCTCACCCTGGAAACGCCCGGGAATGAGCTGCGCCGGCGGCGCCGAAGGATAGAGCCAGACCACGATGCCGGCAGTGCCCTCGGCGGTGGCGCAGCAGTGGATGTGCGCCTGCGTCACGTTCTCGATGTTTGCGACCAGCAGCTTGAACCGGATCTCGCTGCCGTCATCACTCACCTGGAAGATCGCCTGACCCTGTGCCTGCGAATCGTTCGGGACCGGACGCTCGGCGTCTCCAGTCAGGTGCGTGCGGTGGTTGTGCGCCTCCCCGGCGTGCATGCCGGTCTGGACCTGCACCGGAACCGTGATGGCCGCCGGCTGGGTCGGAGCCGGCGCCTCCGAGCAGGCCCCGGCCGAGCCAGCAACCGCGGCAGCCAGCACTGCGGCAAAAACTCGACTACGCATAAGGTGCTCTCCCTCCATGCTTCGTGTCTCGAAAGGATTTACGAAACTGGTTGCAGACACCACGCCCAATGCGCGGACTGACCACAGTTCGCACGAAGCGGTGGCCGATGTTGCGAATGGCATGCCCGCGATGCGTGCTGAGCGCCACGCGGCTGAGCCATGCGGCAACCGAGATGACGCGCGATGCGGCCAGCTTGACAAGTCCGCCGCCATATATATGATTCACACATATGGCGCTCATATCCTCAGATGACCAGACGCTGAAGAAGGGGACGGCGGAACTGCTGACCCTGGCGCAGCTCGAGAACCGGCCGAGTCACGGCTACGAGATCGCCCAGCAGATCGAGCTGCGCTCTCGGGGCGCCGTGTCGTTTCACGTCGCCTCGCTCTATCCGATCCTCTACCGTCTGGAACGCCGCGGCCTGATTGCGGGACGATGGGTCGAGAAGGCCGGGCAGCGGCGGCGCCGGTACTACACGCTCACCGCCACCGGCCGGAAGGTGCTCGCCGAGCGCCGCACGAACTGGAGCGCTTTCATGGCAGCGGTGCAGGCCGCGGCGGGTCTGCGCCATGCGTGATTTCAAAGGCTTCGTCCACCAGCATCTGTCGGCGCTCGCGCTGCCCCGGCAGCGTGAGCTCAAGATCGTCGAGGAGCTGGCGGCACAGATCGAGGAGGCATATGACTCCCTCGTCGCCGAGGGGCGTTCCGATGAAGAGGCCTGGAACGAGCTGCAGCGGCAGATCCCGGACTGGAAGACGCTCCGCGCCGAGCTGCTCGAGGCCGAACCGGTCATCGTCAGATTGGCCCAGCCCGAACGCGGACCGATGACCGCCGCGACCAACCGGACGCCCGGATCGTGGCTCCGATCGTCGCTGGCCGTGGGGCTCGCGCGCGATCTGCAGACGAGCGTCAGGCTGCTCATCAAGCATCGCGGCTTTGCCGCGACCACGATCCTGACGCTCGCCGTGTGCCTCGGCGCCAACGCGGCCATCTTCACCGTGGTCTACTCGGTGCTGCTGCGGCCCCTGCCCGTCCCCGACTCCGGCCGCATCGTCGCCATGGGCGACGTCTACCCGACCATTACTCCCGATGACATTCTCTCCAACACCGCCCCGTCCTATTTCGACCGGCTGAAAGCGCTCACGGCTCTTGAAGAGCAGGCGATGCTCACGTTCTGGCACGACACGCTCGCGATCGACGGAGTCTCGGAAGAGATCCGCGGCATGAGAGCGACGCCCTCGCTGTTTCGTATGCTGAAGGTCGAACCGGCTCTGGGCCGGGTTTTCACCGATGCCGAGGGTGAGCTCGGCGCCGAACAGAGAATCATTCTGAGCCACGGGCTGTGGCAGCGGCTGTATGGCGGCGATCCGGCGGTGATCGGCCGCGACCTGCGATTGGGCTGGACCGGGCGGCGCTATACCATCGTCGGCGTCATGCCGCCTGGCTTCCCGTTCTTCGACCTCGGCAGCGGCGGACACGCGAGGGCACCCGGTGACGCGATCCAGTTCTGGATACCGCTTGCCTTTACACCGTCGCAGACCTCCGACGATGCGCGCACCCGCTATGGCTATTTTCACATCGGCCGCCTTCGGCCCGATGCCACGATCGAACAGGTCAAGGCGCAGATCGACGCGCTGAATGCCGCGACCTTCGAGCGGTTCCCCCAGTTCGAGTTCGCCAGCCTGGGGATGTACACCGCCGTGACGCCGCTTCAGGACGCGCTGACCCGTGGCGTTCGCCGGATGCTCTATCTGCTTTGGGGTGGCGCCGCGTTCGTGCTGCTGATCGGCGCGCTCAATATCGCGAACCTGTCGCTGGCACGCGCGAGCGTCCGGGCGCGGGAACTGGCGACGCGGCTGGCGCTTGGCGCGGGCCGTTTCCGGGTGACCCGGCAGCTGATCATCGAGGGCGTTCTTCTGGCCGGAGTCGGCGGTCTGGCAAGCGTAGGCGTCGGGATCTGGATCCTGCAGACGCTGGTATTCAGCGGCATGGCGGAACTTCCGAACGCCGCGTCTGTTCAACTGGACTGGACCGTCGCCCGCTTCATCATGGTGGCGTCGGTCGTGGTCGGCGTGTTGATCGGCCTGGTACCGGCGACGACCGTGGACAGGCTGAACCTCAATCAGGTTCTCGCCGAAGGAAGCCGGCTCGGCACCGATGGACGTGCGACGCGCTTCTTCCGTCGGGGCCTGGTCGTCACGCAGGTCGCGTTTTCCGTCGTGCTTCTGATGGGCGCTGGTCTGATGTTGACGAGCTTTCGTAATCTGCTGGCGGTCGATGCCGGGTTCGACGCCGAGCGCGTGACCACGGCCACGATCTTCCCGCCGCCGTCGCGCTACAAGGACGAGCGTGCCGCAGTGGCGCTGTCCAATCGCATACTCGAGTCGATCCGCAACGTTCCAGGCGTTACGGCGGCCGGCATCACCTCGAACATCGCGTTGAGCGGTCGAACCAGTCCCGCGACGGTGCTTGCCGCTGATCAGGAGCCGCAACCTGGCGACGCATTGGTGCTGCCGTCGGTGGTGGCCGTCACACCCGGATATTTCGAAGCCATGGGCACGCCGCTCGTTCGCGGCCGGTACTTCGCCGACAGCGACCAGGAACGCACCCTTCGGGTCGCGATTGTGGACGAGCGTCTCGCGACCCGGTTGTGGCCGAACGAGGATCCGATCGGGAAGCGGCTGCGCCGCGGGGACTCGGAGCCGTACACGGTAGTGGGTATGGTTCGCGGCGTGCGGTTCGAAAGTCTGGCCGGGCAGGCGGATGCCGTCGGCACGGCATATTTCCCGCACGCGCAAACGCCGCCGCTGGGCCGGCTCCGCTGGATCGCGGTCAAAACGACGACCGAATCTGCGGGCGTGATGCGGGCGCTTCGATCGTCGGTGATGGCGATCGACCCGGATCTGCCGTTGTCCGACATCCAGACAATGACGGAGCGCACATCCCGGTCGGTCATGCCGCAAAGACTTGCCATGGGCCTGGCCGGCATGTTCGCGGTTGTCGCCCTGTTTCTGTCGGTTCTCGGTCTCTACGGGGTGCTGGCGTACGTGGTGGCCCAGAAGACGCGCGAGATCGGGATACGCATGGCCCTGGGAAGCACCACCCGCGGCATCTTCCACATCTTCTTCAAGGAAGGTCTGATACTGGTTGCGGGCGGCCTGATCCTCGGCCTGCTGGGCGCCCTCGCCGTGGGGCGGGCGCTGGAGGGCCAGGTGTTCGGGGTGAGGCCGACGGACCCCTTGATCCTCGGCGGCGTGGCGATCCTCACGAGCATCGTCGCCCTGCTGGCGTGCGTTTCCCCCGCATATCGCGCGACGCGTGTCGATCCGCTCACGGTCCTGACCGAACAGTAGGGCCTGCGTACCGAAGGCACTTCAGCGAGTTCTGGGCATACGCATTCCCACCACCCGGAACCCAACCAATCGGGTCTTCGTCTCGTCTGACTCCGGTGAGGCTATAGCCAGGGTGGATAGAGTCGACGACCAGCTGCCGTTACAACCGGCCGGTTCCACCGGCCTCCTGGCCCTCGCGCGGGCCAGCGGCCTCGCGCCGAAGAAAGCGTGACCCCATGCGTCTCTACCGCCTCCTGCTGCGTCTGTACCCCGCGGCGTTCCGCTACGAATACGGCGAGGAACTGTGCCGTATCTTTGCCCGCCGGCGCCTCGATGCCGCCGGGCCGCTCCCGGTTCTGGCGCTCTGGATCGCCGCCGTCGTGGATATCGCCGCCAATGCCACGCGCGTGCACCTCGACATCCTTCGTCAGGATCTTCGGTACACTGCCCGCACGCTCCTCCGCACGCCCGGCTTCACCCTGACGGCGATCGTCGTCACCGCGCTCGGCGTGGGAGCGACGACCGCGGCGTTCACGCTCGCCGACCACGTCCTGCTGCGGCCCCTGCCGTTCCCCGATTCCGATCGCCTCGTGAAGATCCTGGAAGGCAGCATCAGGCGCCCGGCAAACCTCCGGGGGATTCGGGGCACCAACAACGTCGCACCGGCCAACTTGCTGTCGTGGCGGGAGATGGCCTCGTCGTTCGCCGCCATGGGTGCCTACGGGTTCGTCTCGTCGAATCTCGTCGGAAGCGGCGAGCCGGAACGGCTCGACGGCGTGTCCATCACCTACGACGCGCTCGACATGATCGGTGCCCGGCCCGCGCTGGGCCGGCCGCTGACGATGGCCGACGACCAGCCCGGCGCGCCGTGTTCGGTGCTCATCAGCGACGGCTTCTGGCGGCGGAGGTTCGGCGGCGATCCGTCGATCGCCGGCAGAGCGGTCATGCTCGACGACGAATCATGCGTCGTCGCCGGCGTGATGCCGCGAGGCTTCGCGTTTCCGGCGAGGAGCACCGTGTTCTGGCGGCCGATTCGCTTGCCCAGCGAGATCCGGGACCGTCGTAATCACTTTCTGTGGGTCATCGCGCGGCTCAAGCCCGGTGTGTCTCGGCAGCAGGCCGAAGCCGATCTGGCCGCCGTGTCGGCCACGCTCGCACGCATGTATCCGGAGGACAACGGGGAGGTTCGCGCCGTCATGATGGGGCTGCGCGAGGAGCTCGGCGACCAGCCGCGCATGCTGCTCTTTGCGCTGGTCGGCGCCTCGGCTTGCGTCCTGCTCATCGCCTGCACCAACCTCGCGAGCCTGCTCATCGCGCGGGCGACCGCCCGCGGGCGCGAGCTCGCCGTCCGCACCGCGATGGGCGCTGGACGCGAGCGCCTCGTGCGGCAGTTGCTGACCGAAAGCGTCCTCCTCGCGCTCTGCGGCGGCGGTCTCGGCCTCGTCATCGCGACTGCCGCGGTGCCGATGACGGCAAACCTGGTTCCGACGGCCCTGCCAATCGCCGAAGTACCGGCGGTCGACCTGCGGATGTTGATCATTGCCGCGCTCGGGACGCTCGGCACGGGTATCGGCTTCGGCGTGCTGCCGGCTTT
>DATFFM010000038.1:0-35704 GCA_035250005.1 Vicinamibacterales bacterium | reverse complement strand
GCGGCGCTCCTCCTTGACGACCTCGCGCTCGTTCCTGAAGACCGCCTCGTCGATGCGAAGCGTGGCCATGCGGTCCGCCTCGAGCCACAGCACCAGCGGCAGGTACTGTGCCGGGAAGGTCTGCCAGTAGATCGTCGCGTCTTCGTTGGTGGTGGCGTTGCTCTGCCCGCCCACGCTCGAGATCCACGATGGATGCCCCTCGGGCTCCACGTTCTGGGACCCCTTGAACATCATGTGCTCGAAGAGATGCGCGAACCCGGTCCGCCCGGGCTTTTCGTTCTTCGAACCGACGTGGTACCAGAGCTCGCTGTGCACGATCGGGGTGGAATGGTCTTCGTGCAGCACAACTTTCAGGCCGTTGGCCAGCGTGGTCATGGTGTACGTCAGCTTCGGCGGCCGATTGGCGGCGGTCGCTCCGGGCTCGATGCACACGAGCACGGCGAGCGCCGCCAACACACTGAAACTGCGGCGGATATTCGTAGTTCTCATGGATAGACTGATTATGGCATGCGACCCGTGGATCCGCAGGGATCCGGCGGGACGAAGGCCGGGACGGCTACGAGCCGAGCTTCTTCTCCAGGTCGGCCAGGCGTTGCTCGAGATCGGCGATCGTCTTCCGCAGCTCGGGCAGCTTCCGGAATACGGCCGAGGACTTCAGCCAGTCGCGGTTGGGGATCGCCGGGTATCCCGAGACCAGCGCCCCGGGCTCGACGGAATTGGGTATGCCCGTCTGCGCGGTCGCGATGGCCCCTTTGCCGATCGTCACGTGGCCGGCCACGCCCACCTGCCCGGCCAGAGTCACGGAGTCTTCGAGCGTCGAGCTCCCGGCGATGCCCACCTGGGCGGCCAGCAGCACGTTGCGGCCGACCGTGACGCCATGGGCGATCTGCACGAGGTTGTCGATCTTGGTCCCGGCACAGACGCGCGTCTCCCCCACAGCGGGCCGGTCGATGGTCGTGTTCGCGCCGATCTCCACGTCGTCTTCGATCACCACGCCGCCCACCTGCGGGATCTTGATGTGCGTGCCATCGCCGGCCCGGGCGAAGCCGTAGCCATCGCTGCCGATGACCGCGCCGTCCTGAACGACGACGCGGTCGCCGAGCTTCGCGCGCTCGCGAATCGACACGCGCGCGTGAATCGTGCAGTCCACCCCGATCTCGGCGCCGCGGCCGATCGTGACGTGCGCATGAACGACGCTGCGGGCCCCGACGCGGGCGCCCTCTGCGACCACCACGAACGGGCCGATCGATGCGTCGGGGGCGACGACGGCGCCGGCGGCGACGAACGCCCGCGCGTCGACGCCGGCCGCGGGCTTCCAGTTGTCCGCGAATATCCCCACGGCGCGGGCGAACGCGAGGTACGGGTTCTTCGTCCGCAGCATGGCGCAGGGCGCCTCCTCGGCGTGCTCGCCGAGAATCACCGCCGATGCGCGGGTGCGGCGCAGCGCCGCAGCGTACTTGGGATTGGCGAAGAAGGTGACGTCTCCCGGGCCCGCGTCTTCGATGCCCGTGACGCGATGAACGTCGATGCCGCCGTCCCCCTCCAGCGTGCAGTCGAGTCGCCCGGCCAGTTCACTGAGTTTCAAGCGCTCGCAGTATAGCGAACCCTGCCGCAGGCCCACTAGGAGGAGGTGGCGGTGCGCTGAAAGAACGTCGCCAGGTGTTCGAGGCGCAGGCGCGAGGCGACGTCTTCGGCCGAGCGCAGCCGGGCTTCGGCGTCGAGCGACAGCGCCCGCCGCAGCTCGGTGAGCGGGCCGCTGGGACACTGGGTCCAGGTGACACGCGTGAGCCCGTTTTTCGCGCCGCGAACGGAAAAGAAATGTCCAACGACGCGGAAGGCGAAGTAATAGCCGATCACGTTCGGCCCGGGGATGAGGATGAGCAGGCCCGAGGCGACCATCAGTACGGAGTCGATGGCCAGCCAGAACCGGTGCTTTTCGAAGTCGCGCGCGAGCTGCTCCCGCATGATCGTCATGGCGGAGTCAGCCGCCATGTCGTCGGGAAAATGCAGCGTCGCCGCCGGCGCCCGCCGAAGACTCCATAACAGCCGCTGCTCGGCGATGCTCTCGGCCACCCACCGCATCGCGCGCCGCCGCACCCGGCCCAGCCATCCGCCGTCCCTCGTGGCGAAGCCCTGGCGCCGCTCGCGCTCGGCTTCGGCCAGCATCTCGTGGAAGCGGTACTTCAGCCGGCCGAAGAACGACGTCGGCGGCTCGACGCCGTGGGCTTCCGGTTCGTCGACATGCTCGCAATACGGCTCGTACGCACTCAGACTCACCGGTACCAGAAAAACATCCATCGAGGTGATCTACGATAGCACCGGCGAAAAGGTGCCCCGACCGTTCAGCCGCCTGAGCGACGATTCGCGCTCATACGCGCCGGCCCGTGAACAGCCGCAGGACGATCACGATCAGGGCCACGACCAGCAGGAGATGAATGAGCCCGCCGGCGACCTTCATCGAGAATCCGAGCAACCACAGAACGAGCAGCACTACGACGATGGTCCAGAGCATGCAGTCGGCCCTCCCGCCGCCCGGATGGCGGCAGAGCTGACCTAGCAATCGATATGCCACGCCTGAGGTCGAAAGTGAGGCGCCGCCGAGCGAAATGGACGATTTCGAGCTGATCAAGCGATTGTGCCTGTCCGCGGCGCTGGGCGCGGTGCTGGGATTCGAGCGGGAGTGGCGTCAGAAGTATGCAGGCCTGCGCACGAACATCCTGATCGCGCTCGGGTCCACACTCTTCACGCTGATGTCGATCGACCTGTCCGTGTCGAGCGGCGGCGATCCCACCCGGGTGGCGGCGCAGATCGTCACCGGGATCGGCTTCCTGGGCGCCGGCGCGATCATGCGGACCGGGGGAGGCGTGCGCGGCCTGACGACGGCCGCCATGATCTGGGTCAACGCGGCCATCGGCGTGGCCGTGGGCGGCGGCGAGTACCGACTCGCCCTGATCGCCACCGCCGTCACCGTGCTGGTCCTCGTGCTGCTGAACCCGGTGGAAAACTGGATCGACAGGACGTTCAGCCGGCCGAAAGACCGGGCTGCTGCCGGCGAACCTTCCGAGGGGGGCGCCGCGCCTGCAGTGGAAGCGCCGGCCGGCCAGCCTCGACCCAGGCAGCCGCGATGATCGAGGCCACGGCGGTGATCGAGTCGGACACGCGCTGTTCGAGGATCGGCCTCACCTTCCCGAAGAACGACACGTAGTACCCATCGTCGTACACGTCGCGGCCGGCGACAGCGGCCTTGTCGGCCTCGAGCACCGGCCGGACGAACGGAAAGCTCTCGGTCAGTGCCGTGAAAATGAGCTCGCGAACGCTCGCGACCGGCGTCAGCGGCCGCGGAACAATGCGAAGCCTGGCCCGGTTGCGTTCGAACAGATCGGACTCGAACCGGGCGTGAATCCCCCACTGCTCCGTGAGCTGCCCGTCGTGGTTCAGCGCCGCGTGAAACGGCACGTGCGCGTCGGCGGCGTAATGGCCGACGACCGATGAGAAGAACTTGATGTTCTCACGCGAGTACGGCTGCGTCTGGCGGAAGGCGTCGACGAGCTTGCGGTAAAACTCCTCGGTCCGCCACGGCAGCGTGCCGTTCTGCTCGACGAAGGCCTTCCCGTGCTTGCCGATCGCCTCGTCCAGATCGTGCGGCAGTGCGGTGAACGGATGCGGCCCGTACGCATCCATGTCGATGAAGTGCTGCGTCCCCTCCTCGTCCCACCCGGCGGTGCGCCACAGATCCGGATCGACGACGTGCTCGACGAGGGCGACGCGCGAGGCTTCGAAGAACGGACGGATCTGCTGCGGGAGCAGCGCGATCGCCCGGCCCATGATGTATTTGTGGGCTTCGAAGCCCCACGCGTCGGCGCGTGCCGGTGCCGAGGCCGCAAGGGCGGCCACGAACAGCGTGACGGCCACGTGTCGGCGCATGAGCAACTATACCTTCGCGATCAGCTTCCGGAGCGTCCGGAGGTTCCGCGCGTCCCACGGATCGAGGTCGCTGCGGCGCTTGCTTTCCGGCGTCTCGAGCTTGGGCGTCTCGAGCAGCATCGGGTGATCGGCAAAGCGCGCGTCGTTCAGCAGCATCCGGAACGGCTCGAGCCCGAGGCAGCCCTTGCCGATGTGCTCGTGCCGATCCACGCGGCTCCCGCACGGCTTCTTCGAGTCGTTGAGGTGAAACGCATGGATCCGTTCGATGCCGACGATCCGGTCGAACGCCTCGAAGGTCTGCCGGTAGCCGTCGGCGCTGCAGATGTCGTATCCGGCCGCGAGCAGGTGGCAGGTGTCGATGCACACGCCGACCCGGGGCGTGGCGTCAAGACGATCGATGATCTCGGCGAGGTGCTCGAACCGATGGCCGAGGTTCGTCCCCTGCCCTGCAGTGTGTTCGAGCAGGATCCGTGCGCGCCCCGCCGGCCGTTCCGCGAGCAGCTGCGCCAGGGCGTCGGCGATCAACCGCAGCCCGTCGGCCTCCGTACCGCTCGTGTACGAACCGGGATGCATGACCAGGCCATCGAGGCCGAGCGCCTCGGCCCGATCGACCTCTTCGCGCAACGCGGCGATCGACTGCGCCCGCAGTTCCGGCTGCGCGGTCGCCACGTTGATCAGGTAGCTGTTGTGGGCGACCACCGGGTGGATGCCGGTCTCGGCGACGCGTCGCCGGAAGAGCGCTACCTCCTCCGGCGGCAGCGGGCGGGCGCGCCATTGCCCCGCGGACTTCGTGAAGATCTGCAGCGCGTCGCACCGCGAGGCTTTCGCGCGATCGACGGCGCGCGGCAGCCCGCCCCCGATGGACATGTGCGCGCCGAGCCGGGGCATGCCTAGCGGCCCGACTCCCCGAACACCCAGGCGTCGAAGCGGAACACCTCGGCGCCGTTGCGCCACGCATCCTCGGGCAGGCCCGCCTTCCGGCATGTTTGTCCGAGGAACTGCTCGCGCGTCCACCTCCACTCCACCGCGACCTGCGGCAGGAGGAGACCGCGGCAGCGCCCGTGCGCCACCACCAGCCCGTGACGGCCGATCACGATGGCAGCCTCGGCCAGCGGATCGATCGTTTCCAGGGGGCCGAGGATCGAGATTTCCAGCGACGCCTCACCGAGCTCCTCGGCCTGCATCGGCGGGAACCGCGGGTCGCGCGTGGCGGAGTCGCGCGCGCATCGCGCCACCTCCTCGGCCAGGGTGCCGCTCAGCTGGAGGACGCCCAGGCAGCCGCGCAATTCGCCGCCACGTTTGATCGTGACGAATACCCCCGACACGCCCGGCACGCTCTCGCACGGCGAAACCACGCAAACGCCGCCGGTGAGGTGACCGGCGATCGATTCGCGAGCGGTCCGGAGCAGCGCGGCCTTCTGCGTCTCGGTGAGCATCGTCAGTCGAACGTGCCGACAGCGGCGGCCAGATAGCCGACGACCGCATCGTGGTCGCCGGAGATCTCCCCGGAATGCGAGTACTTGAGGACGCGTCCGTGGCGGGCATCGAGCAGCCGCGAAGCCAGCATGACCGCGATCGCCGCTCCACCTCCGCAGGCCACGTACCGGCCGCGGTCGTGCTCGGAGTATTGCTCGAACAGCGCCAGCAGCCCTTCGGGGTCGAAGCGGTTGATGTGGTCCTGCACGCGCGCGTCCAGGGAGGCCGCCGTCGCCGCGTCGAAGTAGTGCGACAGGTCGGTGCTGGCGATGAGCAGCGCACGCCGGGGCCGGGCAGCTTCGGCCAGCGCACCGGCGAGTGCCTCGATCGTCGCGCGGGTCTGATAGCCGATGACGATCGGCACCAGAGGCACATCCGGGAACAGGAGTCGCAGAAAGGGCAGCTGCATCTCGAGCGAGTGCTCGCGGGAGTGAGCCGCCGGGAGATCCTGCGCGATCGGCGACTGGAGCATCACCGCGGCCGCGGCGGCATCGACCGGCGCCGGCCCGAACGGCGAATCGAAGGCGCCCTCCGGCCAGACCGAGATCCCGTCGAAGCCGACGAAGTGCGATGGTCCGACGAGAAAGGCAACGTCGTACCGGCCCGGCGAGGCGGCCTTGTACGCCCAGGCGCCGACCGGGCCCGAGAACATCAGGCCCGCATGCGGCGCAATGATCGCCTGCAGCCGTCCGGAAACCGCAATCGCCGCGTCATCCAGATAGGCATCGACGTCGCGCCTCAGCGCGCCGGCACTGCCCGGATACCACGTGCCCGCAACCGCGGCCTTTCTCATTCGCATCCCAAGTTTGCCTTCCTGCCCGAGAGCCTGCCGGTGGCAGTCACCGCCGCGCCGTGAGGTACCATCTTCTTCGTGCCGACGTTGTCACGCGAGGAAGTGCAGAGACTGGCCCGCCTCGCCCGCCTCCAGCTCACCGCCGACGAGATCGATCTGTTCGCCCGCCAGCTCGGCGACATCCTGGAGTTCGCGCGGCAGATCGAGTCGGTCGACACGGCGTCGGTCGGCGCCCCGGCCCCGCTGTCGGCCGCCGTGGAGGCGCTCCGGGACGATGCGTTGCAGCCGTGCCTCGACCGTGATGCCGTGCTCTCCCGCGCACCCGGGGCAGACCGGACGGCCGGTCTTTTCAAGGTACCACGGGTCCTCAACGGATGACGGGGCTGTCCGCGCTCGAGCTTCGCGCGACGGTGGCGGCGGGGACCGCGACAGCGGCGGAGATCTGCGGTGCGGCGCTCGACAGGATCGAGCGTCACGCCCCGCCCTTGAACGCGTTCATCACGACGGCCGGCGAACGCGCGCGCGCACGCGCCGCGGCTCTCGACCGCGATCCGGCCTCGCGGACGCTGCCGCTGGCCGGCGTGCCGGTTGCGGTCAAGGACAACATCTGCACACGGGGCGTGCGGACGACGGCCGGCTCGCGCGTCCTCGAGCACTACGTGCCGCTCTACGATGCCACCGTGATCGAGCGGATCGAAGCTGCGGGCGGGCTGATCGTCGGCAAGACCAACTGCGACGAGTTCGCGATGGGATCGTCGAGCGAGCACTCGGCGTTCGGCGCCGTCCGCAATCCGTGGGACCGCGAACGAACGGCCGGCGGCTCGAGCGGCGGCTCGGCGGTCGCGGTCGCGGCTCGCCTGGTGCCGCTGGCACTGGGGTCGGAAACCGGCGGATCCGTCCGTCAGCCCGCGGCGCTCTGCGGCATCGTCGGGATCAAGCCGACCTATGGACGCGTGCCGCGCTACGGTCTCATCGCCTTCGCCTCGTCGCTCGACCAGGTGGGCGCGTTCGGCGCCCGCGCGGCCGACGTTGCCGCCTGCCTCCAGATCATCGCCGGGCGTGACCCCCGCGACGCGACGTCCGCGGCAGTGCCGGTCGATGATTACGTGCAGGCGACCACCCGGGATGTGGCCGGTGTGCGCGTCGGCGTTCCGCGGGCGTTGATCAACGAAGGCGTGGAACCCGGCGTGCGTCGGGCGTACGAGGATGCGATCGAGGTCCTGCGCAGCGCCGGAGCCGAGGTCCGTGACGTCGAATTGCCGCACAGCCAATACGCAACCGCCGTGTACACGATCGTCGTAATGGCGGAAGCCAGCTCGAATCTGAGCCGATACGACGGCGTCCGTTACGGCACGCGGGCCGAAGGCGCGGGGAGTCTCGAGGAGATGTACTCCGGCACGCGCGCGCTGTTCGGGCATGAGGTCAAACGGCGCGTGATGCTCGGAACCTACGTGCTCAGCGCAGGCTACTACGACGCCTATTACCTCAAGGCCCAGAAAGTCCGCTCACTGATCCGGCAGGATTTCGAACGCGCCCTCGAAGACGTCGACGTCATCGCCACGCCGACGAGCCCCACGACGGCGTTCAGGCTTGGCGAGCGCCTCGACGATCCGGTGCAGATGTATCTCGCCGACGTTTTCACCGTCAGCGCCAACCTGGCGGGGATCCCGGCGATCAGCCTGCCTTGCGGATTTTCGGATGGGCTGCCGGTCGGGCTGCAGCTGACGGGGCGCGCCTGGGATGAGGCGACGCTGTTTCGCGCGGGTGCTGCCTACGAACGGCTCACGCCCTGGTCGGCGCAGGCGCCCCGCTGGTGAGCCGCACGGCACACCAGACCACGAGCGCGATGAACGCGAGCGGGAGAAGCGGAACGATGACCGCCAGCGCCGCCGCCACCAGCGAGACGATCAGCGCGATCGCCAGGACCGGGCCGAGCACCAGCAGCAGCACGCCACCGACCACCGCTTTGACGATGAACAGGAGCGGCAGCAGAAGCGCGTAAAACAGCAGGCGGAACGGCAGGAACACGAGCCAGAGAATCGCCTGCAGCGCCAGCAGACCCGCCGCCACGACGCCCCACACGAACGCGACAAGGATTGCCAGCCCGGCAAGTTCGATCATCCGAAACCCTCAACAGGATTCTACGCCCGCCAGGGTCGCGAGGTTCCGGCAGAGCTGGAGGGAACGGATCGGGCAGGCGGCCAACCCGTCTAAGTGTGCGTTCTGTCCTGGTATTCGGCGCGGACGGCTGCCGATTCGAGCCCGGGCGGCAGGGAATAATCGATCAGACCCGTGCGCACCTCTTCCATGGCGATGCGCTCGAGCTTATGCGGCCCTGATCCGGCGGTCAGGCGCGGCACGGCGCCACGCCGAAGCTGTTTGGCCCGCTGGGCGGCGACGTCCACGAACAGGAACCGGCTGGTGATCGGCACCGCAGGCGTGCGATTCTCGTCGAGTTCTTCGGTGATTGCGGGTTGGGCCATAGGTGAGGCTAGCACTCTTTTACCTGCAGCGTGCGATCCGAATGGGATCGCACGCTGCAGCGCACGGTCATTCGGTGACGTCGATCTGCTTCGGCTTGGCCTCTTCGCGCTGGGGGAGACGCACGGTAAGGACGCCGTCTTTGTAGGTCGCGGTGATCCGCGCCGCGTCGATCGTCGACGGGATCGTGAACGACCGGCTGAACGTCCCATAGACGCGCTCGAACCGCTGATAGCGGTCGCGGCGGACGTTCTCGTCGAGCTTGCGTTCGCCCCGGATCGTCAACACCTGGTTTTCGAACGTGATGTTGATGTCGGCCCGATTCATGTCGGGCAGCTCGGCCTTCAGAACGACTTCGTGGTTGTCGGTCTCGTAGATGTCCACGGCGGGCGTCCAGCCGGTGCCGAATTGGCCGTAGAAGTTCTCGAACATCCGATTCAAGCGGTCGACCTCCAGCGAGGCGAGCTCACGCGCGGGGTCCCAACGAACGATCGCCATACTCACTTACCTCCTTGAAGACCCGGACTCCTGGCCGGGCAAAATCATCCTGGAAATATCCTGTCATTAATCTTAGTCAGTGTCAAGCATGTAATATGCGCCGTAAACACTCATACATGGTCCGCACGTCCGACGTCCGCACCTCGCACGTCCGCACCTCGCGCGTCGGACGTCGCACGTCGCCCGTGTACAATTCCCGAGCATGCCGCGGATCTATCTGGAACGTCGAGAAATGGGCGAGGAACTGCAACGCCTGTTCGACCTGCTAGATCGCGAGGCCCAGGCCTCCGCACCCGCCGGCGAGTGCAACCCCCCCATCGACGTGGTTGAATCCCCGGGCGCGGTCGAGGTCATCGTGGATCTGCCCGGCGTCGCCCGCGATCAGATCCACATCGTCTTTGCACGCGGCACGATCCTCGTCGCGGGGATCAAGCGCCCTTCGGCCTGCGGTCACAGCGACGCGGCCTTCCACCTGGCCGAACGCGCGTTCGGCAGGTTCGCGCGCGCCATCCGCATCGGCGGCGCGGTTGACGCCGGCCGGGCCCGCGCGACCCTCGCCGCCGGTGAGCTGCGCATCGTCGTGCCGCGCATCGCCGAGCGCCGCGGCGGCGAAATCCGGATCGCGATCGAGACCGCCTGAGTGAAGATCCTCTTCATCGGCGATATCTTCGGCCGGCCCGGTCGCGACATCGCGCAGCGCGCCATCCCGGCGCTGGTGGCGCAGCACGGCATCGACCTGGTGATCGCCAACGTCGAGAACTCGGCGGCCGGCTTCGGCGTCACCGGCGACATCGCCGAAACGATCCTCCGCTACGGCGTGGACGTGATGACGTCGGGCAATCACATCTGGGACAAAAAGGAAGTTCTCGACTACATTCCGCGGCAGCCGCGGCTGCTGCGTCCGGCGAATTTTCCGGCCGGCGTCCCCGGCCGCGGCACGTGGATCGGGCAGACCCGGACCGGGGAACCGGTGGCGGTCATCAACGTGATGGGGCGGGTCTTCATGGCGCCGCTCGACGATCCGTTCGCGGTCGTCCTGAAGGAGATCGAAGCGGCGCGCGCCAGGGCGCGCGTCATCGTCGTCGACTTCCATGCCGAGGCGACCTCCGAGAAGGCAGCTTTGGGCTGGCATCTCGATGGCCGGGTGACCGCGGTCTTCGGCACCCACACGCACGTGCAGACGGCCGACGAGCGGCTGCTCCCCCGGGGCACGGCCTACATCACGGACGTCGGCATGACCGGACCGCACGACTCGATCATCGGCGTTACCATTGAGGCAGCCCTGGGGCGATTCGTCAGCGGCATGCCGGCGAAATTCGAGGCCGCGGCCGGCGTCGCCAGGCTCAACGCCATCATCATCACGGCCGACGCCGCCTCCGGCAAGGCGCTCCGCATCGAGCGGCTGAACATGTCGATGCCGGAGGTCGTCGCGCTGGCGCACCATGTCTGATCTCTTCGACGACAGGTTCGAAGAACCACCTGACGAGCCGTCGCCCGAGCCGGCCCCCCGCGCGACGCGGCGGGTCGTGACGGTGTCGCAGCTGAACGCCTCCATCCGCGATCTGCTGGACCGCCGGCTCGGCGAGTTGTGGGTCGGCGGAGAGCTGTCGAATTGCCGCGTGTGGAACACCGGGCATATGTACTTCACGCTGAAGGACGACAGCTCGCAGGTCCGCGGCGTCATGTTCCGGACCGCGCTGCGTTATCTGCGCTTCAAGCCGGAAGACGGCCTGCGGGTCGTCGCGCGCGGGCGCGTCACGGTCTACGATCCGAAAGGCGAGTACCAGCTCGTCTGCGAGCACATGGAGCTGCAGGGCTTCGGCGCGCTGCAGGTCGCCTTCGATCAGCTGAAGAAGAAGCTCAAGGCCGAGGGGCTGTTCGACGCGGCGCGCAAGCGCCCGCTGCCGGCGCTGCCCCGCAAGATCGGGATCGTGACGTCGCTCGACGGGGCCGCCATTCGCGACATCATCCAGGTGCTCCGGCGGCGCCATCCGAACGCGCATCTGGTGATCCGCCCGGCGCGCGTTCAGGGGGAGGGTGCGGCAGCCGACGTGGCGCGTGGCATCCGCGCGCTCGGCAAGGTGGCGGGCGTGGAGGTCATCATCGCCGGCCGGGGCGGCGGGTCGGCGGAAGACCTGTGGGCGTTCAATGAAGAAGCCGTAGCGCGAGCCATCGCGCAGTCCCCGGTGCCGGTGATCTCGGCCGTCGGTCACGAGTCGGACGTCACGATCGCCGATTTCGTCGCCGACCTTCGCGCGCCCACGCCCTCTGCCGCCGCCGAGATGGTGGTGACCGCCAAGGACGACTTCTGCAGCCGCATCGATCGTCTGCACCAGCGCCTGCATGCCGCGGCGCGTCACGGGCTGCAGCGCCGGCGTGCCGGCGTTCAGACGGTGGTGGCGCGCCGGGGATTTGCGGGATGGCCGGCGCGGCTCGCGATGCACGCGCGATACGCATCCGAGCTGACGCATCAGTTGAAGCGCGGCGTGCTCGCGCGGCTCGCGCGCCGGCAGCGGGAGTTCCGGGCGATCCATCAGCGGCTCGAAGCGAACGACCTGCGCCGCCGTCTGGCGGTGAGCCGAGGCCGGCTCATGGGCGCCGACGACCGGCTGCGCGCGGCGGACGTCCGCGGACGCGAACGTGCCGATACACGCTTCCGTATATTGGCCGGGCGCCTGGAGAACCTGAGCCCCCTGGCCGTCCTCGCCCGGGGGTACGCGGTCTGCTGGAACGCCGACCGGACCGCGATCGTCCGCAGCCCGCGGCAGGTGACACCAGGCGATGCCGTCCGGGTCACATTGCACGAGGGAGAGATCGAGTGTCAGGTCAGGCGATCGGCTGATCGGCTGATCGGCTGATCGGGAGATCGCTGGTTGGAGTACGAATGGATCCCACAATCAAGGATTTCGAGTCGGCGCTCTCTGAGCTCGACTCGATCGTGAAGAAGATGGAAGAGGGCGATCTGACGCTCGAACGCTCGATGGAGCTGTACGAGCGCGGGCTCCAGCTCTCGCGCTTCTGTCACTCGACGCTCGAGGCCGCGGAGCGGCGCGTCGAACTGCTGAACGACCGCGGCGAGGTGCGGACCGCGCCCTCGTCGCTCGGCCTCACCGCTGATGACGAGGCTGAGCGGCGGCGGTGAGCACGGCGACGTCAGCGCTCGATCTCTGGCTTCAGACCCAGCGCCGCCTGGTCGACGGCGCGCTCGAGCGGTTCGTACCGGCCGAGCGGCAGCCGCCGCTCGTGTGGGACGCCATGCGATACAGCCTGTTTGCCGGCGGCAAGCGGCTGCGGCCGCTGCTGGCGCTCGCGGCGGCCGAAGCCATCGCCACTCGCGAACGCCGCACGCTCGAACAGGCTCACGCGCTGGCGCTGCCGTGCGCCTGCGCGCTCGAACTGATCCACACCTACTCGCTGGTGCACGACGACCTCCCCGCCATGGACGACGACGTGCTGCGGCGCGGCCGGCCGACCGCGCATGTCGTGTACGGGGAAGGGCTGGCGATCCTCGCCGGGGACGCGTTGCTCACGGAAGCGTTCGCGCTGCTGGCCGGCGAGCCGGGCGCGGTGCCCGGGATCGAGGCCGCCGACCTGGCCACGCGCAAGATCGCGGCGATCCGTCTGATCGCCGAGGCCGCGGGAGCTGCCGGCATGGTCGGCGGGCAGGCGATCGACCTGCGCGCCGCCGGCGGCGGCGAACCGCTCGAGGAGCACGCGCTTCGCGACATGCATGCCCGCAAGACCGGCGCGCTCATCCGGGCTGCCGCGCTGGCCGGCGCCTCCATGGCCGGCGCCCCGCCGCACCTGTGTGCCGCCATCGGCGAGTACGCCTCACACGTGGGGTTGGCGTTCCAGATCGTGGACGACATTCTGGATGTCGAGGGGGCCTCGGCCGACCTGGGAAAGACCGCCGGCAAGGATGCCGCCGCGGGTAAGCCAACCTATCCTGCGCTGTACGGCCTGGACGGCTCGAGGCGCCTCGCCGCCGATTGCGTCAGCCGCGCGCTCGACGCGCTCGAGCGTGAAGATCTCTCCGGTCAGCTGCCTGCCCTGGCTCGCTGGGTTCTTGCTCGACAGACATGAGGGTTCCAAGGTTCAGAGTTCAGAGTTCAGAGTTCAGAGTTCAGAGTTGAAGAAGACTCGGCTCGACACGCTGCTGGTTGACCGGGGGCTGGCGGGCTCGCGGGAACGGGCGCGCGCACTGATTCTTGCGGGGGACGTTCGTGTGAACGGCCAGATCGCGACCAAGGCCGGCGCCGCCGTTCCGGCCGATGCCGCGGTGACCCTCGCGGTGCCCGATCACCCTTACGTCGGGCGAGGAGGCCTGAAGCTCGTGCGGGCCCTCGACGAGTTCCTGATCGACGTGACCGGCCGCACCGCCCTCGACATCGGCGCCTCGACCGGCGGTTTCACGGATGTGCTGCTCCAGCGGGGCGCCGCGCGGGTCGTCGCCCTCGACGTCGGTCACGGACAGCTCGACTGGAAGATCCGCAGCGATCCGCGCGTCATCGTGATGGAACGGGTCAACGCGCGCACGCTGACGGCGGCGGACCTTCCCTCCGGCGTCGCGACCTTCGGCATCGTGACGATCGACGTCTCCTTCATTTCGCTGCGCCACATCCTGCCGGTCGTACCGCCGCTGCTCGATCGCGGAGCCGATGTCCTGGCGCTCGTGAAGCCGCAGTTCGAAGCGCGGCGGGGAGAGGTCGGCAAGGGGGGCATCATCAAGGACGCAGCCGTGCAGGCCCGTGTCGTGGAGGAGGTGACGGCTGCCGCCGATACACTAGGATTGACGCGCGCCGGGCTCGTCGAGTCGCCCATCACAGGGATGGAGGGGAACCGCGAGTTCCTGCTGCATCTTCGTGCCGGTCCTTCGGTGAATCGCTGACGCAGCTGAATGCCTGACATCGCACGCGCGGGGATCGTCGCGAAGACGCGGCTGGCCGAAGCGGCCGGCGTGATCGCCGAGCTGGCCGGCTGGCTGGAAGCGCGCGGCGTGCGCCCCGTGTTCGACACCGAGACCGCCCGGCTCGTCGGCCTGCCCCGCGAGCGGCCGACCGCCAGCCGTGACGATCTGCCCCACGAGTGCGATCTGGTCGTCGTGCTGGGCGGCGATGGCACTCTGATCGGGATGGCGGGCCGGATCGCGAACGCCGGCGTCGACATCCCCATCCTCGGCGTCAACTTCGGCAGCCTCGGCTTTCTGACGGAAATCACGCTGCCCGAGCTCTACGCCTCGCTCGAGGCCGTGCTCGACGGCACGGCCGAGATCGAGCCGCGGCTGATGTTGCGCTCGCAAACCATCCGCGGCACGACGATCTATTCAGACCGGGTCGCGCTCAACGACGTGGTGATCACGAAGGGTGCGCTGTCGCGCATCATCGACCTGGCCGTGGAGATCGGCGGGCAGCCGGTGATGCGGGTGCGCGCCGACGGTCTCATCATCGCGAGCCCCACCGGTTCGACCGCGTACAACCTGGCGGCCGGCGGTCCCATCGTCCACCCGGCGGTCGATGCGCTCCTGCTCACGCCGATCGCACCGCACATGCTGACCAATCGCCCGATCGTGGTCCCCGCGGCGGCGGAGATCCGCGTCCAGCCCGCGGTAGACGGCTCGAACGAAGAGCTGTTCGTCACGCTCGACGGGCAGTCCGTGCATGCGCTGCAGGCCGCCGACGTGGTCGTGGTCCGGCAGGCCGGACGACCCGTTCGGCTCGTCCGCGCGATGACGCGGACGTATTTCGACGTGCTCCGCGAGAAACTGAAGTGGAGCGAACGGTAGAGCGTGACGGCTCCCGCGAAAACGCCCGCTGGTAGTAGAGCGGGGCTCCGAACAGGATGTACCGCCATGTACCGCCTGGCGGCCGGCCTTGCCTTGATCCTCGTTCTGTCGACCGGACGCTCGGTGGCGGTGTCGGCCGCCCAGGCCGCATTGACCGGCCGGGTGTTCGATGCCCGATCCGGCAAACCGGTCGCCGGTGCGACGGTCACGCTCGGCGGATTCCCCGGCACGGCGAAGACCGACGCGGACGGCCGGTTTACCTGGGAAGCCGCCCCAGCGCCACCGTTCCAGGTGATCGTGGTGCTCCCGGGCGGCCACGTCGCGCGCCCGGTCGACATCAAAGCATTCGACGGCGGCATCGTCCCCGTGCCGGTCGACGCGCTGGCGGATGAATCCGTGACGGTCCTCGGCTCGGCCCCGAGCATTGCGGCCGCCCCCGCCGCGGGCACCAGCCTGCTCTCCTCCGCGCAGATCTCGCGTCGGACGCCCGAGAATCTGATGCAGGCCCTCGAAACGGTGCCCGGCGTGAATTCGGTGTCGGAAGGGCATGCGACCGTTCCGGCGATCCGGGGCCTCGCGCGGGGCCGCACGCTGGTACTGATCGACGGCGCCCGCGTGACGTCGGAGCGCCGCGTCGGGCCGAGCGCCACCTACGCGGACCCGGCCACATTCGAGGGGATCGACGTCGCGCGCGGTCCGGGATCGGTCGCCTACGGATCCGACGCGCTCGGCGGCGTGATCTCCGTCCGCACGCGGCGCGCCGAGCCCGGCAGCCCGCTGCGCGTCACCGGCAGCGGCACGTTCGGCGCCGGCATTCCCGACCGTCGCGGCACGGTCGAAGTGGCGCAGGGCTTCGCGCGCGGAGGCATCCTGTTGCAGGCCCACGCCCGCGATGCCGGCGACTGGGACAGCCCGGTGGACGGCGGGAGCGTGTTCAACTCCGGCTGGCGGGACTACGGCTTCAACGGCCGGTTCGATCACCAGGTCGGCCCTGGCGTCCTTTCCGCGGGATGGCAGAGCGACTTCGGGCGCGACATCGAGCGCCCGCGCAACAACTCCCGCACGGTTCGCTTCTACTACCCGTTCGAGAACTCGCATCGGGTCACGTCCGCCTACGAGCTCGCGGACGTCGCCGGGTTCCAGCGGCTGGCGGTCACGGGATTCGTCGGCACCTTCGAACAGCGCACCGATCAGGACCGCTTCCCCACGCCGACCGAGCGGCGCAGCGTCGAACGCGCCGACCTCGCCGCCCATGACTTCCACATCAAGGCCAGCGGCACTCGAAACGTGAAGCGCGCGCGAGTCGAGTTCGGCCTCGACGTCAACGGCCGGTTCGGGCTCGAAGCGGTCGATACCTCCCTGACCTACGACACCGCCGGCACACTGCTCGCCCGCACCGACAACCTGTCGGTCGATTCCGCACGGCGCACCGACGCGGGCGCGTATGTGCAGGGTGAACTGGCGGTGACGCCACTGCTGCGCGCGTCCGGTGGTGTCCGCGCAGATCGCGTGACCACAACCAACCACGGCGGGTTCTTCGGCGACCGGGATACGTCGAACGCCGCCATGTCGGGATTCGCCTCGGTGACCGCCGGCCCGCTCAGGGGATTCAGCCTGACGGGCCAGGTCTCCCGGGGCTTCCGCGATCCGACGCTGTCCGACCGGTACTTTCGCGGCCCGTCGGGCCGGGGATTCATCGAGGGCAATCCCGGGCTGACGCCGGAGACCAGCCTCCAGTTCGATCTGGCGGCCCGGTACACCTTCGCGCGCACGCAGCTCGCCGCCTACGTCTACCATTACCGCATCGATGATCTGATCGAGCGCTACTCCACCGCGCCCGACTTCTTCTTCTTCCGCAACCGCGGCCGCGCACGGCTGCGCGGCTTCGAGCTGGAGGGCCGAACGGACCTCGGTGCCGGCTTCGCCCTCGAAGGCGGGGCCAACATCGGCCGCGGCCGGGCCCTCGACGATGGTGCGGGGCTCGACGACGTGTCGCCCGACATGGTGTTCGTGGTTGCGCGGAAGGAGTTCGGCGCCCGCGGCTACGGCCAGGTCCGTGCGTCGTTCGTGGCCGACGACGAGCGGCCGGGCCCGAGCGAAATCGTCTCGCCGGGCGCCCGTATCGTGGATCTCAGCGGCGGCTGGCGCGTCGGCCCCCGGGTCGAGCTGCGCGGGATCGTCCGCAACCTGCTGGACGACGACTACTTTGCCAGCCCGGACCCCCGGTGGGTGTACGCGCCGGGCCGGTCGGGAAGCGTGACCCTCGCTGTCAATTTCTAGGCTGTCCGTGCGGTTTCAGGGCCGTGAGGGCCGTCGGAGCTTCTGAAAGTTGTACACGTGCCGATTGTGTTCCTCGAGCGTGGTCGAGAACACGTGCGAACCGTCGTTGCGGCTGACGAAGTACAGATACGACACGTCGGCGGGCTTGGCGGCCGCGTGCAGGGACGCCTCGCCGGGCGCGGCGATCGGCCCCGGCGGCAGACCCGCGTAGCGATACGTGTTGTACGGCGAATCGATCTGCAGATCACCCTTCCGGATGTTGCCGTCGTAGCGCCCGGCCAGCATCAGCGCGTAGATGACCGTGGGATCGCACTGAAGCCCCATCCCGATCTTCAGCCGATTCGTGTACACGCCGGCGACGACCGGCCGCTCTTCGGCCCTGGCGGTCTCCTTCTCCACCAGCGAAGCCAGCGTCACGAGCTCGCGGATGCTCAACCCCCGCTCGGCCGCCTCGGCCCGCAGCTCCGGGGTCATCACGTTCTGGAACCGGCTCACCATCCGTTCCACGAGCTGCGCGGCGGTCGTGCGGCGCGGGAGCGTGTAGGTGTCGGGAAAGAGATAGCCCTCGAGGTCGCGCGCCGCGGGATCGAGGTCACTGATGAGGGCGGCGTTCTTCGAGGCCGCAATGAATTCTCCGGCGGAGCCGAATCCGGCATTTTCGAACACGGCCGCCATCTCACGCACGGTGAGCCCCTCACGAAACGTCAGCGCGCGCACGTAGACGTCGCCGCGGGCAATCTTGTCCACGACCTCCGCCGGCGTCATCGGCCTGTCGAAGCGATATTCGCCGGCCTGGAGCCGCCGGGCGCTGCCCCGCAGCCAGACGGCCGTCCGGAAGGCCCCGTCGGAGCGGACCACACCGGCGTCCGCCAGGCGCCGCGCCATGCCGGCGGTACCGGTGCCGGGAGGAATGTCGACGAACTGCTCCGCCTCCGCATACCCCTTGTAGGGCCGCCCGAGGCTGGCATAGAACCAGGCACCTGCCCCCACAACGGCGGCGAGCACTACGAGAAGGCCCCACCTGATGATTGTTTTCACCTGTCGCGATCCTCTGCCGCCGGCTCAGCGCCTCGAGCGGCGCCGGAATCGAGATAGTCCTGCAGGATGACTGCCGCCGACATCGCATCGAGCTGCGCCTTGCGCCTGCGCCAGTTCCTCTCGCTCCGCGCCAGCAGACCGTCCGCTTCGTGGCTGCTCAGGCGCTCGTCCTGCAGCACCAGCGGAACATTCACCACCCGGCGCAGGTGATCGGCTACCTTTTCGACCGCGGCCGTCTGTGCGTTCGGCTCCCCGTTCAGCCGGCGCGGATAGCCCATCACGATGACCCCCACCGGATCGTCGTCCCGTTCGAGCGCCGCCAGCTCGCCGGCAATCGCCTGCGCGACCTGCCGCGCATTGCCGGCGCCTGCGATCGTCTTCCAGGGCCGCGCCAGCATGCCACTGGCGTCCGAGAGGGCGAGGCCGATCCGGCGTTGCCCGTAATCCACGCCAAGGGCACGCATGCATGAAGGGTACAATGGGCGCCTCGTCATGAACATGCGATTTCTCGCGGCTCCCGTGCTGGCCGCGGCGGCAGCCGTGCTGCTCGCCGCATGCAGCGGCAGCCCGCCAGAGAGCCGGTTCGCGCAGAAACTGGTGATCATCGGCTTCGACGGCATGGACCCCGACCTGGTCCGGCAATGGATCGACGAAGGGCGTCTCCCGACGTTCAAGAAGCTGGCGGACCAGGGGGGCCTGTATCCGCTGCAGACCACACATTCGCCGGAGTCGCCGACGGCGTGGGCCTCGTTCGCGACCGGCGTCAACGCCGGCAAGCACAACATCTACGATTTTCTCGTGCGCGACACCGACACCTACTTCCCCGATCTGGGGATGGTGAGGCGCGAGCCGCCGGCGTTTCTGTTCGACTACATTCCGACGTCGAGGCCGAAGATCATCTCGACCCGCGGCAGCACGTCCTTCTGGGTCACCGCCGGTGAGGCGGGGGTGAGGTCGAGCATCCTCACCGTGCCGGTGACCTTTCCTCCCGAGGAGGTTCGCAACGGCGAACTGCTGTCGGGCCTGCCGCTGCCCGATATCCGGGGGACGATGGGGACCTTCTCGTTCTATGCGACCGACCTGAGCCGCTATGAGGAGGGGAATACGGAGATGGGCGGCATCCTGCGGCGTCTCGTCATGGACGGCGATGTTGCGAAGACCGAGCTGATCGGACCGCCGAACCCGATCATCCGCCGGCAGATCCAGGCATTGCGCGCGAAGGGGACGGCCCTGACCGAAGCCGATCGCAAGAAGATTGCCGAGCTCGAGACCCGGGAGGACGTCCGGCTCCCTCTCACGATCCGATGGAACCGCGGCGCGAAGACCGCGTCGGTGGATATCGACGGGCAGACGGTCGCGCTCCACGAGGGAAAGACCAGCCGCTGGATCGACCTGACCTTCCGCATCAACGTCCTGATCCGGATCCAGGGGATGGCGCAGATGCTCCTCATGAATGCCGGCAGCGAGCTGCAGCTGTATATCTCGCCGGTGAACTGGAAGCCGGACGATCCACCGGTTCCGATGTCGTACCCCGAGTCGTTCGCCGGCGATCTCTTCGAGCGGCTTGGGTATTACCGGACACTCGGGTGGGCCGAGGCGACCTGGCCGCTCAACGAAGGCCGCATGAACGAGGACCAGTTCATGGAGGATCTCGACCAGGCGTTCGATGACCGGGCGCAGGTCATACTCGACCGGATCAACGCCCGCCAGTGGGACGTGCTGGTCGGCGTCATCGAGTCCACCGACCGCGTCCAGCACATGATGTGGCGGCTCAGAGACCCGAAGCATCCGATGTACGACGCGGCGCTGGCCTCAAAACACGGCGAGGCGATCGAACGCACCTATCGCCGCGCCGACACATTCACCGCCGAAGTGCTCGAGCACCTCGAGCCGGGCACGCAGTTGATGATCGTGTCGGACCACGGCTTCCACTCCTGGCGCAAGGCCGTCAACCTGAACACCTGGCTGGTGCAGCAGGGCTACATGGTCGTTCAGGGCCAGCAACCGGGCGAAAAGAAGCTCGAGGACCTGTTCGGCGGCGGCGAGTTCTGGGAGAACGTGGACTGGAGCCGCACCCGTGCGTACGCCATGGGGCTCGGACAGATCTACTTCAACCTCCGAGGTCGCGAGGCCAAGGGCATCGTCTCCCCCGGCGCCGAGTCGAAGCAGCTGGCCGAGGAGCTCCGCGCCAAACTGCTGACGATGGCAGATCCGGTCGACGGCTCGCGGATCATCCGCAACGTGTACTTGCGCGACGATGTCTATAGCGGCGAATTCATCGGCAACGCCGCCGAGCTCCAGGTCGGGATGGAAGACGGCTACCGCGTGTCGTGGCAGACGACGCTCGGCGGGTCGCCTCCGGGGATCGTCTACGACAATATGAAGAAGTGGAGCGGCGATCACGGCGGCTATGATTTCGCGACCACCGCGGGCGTGTTGATCACCAGCCGGCCGATCAACACGAAAGCGCCGTCGATCATGGACATCGCACCCACCGTGCTGAAGTATTTCGGATTGCCGGTGCCCGGCTACATCGACGGGAGGCCACTCTGGTAAGAGCCTGCAGACGGGCGCCCCGCGTAAAGGCGCACACGAGGACGCTCGTGTTCCTGCTGTGCGCCGTGGCCGGACCCGGTGCGTTCACTGGCGAGCCGCGGGGCCCGTCGGCGGCGCAGGACGAGTCGGTCACGAAGCGGATCGCCGACCGGCTGGCCGCACTCCAGCGTGAGGCGGACGCGCTCGCGAGCCGTGAAAAGTCGCTGCTCAACGATCTTCGCGGCCTCGAGATCGAGCGTCAGATGAAGACCGAACAGCTCGCGGCCATCGAGCAGGACGTCAAGGCCACGCAGCAGCAGCTCGCCGAAGCCAACGCGCGCGCCGCGGCGTTGCGCGACGCCGCCGACGCGCAGCAGCCGGAGGTGCAGGAGCGCCTCGTCCGCCTCTACAAGATGGGGCGCGCCGGGTACTGGCGTCTGCTGCTGGACGTCGACGACGTCCAGTCCATGGGCCGGGCGTATCGCACGGCGTCGGCGCTGACGCGCCTCGACCGCGACCGGGTCCAGCAGCACCGGCAGACACTTGCGGCGCTGGAGCGCGAACGGCGCGAACTGGAACGGCGCGCAGCACGCCTCAGCGGTCTCCAGAGCCGGTCGGCCGCGGCCCGCGCCGCCCTCGACCGCGCCGTAGCCTCTCGAGCCGCGCTGGTGAAATCGATCGAATCACGCCGCGACCTCACCGCCCAGCTTGCCGCAGAGCTCGACGCCGCCCATCTCCGGCTGCAGTCGACCCTGGCGCAGAATCCCGGCGCGACTGCCAGCGTGCCGCTGCGCCCGTTCAGAGGCGCAATCCCCTGGCCGGCCGACGGGATCGTCGTCAGCCGGTTCGGTCGCCAGCGGTCCGCGCGGATGGCGGGCATCGATTTCACTCGGAATGGCGTCGAGCTCTCGCTGCCCGAGGGGCGCCCGGTCGCGGCCGTCCACGAGGGGGTGGTGACGCATGCCGGGCCGTTCAGCGGTTTCGGGCACCTGGTGATCCTCGACCACGGCGGGGGGGCCGTCACCTTATACGGCCATCTGGCGTCCCTGAGCGTCAATAAAGGTGACCGCCTCGCCGCCGGCTCGAGGGTTGGCCTCTCGGGCCGCAACACCAGTGGCAACCCCTCGCTCTACTTCGAGTTACGCATCGACGGTAAGCCGGTCGATCCCTTACAATGGTTGCGACGGCAACCCTGAGCCTGAAGGGCGTCTGAACGAATCAACATGACTTTCAAGACTCGACTGTCGGTGCTCCTCCTCTCGACGCCGGTCCTCGCGTTCGTGCTGGTGGGCGGCGTGATGGGCAACGCCTCGGCCCGCGCCGAGGAGACGTTCTACAAGCACCTCGGCGTCCTTTTCGACGTGGTCGGGCTGGTCCGGTCGAATTATGTCGAGGAAGTGAACCTCGACAAGGTCATGGAAGGCGCCTTCCGCGGTCTGGCGGAGGGGCTTGACCCCGACAGCGCCTACCTGACGCCCCAGCAGGTTCAGGACCTGGAGGCGGGCTCGGGACTGGCCGACGGGGATCTTGGGATCGAGCTGACCAGACAGTTCTACCTGCGGATCATCGCGGCCCGCGACGGATCGCCGGCCGCGGTTGCCGGCTTGCAGACGGGCGATTACGTCCGCGCCATCGACGGGCGATCGACCCGTGACCTCTCGGTGTTCGAAGGGACCCGCCTGCTGCGGGGAGCGCCGGGCTCGAAGGTCGTGCTGACCATCATCCGCGGCAACGCCGCGGATCCGCACGATCTCACGCTGGTGCGTGAAAAGAAGTCGGCGCCGCCCGTCAGCGCGAGGATGGTCGGCGATGCCGCGGCGTACATTCGAATCCCGGCGTTCACGGCCGCCACCGCTGCAGATGTGAAGCGTCATGCGACGGAGCTGCAGAAGGCCGGCGGCAGGGCGATCCTGATCGACCTGCGCCGCACGGCCGAAGGCAGTTTCGAAGACGCGATCGCCACCGCGCGCCTGTTCGTCAAGTCGGGCACGATCACCTGGAAAGCCGGCCGCCCGCCCGAAGGCCAGAAGGAAGCTGTCAAGGAGGGGGTGGCCGCGGCGCCTGATGACGGCGCGATCGGTCTTCCCGTTCAGGTGCTCGTGAGCGCGGGCACCTCGGGAGCGGCCGAAGTCTTTGCGGCGGCGCTCGATGGCAACGGCCGTGCGGATCTGATCGGAGAGCACACGATCGGCCGTGCCGCGGCGCAGAAGCTGATCAAACTGCCCGAGAATCGCGGGCTCTGGCTGACCCACGTTCGCTACTACACCCCCGGCGGTGAACTGATTCACGGGACGGGTCTCACGCCCGATGTTCCAGTCGACGAGCCGGACGTTGAGTTCGGCGCGAAACTGCCGGCTTCAGACCCGATGCTCAATGCCGCACTCGAACGGATCAAGAGCATGGTCCTGAAGCATCCTTGACACCCATACCCCGGTCGCGTATAACGCCCCCACATCTGTAATTTCAACGCGAAGCGTTGCCGGCCCGTTTTTTTCCGCCCGGAGGGATTCCATGAACAAGCAGGATCTGATCGCGAAGATTGCCCTGGACACCGGCCTGTCGAAGGCCAGCGCGGCCGCAGCCGTCGATTCGTTCTTCGAGGGCATTACCAAGTCCTTGAAGAAAGGCCAGCCGATCACCTTTGTCGGCTTCGGCACGTTCAAGACCGCGCAGCGGAAGGCGCGAAACGCGCGCAACCCGCAGACGGGCGCCGCCATCAAGATCCCGAAGCGCCGGGTGGTGAAATTCAGCGCCGGCAAGGGGCTCAAGACCGCCGTCAATTAGCACCCCGGCGGCGCAATGTGGGTTGTGAATTGCCAGCGGTCTCCGCTGACAATTCGCAATTCACATCCGGCAGGCCTCGCGGCTCTCCCGCACTCCCCTCCCTCCGTCCTTGTGGTAAACTCTTCGTTCCGGTTACGTCAGGTTTTCATGGTAGAGGCGCGTAGCTCAGTTGGTTAGAGCGCCTGCTTGACACGCAGGAGGTCGGCAGTTCGAGTCTGCCCGTGCCTACCACTCGACCCCCGAGGGAGCGCGGGGAACGGGCGAGTCGAGGGGTCGCTTGGTGGCAGGCCGCGCCACCATTGAGGTCGAGTGGAAGGCCGCGTCACCCCGAGCGCGCGCGCGAAACGCGCGCGTCGAGGGGCAACCGAAACACACGGAAGAGATCAGGAAGAAACGATAGCCAGACAGCCCTGCCGCCGAAGCCCGCCACACCAGAAAGTCAGAGAGTTGTTTCCACTGTGCCTCTTCTGTGTTCCGTTTGGTGGCGGCTGATGGCGGCGGCTGTGCACCTGCGGTCATGAACGAGATCACCGTCACGCTGCCAGACGGCTCAAGCCGTCGCGTGCCCGCCGGAACCACACCCGGCGCGGTCGCCGCTGCCATTTCGCCGCGCCTGGCGAAAGCGGCACTGGCCGCGGCGGTCGACGACCGCCTGGTGGATCTCTCGTACCCGATCGAGCAGGACGCCCGCGTCCGCGTCATCACGCCCGAGAGTCCGGAGGCGCTGCACATTTACCGTCACAGCACGGCGCATCTGCTCGCGGCCGCCGTGACGCACCTCTTCCCGGGCGCCCAGTGCGGGATCGGGCCGGCCACCGACGAAGGGTTCTTCTACGACTTCGTCGTGGATCGTCCATTCGTGCCTGAGGATCTCGAGGCGATCGAGAAGAAGATGAAGGAGCTTGCCGCCCAGGACCTGCCCTACGAGCGGCAGCACTGGAAGCGCGACGAGGCCAAACAGTTCTTCGCCGGCCGCGGAGAGCCGCTGAAGGTTCAGCTGATCGAGGAGAAGACCGAAGGCCAGCGTGAGGTCTCCTGCTACACGCTCAAGGACCGCGAGACGTTCGTCGACTTCTGCGTGGGGCCGCACGTCCCGTCCAGCGGACGGCTGAAGGCGTTCAAGCTGCTCAGCACCTCGAACGCGTACTGGAAGGGTGACGCCAGGAACCAGCCGATGCAGCGTATCTACGGCACGGCGTTCTTCAGCGACAAAGAGCTGCAGGCGCACCTGCACCGGATCGAGGAAGCGAAGAAGCGCGATCATCGCCGGGTCGGCAAGGACCTCGGGCTGTTCACGTTCCACCCCTGGGCTCCCGGTGCGACCTTCTGGCTCGCCAAGGGGACGACGCTCTACAACATCCTGGCGAACTACATGCGGGAGGTCCTCTTCCCCGCCGGATACGTGGAGCTGAAGACACCGCTCATCTACAACAAGAGCCTCTGGGAGACTTCGGGCCACTGGCAGCATTACCGCGAGAACATGTTCCTGGTCGAAGGGCGCGACGGCGAGGAGATGGGCATGAAGGCCATGAACTGTCCCGGCCACATGCTCGTGTTCGGCAGCCAGATGCGCAGCTACAAGGACCTGCCGCTGCGCTTCCACGAGCAGACGCCGCTGCACCGGAACGAGGCCTCCGGCGTGCTGACCGGGCTCACGCGGGTCCGTCAGTTCTCGCAGGACGACGCGCACTGTTTCGTGACCGAGGAGCAGATCGGCTCGGAGGTCGAGGCGCTGCTGCGGCTGGTACAGCGCGTCTACGGTGATTTCGGCCTCGAGTACGAAGCGAAGCTCTCGACCCGGCCCGCCGAATTCCTCGGCGAGATCGCGACCTGGGACCGCGCGGAAGCGGCGCTGAAACAGGCGCTCGACACCGCCGGGCAGAAGTACACGATCAACGAAGGGGATGGCGCGTTCTACGGCCCGAAGATCGATTTCGACATCACCGATGCGATCGGGCGGCAGTGGCAGTGCGCCACGATCCAGCTCGATTACCAGATGCCCCAGCGCTTCGGCCTGACCTACATCGGCGCCGACAATGCGGAGCATTGCCCGGTCCTCATTCACCGGGCGATTTTCGGCAGTTTCGAACGATTCATCGCGCTGCTGATCGAACACTATGCCGGGGCGTTCCCGTTGTGGCTGGCGCCCGTGCAGGTGACCGTCCTGCCGATCGCCGACCGGCACGCCGACTACGCCCGGACGGTGCTCGCGCGCCTCGAAGCGGCCGGGCTCCGCGCCGAGGTGGACGAGCGGCAGGAAAAGATCGGGTTCAAGATTCGCGAGGCTCAACTGCAGAAGATCCCCTATATGCTGGTAGCGGGCGACCGGGAGGCGGCTGAAGGCACGGTCGCGGTCCGCCACCGCGTGTCGGGGGACGCCGGCTCGCAGCGGGTGGCCGAGTTCATCGACGACGCGCTGCGGCAGATCCGGGACAGATCGGCGACGCCGGCAACCGTGAGCTCCGAGGTATAGCTACTTTCAGCCTTCAGCAGTCAGCCTTCAGCCTTTCTTGAGGAGGTCTTTATCGCTTTTGACCGCAGCCCGCGACGTGAAGAACGCGTCCGGGTCAACGAACGCATCAGGGTGCGCGAGATCCGCGTGATCGACGATACCGGCGAGCAGCTCGGCATCATGCCGCCGCAGCAGGCGCTGACGATCGCGCGCGGCAAGGGGCTCGACCTCGTGGAGATCGCGGCGACGGCGACGCCGCCGGTCTGCCGCATCATGGACTTCGGGCGCTACCAGTACCAGGAACAGAAGCGTGCCCGGACCGCCAAGAAGCACCAGAAGGTGATCGAGGTCAAAGAGATCAAGTTCCGGCCCAAGGTGGACGAGCACGATTATCAGTTCAAGAAGAAGCACATCGAACGCTTCCTCGCCGAAGGAGACAAGGTCAAAGCGACCATCTTCTTCCGCGGCCGCGAGATGGCGCATCCCGAAATCGGCCGGCGCATCCTCGAGCGCCTGATCGAAGACCTCGGGGAGCTGGCCATCGCCGAGACCGCGCCGCGCCAGGAAGGCAACCAGATGCACACGATCCTTTCGCAGCGGGCCGGCAGAAAGTCGGCCCCCAAGCGCGAGGCGACAGAACGAGAAGACAATGCCTAAACTGAAAACACACCGGGGAGCCGCCAAGCGGTTCAAGAAGACCGCCACGGGCAAGTTCGTACGGGGCAAGGCGTTCAAGCAGCACATCCTGACGAGCAAGACCCGCAGCCGCAAGCGCGGCCTGAAGGGCACGACGCTGGTCGCCGCCGTCGATCAGGCCAAGCTGCGGACGATGCTGCCGAACTGAGAATCCCTGATCCCTCATCCCTGATCCCAGCTCCAATCGTGATGCGGGATCATGAGTTGGGCCGAGGATGCAGGGTCAGGGATTACAGATCAGGGATTACAGATCAGGGATTAGGGATTAGGGATCAGGGATTAGGGATTAGGGATTAAAGGATTCAGCATGCCGCGCGTAAAAAGAGGAAACGTCCGCCGGGCCAAGCGCAAGAAGCTGCTCGCGCGGGCCAAGGGTTTTTACCAGAACAAGAGCAAGCTCTATCGCGCCGCGAAGGAGTCGGTCGACACCGCGCTGAAGTACGCCTTCGTCGGCCGGCGCCGCAAGAAGCGGGACTTCCGCCGACTCTGGGTCGTCCGCATCAATGCCGCCGCGCGCGAGAACGGCCTGACCTACGGCCAGCTCATGGCCGGCCTCAAGGCTGCGGGCAACCCGATCGACCGGAAGCAGCTGGCCGACCTCGCCATCAGCTCGCCGGCCGCCTTTGCGAAGCTCGCCAAGACCGCCGCCGACGCCAGACCGGCGCCGGTCAAGCGCACCCCCTCGACGGCCGCGAAGGCGGCCCGGCCCAAGGCGCGGGCGGCGGCTGCGGCCCGGGCGTAAAGGTAAGAGAAGGGTTCCAACAGGGTTCCAAGGGTTCCAGCGGGTTCCAATGGGTTCTAGGTTCGGAACCAAGAACCCGTTGGAACCCGCTGGAACCCCTTGGAACCCTGTTTGGAGCCAGATGTCCGATTCCTCCTCTGAGATCGCGTCCCTTCGCGAGCAGTTCAACCGCGAGCTCGCTGGTGCCGCCAGCGAGGCGGATCTCCGCGCCGTCCGTGATCGTTATCTCGCCCGCAAGGGCGGGCTCGTCTCGGGTCTGCTGAAGGCGCTCGGCTCGGCGCCGCCCGCAGATCGCCCCCGCCTCGGGCAGCTCGCCAACACGCTCAAGCAGGACATCGAAGCCCAGATCGACGAGCGGATCACAGCCGCGACCGCCGCGCGGCCGCCCAGGGGGGCCGTCGACGTCACGCTGCCAGGGCGCCTGCCGGCCATCGGGCATCGCCATCCACTGACGATCCTTCGTGAGCGCATCGAACAGATCTTCACGCGCATGGGGTTCCTCGTGATCGAGGGGCCGGAGCTCGAGGACGAGTACCACAACTTCGAGGCGCTCAACATGCCCGACGAGCACCCCGCGCGTGACATGCAGGACACCCTGTACCTGTCGTCGCCGTTGCGGTCCGCCGCGGGCAATCCGGCGACGCTGCTGCGGACGCATACCTCGGGCATGCAGATCCGCTACATGGAGACGCATCAGCCGCCGGTGCGCCTGATCGCCCCCGGCCGCGTCTACCGCCGCGACGACCTGGACCTGACGCACACGCCGATGTTCACGCAGGTCGAAGGTCTGGTGGTCGGCGAGACCATCACGCTCGCGGACCTCAAGGGCACGCTCGACATCTTCGTGCGCGAACTGTTCGGGCAGGAGCGGCGCGTGCGTTTCCGCCCGAGCTTCTTCCCCTACACCGAACCGAGCGCCGAGGTCGACATCAGCTGCGCCGCCTGCGCCGGCGCGGGATGCGGCATGTGCAAGCGGACCGGGTGGATCGAGATCCTCGGCAGCGGCATGGTGCATCCGGCGGTGTTCGAAGCGGTCGGTTACGACGCCGAGAAGTACACCGGGTTCGCCTTCGGGATGGGCATCGAGCGCATCGCGCTGCTGAAGTGGGGCGTCGAAGACATCCGGCTCTTCTACGAAAACGATCTGCGCTTCCTGGAGCAGTTCCCGCTGTGAGAATCGTGCACGAGTGGTTGGCGGAGCTCGTCGACGTGCCGGCTGACGTCGAGACGGTCGCGCGCGAGATCTCATTGCGTGGCTTCGAGGTGGCGGCGGTCGAGAGCGGGGTCATCGACTTCGAGATCACCGCCAATCGACCCGACTGCCTGAGCCATGCCGGCATCGCTCGCGAGGCGTCGGTCATCTGGCCGCAGCCCGCGCGCGCCGGGCGCGGCGCAGAGCTGAGCGGACGGGTCGTGGCCCCGGGCAGCCCGCCGGTCACGATCGAAGCGCCCGATCTGTGTCCACGGTACTCCGCCCGCCTGTTCGACGTGGTGGTCGGCCCCTCTCCGGCCCGGCTCGCACGCCGTCTCGAAGCGGCCGGCATTCGCTCGATCAACAACGTGGTCGATATCACCAACTATGTGATGCTTCAGATGGGTCAGCCCATGCACGCCTTCGACCTCGAGCGGCTGGCGGGCGGGCAGCTGGTCGTGCGGCGGGCGCGGCCGGGTGAAACCCTGCGGACGCTCGACGGCCTCGATCGCGCGCTGGACGTGGAGATGCTGGTGATCGCAGACGCCGAGCGCGCGGTCGCCGTCGGCGGTGTCATGGGCGGGCAGGGTTCCGAGATCAGCGAGTCGACGACGAAGATGGTGCTCGAGAGCGCGTACTTCCAGCCGGCCTCGGTCCGTCGCACGAGCCGCCGGCTGAATCTCAAGACCGAGGCATCGATCCGGTTCGAACGCGGCGCCGACGTCGGCGCCACGTCGGCCGCTCTCGAACACGCGACGCAGCTGCTCGAGCAGATCGGGGCCGCACGAGTGCTGGGGATGGTAGACGTCTATCCCGCTCCAAAAGCCCCCGTGCAGCTGAAGCTCCGGGGCGAACGGATCGCCCGTGTCCTCGGCCTCACGGTTCCTCCGGCGGATGTCGCACGGATCCTCGGGGGCCTCGGCTTCACGGCCACAGCCGATGGCGACAACCGCTGGGCCATCGTGGTTCCCGGCTTCCGTCCCGATGTCACGCGAGAGATCGATCTGGTCGAAGAGGTGGGCCGGCACTACGGCTTCGACCGTCTGCCCGCGACGTTCCCCGTTCTCGCGGCCGCACAGGTCCCGCCGGACCCGGGGATCGAGCGGGACCGCCGCGCGCGCGCCGTCTTGACGGCATCGGGCGTGTCGGAATCGATGACGTTCGCATTCATCGAGCATGCGGCCGCGGCGCCGTTCTGCGCGCCCGGCAGTGAACCGGCCGCGATCGCGAATCCGCTGTCCGAGAAATTCGCGGTGCTGCGTCCCTCCCTGCTGCCGGGGCTCGTGGACTCCTCCGCGCACAATCGACGCCGCGGGCGCAAGGACGTGCGCCTCTTCGAATCCGGCAGCCGCTTCACGCCCGCCGGCGAGGGGCGGGCGGTCGCGGTCGCCTGGTCGGGTGCCGGCAATGCCGCGCACTGGTCCGCACCGCCGCGGACCGTCGATTTTTTCGACGTCAAGGGTGTGGTCGAGATGCTGTGCTCGGCGTTCGGCGTCGACGACCTGAAGTTCGCGACCGCCGAGACCTCCTACCTCGTCGGCGGCCGGGCGGCAGCCGTGCGGTCCGGCGACGTGACGCTGGGCGTGCTCGGTCAGCTGCTGCCGTCGATCGCCGAAGCGCGCGGCTTCCCCGCCGGCGAAGAGCTCTACGTCGCCGAGCTGGACCTGGATGCGCTCGCCCCGCGCGGCACCGATCGCGAGCTGCGGGCCGAGACGCTGCCGAAGTTTCCGCCGATCGTGCGCGACCTGTCGATTCTCGTCGGCGAAGCCTTGCCTGCTGCTGCCGTTCGTGGCACTATCCGTTCGGCGGCCCCGGCGTTCCTGCAGTCGATCGTGGAGTTCGACCGCTACCAGGGCAAAGGCATTCCGGAGGCGCGCGTCAGCCTGTCGCTCCGCCTGACGTTTCGATCGCAGGATCGCACGTTGACGGATGATGAGGTCGACGCCGCCATGCACACCATCGTGGGGGCGCTCGAGCGCGAGCACGGCGCCCATCGAAGATAGCAGGAGACTCAATTGGCGAAAGTCGCAGTGGCACGCGGAGTGGACCTCGAGCCGATCGACCGGCTCGAAGAAAAAGTGCGGATGCTGGTCGGCATGATCGACCGGCTGCGCGCGGAGAACGTGAAATCGGCCGAAGACAACGCACGGCTCGCCCGCGAGCTCGAGACGCTGCGCGGCCGGATGGCCGAAGCCGAGGGCACGGGCATGGAGCTGTCGGCGCTGCGCGAGGAGCGCGACCTGATCCGGACGCGCGTGACCGAAATGCTCGAGCAGATCGAAGCGCTGAACCTGTAACCCATGGAGCAGGACGAACGGTCCCGCGTCGTGCACGTCGAGATCCACGGCCAGCAGTACCCGATCCGGAGCGGTCTCGATCCGGCCTACGTGGCGGAGCTGGCCGCCTACGTCGACCAGAAGATGCGCGCGGCCTCCCGCGAGACCACCGCGGGCGACACGCTCAAGATCGCGGTCCTCGCGGCGCTGAACATCGCCGACGAGTGCTTCCGCGTGCAGGCCGACGAGCGGCACCGCCGCGACGCCATCACGTCGCGCGCCGAGGAGCTCGAACGGATGCTGGACCTAGCGCTCGGCCTGGACCAGAGCGAAGCGGCCCTCCGCCAATCGCCGGGCCGGCCCTGACCGGCGCATTTTCCCCGGCCGGGCGTCCTGCCCTGCGGTAAGATTCATACAGGGTTCGAGTTCCCTGCTTTGTGCGTGATGGTTCGGAGGCTCGTTTGAGCCAACGTTTCATCCGAAGAGAATCGCGACGCTGCGTGGTGTGCACGCCTCTGTAAGAGGAAGCCTGAAGCGCGGCTTGTGCAGCGGTTCCACCTGCTCTACGCAGGTTCATTCGACCTCCCCACACGGCAAAGCGGGGGCCTTCTTTCGTATTTCACCAGCAAGTCGAACATGAAGTGACCTCCGCACGGGGCCTATGGGGCCCCTGCGGGTTTTCGCGGGGCGCCTGGATGGCCACACCTCAGGGTCTTGCCGCTCTACTCATGCTGCTGGCCGGGGCGGCCGGCGCCGGGTTGCTCCTCTGGGCCGCGGCCGGGCGGCGCCGCGGCGCGCAACTCGCACTCCAGACGGCGGCGTCCGACGCGTCCCGGATCATCAAGCAGGCCGAACGGGACGCCGACAACCTTCGCAAGGAAGCCGCGCTCGAGGCGCGGGAAGCGGCGCATGCCGTCACCTCCAGCGCCGAGCAGCGCGCGCGCGACCGGCAGCAGGAGATCAGCAGCCTCGAGCAGGCGCTCGCCGACAAGACGAAGTCCCTGGCCGAGCGCCTGGCGGCGACCAGCCGCCTCGAACAGGACCTGCGCGCCGGACAGGAACGGGTGGCCGCCGCCGACCGGACGGCCGCGGACGCACTGGCCCGCAGCGAACAGCTCGTCGCCGACCGCCAGCGCGAGCTCCAGCGCGTCGCCGGGCTGACCCACGACGAGGCGCGCGAGCTCCTCCTCAAGCAGATCGAGTCGGACGCCCGCCGCGACGCCGCCAACATGGTCAAGCGGCTCGAGACCGAAGCACGCGAAACGGCCACGCAGCGCGCACAGCAGATCATCGCCGACGCCATCCAGCGCAGCGCCGCCGAACACGCCATCGAAACCACGGTGTCGGTGGTGGATCTCCCCAGCGACGATCTCAAGGGGCGGATCATCGGCCGTGAGGGGCGGAACATCCGCGCGCTCGAAACCGCGACCGGAGTCGAGCTCATCGTCGACGACACGCCGGGAGCCATCATCCTCTCGAGCTTCGATCCGCTGCGGCGCGAGATCGCCCGGCAGGCGATCGAGCGCCTGATCGCCGACGGCCGGATCCATCCCGCCCGGATCGAAGAAGTGGTTGAGAAGGTGAAGGCGGAGATGGAGGACACGGTTCGACGCGAAGGGGAAGCGGCCGCGTTCGAGCTCGGCCTCTTCGACCTGCATCCCGAAGTGCTGCGGCTCATGGGCCGACTGAAGTTCCGCACCAGCTACGGCCAGAACGTGTTGAATCATTCGAAGGAAGTCGCGTTTCTCGCCGGGATCATGGCGAAGGAGCTCGGGCTCAACGGCCAGGTTGCCGCCCGGGCCGCCTTTCTGCACGACATCGGAAAGGCGATCGACCGCGACCTCCACGGCACGCATCTCGAGCTCGGCCTCGAATTCCTGAGAAAGCACGGCGAGAGCGAGCCCGTGCTCCAGGCCGTCGCGGCGCATCACATGGACATCGACTGGCCGTCGCTCGAGGCGATGATCGTGCAGGCGGCCGACGCGATCTCGGCGGCGCGCCCGGGGGCCCGCCGCGACATCCTCGAGTCGTATGTGAAGCGGCTCGAAAAGCTCGAAGGGATCGCGGACTCGTTCGAAGGGGTTTCGAAGTCGTTTGCCCTGCAGGCCGGCCGCGAGATCCGCATTCTCGTCGAGAGCGATCGGATCTCGGACGAGGCGACGGTGTGGCTGTCGAAAGACATCGCCCGGCGCATCGAGAACGAGCTCCAGTACCCCGGACAGATCAAAGTCACGGTCATCAGGGAGACGCGGGCCGTTGACTTCGCGCGGTAGTGATGCCGCGCGACTGCCCGGCGAGCGCGCGCTGATCGACCACATCCGGCGCCGGCTTTCGCCCCCTCCGTCGTCACTGATCGTCGGCGTCGGCGACGATGCGGCCGTGATGGTGCCGGAGCGGGGCGCATTCCAGGTGCTCACCACCGACGCGATCGTGGAAGGCGTCCACTTCGATCGCCGGTTCTCGAGCCTCAGCGACATCGGGTTCAAGGCCGTGGCGGTCAACCTCAGCGACATCGCCGCCATGGGGGCCGCACCCGCCTTCGCGCTGCTCTCGCTGATCCTCCCCGATCACACGACCTTAGGAGAGGTCGATTCGCTGCTCGACGGCGTGCTGGAAGCGGCCGGCGCCGCGCGCGTCGCGCTCGTCGGCGGAAACATTTCGCGATCCCCCGGGCCCCTGGTGATCGACGTCACCGCGACCGGCAGCGTGCGGCCGAGGCGAATCCTGACGAGAGCCGGTGGCCGGCCGGGTGACGCGCTGTATGTGACCGGCACGATCGGCGCAGCGGCGGCCGGGCTCGGATGGCTCCGGAGTCATGGACCGGCCGGTCCGGCGGCCCACGATCAGAGGCTCGCGGGATGTATCAGGCGCCACCAGCGTCCCGAGCCGCGCGTCCGCCTGGGTATGCTCCTCGGACGCAACCGAGCGGCCTCGGCCTGCATGGACCTGAGCGACGGCCTCGCCGATGCTGTGCGCCAGATTGCCGAGGCCAGCCGGACCGGCGCCCTCATCGACGCTGCCGCCCTCCCCATCGATCCCGCGGCAGCGGACTGGTTCCAGAAGCAGGGGCTCGATCCCGTGACCGCTGCCGTTTCGGAAGGCGACGACTACGAGCTGCTGTTCGCCGTACCCCGGAAATACCGCGGCCGGTTGCGAACCGTCCAGGCCGGCGCGCGCGGCCTCTCCCTCACAAGGATCGGCGAGCTGACCGGCGACCCCGCCGTCCTGCTGACCAGGGACGGCCAGAGCACACCGATGCCCGCGGGGTTCAGGCACTTCTGATGGAAGTCCGGGGATCCGGGGGTCCGGGGGTCCGGGGGGCCGGGGTCCGGGGGGCCGGGGGGCCGGGGTCCGGGGGGCCGGGGTCCGGGGGGTCCGGCTTACTGGGTTCCGCCTGGAGAGGGCGCGACGGGCTTGTTCTCCCGTTGGCGGAACAGCCGGTTGACCAGGCTGGGCCGGCTGTGCGTCGGGTTCCAGCCGAGGCGCAGGACGGTCAGCTTCATCGGCCGGCGGCCCATCTGCAGGGCCTCATGGCAGCTCCAAAGGTACACGTCGACGTGCCGACCCTGCACCTTGGGCCCGGTGTCCATCACCGTATAGATCCCGTCGTACTTCTCGCCCAGACCGTCGATGCGGATGACCGAGCCGATCGGCAGCAGGTCAGGGTCGCCAGCCGCGATCCCATTCCGCACGTTCACGCCCGAGGCTGTCGTGGTCCCCTTGCAATAGAACGTGGCGGTGAACCGGAGCAGGTCGCCGGCTTCCGCAGGCTTCGCTCCAACCGCCACGCCCGCCGCGGCGACCTGGGGGCGCAACTCGGCCAGGCGCGCCACGTGGCGAGAGTCGAAGACGGTGACATCGAACAGGAAGGCAAAAACGAGTGCTGCAACGACGGTTGCGGCGACCTTCCGCCCGGCTGAACGCGAGAGGATCATGGTCTGAGCTTCAACCAGCGCTGGGGTCAGCCCCACTATAGCGGGCCGCCCGCCGGAGGTCAAAGCGGCTGGGCTGGCATACGGAGTAGGGGTATGGGCCCGGGGTCGGGGGGGCCGGGGGTCCGGGGGTCCGGGGGACCGGACGTCCTTGACCCCCGAAGAACCCAGAACCCCCTGGAACCTTTGGAACCCCTTGGAACCCATTGGAACCATGGATCCTTGACAGCCCTTCTCTACCTATGTAGTATCCGGCCTATGAATCTGACCGCCGCCACCGCGCTCGTCCTCGACGCCCTGGCGCGCGGCTATCGCCACGGGTTCGACATCCTCGATGCCACCGGACTCCCGAGCGGAACCGTCTACCCGATCCTCCGCCGGCTCGACGCCGAAGCGCTTGCCTCCTCCTCCTGGGAAGATCCCGAAAAGGCCCAGCGCGACCAGCGGCCGCCGCGCCGCTATTACGAGCTGACGCCGCGGGGGCGCGGACTCGCCGACCAGGCCCGCGCGCGGTACCCGATGCTGGCGGGGCTCCCGGCACGGGCCAAAACACGTCCCGCTTGAGGATTCCGCCGTGTTCCTCGCAAGACTGCTCGTGCGGCTCTCGTTCGCCATCATCCGGCTGGCGTCGGTGCTCGTGCCACGCCCCAGCCGCGCGCAGTGGCGCGAGGAATGGGAGGCCGAGATCCAGTACGGCCTGCGCCCCGTCGCGCGACGAGCCGGCGGCCTGGGCGCCGAACTGACGCTGCTTCAGAGGTCCTCCGGCTCGTTCCGGGATGCCGCCTGGCTGCGACGCCAGTTCACGAGAGACGCCGAGATGCTC
>DATFFM010000037.1:0-32571 GCA_035250005.1 Vicinamibacterales bacterium | reverse complement strand
CGCGCCGGCTGGTCACCGTGCGCCCGTCGGGCCTGGCCGCCGTGCGCGCCACGGCCGGCGCGATCCGCGCAATGGTCGGAGACCTGGACGAGGTCATCGGGGAGACCAGGTGAGCAGACCTCCGCGGTGGGGCAGGGTGCTGCTGCGCTGGCTGGCACCGCGTGAGGAGGCGGAGGACGTCCTCGGCGATCTCGAAGAAGCGCATTCGAACCGTACGCACCGGCACGGCCTCATGACCGCGCGGATGCTGACGTCGGTCGAAACGATCGATATCGCGGCCGCGCTCGTTCGAGCGCGGATCACCAGGTTCCGGACCAACAAGGGGAGCGGCACGTTGCAGGATTACAAACTGGGTTTCCGGATGCTCGTGAAGTATCCCGGCCTGACGCTCGCGGGCGGCCTGGCGCTCGCCATTGCGATCGGGATCGGTGCCGGTTGGTACGATCTGGCGGGTGATCTCTTCCGTCCGACGCTGCCGCTCCCCAACGGAGACCGCATCGTCGAGGTCGAGATGCGCAACGCGGCGGCGAGCGAGGACGAGCGCAGACTGTTGCACGACTTCGTCACCTGGCGGCGGGACGTGCGGCTGATCGAGGATCTTGGCGCATACCGGACGCTGGAGCGGACCCTGATACTGGGCGATGCGCAGCCCGAGCCGGTGACGGTGGCCGAAACCACGGCTTCCGCGTTTCGGGTGGCCGGCGTGCCGCCGTTCCTCGGCCGGCCGCTGCTCGAGGCCGACGAGCAGCCCGGTGCTCCGCCTGTGGTCGTGCTCGGCTACCGCGTGTGGCAGCGGCAGTTCGGTGCCCGTGAAGACGCCATCGGGCGGACCGTGCAACTGGGACGGGCCGCGACGACGGTGGTCGGGGTCATGCCCGAGGGCTTCGCGTTCCCGGTCAATCACCGGCTGTGGGTCCCGCTTCACGTGAAGCCGTCCGGCTACGCGCCGCTCGAGGGCGTCGCCGTCCGGGTGTTCGGCCGGCTGGCGCCTGGGGCCACACAGGCGCAAGCCTACGCCGAGGTCACCGCCCTGAACGACCGCGCAGCGGCGGCCTCTCCGCAGACCCACCAGCACCTGCGGCCGCGCGTCCTGGCGTACGGAGGGGAGTCGCCCGGCGACCGGTCCCTGCTGGAACTGGTGATGACCCACCTGCCGATTCTGCTGGTGATGATCGTCGCGTGCGTGAACGTCGGGACGCTCATCTACGCCAGAACGGCGACGCGCGATGCGGAGATTGCGGTGCGGTACGCGCTTGGAGCGAGCCGCGGGCGAATCGTCGGTCAGCTCTTCGTCGAAGCGCTCGTGCTCGCCTCGGTCGCGGCCGTCGTCGGGCTGGCTGCCGCACACTGGGCGTTGAAGCTGGGGATGGCCGCCTACTACTCCGGGATGAACGGAGGGCTCCCGTTCTGGGTCGATCCCGGTCTGAAGTTGACCACCGTGCTTTACTCGGCGGGGCTTACGGCTGCCGGCGCCGCGATCCTCGGCCTGCTGCCTGCCCTCAAGGTCACGGGACCGCGCGTGCAGGGGCAGCTTCGCAATCTTGGCGCGGGCGGATCGACACTGCAGTTCGGCAAGCTGTGGACGACCGCCATGATCGCGCAGGTCGCGCTGACCGTCGTCTGCATACCGCCCGCGATGGGTATTGCGCACGAAGCGTGGCGGGATCGAGTCATCCGGGACAGATTCCCGGCAGAGCAGTATCTGGCGGCGCGGGTCACCCTGGATCGTGAAGCTGCCGAGGAGACTTCGGCGGCATTCGCGGCGCGGCTCGAGCGGACGTACCGGGAGCTCGAACGCCGCGTCGCGCAGGAGCCCGGCGTAGTGGCGGTCACGTTCGCCGACCGGCTGCCGGGCATGGGGCCGGCCGTACGGGAAGCAGAGGTTGAGGTGTCGCCGGGAGCTCCGCCGATTTCGATCGCGAACCTCTGGACGTCGGCGGTCGGGCCGCGCTTCTTCAAGGCTTTCGACGTCCCGATCCTGGCCGGCCGCGACTTCCACGATGGCGACCGCGCGGCAGGCGCCCGAACCGTCCTGGTGAACGAGGCCTTCGCACGCCGCTACATGGACGGCGCGAGTCCGGTCGGGCGGCAGGTGCGATATGCGGGCAACCCCGCGGCGCCGGATCCGTGGCTCGAGATCGTCGGAATGGTCCGCGACATCGGCATGACCCCGACCGATCTGGGTGAGGCTCCGTATGTGTTCCGTGCGGTGTCGCCCGCCGCGGCGTATCCGCTGATAGTGGGCGTGCGGATGGCCGGCGACCCGGCGTCACTGGCGCCGCGGTTGCGGACCATCGCCGCTGCGCTCGAGCCCGATTTGCGACTCGACGACATGCGTTCGCTGGAGGATCACGCCTCGAGGGTGGACGTGCCCCAGATGGTCGGAGCAGGTGCGATCGCAGCGGTTGTTTCGTTGGGGCTGTTCCTCTCGGCGGCAGGGATCTTCTCGCTGATGTCGGTGAGCGTCGCGCGGCGGACGCGCGAGATCGGCCTGCGCGCGGCGCTTGGCGCCACCCAGGGCCGCCTGCTCGCCGGGATCTTCTCTCGGGCGCTGGTGCTCGTGGGGAGCGGCATCGTTGCCGGGAATCTCGCGCTCGTGCTGTTCGTGGCGCTGGAGCCCGAGGTGACGGTGGCGGACGTGGCGGATGCGCTGCTGGCGACCTCGGCCTTGATGTTGACCGTCGGCTTGCTGGCATGCATGCAGCCAGCGAGGCGCGCGCTCCGCATCCATCCCACCGAGGCGCTGAGGGAGGCCTGACCTGCCGTCGGAATGTGCGTGCGCCAGGACCTGCCGATTTGGGTGATGCCGCCGGCGCCCGGCGGCCGCTACCATGCGGCATGGCGTTCGAGGCGGCGCGGCAGCACCCCGATGATTCCCAGCTTCTCGACGCGTATTCGCAGGCGGTCATCGGCGCAGTGGAACAGGTTGGCCCGGCGGTCGTCCGGGTCGAAGCGCCGCGAGGCGGCGGCTCCGGTGTCATCTTCACGCCGGACGGCTTCGTTCTGACCAACAGCCATGTCGTCACCGCGAGCGGCGGCGTAACGGTGACGTTGCCGGACGGCAGATCCGCATCCGCGGACCGCATCGGCGACGACGCCGACACCGACCTGGCGGTGCTGCGCATCGGCGGCATGGCCCTCCCCTGGGCGCGGCTCGGTGATTCGAAGCGGACGCGCGTCGGCCAGGTCGCCATCGCGATCGGGAATCCGTATGGATTTCATCACTCGGTGACGTCCGGCGTCGTCAGTGCCGTCGGCCGATCGCTGCGGTCGCGATCGGGCCGCCTCATGGATGACATCATCCAGACTGATGCCTCGCTGAATCCCGGAAACTCCGGCGGTCCGCTGGTCACGACAGCAGGCGAAGTCATCGGCATCAACACCGCGATCATCCTGCCGGCGCAGGGGCTCTGTTTCGCGATTGCCAGCAACACGGTCCGATTCGTGGCATCACGCCTGATGCGCGACGGCCGGGTGCGCCGGAGCTACATCGGCGTGGCCGGGCAGCAGACGCCGATCCCGCGCGCGATTGCACGGATCTCCGGCACCGCCGCCACGTCGGGCGTGGTGGTCGCGTCGATCGAGCGGAAAAGCCCGGCCGCGGATGCCGGACTCGAGGAGGGGGACGTCATCGTGCAGTTCGGCGCGACGATCGTGAGCGGGGTCGACGACCTGCACCGGCAGCTCACGGATGAACGGATCGGAACGCCCGTCCAGATCACGGTGCTGCGGCGCGGGCGCCGGCGCGAGTTGACGATCACGCCCGGCGAGCTACAGCGCGATTAGTCCCCGGCGGACCGCCCGGCGGACGGCGTCGGTCCGGTTGCCGGCGCCCAGCTTCCCGCTGATCGACCCGATGTGAAACTTCACGGTCTGATCCGAAATCCCCAGCCGCTCGGCGATGACCTTGTTGGGCAGCCCTTCAGCCACGAGCTCCAGCACCTGGACCTCGCGAGGCGTCAACGTCTCCGGGGCAGGATCGTCGTCCGGCTCCGGAGGCGTGCGCGGGGCGGCGACGATCGCATCGGCCGCCAGACCCGAGCGTCGCGCCTCGGCCAGCGAGTCGAACTCCCCGATGATGTCGGGCGGGGAGCGCTCGAGCGCTTTGCGGAGATCACGCCGCTCCCGGGCCGTGCCGATGACGATCACTCGCATAGTATGGCGGCCGGCTGCAGCCGGCCCGGAACGTCAGCCGGCCGGTCAGCTGCGTTCGGCGGCGGTAACCGAAACGTCAACAGCGGAGCCGCCGCGCAACACGCGCAGCGTGAGCGGGCGCCCGACCCGAGCGCCGACCAGCAGGTCGAGCAAATCTTCGGGGGAGGAAAGCGCGACCCCGTCCAGTGCGACGAGCAGGTCGCCGACCAGCAAGCCGGCATCAGCCGCGGGACTCCCTTCTTTGACCTGTACGACCAGCAGCGCCTCAGTCGCTCCATCGGCAGACCTCTGCTTCTCTGGGACGCTGACCGGCTGCGCCGCGATCCCAAGATAGCCGCGCTTGAGGCGTCCGTGCTCGACCAGGGCCGCGGCCGACCGCCAGGCGATGCCGGCGGGGATGACGACGCCCAGGCCGCGGATCGATGCGGCAGTGGCGATCCCGGCGAGGCCGCCGTCCGCGCCGACGAACGCGCCCCCCGCGAAGCCGTCGTGCATCGGCGCCGACGTCCGGATCACCTGCGCGATCTCGCGACGCGGCGCGATGCGGAGCGGCCCGCCGATGATCGAGACGAGCCCGGCGGTGACGGTCACCGCGTTGCTCCAGGAGCGCGCGACGGCCAGCGCGAGGTGGCCTACGCGAGGCTCAGCGCCGGGGGCAACCGGCGGAGCCTGCAGGCCCCTGACCGTGAGGAGTGCGAGCCGGCTCGCGGGATCCCATCCGGCAATTTCCGCCGCGAGGAGGCGCCCGTCCGGCGTCCGGATCTCCGGGTGCTCGTCGCGCCCGATCGCACGCCCGGTGGTGAGCACGAGGTCCGGACCGTAGACGAGTCCGCTCGCCGCGCGATTCCGCGCCCGCACTTGCACGACCGACGGAGCAACCGCGTCGATGACGTCCGCCAGTTGATTGGAGAAGTTCATCAGCATGCGCTTATCGTGTCAGAGCGCGAGCTGACGCGGATCACCCGTTCGGGCAGGCAGGCCGCCCCCTTCCCATGCGGCAGGAATCAGTCCGCTCGAAGGACGCCGATGGGATCTACGCGGGCCGCGCTAGAATGCGTCCGGAAGCGAGGAGGAGCATCTGACACGAAGAGCGATCATTCTGCTTGCCGCGATCGCCGCCGGGGGCCTGCCCGCCAGCGGCTGGCGGGACGCCACCCTGGATGGCGTGCTCAACGCCACGACGTTCCGCAACGTCGGCCCGTTTCGAACATCGGCATGGGTGACCGAGATCGCGGTTCCTGATGCGCCCGCACGGGATCACCTCTACACGGTGTACGCCGCCACCCGCACCGGCGGCCTGTGGAAAACGACGAACACCGGCATTACCTGGACGCCCATCTCCGACGGCGTCGAAGTCTCGGCGGTCGGTGCGGTCGCCATTGCCCCGTCGAACTCGAACATCGTCTGGATGGGCACCGGCGACCAGGCCAACGCGCGATCATCGTATTCGGGGAAGGGTGTCTTCAAGTCCACTGACGCGGGCCGGACCTGGCAACTGATGGGGCTACCCGACTCACACCACATCGCCCGCATCGTGATCCATCCGACCGATCCCGAAATCGTGTACGTCGCAGCGATGGGCCATCTGTTTTCGCGTAACGAGGAGCGCGGCGTGTTCCGGACGCGGAATGGCGGCAAGACGTGGGAGAAGGTGCTCTATATCGACGACGGCACGGGCGCGATCGATCTGGTGATCAACCGGCGCGCGCCGTCCACGCTGTATGCCGCGATGTACGAGAAGCACCGGACGCCGTGGCAGCTGGTCCTCGGCGGCCCCGGCAGCGGCGTCTATCGGACCGACGACGGCGGTTCGAAGTGGCAGAAGGTCGAAGGGCTCCCGTCGGGCAACGTCGGACGCATAGGCATCGACATCAACGCGGGCAACTCGAGCGTGTTGACGCTCATTGTCGAGAACCTCAACCCGCGCAAGGAGGGGACGCCGGGACGCAGGGATGCCTGTCAGGTCGCCGGCGGGGGTCGGGGCGGCGCGCCCCGGACCGGCGGGCCGATGGGCAACGAGATCTATCGCAGCGTGGACGGCGGCCGCACGTGGACGAAGACGCACGGAGACGACGTGGATGTCGCCGGCTCGAAGGCTCCGTACTCGTTCAATCAGATCAAGACGAACCCCGCCGACCCGAAACAGATCATCGTCAACAGCGATTCCATGTATGAGTCGCGCGACGGCGGAAAGACCTGGACCTGCGAGTTCTTCCGCAGCGTGTTCGGCGACTTTCGGACGATGTGGTGGGACGAGCAGGATCCTCAACGCATCATCCTCGGCAGCGACGGCGGCGTGAACGTGTCGTACGACGGCGGAAAGACGGCCGACTACTTCCTCAACAAGCGGATCGGCGAAGTCTACGCGGTCGGCGTCGACATGGATGATCCGTACAACGTCTACGCCGGCCTCCAGGACCATGACTCGTGGAAGGGGCCCAGCGCTTCCCCCAGCGGCCGGATCACGCTCGAGGACTGGAAAACCGTCGGCACCGGCGACGGCATGTACAACCAGGTCGACCCGACGGACTCGCGGTGGGTCTACAACAGCTTCCAGACCGGTGGTCAGCGCCGATTCGATCAGCGGACCGGACAGGCCACAAACATCCAGCCGCAGCGCCCACAGGGCGCCCCGGCCCTGCGCTACAACTGGGTGACCCCCATCGTGTTGTCGCCGCACAACCCACAGATCATCTACACAGGTGCCCAGGTGCTGTTCCGCTCCCTCAACCGGGGGACCGTCTGGCAGGAGATCAGTCCCGATCTCACCACCACCGATCCGAGCCGCTGTGGACTGAATTCGGGCTACGTGCCCTACTGCACGATCACCTCGATCTCGGAGTCGCCGATGGCTGCCGGCGTCATCTGGGTCGGCACCGACGACGGCAAGGTACAGGTGACGCGCGATCATGGGGCGACGTGGACGGACCTCACGGCCGCGGTCGCCGCGGCTGGTGGACCGACCGATCGTTACGTGAGTCGCGTGTTCGCCTCACCGCATCAGCCGGGCACGGCCTTCGTGGCGAAGAACGGCTTCCGCAACGATGACTTTCGCCCCTTCCTCTATCGCACGATGGATTTTGGAAAGACGTGGACGGCGATTTCGGCGAACCTCATCGCCTCGCCGATCAACGTCGTCGTCCAGGACCGCAGGAATCCGAATCTGTTGATCGTGGGGAATGATCTCGGTATCTGGGTCTCGATCGATGGCGGCGCGGCCTGGCAACGCCTCAAGGCCAATCTGCCGACGGTCCCCGTGCACGATCTGACGATTCATCCTCGTGAGAACGATCTGGTGCTCGGGACGTACGGGCGCGGCATCTTCATCGGCGACATCACGCACCTGCAGGAGCTGTCGGACGAAATCCTCGCAAAGCCGCTCCACCTGTTCGCAGTCGAGCCGCGCGCGGCCTACGGCTTCCGGGCGCAGGGCAACTTTCACCTGTTCGGGGACAGGTACATCGAAGTGCCGAACGAGCCCGACGCCCTCGTGATCAACTACTACCTGCGCGCGAGCCAGGACAGGGGGGCTCTCGTCACGATCTCGAACATCAACGGGGATCGCGTCGCGCAGCTCGAGGGATCGTCCGGCGCCGGCATCAACCGCGTGCTGTGGAACATGCGGGCGGCGGCCGGCCCTCAGCGCGGCGGTCGCGGGGGCCTCGGTGGACCGCCGCTGCCACCGGGGGACTACCGCATCGTCGTTGATGTCGGCGGACAGCAGTCGACGACCATCGGCCGAATCCGGGAGCGCGTCTGGTAGGCGTTCGCTCCATCGGTTCCAGGCCGGCACGACACCCTCGCGGCTCGAGCCTATTGCGTACGCTCAGGACTCTGATCGAGCGCCAGGACGACGCGCCCGAGAATCCGTTCCATCGTGCGATCCATCTGCCGGAGGTCGCGCTTGAAATCCAGACTATCGGTTCGGTTGATTTCCTTGTCGAGTTCCCTGACCTGATTCTGCAGCACGTTGCGCAGGATCTCGGCCTCGTCGCGGCTCAGTTCGATCTGCATGATCGGCCTCGTGCTCTGATGGGGTGCCATCTGTTGCTACCATCGCGTAGATAAGAGCCATCACCCACCTCCTATGATGCAACCAATGCTCTCAGCCGAAGCCCAACCGGCGCGATGGTCATGAGTGACATTCATCGGCCAAGCGGGCGCGAGTGAACACCGCATCTCGCAGGGTTCAGAGGGTCTACCTGCTCCTTCTGCTGCTTCACACTCTCGCGGCTTCGTTCATCTGGGGCATCAACACACTCTTCCTGCTCGATGCTGGCCTCAGCAATACCGAGGCGTTTGCGGCAAACGCCTTCTTTACGGCCGGCATGGTCATCTTCGAGGTGCCGACCGGCGTGGTCGCCGACACGCGCGGCCGGCGCACATCCTACCTGCTCGGCACGCTCACATTGTCCATTTCCACCGTCCTGTATCTCCTGATGTGGCGAATCGGCGCGCCCTTCTGGGGGTGGGCGCTGGTATCCGTGCTGCTTGGGCTCGGCTTCACGTTCTTCTCCGGCGCCGTGGAAGCCTGGCTGGTTGATGCCCTCACCTTCACCGGCTATCTGCGAGAGGGAGGGAAACTGGAGTCGGTCCTGGCCCGAGGCGAGATCGTCGAAGGCATCGCGATGCTCGGCGGATCCGTCGCCGGCGGCGTCATCGCGCAGGCGACGAACCTCGGCGTGCCGTACATCCTTCGCACCGTCGTGCTCGCCGTCACTTTTCTTGTCGCCTTCATATTGATGCGGGATATCGGCTTCACCCCAACCCACGGCAAATACCCCATGAAGGAAGTAAAAGAGGTGTTCCGCCGATCGATCGAGCACGGGCTGGGCAATCCGCCGGTGCGATGGGTCATGCTGGCCGGACCCTTCACCGGCGGGGTGTCCATCTATGCTTTTTATGCGATGCAACCCTACCTGCTGCAGTTGTATGGGAACACGGCCGCGTACTCGATCGCCGGCCTCGCGGCCGCCATCGTTGCGGGCGCGCAAATCGCAGGCGGCCTGCTCGTACCGCATGTCGGCCGCATCTTCCGACGTCGCACGTCGGTGCTGCTCGCCGGCACGGGGCTGAGTACCATCGTCCTGGCGGCGATCGGCGTAGTCTCACACTTCTGGATGGCGATCGTTCTCCTGATGTTTTGGGGATTGATGTTCGCGGCCGTCACGCCGGTGCGTCAGGCGTACCTGAATGGGCTGATCGAGTCCAGAGAACGCGCCACCGTGCTGTCGTTCGACTCGCTGCTGGGATCGAGCGGCGCGGTCGGCATTCAGCCGGTGCTCGGCAAAGTTGCCGACGCCTGGAGCTATCCGGCCTCGTATGTCTGCAGCGCCGCCATCCAGGCGCTGGCCATTCCGTTCATCTCGCTGGCCCGTCGCGAGCGAGCCGATACCGATCCGATGTCCTAGGCCTCCGCGCTGTGGAAGTTTGGCGCCGACGTCAACGCGGTGCCCCCGGTCGGTCGCATGACGCAGCGTCAGCCCAAACCAATCCGTCGAAGGAGCGCCTGAAAGGCCGGGTCGGCGCGCAGCGATTCAAACGCGGGAAGGCTCTTGATGTAGCTGATATCGGGATCGCGCTGGTCGCATGCGCGCTCGAGAAGTGCCAGCGGCTGATCTCGTTCCCCGACGGCGGCGTAGAGCGCCGCGGTCGTCACCAGGGAAACCTGGGGCCGGCGGGTTCTGAAGTCCCTGACGATCCGGCTGGCTTCCTGGTGGCGACCCATTTGAGTGTACAGGTACGCGAGCGCGGACTTCCAGACCCAGCGCTCGACGGCATCGGCCTGTCGGTACTCGGCGACGGCTTTCTCATGCAAGCCCTTTCTCGCGTAGACCTGTCCGAGGAATTGGTGAGCATTCGCGAACGACGGCTCAATCTCGAGCGCTCTCTGCATCTGGCCAATCGCCTCGTCATACCGTTCGGCCAGGTAGTAGGCATGTCCGAGGGCGACATGGACGATGGGCGAGAGCGGATCGAGCTCTACTGCTCGTGTCCCCTGTGAGATTGCCTCGTCGTGACGGTCTCGAATCGACAGATTGTTGGCGTACCAGTGGTAGGCGCTGGCGTAGTTCGGGGCGAGCTGAATGGCATTTCGGTACTCGCGCTCGGCGCCCGCCCAATCCCACTGGGCGTATTCCAGGACGCCGGCCATCGACATGTGGGCCTCCGCGAGCGAGTCATCGAGCTCGAGCGCCATCATCGCTGCGGCGCGCGCCTTCACCCGGGCCTCGTCGAATGGGATGAGGTTGTCGAAGTAGCCCATCAAGGTATAGCTGTCGGCCAGCCCGGCGTACGCCGGCGCGTACGCCGGGTCCCGTTCGATGGCCTGAGAGAACTCGCTCACGGCGCTACGGAGGCCCTCGGGAGTCCTCTTGTTCCAGTGGTAACGCCCGCGCAGGTACAGGTTGTACACGACGGCATTCCGGGCGTAGCGATTGGTGAGGCCAGCATGATCCCTGCCGGTCAACGTCCGGCCGACGTGACGAGCAATCTCCTCGTGCAGGCCGACAAGAGTCGTCCCGCGACGCTCGTACGTCATGCCCCACAGCTGGTGGTCGTCGCGTGCGTCGACCAGTTCGATGACGAGCGAAAGCCGGTCGTCCCGCTGCACCACGCTTCCCAGGAGCACCGCGCGAACGCCCAGTTCGCGGCCGACGCGTCGAGCATCGATGCTCTTGCCTTTGTAGCGAAAGACCGACGCGCGTGAGATGACCTTCAACTGAGAGGACGCCGAAAGGCTGTTGATGATGGCCTCGGTCAGTCCGTCGACGAGCATATCGGTGTCGGCATTCACGGCAGCGTGCTGGAACGGCAGCACTGCGATGGAGGCACTGCCCCCGGGAATCGTCGGAGGTCGAGGCGTCCCCATCAGCAGCGCGGCGATGGCGCCCAAGATCAGAACAGCAAGCAATGCGGTGAGCAGACCTCGCAGTGCCCGCCTGCCCTCGGGCGCATGGCCGTCGGATCTACGCTCTGCGCCGATCGAGACTGCCGGCGACGGACCGTCGCCTGCAGGCTGATCGATCGGTCCCTCGCCGCGTCCATTCAGTTCGACGGCGCTACGCCGGCTCTGCCACCAGCCGTCGATCTCCGAAGGGAACGCGTAGACCGAGCCAAGCTTGTGGTGGAGGTGACGATGGACGGGGAGGCCTTCGCGCTTTTCCCAGCGTCGTACCGTGCTGACGTCACGGTTCAGGTGGGCCGCGATGGCTTTCCACGAGTCGAGGCGCGGTTCCGGCGCATGCGCGCCAAGGTAGTCGCCGGGGGGCTCGAGGCTCTGGCCCATCGCATCGGTCCGTTGGAGAGCTGGACGCGTTGATTGTACTCCCGCTCGCTCATACGTACGCATTCCCGTCGTTTCCCCACTACTGACTAACAACGCGCGCGTTTGCGCGCTTTTGCTGGTGGCGGGGGCGTGACCGGCTGCCATACCGTAGCTTCCGGATAGGGATCACAAGAGGAGGCATCGCCATGCGCAGAAACGCAACCCTGGGGCTGGATTCTCATACGCGTTGGAGGCTGGCACCTCTGCTGGCGTGCCTGGCAATGTTGTTCGTTCACCCGATGGCTGCCGGCGATCGCTGCGGCGCAATCCCTGATTCGGGTGAAAAAGACCAGGTGGGAGAAATGGAAGCGACTATCTCGAAAGGCGTTGCAGCCTCACGGTTGACGTGTCTGGCGTTGGCGATAACGCTCGTGCCGCTGGGTTCGCTCGTCTCAGCGCAGGATCCCCAGGAGTTTTCCGAATGGTCCGTACCAGTCAACCTCGGCCCCCCGGTAAACACGATCTTTGCCGAAATCGCCCCGTTCATCTCCAGGGACGGGCTGAGTCTTTACCACGTCCGGACGGCGGCGGCAGGAGGTTTTGGCGGAGAGGATCTCTGGGTTTCAGAGCGTGCGACCACCACCGACGCGTGGGGACCACCGCAAAACCTGGGCGCCGCGATCAATGCCTCCTTCAATGATTTCGGCCCGAGTCTGTCCCCCGATGGGCACAGTTTGTATTTCGCCAGCAACCGTCCGGGATTCGGAGGCATTGACCTGTGGGTCTCGAGGCGGCACAACAAACGTGACAATTTCGGCTGGCAGCCGCCAGTCAATCTCGGCAGTGGAGTCAACACGGCGGCGAACGAACTCCAGGCGGCCCACTTCGAGGACGACCTGACTGGAATCACATCTCTCTACTTTGCGTCGAACCGGCCCGGAGGCCCGGGCGGAGATGACATCTACGTCTGCACGCTCCTTCCCGACGAGACGTTCGGCACGGCGGAATTGGTAGCAGAGCTCAGCACGCCCGCGACGGACATCCAGCCGAGCATCCGCCACGACGGCCTCGAACTGTTCCTGGCGTCCAGTGGGCCGGGCACGCTCGGGGGAATCGACATTTGGGTTTCCACCCGCGCCAGCACGTCGAATCCCTGGTCAATCCCAGTGAACCTGGGGTCAGTCGTCAATACGGCGGGCGCCGAGTTGCGCCCGGCGCTCTCTTTCGATGGCACTGAACTCTACTTCCAGGCGTCGGCCCGACCCGGCGGTGTCGGCGGTCCAGACTTCTGGCGGAGCACTCGCACCAAACTCAAAGCGCCGGACTAGCCGGCCGTGGCGCCGAAGTGTCGAAACCGCGGACCTTCGACCACCTGAGGTTGTCTGTGGAACGGCTAGCGCCCGGTAATCCTGACGGTTTCATCGACGATCACCTGACCGTCGAAACCTCGAGGACCATCGATCTCGACGGCTCGTCGAGAACTGAGTGACCCGATCGAAACCGCAGCCAGGGTCATCATCAGCAGGACGACGGCCAGACCGGGTCGCCGTCGGACCGCGCGGGGCATGGGCAGGCTCGCAGCGAGCGCGCTGACGGCGGCACTCTGAAAAACCCAGATCACCGGCAGATAGGCGGCCGTGAGCCGCACGTAACCGAAGAAGCCCAGCGTCGACAGGGCGAGCGTGGCCATCGCCGCGTACAGCGGCCAGGCGTCCGGGCGGCGGCGCAGCATCCACATTCCGGCGGCGAGCAGCGCGAACGAGACCGGCAACAGCACTCGTGAATCGGGGTCGACCAGGTCGACGCGCCGTCGCGTGCCGTCGACGCCCGCCGGGAAGTTGTCGTAGAGGACGCCGTGAGCCAGAGCGCCGAGTGCGCGGCGGCCCTTCTCGATCAGCAGGGCAGCCGCATCCGCGGGATTGTGGACCATCCACGAAGAGCCGATGGAATAGCCATCGACGTAAAGACGATGCACCGACGGCGTCGCGAGATTCAGACCTCCCTCGGCGAGCAGCTCCTTTTCCTGAAGGCTGGCGGCTTCGAGCAACGGGTGATCGTTATTGGGTCCGCCGTCCGACTCCGGGTGGTTCGCGATGGCGAAGTTGAACGCCCCGTAACTCGTAACCGGGGCCCACCGGGGGAGGGGTCCGGGCAGCTTCGCGGCGTTGCGCTCGTTGAACGCGGCGATACTGCGCCAGTTCGCCGCGGCTGCGGGCCCGAGCGCCACGAGCAGGCCCAGCAGATAGGCGCTCATGAAGCGCAGGGACATTGCGCCCTTTCGAGTCCACCAGAGCCACGCTCCGATCAGCACGCACGCCGCAAGGAACTCCGCGCGCACGAGCGCCGCCGCGCCGGCGGCGACCCCAAGCAGGGCGGCCACGCCATATTCCCTCGATCGAGTTGGGTCAGGCGATGTCTTGTCGTGCAGCCGGTGAGCGGTCAGCAGGACGATCACGACCGCCAACCCGTACAACGTCTCGTTCGACGGCACCGTCCCCAGCGCCATGTGGCCGAAATGAACGCTGCCCCATACGCCGGTCGCGAGCATCGCGCCCCGGCCGGCAACGCGGTTGGCGAGGAGCGCGGCGAGCGCAACAGTTACCCCGCTCTGAGTACCGACAAGCGCCTTGAGAATCGCAGGATTGGCGGGGCTCCCGTTCAGCGGGTCGAAACCGGCCAGTCGAAAGATCCCGGCGAGCACGAAGGCCCAGCCGGGCGGATGGAACGGGACGCCGTTGTCGAACCGGCGCCCCGCGATCAGATGTGCGGCATAGTCGTGATAGGCACGCGCGTCGCCGACGAGAAACGCCGACGCGAGCGAATCCTGCTCACCCCATGCGATCGGAAAGCACAACCGCATCGCCGTTGCGACGCTGGCTGTGATCAGGCAGAACGCCCACACCGGTGGAAAGAGGCTCACGTTCGAGCGATGCGGGCGTGCGGGTCGCCGTCGTTTGGCCATTGACGGAAACCCTCACGTCCGCATCACGGACTGCCAGGCCGCCGGTGCCGTCGCGTCTCAGAACTCGAATCTCACGCCGAGCATCGCCGTCCGCGGATCGAGCGGCGCGATGATGCGGTTGAACTGTGTCCCATTCAGCATGTTGAAGTTCGTTACCGCGTTCGAATTCAGCGCGTTGAAGACGTCGCCGATCACCGTGAAGCGGTAGCGGCCCAGCCCGAACGTCTTGTCGACGCGGAGGTCCACGATGGTGACGGTATCGGAGCGGTTGTTCTCGATCGGCTCGACGAAGAAGAACACCGTCCCGAGGTTTGGAAGCGCCGCCGAGATACGGCGCGCCCACGGCCATCCGCTCTGAACGCGAAGGTTCGCGGCCAACCCGACCCGGTATGGCAGCTCGTAGCGACCGAGAAGCCGGTAGTTCCAGTTCGTGTTCTTCTGCCTGTTTCCGACCTCGGGGAACGCGGAGGCGTTCTGGTAGTAGGTGGTGTTGATGGGATCGGCCACCAGCGGACTGGTCGAGGGGTTGCTCGCATTGCGGAGCTCGTCGCGCCACTGGTAGTCGATACTCGACTGGATGAACAGACCGCGCCGGAACCGCTTGTTGAACGCGAGCTGGATCGTGTCGAAATCGTAGCTCCCCTCGCCATCGGGAATGGTCGCGACGATGTTCTGCGTCGAGAGGCCGGCAGGAATGTGGTGCAGCGTGAAGGTCTGCTGTCCGGTAATCCCGGTATCGAATCCGCTGATGTCGACGGTCCGCTGGACCGGGATGGTGTATTGCCCGTCACGGGCCGGCACGCGGGTGGCGAATTCGTCGCGCACCTGCTTGCGAACGTACGCCGCGCGGAGGCTCGATTCACCCCAGAACTGCCGCTCGTAGGACACGTTGAACTCGTCGGTATAAGGGGTCTTCAGGTCGGGATCCATTCTCGTGCTGGTACCACCCGTGGTCAGGATCAGCGTGCCGAGCTCGTGGAGTCCGTCGTACAGCCGGTTGCCGTTCGGGTCGAGGAACGTCCAGCGCTGGCTGTTGGTGCCACCCGGATTCAGGTTGCTGAGCCGGTCCGCGAAGTTGAAGTAATAGCGTCCGTAGAACGCCTTGATCACCGACTTGTTGTCGCCGACGGGATCGTAGCTCACGCCGACGCGCGGCACGACCTTGTTGCTCGTGAGCAGCACCGTTTCTTCCGTCCGGCGCGGTTCGAAGATCTCCGTGAGCAGGGGATCCCTGATCGACGCCGCGTAATACGGCTGCTGCCGGTCGAACCGCACGCCCAGCGTGATCGTCAGGCGATCCGTGGGACTCCAGCGATCCTGCGCGAAGATCGCCAGCCGCTTGTTGCGATCGTCGGCGCCGGTCCAGCCGGTGCCGAACGTCTCGAACGAGTTGAAATCGAAGAACTCGATTTCGGCGGTCCCGCCGTTGCGATCGCGATAGAGAATGGGTCCCGAGTTTCCGTTGTTGCCGAACTTCGATTGATCGTCGAGCCATTCGAGTCCGAACTTCAAATCGTGGCTCCCAACCCGGTCGGGAAGGAAGTAGGTCGACGCGATGGTGATCTGTGGCTTGTGGCGGTCGAAGGTGAACGGCCCGCCGGCGTCGCCCGCCAGCCAGCCCGCGCCGCTGTTGAGGCCGTTGCCGAGGTCGGTTCGCGGCGGATTGGTTTGAAAGTCGACGTTCGGCGCCATCGGCCAGCCGAAGCCGAAGAGGCCGACGTTCACATCGGTGAACAGCCGGTTCGACCAGAGGCGCTGCCACTGCCCCTTGTACATCCACGAGTCGGAGTCCTGACCGAGGATCGAATCGGGTGGCGTGGTCACCGATAGACCCCGGAAGGGCTTCACCTTCTCACCCCACTGGTAGTAGCCAATCAGGGTGTCCTTGTCAGTCATTCTGTACGTGCCCTTGGCGGTGAAGTTGTTGAAGATCCCAAGGTCGGTGGTCTGCAACCGCTCGCCGGCGATGTTGCTGAATTTCGGGACGCCCGAGATGATCTTGTCGATCTTGAAGCGGTTGAAGGCGGTGTAAAACCAGACCCTGTCGCGGATCACCGGTCCGCCGAGATCGAGGTGGGACTCGTAGAAGATGATGTTGGGCTGCCCGGTGTCCCCCCGGCGCTTGTTCGCGTCGTCGAGATTGCGCCCGACGAACCCCTCGCCTTCATAGGTGAAGTTGAGCAGCGACTTGAAGCTGTTGCCACCGCTCTTGATCGTGGAGATGAGCGCTGAACCGGGCGTATTCATCGCGACGTCGCCCCCGGCTGCACTGACGGCCACTTCTTCATGCGCGAAGAAATCCTGGTAGAAGCCGGCGCCACCCGTGCCCTCGGTCGTATCGACGTTGTCAGTGACCACGCGGTTCTGATTGCGAATGCCGAAGCTTTCGTACCCGACCTGCTGGCTCTTGTGGCTTCCGCCGACATCGAACCCGAGCATGCGCACGCCCGGTGCCTGGCCGAGCGCCGCCCAGAGGTCGGTCGCCGACGGCACGGCCGCGAGCTTTTCCGCGCTGAACTCGTTGCCGACGGCAGTCGTCGTCCTGTCGACGAGCGGCGACTCGGCCGTCACCGTCAGTGTCTCCGTGACGGAGGCGACCTCCAGCTGCATGTCGACTGTGAAGGTGCGTCCGAGGGTCAGCACGATGTTCTCGCGCCTCACTGGTCTGAAGCTCGACAGCTCGAACGTCAATGTGTATGTGCCTGACGGCAGCGACGGAAACAGAAACTTCCCGTCCTCTTCGGTCACCGCGACCTGTTTGCCGATCAGCGACGGAGATGTCGCTGTTACCGTGACACCGGGTAAGACGGCGCCTTGCGGGTCTGACACGATACCCGTCAGACGCCCCGGCTCGAGCTGCGCGACTGCGGGGGTCGCGCCGAACGCCACGAGCACCATGGCCAGCAGGACTACTCGCGTCATCGAATCCTCCAATCAAACCTGGATTTCCGGATGTTACGATCCCACAGACAGCGCCGAAGATACCTGATTCGGGCTGGGCCGGCAATCGAGGATCCTCACCGGACTGATACCTCCCGCGCGACGGCGTTCACGTAAACGGTTCTGAGCTCGACGTGAACGTGTCTACATGGCTGAGCTGGTCGGCCCCTCCGGTACCGGCCCGGCGCGTTCGTCGGCCCATTCGTGGTCGTGAGATCCCCCTTCGCGCTACGGTCATCACGCAAGTCTTCGCGACGAGGCGCACGCGATGACTGTCACCACACCCGCTTTCTTGTCCAACCGGATCCCGTTCGGCGTCGTCAGATTCACGCAAGTGTGCCTTCTCGAGGGGAAAGCGAATGCTCAAAAAAGTGCTGCTGATGATCGGAACCGGGTTGATCTTCCTGGCGGGAGCAGCCTCGGCGCCTCTGCTTCGAGCGCAAGATACCGCCAGACTGCCTCAAACGCCCCGGGCTGGCGACAAGCTCGTGGTTTACGGCCAGGACGGAACGGGAACGGAGTGCAACGTGACGGCCGTCAGGGGCGACTGGGTCAAGTGCGGGGGGTGGCGGAACCTGGTTACCGGCGCCGCTTACACGTTCCAGTCCGAGAAGTAGAGTCTGTACGCCGCCGCCCTTTTCCGGACCAGCAGCCGCCCCCAGGTGGCAATCACATCGCGATCGACCGCGACGGTCGGCTGATCGTCGAGAAACTCTAGCCGCGTAACAACAATCCCGAAAGGCGTCGGCCTCGATCGGCATGGGGAATGCTTCGGATCGCCTCGATCGCCGTGCGCGCACAGCTCAACGACTCCGCACCGCATGGCACGACAGGAGGATATTCCCGGTGGCCAAGAGAAGCACCTCGAAGCGAGAGTTGATCGATACCGGCACCAGCAAAGCGTACGCGAAGCGGGACGTTCGCGGGCAGTTCAAGGAGATGGACGCAGTCGGGCGCTCGCTGAGCGGAGACACCCGCCGGCAGGCGAAGAACAAGACAAAATCCGGTCACGGTGATCAGGGGGATCGCAGGAACAAGCGTTGAGCCTCAGCCGGATCAGTGCGCGCCGGGATCTCGCAGGAGCTCGGCGACGGCGTCGACGAGCCGACCGGCGTCAATCGGTTTGGGCAGGTGGATCTGAAAGCCGGCCGCCCGGGCCTCGTCGGCATCCTGGTGCCTTGCGTAGGCCGTCAACGCGATGGCCGGCGTGCCGATGCCGGCGCCGCGCAGCGATCGCATCAGGGCGTAGCCGTCTTCCTCGGGCATCCGGATGTCTGAAATCAACACGTCCGGCGCATGCTCCCGCATCTCGCGGCGCGCGTCGCTGGCCGTGGCGACGGTTTCCACGGTCGCGCCCGCGCTCTCCAGCGTCGTTCTGACCAGCTCTCGCGAGTCGTCGTCGTCTTCGACCACGAGCACGCGCGCGGCATCCAGTCTGTGCGCGATCGAGGGAGGCGCCGGCGCCTGGGCTCCCGGTGCCGGCAGCACGAGCGTGGCCGGCTCGTGGACCGGCAGCGTTACGCTGAATGTCGCACCCTGCCCGGCGCCGCGGCTTTCCGCGCGCACGCTTCCTCCATGGAGCTGCACGATGTGGCGGACGATGCCAAGACCGAGGCCAAGGCCGGATTGACTGCGCGATCGCGCATCCGCCTGGCGGAACCACTCGAACACGTAGGGCAGAAACGCCGAGGAGATGCCGATCCCCGTGTCGCTCACCGACAGGGTCAGCTGACGATCGGTGCGTCTCAGCATCACCTTGATGCGCCCGTGCGGCTGCGTGAACTTGATCGCATTCCCGACAAGATTGGAGACGACCTGCTCGAGGCGCCGCGGGTCTCCGAGCACAAGGGCCGAATTGGCGAGATCGGTCCGGATCGTGACCTGCTTGTCGTCTGCCTGCGGCCGCACGGCGTCGAGTGCGGCCTCGATGACCTCGGCAATCGGCACGGGCTCACGGACCATTCGAAGGCGATTCGACACGATGCGGGTGACGTCGAGGAGATCGTCGATGAGCCGGCTCTGCGCGCGTGCACTCCGTTCGATGACCGCCAGCCCATGACTGAGCCGGTCAGCTGGAACGTCGTCGGCCCGCAGCATATGAGCCCATCCGAGCACGGCAGTCAGCGGCGTGCGCAGCTCGTGCGAGACAGTCGCGAGGAATTCGTCCTTCGCCCGGCTCGCATCCTCGGCGTCCCGCCGCGCAGCCTGCTCCTTCGCGACCAGCTCCGCGAGATCGTTGCCCATCGCATTGAACGCCCGGCCGAGGGCCCGGACCTCCGACGGCCCGCCGAGCGAAATCGGGCGCTCGAACTGGCCGGTCTGCAGTCTGCGCGCCGACAGGGCCAGTCGCCTCACCGGCGCGGAGATCCATTGCGCCGCGACGAGCGACAGCACGACGCCCACGACGACGAACCAGATGACCCGCTTCACGAGATCCGCACGAAGCTGTTCCGCCGGCGCCACCGCTTCGTCGTACGGGAGCGTCGCTCCGATACACACCGTGCCCAGGGCGCTGAGCGGCCGGAAGCTCTGAAAGCTCTTCACGCTCCTGTAATCCAGATCGACGAATCCGTCAGCCCCCGACCGGCACCGCGACAGAAGCGCCGTGGCCTCGCCCGACGTGCTCGACAGGGCCGGCCGCGACGGCGTCAGGAACTGTCCGCTGTGGTCGAGAAGAAATACTTCGGCGCTCCGGCCGAAACCTGACTGGTCGGAGAACAGCCGCGCGACCGGTTCGTGATCGAACCGCACGACGAGCGCCGCCTGCCGACGCCTGGCCTTCATCACGTACTCAACGGTTCCGTCCGATTTGCGGACCACCTTCGCCAGCGCGCCCGCGATCGGTGAGTCGTCGGTCACCCGCTGGCCGGATCGCCTCACACGACGATCCCGGTACGTCAGCAGCGCGCCGAGCGCGCGCTCGCCTCGTCGGAAGTCGTCGACCATCGGCCGAACGCAGTGGTCGACCCACGCGAGGCGCCCCGAACCCAGCGGCTCGGCGCACAGCGATTCCAGGCTCGCGAGAAAAGCCTCGGCCCGCTGCTGGCGGAGTTGGAACAGTTGTGAGAGGCTCTGCTCTCGCGTTCGGGTGGCGATGCTGACCTGACGGCTCGCATCGGCCTCGAGATTCGCGAGCAACGAAGTGTAGGCAGCCGTCGTCAACACGGCGGCCATCCCGATGAGCAGCCCGACAAAAGTCAGCAGCAGTTGGATGGACAGAGGTAACGCTCTGCGCATGGTGGCAATGCCAGGCTGGGGTATGACCGATCCTGCTACTGCCGTGCCAGCGCGACTCTTCCGTTTCCCGATGGAAATTGGGTCGGCGCCCGTCAACCCGACGGATCCCGTTGCGATCGGGAAAGTTTTACACTCCGCGAACCCCGCCGATCATCCCGTCATTTCAAACAGCGCGCCCGCGCGTTTCATCTCCTCCTCGGCCGCTCGGGCCCCCTCTCGCGTCACGGGCATCGTCGCATCGGTGAGGACGATGGTGGCGAAACCCTCGCGCCGGGCATCGAGCACGGTGGCGCATACACAGACGTCCTGCGCGAGGCCGCCGACCCAGAGCCGCGTGACACCACTGCGCTGCAGCTCCGCGACGAGCCCGGTGCCGTCGAAGGCGGAGTTCTGGTCGCGGTCGAAGCGGACGCCTTTCGTCACGACGATCGCGGACGGCGGGAGCGCCAGGTCCGCATGGAACTGCGCACCGGCGCTGTCCTGAAGGCAGTGGGGCGGCCACTTGCCTCCGAACTCCCTGAAGCTCGGATGCCGCAGTGGATGCCAGTCGCGAGAGGCATATATCGGCACTCCGGCCGATGTCGCGGCGGCGATCCATCGGTTCAGCACCGGCACCACCTCGTCGCCACGCTCGATGGCCAGCGCACCGCCGGCGCAGAAGTCGCGCTGCACGTCCACGATCATCAACGCATCCCCGGCGCGCAGCCTCTTTGCGGGTTCTGGCATCGCTCGTTTGTCTCCTGACACCATCTTGCAACAGAAACGTGAGAGCATTCGGCAGGTTCCGGATCGAATGCCTCCCCGCCACAGGACCGTTCTGCTTGCCGTCGCGCTGGCGATCGTCGGCCTCAACACGATCAATGCCTTGAACAAGGGAGGGGACGCCGCGGATTTCTTCGAAGGCGGACGCCGCGTGCTGCACGAGCACGCGATCTACACCGGCAGCAGCCCGGCGTCCGGATTCATCGGCCCGCCGTTTCAGGCGTTGTTCTTCGCACCGTTCGCGGCAGTCGCCGCGCTCGATGAAACGGCCGCACGGCTGCTCTGGTACGGACTGAACGTGCTGTGCCTGGGTGGCGGGGTCTGGTGCTGGACGTCGGCGTGGCATGCGAGCCTCGCGCAATCGCAGCGCTCGCACCTCGTGGACCACTGGGCTCCCTGGGCGGCGCTGCTCGCGATCCTGCTCCCACTCCAGACCAACTTCGAGCACCAGAACATGAACCCGGTGTTGCTGGCGGCCATCGGCGCGGCCGTCTGGGCGCTCGTGAAGCGGCGAGACAACAGTGCCGGAGCGCTCATTGGATTCGCGGCTGCGCTGAAGGTCTTTCCGGCGCTGCTGATTCTCTTTCTGGCCACGAAGCGCAAGTGGCGTCCCTTCGCCGCCGCCGTCGGGACTGCATCCCTGCTCACGGCGCTGCCGCTGCTCGTCTACGGGCGGCAGGCGTTCATCGAGCAGCTCCGGCAGTGGCTGCAGGTCGGCACCGGAGGCTGGCCGACACGGGGCGCCAATCAGTCGTTGATCGCAGCAATCGATCGGCTCATCCCGGGCGAGCCGGCGCCGGTGCGGGCGGCTGCGAACGCCCCGATTGAAGTCATGATCTTCGCCGCTGTGGCCATGATCATGGTGCTCGCGGCGCTGCCGCTGATCAGGGGACGGGTGTCCGAGACGGCGCTCGTTCCGGAGCTCGCGGCGGTGACGACGTTCGCCGTGCTTCTGTCGCCGATCGCCTGGGACCACTACTGGGTGCTGCTGTTTCCCGCGTTCCTGATGGTCTACACCGGCGCGTCCCGAGAGCTTCTCGGACGGAACGCGCTCGTCGTGTTCTGGACCGCAGCTGTCCTGACCTCAGGCTTGTCGCGGGTGACGCTGGGACGCGACGGGTGGGCTGTCGCACGGCATTTCTCGACAAGTACCATCGCGGCGCTGCTGCTCTATGCGGTCCTCCTTCAACTCTCGCGCCGCCTTGGGGCGAACCGTCAAAAGTCTGGTTGAAACGGCCTGTGTAACTCCTGCCACCGTTATGAAACCTTCGAACGCTACCGGCGGCCAGACAGAAACGTAAGGCCTTAAAGGGTATAGGGTTATGTCCACCAACCCTCGAGGTACGAGGATTGCTGAGCTGAGGGCCATGATGCACAGATTTCTACTCCCTCTCATCGTCATTTTTGCAACCGCGGCGTGCGGCGGTTCGAGCTCGCCGACGGGCCCGGGCGGCGTCGCCGGTGGCGCGTCCATCACGGGCCGCGTCCTGTCCGGAGCGTCGTCCAGCCTGACGGCCGCGAGCACCGGATCCGCCATCCCTGGACTCGTCGTCACGGTCGCCGGAACCGAAATCTCATCGGGTCTCGACGCGACCGGCACGTTCTCGCTCAACGGTGTGCCTGCGGGTGATGTGGAGCTCCAGTTCAGCGGTCCCGTGACCGCCACGCTGCCGCTCTCCCAGGTGAAGCCAGCCGAAAAAATCACGCTGGTGGTCGCGGTTTCGAGCACCACCATCACGCTCGAGTCGCAGTCGCGCAGCGGCGCCGGCCAGGAGCAGCTCGAAGGCCGGGTGGAGTCGTTGCCTCCCACCATGTTGGTGCCCGGGTCGCTGAAGGTGGCAGGCCGCACGGTCACGACTGACGCGTCCACGCAGTTCCGCCAGGGCGGAACGGCGATGACGTTCGACGACCTCGAGATCGGCTACCGCGTCCACGTCACGGGCGTTACCGTCGGCACGAGCCTCAAGGCGTCGTTCATCGAGATCCAGAACACCAACGCCACGATCCCCGTGAATGTGAACGGTGTCATCGACGACCTCGGCGGTTCGGCGTCGGAGTTCCAGTTCGAAATCGGCAGCCGGCTGATCAAGGGTGACGCGAATACCGAGTTCTTTGGCGATGGCGACGACGCCGATACCTTCGCGGACCTGGAGAACGGCGTGCGCGTCGAGGTGAAAGGGGTGCAGCGCGACGGCTTCGTCTACGCGCAGCGGATCCACATCAACGGCGACGATGAGGATGGTGACGACGACCAGGAGAGCTCGGCGTCCATCCACGGCACGCTGACCGCGATCACCGGTTCGGTGCTGACGGTTGGCGGGACGACTGTTCATACGACCAGCAGCACCGAAGTCAAGCGACGCGGCGACGTCCAGACGCTGGCGGAGCTCAGGATCGGTCAGGATCTGCACGTCATCGGCGTCCGTCAGCCGGACGGCTCGATCGACGCCCGGCGGATCGAGATCAATGACGACGCGACCGGTGGAGAGTTCGAGATCGAGGGTTCCGCCGGGGGGGTGTCGGGGGCGTGCCTGACGCTGTCGTTCAGCATCAACGGCTACAGCATCCGCACGACGGCGACGACGATCTTCGACGGGATCGCGTGCAGCGCGATCAAGAGCGGGACCCAGCTGAAGGTCCACGGGATCTCGCAGTCCGACAACAGCGTCGTCGCGACGGTTGTGAAGCCGAGCTAGGGGAGGATGGGGTCAGATCTCGATTTTTCGAGCCGGCGGGGCAAAAAGCGCCCGCCGGCTCGAAAAATCGAGATCTGACCCCCTCCCTTGACGCCGATCCACGGATGGACTAATACCAGCCCTCATGGCGCTGGGTTGGACGGTTCTACTCCTCACGAGCCTCGCCCTGGCAGGACAACAGGCCCAGCCGCCGCGCGACGCGCCACAGTCGGCGGCCACCGCCACGATCCGCGGACGCATTACGTCGGCGGCGTCCGGCCTGCCGCTCCATCGAGTGCGGCTCACGCTCAATGGCCCGATCCAGAACCCTCCGACCGCAGTGACCGATACCCGCGGCGAATTCGAGCTGGCCGACGTCCCTCCCGGCTCGTTCTCGCTGACGGCAACGCGCGCGGGCTACCTCACCGTGCAATACGGACAGCGCCGGCCACGCGAAGCCGGCCGCACGATCGAAGTGGGACCGGGGGAAACCCTGCAAGGCATCGACATGGCCCTGCCGCGCGCCGCCGTGCTTGCCGGACGGATCACGGACGAAACGGGAGATCCGGCCCCTGGGGTGCGCGTCGAGGCGCTCGAGCACCGCTACCTCCGCGGGCGGCGCGTGCTCGTGCCGGCACGCATCACCAGCACCAATGACGCGGGGGACTTCAGACTGAGCGGTCTCGAACCCGGCAGCTTTCAGCTGCGCGCGTCCAGCACCGACGTCTGGGAGGGGGATGATGGCAAGACCACCCACGTCTACGCGGTGACCTATTTTCCTGGAGCAACCGGCACCGACCAGCCGCAGTCCATCAACCTCTCCGTCGGCCAGGAGGTTGGCGGCCTCGACGTACAGCTCCGTCCCGGACGAGCCGCCCGCGTGACGGGAGTCGTCGAAGATGCCGAAGGGCAGCCGCTAAGAGATCAGGTCGTCTATCTCTCCGACATCTCGCGCGGCATCGGCGGACGGCTGGTTTCGAGCGGCCCGGGTGCCGGCCCAACGAGAACCGGCCCCCGCGGCGCCTTCGAATTCTCGAAGCTCGCCCCCGGCGAGTACATCGCGTACACCGGCGGCGCCGAAGAGCGCGTGAGCATCACCGTCGTCGTTGGCGACGGCGACCATCAGCACCTTCTCCTGACGCCGCGCAAGCCGGCGGAATTCTCAGGCAGGATCATCACGGACGACGGCGCTCCGCCACCGTTTCTCGCCTCGCGGCTCCGGCTGTTGCCGGTTCCGAGCGACCCGCAGAAGGTCTTGCCGCTCTGGGGCGAGAGCTCCGGCGACATCATCAGGCCCGACTGGAGCTTTCGGATCGTGAATCTCGAAGGCCCGTACCTCTTTCGAGTGCTCGGCCTGCCCGACGGCTGGATGCTGAAAGCAGTCAGCGCCGCCGGACGCGACATCACGGATGCGCCGTTCACCGTCACACGTGGCGGCCAGGATTTCAAGGAAATCGAGATCGTCCTGTCGCAGAAGGGGGCGGGAGTGCGCGGAGAAGTGGGAGACGCCGCAGGAGCGCCTGCGCCGGACTCAACTGTCGTGATTTTCAGCGAGAACGCAGCGCTCTGGAGACCGGCATCCCGTCATGTCCGCGCGGTCCGCCCAGACCGCAGTGGACGCTTCTCGGTAACCGGTCTGCCGGCCGGAGTGTATCGCGCGATCGCGCGCGACCTGGTGCTCGAAGGGCAGTGGGAGGACCCGGCATTTCTTCAGGACCTGATGAAAGCCGCAGCGCGGATTGAGCTCGCGGAGGGCGCGGTCGAAACGGTGAAGCTCAGGGTGGAGCGGGACCGATGACAACCTCATGGCTGCTGGGAGTCATGGTGATCGCCGCTCTGACCGCGACGAGCGGACCCGACCCCCAGGCGCAGGCGAAGCCGGCCGCCACCGAGGCCCCGACTGGCGCGATCCGCGGACGGATCACCACCGCCGACACGGGCAAGCCGCTCCGTCGGGTGCAGGTGAGAGCGATGCCGGACGATCGGACGGGATTCGTGCGGCCCGTGACCGCCAACACCAACGTCCGCGGGGAATTCGAGGTGAAGGGACTGCCTCCAGGATCCTATCTCGTTACCGCGATCCGGGCTGGCTACATCACGACGCAGTACGGCCAGCGACGGCCGGAGGAACGCGGGCTCGCGATCGCAGTCTCGGACGGGCAGATCGTCGAGCGGATCGATCTCGCGGTGCCAAGGGCTGGCATCCTCGCCGGCCGGATCACCGACGAGCTCGGCGAACCGTATCCCGGCGTACGGGTAGACGCGCTGACGACTCGGTACCTTCGTGGCAAGCGCCAGCCGTCCCCGGCGGCCGGCGCCACGACCGACGATCTCGGTAACTTCCGCATCAGCGGGCTCCAGCCAGGCAGCTATTACGTCGTCGCGACATCGACCGAGACGTGGCGCAACGAGAAGAAGGAAACGATCGGTTTCGCATCGACCTATTACCCTGGCGGCCCGCTGGACCAGGCGCAGCTGGTGACGATTGCGCCCTCAGAACAGAAAGGCGACCTGCACTTCAGCCTCCACTCCAGCCGCGCGGTGCGGATCAGCGGCCGGGTGGTGCGCGAAGGCGGTGAGCCTGCTCCTGGCGCCGGCGTCGGCATCGCGTACAGCTATCCGGGCGTCATCATGAGCGCCGGCATGCGGTCGGTGCGCTCCGCGGCCGACGGGAGCTTTCAGATCAAGGATGTGCCGGGCGGGGTTTACAGCGTCTCGAGCGGGGGAGACGAGGTGATCCTGACCGTGGGCGGCAGCGACATCGACGATGTCGTCCTCACCCAGAGGGTCGGAAGCACGGTCAGCGGCACGGTGTTGAGTGAGGAGGGGACGCCACCGCCGTTCCCGACGTCTGGCGTCCGCGTCTTCATCGAAGCTCCGAACGACAAAGTCTTGCCAACGGTGCGCGTCGTCCAGGTGGGCCAGGACTGGTCTTTCAAAATGCAGAACCTCGGCGGGCCCTTTCTCTTTCGGATGGTGGGGCTACCCGACGGGTGGACCATGGCGTCGGCGATGCTCAACGACACCAATGTTGCCGACACGCCGCTCGACGTCCCGACCGGAGGGAAGGAGATCGCCGGCCTGAAGATCGTCCTCACGAGAAGGATCGGCCGGGTCACGGGAACGGTGCTCGACGGCAACGGGAGGGCGGCGTCCGGTGCGGCGGTGGTGATTTTCGCGGAAGACGAGTCCATGTGGATGCCGTATTCCCGGTTCATTCGAGCGACCAGACCCGGCAGCGATGGCCGATTCTCGGTTTCGCACCTGCCGCCCGGCACCTATCACGCCGTGGCGCGAGACTTCGTCGAAGAGGGGCAGTGGGAGGATCCGGCGTTTCTCGAAGAGATCCGCGATCGCGCGTCCCGCTTCACGCTGACCGAAGGGGCGACCGCGACCCTGACGCTGAAACTGCCGCCCAAGTAGCGTTGGGGTCAGATCTCGATTTTTCGAGCCGGCGAGGCAAAAAGCCTGCGCCGGCTCGAAAAATCGAGATCTGACCCCAACTCCACCCCGTGGCGTCCTTCTTGCTGAACCGGCGCGGTGGCTGAAGCCCTGCGCCTCCAAGGACAATCCCGATGGACAGTCGTGGCCGGAATCCTGATTGGCGGCCTCTATCTGAGCCATGCCTGGATCTTTGGCGATTACGTCGCCGATGATGCCGGGATCTCGCTCGCGTACGCCCGGAACCTGATCGCCGGATTCGGTCCGGTGTTGTATCCCGGAGGCGAGGCCGTCGAGGGCTACTCCAACCCGCTCTGGACGGCGCTTCTGGCGCTCGGAGCGGCCGTGAGGCTCGACGGCGCGGACGGGGTTCCGCTCCTGAAAGGGCTCGGGCTCGCACTCGGAGCGGCCACGATTCTTCTCACGGCTGCCGCCTCGCGGATCGCTTACCCGGCCGACACGCGCGTTCCCTGGCTCGCTCCGGCCCTTCTGGCTTCGCTGACGCCGTTCGTCTTCTGGACGGCGTCCGGCATGGAGAACGCCCTCTATGCCTGTCTCATGCTCCTGGCGGTCCTGCTCCAGCTGCGCGAGCTGCAGGATCCGATGCGCCGGCAGTGGTCCGTTCTCGCGCTTGCCGGCGTTGCCCTGACGCGACCGGAAGGAGTCGCGTTCTTCGCCGCCTTTCTCACCCATCGCATCGTCTCAGGCGCCCGCGGGCGGAGGCTCGCCGGCTGGATCGGGATGTTCGTGGGGATCTACTCGGCGTTTCTCGCCGTCAGGGTGATCGTCTTCGGGGACTGGCTGCCCAATACCTACTATGCGAAGGTCGCTCTCATGGATCGGCACCTCTCGGAGCTGCCGCGCTACCTCGCGACGCCGGACGATGCGGGACGGATCTACCTCGTGGAGTTCGCCAAAAACGCTTGGCCCGTCCTGCTCGTCGCTGCTGCCGGTCTGGCAGACCGGCGCGCATGGAGAACGAACCTGCTCATGACCGGCATCGTGGCCGGCACCGCGCTCTACGTCGTCTACGTCGGCGGCGACTTCTGGCCTGCCGGCCGGTTCTTCACGGCCGTCCTGCCGCTCGGCGCGCTGGCCGCGCAACACGCGGTCAACGTCTTCGGCCCGCGCCGCGCGGCCGCTGCCTCTGCGTGCGCGGCGGTGCTGGTCGGGATCGTCCTGAATCGAAGCCTCGGCCTCTCGGGGGACCTTCGAGTCCGCCACGACGGGGACACGCTCATCAGTCTGCAGGGACGGCTCGCGCACGGACGCCGCGTCCTCGCCATGACTTCGGCACTCGGCATCCAGGACCCGCTGGTCCTCGACCCCGACATCGGCGGACCGACGCTCGCCGGCTTGCGCGTGCTGGATCTCGGCGGGCTCACCGACATTCACATCGCCAGGTTCCGCTACTACCCCGCGTTCCTGCGGTCGTACGTGTTCGAAGAGCGCCGCCCGCACATCATTCGTACGCATTCATCCTGGACGCGAACCTCCCGCGTTACCGCGTTCCCGGAGTTCCATGAACAGTACGAGGCGATCCGGTCGCGGCGTGACGCGCGCGGGCTGCACGGTGAATTCATCCGGAGGGATCTGCTGGTGCGCCATCGGCCAACCGCGGGTGGCGCCGTTCCGAGGGCCGCATCGTTCCGGCAGGCTGTGGCCGACCGGCGGGCGCGGCGCGCGCGCGAAGCCGAGCGCGAGCGGGCGAACTGGATCGAGTTGTACGTCGAGCAGCGGATGCACGACAAGCTGCGCCGGGCCTTTCGAGAGCACGAGGCGGCCGCTACGCTGCCCTCGGATCCCTCGAGGCTTGGCACCCTCTATCGGGGCCTGATGGCCGCGGGCGACGCCGCCGGCGCCGAACGCGTTCGACGGGGGACGGCGGGGCATTAGAGGGTTGGGGTCAGATCTCGATTTTTCGAAAACCGGATCGCATTCTCGACCCGGTTTTCGAAAAATCGAGATCTGACCCCACCCTTACCGCAGCACCGCCCGGGCGGTTCGGACCTGCGAGCCGCCTTCGCGGTCGACCCAGGCCACGACCAGTTCGGTGCCGGCCAGCACCATCCGCGGCAGGCCGCTCGTGCGATTCCCCGTGATCCCCGCGACCGTCACAGGCGGCGACTTCGCGCCGCTGCGCTCCACCCGGCGGATGCGGAACCCGGCCCGCTGATCCGCGAACTCGACATAACTCGCGGCGGCGCTGCCGTCGGGCAGCAGCTCGACGTCCACGCGGCCGAGCGACGCCTGGTCGTCGAGGCGGATCGGCGCGCCGAACGTCAGGCCCGCGTCGGTGGAAAAGGCCAGGAACGCCTTCGGCTGGTCCTCCTTCGCGGTAAACCACGCGACCGCCACATCACGCCCACGCGCGCTGAGCGCCGGGCCGTTGACCGGGCATGCCGGCACCCGCCAACCGTCGTGGTGGACGGCTCGCGGCTCGGTCCACTTGCCGTGCTCCAACCGCGTCACGTAGATGTCCCGCACCTCGTTGGCGCTGCGGTCCCGATACGCGACCAGCGGACCATCGGCCGTGATCGCGACCGCAGTCGGGCAGCACTCGCAGACGCGCGGGTCCAGCGGGATCTCCGCGCCCTGCTTCCCGTCGCCGCCGAACGAGGTGAAGCGAAGCGCCATGTCGCCGGAAGCCCCGTGGCCGCCGGCGTCATGACCGCCGCTCATCGCGCGGCCATCGAGCCACACCAGGCCGAGGCCGCCGCCCGGCGCGCTGAAGAGGGACGCGAACCCATGTTCGGTCTCGGTGCCGTCGTGGTGCGGGAGGAACGACGGCTGCCACGTCCGGCCGTCGTCTTTGGAATACGACAGCCGGACGTCGTACGCATAGGTGCCGGCGCCGCTCTTCTGAAGCCAGTGCGCCGCCAGCGTCCCATCCGCCAACCGCACCACCGACGGGACATCGGCCCAGTTCACGAACCAGTCGGCGCCCGAGGCCGCCGTACGCGGAGCCGACCACCCGCTGGCCGTTCTCTCAGCGAACTTCAAGGCGGCGGTTGCGCCCGATCGCTCCACCCAGCTGAGGAGGGCGCCGCGCGACGAGAACGACAGGTGTGGCTGCCCGCTCTGAGCGCCGGCGGGGCTGGGCAGCTGATCGACTTGAAGGGGCCAGGCGGCAGGTTGAGGGGCAGCAAGGGCTGCCAGGGAGAAGCTGAAAACCACGGCGGTCAGGCCGCCGGAAACCACGGTTCGCATACCGGAAATCATACTCCGCCGGCCGCGAACGATCAGTCTACGACCCGACCACCAGCGCCAGGACAACGATGCCGAGGAGAATGGCAACGGACCACCAGGAGACCAGGGCGACCTTATTCACGTCTCGATTCGACCCTCACGAGAACACCACGGCCGCCACCGCCCACAGCGCGAGCGCCACGATCGAGGCAAGGGCCACGTCTTTCCAGAGGGGCGGGGTCTGGCCTGCCTCGTCCATATCGACGTCGAGCGGGTGCAGCCGTGGCTCGATCCGCCAGCTTTCGATCGTCCAGTCATCGTAATGCCTGCTTCGCAACGGTAACCTCCTGGTGCAGCGACCTGCGTCAGAAGGCAAGTCGGCTGCCAGCCGGCTGATCCGTGAAACCCCCGAATAAACGGGGCGCGTGCCGTTTCGCCCCGGCGCGCGCGCTGTGATTCCGGACGCGCCGCCGTCGTGAAAACATGCACGCCGGACTCGGGCTTCTGGCGTAGACTGCTGTTGCCAGCCTGCCCCGGTCGGACCTGTGAGGTCGTCCCATGTCAAGCCACGTCGCACCCGTGTCCGCCGCGTTGATCTGCGTTGTGGTTTCGATCGCGGGCCAGACCCCCGCGCCGCAGAAGCCGGACCCGCAGCGGCCGGTGTTCCGGACTGAAGCGAACTTCGTCCGCGTCGACGTCTTTCCCAACCGCAACGGCACGCCGGTCAAAGACCTCACGGCCGCGGACTTCGAGATTCTGGAAGACGGCAAGCCCCAGAAGGTCGAGACCTTCGAGTTCGTGCAGGTCCGGGCCGGGTTCGTCGAAGAACGCCGCGAACCGAACACGATCGCGGAATCGCGCGAGGCGCTGAAGAATCCGCGGGCGCGCGTGTTCGTGCTGTTTCTCGATGTGCCGCACGTGACGATGCACGGCACATGGAACGTGCGCGAGCCGCTGGTGCGCCTGATCGATCGGATCCTGGCCCCCGACGATCTGGTCGGGATCATGACGCCGATGATGGCGGCCTCTGACATCGTGTTCGCGCGCAAGACTGAGGTGATCGCCGGCGGGCTGCGCGACCGCTGGCCGTGGGGCGAGCGGTTCACGCTCCAGCAGGATGAAAAGGAGCAGCTCTACGAAGCCTGCTATCCGTGGCCGGAAACCCAGGATGTCGTGGCGGAAATGACCGCCCGCCGACGCGAGCGCACGACACTGGAATCGCTGCACGACCTCGTCGCGTGGCTGCGGACCGAGCGCGAGGAGCGCAAAGCGATCCTGACCGTGTCGGAAGGATGGGCGTTATTCAGGCGCAACTCGGACCTGACGCGTCCCCGCATCCTCCAGGACGGGCGGAGGGAGCCGGTTCCCGGTCCAGAGCCGATCGGCACGGGACCGGACGGCCGGATCCGGATCGCGCCCGGCAACGAGAGATACACGGGCACGAAAACCGAGTGCGACCGCGACCGCCAGTTTCTGTCGCAGATCGACAACGACCGGTTCTTCCGCGACATCATCGATGAAGCGAACCGCAGCAACGCGAGCTTCTATACGGTTGATCCGCGCGGTCTGCCCGTGTTCGACTCGCCGATCGGTCCCGCCCCGCCGCCGCCACCGCACATCGACCAGCAGAACCTCGAACGGCGGATCGACACCCTGCGGGTGCTGGCGGACAACACCGACGGGCTCGCGGTGGTGAACAGCAACGACATCGACAAGGGTCTTCGGCGGATGGCCGAGGATCTCACGTCGTACTACCTGCTCGGGTATTACTCGACCAACACGAAGCTCGACGGACGATTTCGCCAGATCAAGGTGCGCGTCAACCGGCCCGGGGTCGACATCCGGGCGCGGCGCGGATACAAGGCGGCGACCGAGCGCGAAATGACCGAGGCGCGCAGGGCGGCCCCGGCGCCGGTGCCGGAGAGCGTCGCGACCGCGCAGAC
>DATFFM010000036.1:0-4469 GCA_035250005.1 Vicinamibacterales bacterium | reverse complement strand
CGATCCGATCCGCAAGCTGGTGTTGCCCAGGATTCTCGCCGGCCTGATCATGGTGCCGTTCCTGACCTGCATCTCGGTGGCGGTCGGTCTCATGGGCGGCTGGATCATCACGACTACGCAGTTGAAGGTCTCGTCAGGCGTGTACTGGAACTCGGTCGTGCTCGGCTTGTACATGCAGGACGTCTGGATGGGGCTCATCAAGCCGTTCTTCCTCGGTTTCGTGATCGTCAGCATCGGGTGCCACGTGGGACTACGGACCGGCGGAGGCACCCAGGGGGTTGGCCGCGCGACAACCAACGCAGTCGTCGCGAGCTCGGTCGCCGTGCTGGTCGTGAACTTTCTCGTGACGAAGCTGCTCATCGTCCTGATGTACTGATGGTTCTGCAGGCTGCTCCACGACCGGCGCTCCTCGAGGAAGCACTTGGTCCAGGCGGACCGATTGTCGTCTTCGACAGGGTGACCCTCGCCTTCGACGAGAAGGTGATCCTCGACGAGATCAGCTTCACGCTCAAGACCGGGCACACGAAGATCTTTCTCGGCGCGAGCGGCGCCGGGAAGTCGACGATCCTGCGGCTGATCCTCGGGCTGCTCACGCCCGACTCCGGCCACATCTTCGTGAACGGCGAGCAGGTCGACAACATGACCGAGGACGAGATGATGCGGGTCCGCGCCGACCTGGGGATGGTGTTCCAGGAGGGGGCGCTGTTCGATTCGCTCACCGTCCGCGAGAACGTCGGCTACAAGCTGTCGGAGCTGCGGGTGCCATACGAACAGGCGAACCGGCGGGTCGAGGAGGTCCTCGGGTTCGTGCGTCTGACGGAGTTCATCGACCGCAAGCCCTCGGAACTGTCGGGCGGCCAGCGCCGCCGCGTCGCGATCGCGCGGGCGATGGCCGCCAAGCCGCGCATCCTGCTGTACGACGAGCCGACGACCGGGCTGGATCCGATCACCGCGATCACGATCGACGAGGAGATCATCAAGCTGCGCGACATCGAGCACGTCAGCTCGATCGTCGTCACCCACCAGCTGCGGGACGCGTTCTACGTCGCCGAGCACATGGCGGTGCCCGACGGGCGCGCCGGTGTGCAGATCCAGCGCGCGCCGGCGCAGAAGACCGACGAAGCGGAATTCATCATGCTCCGCGACGGCCGGATCGCGTTCGAAGGCAACGCCAGCGAGCTGCGCGAGGTGCAGAAGCACGACCCGTATATCGAGGCATTTCTCTCGTAAGAGGTCCGTTCACATATGGCCCGAACGCATTCACTCGCCTGGTCCCAGTTGAAGATCGGCATTCTCGGCGTGACCGCGCTGGCGCTGGCGGCCATCCTCATTCTGGCCGTCGGCGGCCAGGGCGGGTTCGCCTGGGAACGCTACGCCCTGAAAACCAAGTTCGGCGACATCGTCGGCCTGAAGACCGGCGCGGTCGTCCGGGTTGCCGGCGTCGACGTCGGCAAGGTGACCGAGATCGAGTTCGTCGGCTCCGAGGTGGAGGTGACGCTCGAAGTGAACGACGCCCAGCAGGAGCGCATCACCGAAAACTCGCGGGCGTCGATCGGATCCTTGAGCCTGCTCGGCGAGCCGATCATCGTCATCTCGCCGTCGTCCGAGGGACGCCGCCTCCAGGAGGGGGACTACATCCAGAGCTCCCGCGGCCCGGCCGGGATCGGCGACATGGCCGCGCCGGTGAGCGCCGCCGTCGAGGAAGCGACGCGGCTGCTTCAGGACGTCCGCGCCGGCAAGGGAACGATGGGCAAGCTGGTCACCGACGAGTCGATGTACCGGGAATTCACCGCGCTGGTCGCGTCGGCCGAGGGGGTGGTCGCCGGCATCAACCGCGGGCAGGGGACGCTCGGCAAGCTGGCGCGCGACGATGCGGCATACCGGCAGTTGAATGCGTCGCTCGCGGACCTGAACGCGATGACCCGCAGGATCCGGGCGGGCGAGGGCAGCCTCGGGCGGTTCCTGACCGACGATGCCTTTGCCAGGTCCCTCGCGAAGACCGCCAGCAATTTCGACGAAATCACGGCGAAGATCAACCGCGGCGAGGGGACGGCCGGTATGCTCCTGACCGACAAGGTCATGTACGAGCGGATGAACGCCATCACCGGGCGGATCGACCGGCTGATCGCGGCCATCCAGGGGGGCGAAGGCACGGCCGGGCAGCTGCTGAAAGACAAGCAGTTGTATGACAATATGAACGGCGCGGCCAGCGAGCTCCGTTCGCTCATCGCCGACATCCGGAAGGATCCGAAGAAGTATCTCAATGTGCGGGTCAGCATTTTCTGAGGTCGATCACTCATGGCTAGAGACGACAGCGGCGCAGCGGGAACCATCATCACGGCCTTCGTGCTGGGCGCGTTGACGGGCGCGGCGGTCGCGCTGCTCGTGACGCCGGCGAGCGGCGACGAGATGCGGCGCATACTCGCCGACCGGGCGCGCGAGGGGGCCGACAAGGCGGCCGAAGCCGCGCGCCAGGCGCGCGAGTTCGCCGACCGGCATCGCGGCACCGTGACCACGGCGATCGAGCGCGGCCGGGAGGCCTACAAGCAGGCCCGTAGCGGAGGTGTGACGCCCCCCGCCACGGGCGGGGAACCGCTGTGACCGAGTGGTCGGGGCTGTTTCTCGGCGTCATCGCGGTGGCGACGCTGCTGATGGCGCTCGTTCAGGTCGGGGCGATCATCGCGGTGCTGCGCCTCGCCAGACAGGCGCAGGAGGTGGTCGCCTCGCTGCAGCGCGACGTCAAGCCGCTGCTCGCCAAGGCGACCGACATGGCGGAGGAGGCCTCGCGCACGGTGTCGCTCGCCACTGTCCAGGCGCAGAAGGTCGACAAACTCGTCACCGACCTCACCCGGCGCGTCGACGAGACCTCCGCGCTCGTGCAGCAGGCCATCGTCACCCCGGCGCGCGAAGGCATGGCCGTCGTGGCGGCGGTCAAGGCCGCGCTCGGCGTCTTCAGGGGTATCGGGGAGTTCCGTGGTCGCCCTGGTCGGCCGGTTGACGAGGACGATCCGCTTTTCATCGGCTGAACACCTGATTGACGCCCTCTCGGGCGCGTGGTACAAAGCGAGCCTCACTGCACCATCCGAGGTTCCCCATGCTCATGAGATTCTCCACAGGCCTGCTGGTTGCCGTGGTCGTGGCGGCCGCCGGCGCCACCGGCGTCATCGCTGCCGGCCCGCAGGAGTCGAAATCGGCTCCGCTGGCCAAACAGCTGGCGCAGGCGCTCGACTCGGCCAAGCTCGACAGCATCGCCGCGGCCGATCCCACAACCGGCGGCTTCGTCGCCGCGCTCTATATTCCCGGTACCCAGCTCCTCGTCGTCTCGGGGAAGTTCGAGATCCCCGACATCGGTGCGCACCGGATCGGCAAGAAGGAGTTTCGCGAGCTGTACATGGATCTGATGGGCGCCTCGGTCGCCGGGTCGCGGCAGTTCGCCGCTGATGTGAGCTGCGACGGCCTGAGCTTCAAGCCGGAAGGGGAGGCGCCCGCCGACACATGGGAGCGGGATAACAAGACGCAGGTGTTCGAGGGGGCGAAGAAGTCCAAGCTGAGCGACGAACAGTACGTGAAGGTTTACAGCGAGGCGGACGCCCAGTACGCGCGGATCCTGGCGCTGCTGCTCGCGGAGACCAAGCCGAAAGTCGCCGGGTCGTGATCTTCTCAAATACGGTTTTGGTGCGCTAGACTAGAGCTTCACCCGGATGGGCGCTTGGCTCAGCGGTAGAGCATCGCCTTCACACGGCGGGGGTCAGTGGTTCGAATCCACTAGCGCCCACCATCATTCACGCCGGTTCAGCGAGTGTGGCTGACAATCGGTCTCAGGGCCCTGAGACGGTTGTTCGGGCTGACGAGAGAATCTGACTAGCGGGCGTAACAACCAGCAGCGGCAAGCCTTCGGGCTCCGCTGCTTTTTCTTTTTCCGGACGCCGTGATTCCGTCGCCGGCGGGGACCGCGGGGGCCACCTAGAACACGAAGGGCACCAAGAAGACCACAACGGCCAGAGGGTAGGGCCACGAGTCAGCGGGACGGGTTTTGCGTTTTGGAGAAATGACGTTGTGGCCTTCTTCGTGCCCTGGGTCCTTCGTGCGCCTTGTGCCTGAACCGTGACGCGCGGTTGGAAGGGCGGCTGGACGGGCTGACGGCGGGGCCGCGGGGGTCACGAAGAACACGAAGGGCACCAAGAAGACCACAACGGCAGGAGGGTAGGACCACGAGTCAGCAGGACAGGTTTTGCCTTTTGGAGAAATGACGTTGTGGCCTTCTTCGTGCCCTTGGCTGTCCTTCGTGCGCCTTGTGCCTGAACCGTGACGCGCGGTTGGAAGTGCGGCTGGACGGGCTGACGGCGGGGACCGCGAGGATCACGAAGGACACGAAGGGCACGAAGGGAGACCACAACGGCAGGAGGGTAGGACCACGAGTCAGCAGCGACGGGTTTGCCTTTTTGAAGGACTGTCGTTGTGGCCTCCTT
>DATFFM010000035.1:0-55845 GCA_035250005.1 Vicinamibacterales bacterium | reverse complement strand
CGGCCCTGGGCAGGAAGTGCCCGGGATCACGATCGCGCTCACCCGCGCGGCCACCGCCACTGTGCGGGGCGTCGTCCGTTCCTCCGGCCAGGCTTCGGTCGGCCCATTCACATTCGTGAGCGCTCGAGAGACCAGCGGCCCGCAGGCGCATGGCCGAATGGCGACGGCCATCGCCGCTGGCGACGGATCGTTCGCGATCACCGGGCTGCTTCCGGGCACCTACTTCGTCGAGGCGCGATCACCGTCAGGGGCGGAGTTCGCGTCGATGGAGGTCGTCGTCGAAGGCTCCGACGTGGCCGGCGTAACCCTGATGCTGTCTAAAGGCGCGACGGCGCGGGGCCGGATCCGTTTCGACACGGGCAACCCTCCGGAGGGACTTCGCCCGTCCCAGGTCTTCGTGATGCCGACCCTGGTGGATCAGCAGATGGCGGCCATGGACATGAGCGGCGGTCCGCCGGTCACCCGCGACGACTGGAGCTTCGAACTGCCAGGGCTCCGGGGCCGTGGCTTCATCCGCGCCGGCACATTGAGCGATTGGCAGATGAAGCGCGTCCGGCGGGAAGGCGTCGACGTCACCGACACGCCATTGGACTTCGCCACTGACATTGACGGACTCGAGATCGAGTTGACAGCGCGGCTGACCACCGTCTCGGGCGGTGTGTCGGACGACCGCGGCGGCGTGGCGCTCGACGCTACCGTCATCGTGTTTGCTGACGATCCTGGGAAGTGGGGGCCGCACTCGCGCTTCATCGAGAGCGCGCGTCCCGATCAGCAGGGCCGATTCACGATCCGGGGCCTGCCGCCAGGCCGGTATCTGGCAATTGCCGTGGGATACCTGGAGCCTGGCGAGGAACGGGATCCGGAGCTGCTCGAGGCATGGCGCCAAGGTGGGACCCCCTTCATGCTGCCGGAAGGCGAGACGTACGCCCTCGATTTGAGGCTCTCCAAGTTCTAGACTCACCACGATTGCCTGTGCCGTTCGAACTCCATGCCTATTTGTGGAGCCAAGACCAAAGTCGGGAAACAGTGTCAGAACCGGGTTTCTGAAGCCGGTCAGCACTGCCCTCTTCACTCTCGAAGCCAGCCGCGTGCTTTGTGGAGCGGGATCCGGGGGGTCTGCGAGACAATTACGATGATTGCCGGGACTGCCGAAGGCCTTCAATGGGTCTATCGGCATGCGTGGCCGTACATCGAGCCCCTGTGGCTGTCTGGTTTGTACTGCCCGGAGCGCTTCTGGTGGGACAGCCTTGCCTATCCGATTCAGAGTAAGAAGGCTCCCGCCGAGATCCACTCAATGCTCAAGGTGGTGCTGGCGCAGATGCGCAGAGATGAGAGCGTTGAAGTCAAGCTCGCAAGTCATTCCGAACACGACAGAGAGCGCATTGCCGAGGCATACGCAAAGGTTGTTTCCGAGATTCGCATGCACTATCCAGATCTAGCCAATCCCGCATCCGGGGCTTGACGTTCGCGGCTGCCCAGGCCGGCGGTGATCCGATCGCGCGATCAGAAACTGACCGAGATCTGCAGCCCTCCGGCGTGACGGGTGGCGATTGGCGCCACGTACAGCCGTGCCGAGCCCGGTGCACCCTGGTAGATCGTCCGTCGTCCGCGGAGCAGGGCATCGATCGCGATGCCCACGCCGGCGCCGATCGCTCCGATTCTCAACATCGGTCCGGCATCGTCGCGACAGTTCTCCCACGTCTCAGTCAGACGGCACAGGAACAGCCCGGAGCCGACGGCGACACCTGCCCCGATCAGGGCGCCATTGAGCACCGAATCGGAATGGCGCACTCTGACTCGCATGACCTCACTCGTGCGGAGACGCCGGGTGTCGCCGCCGGCGGTTGTCGTCAGGATGCCGCCAGACACCCCGACTATCCTCGTCTTTTCTTCCTGTCCACCGGAGTCCGTGATCCAGACGGTCATGCCCGGACGTAATGTGGTTTCGAGACTGTTCTCGCCCGTTTGAGGCGTTCCCGCCGAAGCGGCGGAACCGGTCCAAGCAGAAAACAGGATAAGCAGAGCGATACGCTTCAGGACTGTTCCGTTCGCACGCATGGTTGTGACGACTCCCCTCGATACTTAATGCGCGACGCGCCCGGAAGGCGGCTCACGCGGATCGAGGCCCCTGTAAAATGGCCTGTCTATGATGCTTGGCAAGCGTGTCGTCGTGGTACTGCCGGCGTTCAACGCGGAAAAAACCCTCGAGCTGACGGTCCGGCAGATCCCGGAAGGCATCGCCGACGAGATTCTGCTCGTCGATGACTCGAGTTCCGACCAGACGGTCCGGGTCGCTGCCGCGCTGGGCGTGCGCACGTTCGTGCACGAACGCAATCGGGGATACGGCGCCAATCAGAAGACCTGCTACCGCGAGGCTCTCCGGCTCGGCGCCGATATCGTCGTGATGCTGCATCCCGATTACCAGTACGAGCCGAAGCTGCTCCCGGCGATGGCGAGCATGATTGCGTCGGACGTCTACGACGTCGTTCTCGGATCGCGGATTCTCGGGCGCACCGCACGGGAGGGCGGCATGCCGAGATACAAGTATGTGTCGAACCGCCTGCTCACGGCGTTTCAGAACCTTCTGCTCGGGTCGAAGCTGTCCGAGTTCCACACCGGCTATCGGGCCTACTCCAGGAAAGTGCTCGAGGCCCTGCCGATCCTGGCGAACTCCGACGACTTCGTCTTCGACAACCAGATACTGGCGCAAGCCGTCGCGTTCGGCTACTCGATCGGCGAGATCTCCTGTCCGACGAAATACTTCCCCGAGGCGAGCTCGATCGGGTTCGGCCGATCCGTCAGATATGGGCTCGGCGTGGTCGCGACGAGCCTGGAGTTCCGTGCCTGGCGGTGGGGTCTGCGGACGATGCCTCGATACGAGGCTTCGCCGGCGCTGACGGTCCTGTACTCTCCGCGCGAAGCAGACGCCCCGCGGTAGATGGCGGGCGCTAGCGCATCGAACCCAGCAGGGCGCGGGCCTCGTCGACCGGCATCGGCCGGGGCGACGGGCTGCACCGGAGAAACTCCCACGCGTTGTCCCCGTCAAAGCCCAGTGGAAACTGGAGAAAGCCGAGCGCCTGACGGGCCGTCGCCCCGTCGATGCCGGCCGTTCGACAGTGCGCATCGACCCGTTCAATGCGCTCCAGTACCGCGATCTGCTCTGGCGGCACGGTGAAATGCGACCGATGGGTTCGCGGCCAGTGACAGGCGAACATCGTCGCGATCAGAGCCGCCAGCGCGACCCCCTGCCGTCGAGACAGGCCGCCGGCCGGCGCGAGCGCGAACCAGCGGCCGTCGAATCGCGGCAGCCCGCCGACCGCGAACAGGACGAGCCCCAGATGCGGGAAGAGGTGGTACCGCGTCCAATTGTGCACGGAACGCTCGTAGTTCCAGTCGGCCCTGGCACTGTAAGCGAGCAGGTCGCTGCCGACGGTCAGCGCCAGGCCGAGAGCGAGCAGCCGCCGCCGCGGCGTGGCCCGCCACCAGATCACGCCCAGAACGGTCACGCCCGCCACAATCGCCAGCACGAAGGGCCATGAAAACGTCGAGTGTCTGTCCCAGATGCCAAACGCGCCCGGCACCTGATTGTCGGCAAGGGTGCGAAGCGTGTTCTGAATCCCTTCGGCCGGATCGAACGCGGCGAATATGGTTTTGCCCCGATAGTGCTCCGCGCGCACGATCCGGCCGGCTGAGGCGGTCAGGCTGACCGCGACGAAGGCGACCGCCCCGAGCAGGGGTACTGCGGCCACCGCCGCGCGCAGCCACCACGACGGCACTCGCGAGCCGTCGCGCTGCCCGTAGAGCAGGTAGAGTGCGCACCACGCTCCGGCCAGAATAGCCGTGCCATGAAAGGCGGGGGCAAGGGCGCAGCAGGCCGCGCACGCCGCGAGCGCGTACCACCGTCTGCTGCGCCGGTACCACTGTGCGGCCAGCAGCGCCGCCAGCATCACGTCGAGAGCCAGCGTGAAGAAGGATGCCGAATACCAGGTGACGCACTCATAGTACGTGCTGGTGACGCCCCAGAGCGTCATCGCGACCACCCCATAGAACGGGTTCCCCAGTTCACGGCGAACGAACGCGTACAACAGCCACATGCCGAGCACGACCGCCAGGACTCCCTGGACCTGCACGGCCTGTGGGATCGCGGACTGCCGTGGCACGAGCTGCATCAGCAGTCCAGCCGCGAGCCGTGAGAGCGGCATCACGTGCTCGTTCATCGGCAGCCACAGATTGGTCCAGGTTTCGCCCCACGTGCGCGACTTCGTCAGGAAGTTGAAGTCGTCGTACCGGATGTGCGGCTCTGCGATCCAGGGCGCGTAGAGGAGCGCGACAGCCAGTGTCGCGGCGCCGCCCAGCGCAAGCGCGCTCTTCCTCATTGGGCCGGAGGCCGTCGCACCGCAGATCGCGTGAACAGCGAGAAGTTCTGGGGACTCATACCCCGCTGCCAGGCGCGCACGATCTGCGGATCGCGCCAATCCCACAACCGATCGTGATGCCGGTCCACGTCGGCGGGGTCCGTATTCCACCGGTCGTTGGGATAACAGAACGCGCCGGTGGCTGCCACGGCCACGGACCAGGCGAGCGCGGCCGTGCCGACGGCCTGTCGCCATCGCCGTTCGACCACCCATCCGATCCCCGCGGCCGCAGCAGGTGTGAGTGGAACCAGCGCATCCACGAGATAGCGAGGGCCGTACGTGTGCCCTCCCCACCACATCGAGTAGCAGGAGTAGCCGGCGTACTGAAGGAGTGCCGCAGCCGTCCACCAGCGGTCGCCGGCATCGGAGCGCTGCCGCCAGACGATCGGCAGGCCCAGCAGCGGAACCAGCACGATCGGGCTGAAGAGGATGAGGCCCCGGCTCGGTGACAGCAGGAGGCCGAGGGCGCCGTACCAGGGCTGCGCGCTGAACGTGCCGGTCACCCCATGCGCCTCGAGGCCGCTCGACTGCAGGATCATCTTCGCGCCCAGGACGGACCCGAACCACGACCACTGCGCCGCCATCAGCACGGCGCCCGCCGCCGCCACCAGAACGAGAGCGGGTGAGGCCCGCCTGATGCCAAGACGCACCACGAGACCGGCGAGCAGCACCGCGATGGCCGGCGCCGTCTCCAACCGCGCAGATCCCGCAAGCGCCAGGCCAGCGGCCCCGATCCACACGTGACGGGCCTTGAACGCCTCGGGAGGGCGCAGCCACGCATGGAGCGCGAGCGCGAATCCGAAGCTCACAGTCTCGAGCTGCCACAGCGAGCGGCTCGCCAGCGGCCACAGGTTCGTGCCGAATCCCAGGCCCAGTGCGACGAGCGCGGCCGTCCGCCGGTCCGCTCGCCGCGCCAGGGCGGCAAACACGAGCGCGACGGCGCCGGCGGTCAGGAGCGAGGCGGTCAGCGCCGCGATCAGTCCAGGAGCGAGGGGCGCCGTCAGGTCGACCAGCCCCGTGGCGTTCAGCAGCCATGCGACCCCGGCGGCTTCGATCGACGGCACCACCGAGTAGGCGGATCGATAGCGGCCCGAAAGGTCGCGCTGGAACGCGCTCCGCTCCCCCAGCGGCGGCGCCGATGCGACGACGGCGTCGAGCGTCAGCCGGCCATGCAGCGCAAGTTCGCGCGCGGCGTACTTGGTCGGTTGCGAATCGTAGGACTGGATCTCGCGGCCGTTGGAGTTGTAGACGACAAATGCGACCACGAAGATGAGCCAGGGCCGGGGGCCGAGCCGCGGCATGAAGCGTGGGACGGCACGCAAATATCTCGTATAGGTCTCGCCGAAGCGCGCTTCGAGCCTCGGCTCTTCGAGCAGCGGAATGTAAACGAGGTTGATCAACGTGAACAGCGCCGCCCATTCCGCGATCGGCCTCGAACGCAGAAGAAGCGCCTCGCCGGCGACCGCCAGGATGACGCCGCTGATCATCGGGTTACGGACGAAGCGATACGGACCTTCGGCCACGAATCGACGGGGCGGGTCCCAGGGCGCCAACGTCCCGCGTCCCCGCGTCCAGAAGTAGAAGACACACGCGGCAAACAGCACCAGGCCCCCACCCAGGCAGACCGCCCCGATGCCGACCATCACCAGACCGGCAACATCGCCGGGCATGGCAAAGACGACGGCATTTCGACGTGCGATCCAGACGGGTATGACGACCGTCACGGTGAACGGCAACGCCAGCACTGCCAGGAGTTGCCGGAGCAGCATCAGCATGGATGTTCGGCGACCACTACCCCCAACGAAAGAACCTTGCCGACAGTGCGGTGAAAACCACGAACAGCAATGTCAGGACGAAGACGTCACCCACGTGGCTGGACCAGCCCGCGCCGTGCCAGATGCCTCGCAGCAGCGACACCGCGTACGTGAATGGCAGCCCGCGGGCGAGTGCCTGCAGCAGCGGCGGCAGCGATTCCACGGCGACGAACAGCCCTGACACCCCAAGCATCGGGTAGATGATCAGCGTGCCGACCGGCTGCGCGAAACGCGCGGTCGGCACGACGCTCGCGATCAGAAATCCCAGTGAGATGATACTGACGGTGCTGAAGAGGAGCGCCAGCGTGAACGAGACGACCGGGACATCGGCCTCCACGGGGAAGTATTGCCGGCCCGCCAGAAGCAGTAGCCCGAGGGTGAAGGCGGTGAACAGCAGCTTGACCAGCACGTGGGCGGTCAGGATCGTGTGCGGCCGCAGCGGCGTGGCCCTCAGCCGCTTCAGGATCCCGCCCTCGCGATAGATCGCGATGATCGTGACCAGGGACAGCACGGCATTGGCGGCGATCAGAACCGAAAACAAGATCGGCAGATCCGACGAAAAGACTGGTGGCATCTCATCCGGAACCGGCTCCCCTCGGGGGCGCAGCATCCGGGCCAGCACGACGAAGACCAGCACCGGCACGACCACCGTGCCCAGCACGCCGAGCGGTTCGCGCACGAAGATCTTGACTTCGAGCCAGGTCAGTCGCCAGAGCCCTCGCAGCATGATGTCGCAGCCCTCAGTCGCGGATCGTGTGCCCGGTCAGCCGGAGAAAGACGTCCTCGAGCGTCGGCGTCTCCGAGCGGAAGTCGATGACGCGCATCCCGTGCTCGGCCAGGCACTGAATGACTTGCGTGACGAGGTCGTCGCCCACACCGCGGATGGTCAGGTGCGACCCGTTGCTCTCCACCGACTGGATCTGCGGAATCGACCGGAAGCGCTCCACCGCCGCCGGGTTGTCGGTGGTGACGAACACCGTCCGTTCCGGGCAGTGCCGTCGCACCAGCTCGGCTGGCGTGCCGACGTCGACGATGCGGCCGTGGTCGATGATCGCCACCCGGTCGCAGAGCCGCTCGGCCTCCTCCATGAGATGGGTCGTGAGAAGAACGGTCTTGCCGCGCTGGCGGATGCCCCGCACCAGATCCCAGATCGTGCGACGCGCCTGCGGATCCAGGCCTGTCGTCAACTCATCCAGGAACACCAGCTCGGGATCGTTGATGAGCGCGAGCGCAATGAACAGCCGCTGCTTCTGGCCACCCGACAGCGTCATGAACCAGGCGTTGCGCTTGTCGCCCAGACCCAGCTGCTCGATCAGGCGATCCCCGTCCGCCGGGGTCCGATACAGCGACGCCCAGAGGGCGACCGCTTCGCGCACCTTGATCCGCTTCTGGAGCTGCGCCTCCTGAAGCTGCACCCCGATGCGTGCCTGCAGCGCGCGGGCCTCCCTTGCGGGGTCCAGCCCGAGCACGGAGATGATCCCCCGGTCAGGCGCGCGCAGCCCCTCCACGCATTCCATCGTCGTGGTCTTGCCCGCCCCATTCGGGCCGATCAAGCCGAAGATTTCACCCGGTTGAACCTCGAACGAGACCTCGTCCACCGCGACCGTGCGGCCGTACGTCTTTCGGAGTGCGGCGACATGAATGGCAGGTCGATGCGTCATTCCGGCTGCGACGCATTCTGTCATGCCGCCGGTTCAGCGATAGAGCAGGAAGGGTTGCCGGCTTTCGAGGAAGTCTGCTGCCTCCCGGTCCCACTCTTCCAGGAGAGAAGAGAGCCGGCCGGCTTCAATCGCGAGCCTCACCTTGTCGGAGCCCGTGAGGCGATCGATCGTCCGGCTCCAGGCGAAGTCGCGGGGATGCTGACGCCGGATCTCGTCAATCAGCAGCAGTGAGGTGCGGACCGGCCGGTACGACTCGCGGTCGGTAATGACGAAGCGGATCGCGGGGATCGTCTGCCCCGCGAACCTGGCGGCCGTTGAGGCCACCGACATCGTGACGGCCTCGAAGCGGATGCCGGGGAGCCGCCGGTCATTCATGATCCTGGCGACTTCCGGCGCATTCAGCCAGGAGGCGCCGATCTGTTCGAAGGGGCGGTCCGTCCCCCGGCCCTCACTGAGGTTGGTCCCTTCGAAGTAGACGGATCCGGGATAGCTGCTCAGGGCGGCCAGCGAGCGAAGGTTGGGGGAGGGGTTGACCCACGGCAGGCCGGTTTCATCGAACCATTGATCCCGACGCCAGTTCGCCACCCGTGCGACGATCAGGTCCGCGCCGATTCCGTGCTTCCGGTTGAAAAGGGTGGCCAGCTCGCCGACCGTCATCCCATGCCGCGCCGGGATGGGGTACATGCCTACGAACGATTTGAACCTCGGATCGAGCAACGCCCCCTCGACGATCTTCCCGCCGATCGGATTGGGCCGGTCGAGGACGACGAAGGGAATCTGCTTTTTCGCCGCTGCCTGCATCGCGAGGGCCATGGTGGACACGTAGGTCCAGGTGCGCCCGCCAACCTCCTGGAGGTCGTAGATCAGGGCGTCTACGTCGTTCAGCATCGCCGCGGTCGGGCCGCGATCCTCGGCCATGTAGAGCGAGTGGATCGGGACGCCCGTCCGGGGATCGGTCTCGTCGGCGATCTTCACTCCCGCCGCGGCATCCCCTCGAATGCCATGCTCCGGGGCGAGGAGCGCGACCAGCTTCAGCTCCGGGTGCTGCGCGATCAGATCGATGTCTGACCTCCGCGCCCGGTCGATCCCGGTGTGATTCGTGATCAGGCCAACCCGCTTGCCTTTGAGCGCCGCCGGCAGCTCGGACAGGAATACCTCGATGCCTGGACGAACCGTCGCGGCCGAGTCGCGGGGCTGCACCGCCACGGCGGCGAGCAAGCAGAGGGCAGGGGGGAGAATTCTCATCATCTCTGTGATCGATAAGGATGATACCTCCGGGTCTGTTCCTCCGCTCTGGTTACAATGAGGGTTTGGTCATTTCATCCAAATGCTGAGAGCTGGAATCGTCGGTCTGCCCAACGTCGGCAAGAGCACCTTGTTCAACGCCGTCACGCGCACCCGCAAGGCGGAGGCGGCCAACTACCCCTTCTGCACCATCGACCCGAACATCGGCATGGTCACGGTGCCGGACGCGCGGCTGGAGGTGCTCCGGAAGATCGCCCGGACGAACGTCGTGATCCCGGCCGCGATGGAGTTCGTCGACATCGCGGGTCTCGTGAAGGGCGCGAGCCAGGGCGAGGGGCTGGGGAACAAGTTTCTCACCCATGTCCGCGAGGTCGATGCGATCGTGCAGGTGGTGCGCTGCTTCGAAGACGATGACGTGCATCACGTCGCCGGGGCGATCGACCCCGTCCGCGACATCGACGTCATCAATACCGAGCTGCTGCTGTCGGATCTCGACTCCGTCAAGCGGCGCCGCGAGCGGATCGTCAAGGACGCCAGGCGCGGCGACAAGGCCGCCATCGCCGAGGACGTCGTGCTCGAGAAGCTCGAGGCTGCGCTCGATGCCGGGAGACCTGCGCTGATCGTCGACCTCACAGCCGACGAGCGCGCCCTCTCCAGGCCGCTCTTCCTGCTGTCCGACAAGCCGACCATTTTTGCCTGCAACGTCAAGGAATCCGACCTGGCCACGGCGGACACGAACACCTACGTGCAGAAGGTCCGCGAGTACGTGAAGACCCACCTCGCCTGCGAAGCGATCGTCGTCAGCGCCCAGATCGAGAGCGACCTCGTCGACCTGGATCCCGAGGAAGCCGCCGCCTACCTCAAGGAGCTCGGAGTCGAGGAGAGCGGCGTCGGCGCTCTGATCCGCGCGACCTACCACCTGCTTGGACTGCAGACCTATTTCACCGCCGGCGAGAAGGAGGTCCGGGCCTGGACGATCCACGTGGGGGATACCGCCCCCAGGGCGGCCGGCGTGATCCATTCCGACTTCGAGCGCGGATTCATCAAGGCCGAGACCGTCGCCTACACCGATCTGGTCCAGTGCGGGTCGGTGGCCGCCGCCCGCGAAAAAGGTCTCTACCGCATGGAAGGCAAGGACTACGTCGTCGCTGACGGTGACGTGCTGTTGTTCAAGTTCAACGTCTAACGGTAAACTCCGCTGGCAAACCCAACTACCGGAGGCGACTTGAGCACAGGAACGTCATCGAACGAAGCATGGGGCAGCCGCATCGGGTTGATCCTCGCCATGGCGGGCAATGCCATCGGCCTCGGCAACTTTCTCCGGTTTCCCGTGCAGGCGGCGAGCAACGGCGGCGGCTCGTTCATGATCACGTATTTCATCGCGCTCCTGCTGCTCGGCATTCCGCTCATGTGGATCGAGTGGGGGATCGGGCGCAACGGCGGGCGCTACCGCAAAGGCCACATGCCCGGCATGCTGGCGGCGATCTGGCGTCACCCGGCCGCGAAGTATCTCGGTGTCATCGGCATGGTCATCCCGCTCGTCGTGATGATCTATTACACCTACATCGAGAGCTGGACGCTCGCGTTCACCTGGTTCTCGCTGACGGGCGACTACTTCGGCCGGGACACGCAGGCCGAGATGGTCAACTACCTCCAGTCGTTCCAGGGCGTCGGTGATCCTGCCACCCGCGTCCACGCCGCGTGGACGCCGTACGCGTTCTTCCTCGTCACGCTCGGCATCAACATCTGGATCATCTCGAAGGGGATTTCCGGCGGCATCGAGAAGCTCGCGCGCATCGGGATGCCGATCCTGTTCCTGTTCGCCATCGTCCTGGCCGGCGTGGTCCTCTCGCTGCCGGCGGGCCCGGACGGATCCACGCCCTGGACCGGGCTGAACTTCATCTATAACCCCGACATGTCGCGACTCGGTCAGCCGAGCGTCTGGCTGGCCTCCGCCGGTCAGATCTTCTTCACCTTGTCGGTTGGCATGGGCAGCCTTCAGGCCTACGCGTCCTACCTCTCGACGAAGGACGACATCGCCCTCAACGGCATCGCGACCGCCGCGACCAACGAGACCGCGGAGGTCGTGCTCGGCGGCAGCATCGCGATCCCGGCCGCGGTCGTGTTCTTCGGCGTCAGCGGCGCGATGGCGGTCGCCCAGTCGGGGTCCTTCAACCTGGGGTTCGCGACGATGCCGGTTGTGTTTCAGCAGCTGCCGCTCGGCCAGCTGATGGGGGCGATGTGGTTCGGCCTCCTCTTCTTCGCCGGGATCACCTCGTCGGTTGCCATGCTGACGCCGATCGTGGCGTTCTTCCGCGAAGAGTTCGGCATGCGCCGCGAACCGGTCTGCTACACCCTCGGCCTCATGACGCTGGTCTTCGGGCTGATGCACATCGTCTGGCTCGAGCACGGCTTTCTGGATGAATGGGACTACTGGGCCGGCACGTTCGGGCTGGTGCTGCTCGCGGTCGTCGAAACGATCATTTTCATCTGGGTGTTCAAGCCCGAGAACGCCTGGCGGTCCATCCACCAGGGGGCCGACATCCAGATTCCCCGGATCTTCAAGTTCGTCATGACGTTCGTGACGCCGGTGTACCTGCTGTTCATCCTCTGCTGGTGGGGCTGGCAGGACGCCTGGCCGATTTTGCGGATGGAGCGCGTCACCCCGGGATCGGAATTCTACGTGCTGCTCTCGCGCGGCGTAATCGTACTGTTTGCCGTCGTCTCTGCCGTGCTTGTCAGGATGGCGTGGAAGCGCAACGGATACAACGATCGGGCCGGGTTCCGCGAACCCGAACCGCGCCCCGAAGGCGCACACGAGGTGAGGTTATGACGTCGAGCGCGGTCGTCTTCATGGCTGCGAGCTGGTCCTTCGTCCTCGGGCTGACGCTGTGGTCGTTCGCCCGGATCCTGAAGCAGCAGAAATAGGCTCGCCCCGGCGCTATTCTTCGGTCTTCCAGTGGATCGTCTCGAAGCGGATCCGTTCGGTGTGCTCGCCGGCGATGTGCTTCGCGATCTGCCGGGCGTGAAACCGTCCGTTCTCGATGAACCAGCGGTTCGTCTTGTACCCGCCGCACACGGTCCCGGCGATATACATGCCGCGCCGGGCGGTCTCGAACGTCGTTTCGTCGTAGACAGGCGTGCGGCACTCGTCGTCCGCAAAAGTGACGCCCAGCGACTCCAGGAACGCAAAGTCAGGCTGATAGCCGGTCATGGCGAGCACCCAGTCGTTCTCGATCTCGCGCGTGCGGCCGGCATGGCGAAGCACGATCGTGGACGGCCGGATCTCGTCCACCGACGTGCTGAAATGCGCCTGGATGCTGCCTTCCCTGATCCGATTCTCGATGTCGGGCCTGATCCAGTACTTCACGCTCTCCGACAGCGCCGGTGACCGGACGACGAGCGTGACCTCGGCGCCGTGCCGGTAGCAGTCGAGCGCGGCTTTGGCCGCCGAGTTCTTCGCGCCGATGACTGCAACCTTCTGTCGGACGTACGGATACGGCTCGCGGTAGTAGTGGGTCACCTTCGGCAGTGACTCACCGGGTATGTTCAACAGGTTCGGCCGATCGAAGAAGCCGGTGACGACCACGACCGTCCGCGCCCGGTGCTCCCCCTTGTCGGTCGACACCGTGAAATCGCCGCCCACACCGGCGACCGCGAGGACGCGCTCGTAGAGGCGGACGTCGAGCGCCTCGCGCTGCGTCACGCCGCGATAGTACTCGAGTGCTGCTTCGCGCGTGGGCTTGTAGCCCTGGACGGGAAAGGGATAGCCGCCGATCTCGATCAGCTCGGGCGTGGAGAAGAACTCCATGTTCGCCGGATACCCGAGGATCGAGTTGACGAGTGCGCCTTTCTCGATCAGGACGGCTGTGAGAGCGTGGCGCCGCGCTTCGATTCCGCAGGCGAGCCCGACCGGGCCAGCTCCAATGACGAGGACGTCATGCATGAGCAGGAACAGTATGTCCCGTTTTAGAGCGGCGGGTTTTGGGGCCAACCCGGGGCGGCGTGTGGTCGTCTACACCTCAGCCCGCGGGCGTCCGTTCGCGATCGAGAGCCAGCGGGTCAGCTGGCCCGCAGCTTCCACGGGTGTCTTACCGTAGAAGGGCATGAGAGCCCCCGACCCTCCCGGGGTGCGCCTGATCTGTGCGCGCCATTTGTCGTGGCCGACGCTCGACACCTCGATGTGGTACGCGCGGCCATTGATCGTCTCTTCGAAGCGGTGCACGGTCACGTCCGTAACGGCGAAACAGAGGGTTGAAGGAGCCGTCATTCTAGTCCTCGTGCGGCGGCGTTCAAGCGAAAGGAGGGTCGAAGGCGCATCAACACGGTGCAGCGCGGGCAGATTGACCGGAACTTCGCGCAAAATATTGTGCGATCATCAACTCGTCCACAGGACATGCACGCTTCTTCCACAAGATTTCCACAGGCGGTTGCTTTCGCGGTCTTCCTCGCCGTTCTCGGGCTCCTGGCCGGGGTCCGGGTTGGCGCGGAAGGGGCGCTGCTGTTCCGCATTTTCCTGAAGGACGGCGGCACTCTCGTGAGCTACGGCGAGTTCGCGCGGGTCGGGGATCGCGTCGTCTTTTCGGTTCCGCTCGGGGACGCGCTGGCGGAACCCAGGGTCCAGGTGCTCACGATCAACGAAGGGCTGGTCGATTGGACCAGGACCGACAGCTACACGACGGCCGTGCGCGCCAAGCACTACGCCGAGACGCGCGGCGAGGAAGATTTCGCCATGCTCACCGGCCAGGTGACGCTTGCGCTCAACGACATCGCCCTCACGGCGGACCCGACGCGCCGCCTCGCGATGGCGGAAGAGGCCCGGCGCAACCTGGCGGCGTGGCCATCGGCGAACTACGGCTTCAAGGCGGCTGACGTGGCGCAGCTCGTGTCGATCTTCGATGATGTGATCGCGGAGATGAAAGTGGAGGCCGGGCAGGGGCAGTTCGATCTGAGCCTCGTGGCGATGACCGAGCCGCCACCGCCGGTCGAGCTGTTGCCGGCGCCGGATGTTCAGAGCTCCTTCGAGATTGCGTACCGGTCGGCACTGCTGGCCGCGGAACCGGCCGAACGCACCGCGCTCCTTCGCACGCTGTCGGAGTCGTTGGCCTACGCGCCGCGCACGGCAACCTGGGCCGCCGCTCTGCGACGGCAGATCGACGAAGGTCTCGCTTCGGAGCTCAAGACCGACAAGGCCTACGGCGCGCTTTCCGCCTCGATGCTGAAATCGGCCGCCGCGCTGAGCGCCCGGGCCGACGTGCAGGGATTACAGGGGCTGATCGCGCGCGCACTGAGGGCTGACGAGGCGCTCGGCCGCAAGCGTGCCGGGGAGGTGGCGGCGCTCCTGGCGGCGCTCGACCTCAAGCTCGACGAGGCGCGAAAGCTCCGGCTGGCGCGTGACGCCTGGGCGCTGCGGACGGCGGCGATCAGGGAGTATCGTGAGCGCATTTCCGCGCCGCTCGAGAGACTCGCGCAGTTCCGGAAGTGGCTGGAAAGCATCCGGGATCTGGCCGGGCCGGAGCCGAAGTTTCTGCGGCCGCTCGACGACCGTGCCCGGCTCGCCCACCTCGAGCTGATGGCGGTGTCACCCCCGGCCGAGGCACAGGCCGCCCAGGGGCTGTTGTCGGCCGCGCTGCACATGACGCGGCAGGCCGCCACGCTGCGGCGGAACGCGGTATCATCGAATGACATCAAGATCGCCTGGGACGCGTCCGCCGCGGCGAGCGGTGCACTGACGCTCGGCGAGCGTGCTGTTCACGAGCTCGATCGGCTGATCTCTTCATTACCATCCCGGTGATCACTCCACGTGCCACCCGCCTCGTGCGGGTGCCGGACCTCAAATCCATGCGCGCCGTCGTCGCGCAGCTGGCTCCCTCGCGCGACGTGTCGGTCCGGCGAACGGTGGTGCTCGTCCCGACGCGCAGGGCCGCCGAGGAGCTGCGCCGATCGCTCGAGAACGCCGCCCTGGCTCGAGACGCCGACGCGCTGTTCCTTCCGGACTTCCTGACGCGCACCGAGTTCTACGAGCGGATGCACGGCGCGCTGCCGGGCGCGCCGGCGTTGCTGACGGAACCGGAACGTGAGGTCCTGCTTCGCCGCGCCGCGCACGAGGCGGCGGCCGCCGGCGCGGCCCCCCCCTTTCGGCTGCGCCCGGGCCTGATCGTGCAAATGCTCGATTTCTACGACGAGCTGCGGCGCCGCGAGCAGACCGTCGGCGACTTCGAGCGGCTCGCCGTCGGACGGCTTTCGCCGAGCGCCGAGATCGACCGGGGGGCCGAGCGGCTGCTTCGCCAGACCGAGTTCCTGTCCGCAGCGTTTGCCGTCTTCGAGCGGCGAACGCAGGCAACCGGGTGCATCGATGAGCACGGCCTCCGCGCGATCCTGCTGGACCGGGAGACCTCGCCGCAGCGTGCGTGCGCGCACGTGGTGGTGACGCTCGCGGACCAGGCCGCGGATCCGCACGGGCTCTTTGCGTCCGACTTCGACCTCCTGACGCGGATCGGCGGCATCTCCAGAATCGATGTCGTCGCCACCGAGGCTGTGCTGGCGTCCGGGTTCCATGAACGCATCCACAACCTGCTGCCTGGTCTCGAGGAGGTGAGATACGGCGAGCCGCCGGGACTGCCCGTACTGGTGGCGCCCCAGACCACCGAGCCGGATCAATCGTGGTTCCTTTATCGCGATCGCGAAGACGAGCTCGCCCAGCTCGTCCGGTGGCTGAAAGCCCGCGGGGCGTCCCCCCACGCCGGTGTGCGGCCTCCTGCACTGGATCGCTTCGGCGTGGTCTTTCAGCGCCCGCTGCCGTACCTGTATCTGGCGCGACAGGTCTTTACCGACGGCGGCGTGCCCTATCAGGCGCTCGACGCGCTGCCGCTCTCCGCCGAGCCGTGTGCCGCGACCGTGGACGTGATCCTCTCGTTCCTGGGATCGGAGGGGAACCGCGCGTCCGCCATCGAGCTGCTGAAGTCCCCGCACCTCGCGTTCAGCTCGCGGCTGACGCGCCGTGAGATCGCGGCGCTCGACACGATGCTCCGCGAACTGAAATATGCGGGCGGATGGCCCAGGCTCACCCAGGTCCGTGGGTCCGCGGCACCGTCTCGCGCGTTGGAATGCCTGGGTGAAGCGTCCGATGCGCTGCAGCCGGCGCTGACGTCCGGAACCGCGTCTGCACAGCTCGATGCCGTCCTCACGTTCATCCGCCGGTTCGAACGACTGCCTGGAGCCGGCGACGAATGGGCTGGCCGTCACCTTCGTGCGCGGGCAGCCATTCTCGCCGCGCTCGAGTCCCTGCGCGACGCGCACGCCCGGCACGACGACGAGTCGCTCGACATCGTGGAGCTGTCGGGCAGCGTGCGGAGGTGGATCGAGGCGCAGACGTTCGCGCCTCGCACCGGCGCCGAAGGGATCCGCCTGCTCGATGCCGTTTCGGCGCCGTACTCGGATCTCGACGAGATGCGGATCGTCGGTCTGGTGGCGACCGACTGGCCGGAGCCGTCACGCCGCAGCATTTTCTATCCAGCTTCGATCCTCTCGAATCTGGGTTGGCCGGCAGACGCCTCCAGGACGGCGGCGGCCCGTGCGCGTTTTCACGACCTGCTCGGGTCTGCCGGCGCGCGGATCTCGGCCTCGGCCTTCACGCTCGAAGACGATGCCATCGTCGCTGGATCCCCCCTGCTCGAGGAGCTCGAAGCCGCAGGCCTGCCGATCGAGAGGTGGCCGGCTCCCCCCCAGGGCGCGATTGCGTTCGAGCACGAGCTCGTCGAGCGGGGCATTGCCGCAGCCGGCAGCCGGGCGGCAGGCTGGCTCGAGCTGCGGCGGTCGCGAACGCCGGCAGATGCGCGCTTCCGGGGCGCCACCGGCACTCGTGCGCCTCGAACGTACGCGATCAGCTACCTCGAGCGATATCTCGACTGCCCCTTCAAGTATCTGGCGAGCCAGGTGCTGAAGCTGCCGGAAGAGCGTGACGAGGAGTCCGGCCTGACACCGATCGAGCGCGGGCACTTCATCCACGAGGTGTTCGAGACATTCTTCAGGGAGTGGCAGGCTGCGGGCGGCGGAACGATCACCACCACCAACGTGGCGGACGCGCTGGAACTGTTCGAGTCCGTCGCCGAACGCCGGCTGGCGTCGCTGCCCGAGGCGGACCGCGCGCTCGAACGCACGCACCTGCTCGGGTCGGCGGCCGCCTCCGGGCTCGCCGAGCGTGCGTTTGCCTTCGAGATCGAACAGGGGGGGGAAGTCATCGAGCGGCTGCTGGAGCACGTGCTCGAGGGGGCGTTCACCTTCGCCGGCGCGAACGGACCCCGCACGGTCGGCATCAAGGCGAAGGCGGATCGCATCGATCTCATGGCCGATGGCACGCTCCGCATCATCGACTACAAGCTCGGAAAAGCGCCGAAGTTGTCGAGGGCGCTGCAGCTCCCGATCTACGGCGCGATGGCCCAGCAGGAGCTCGAAGGCTACCGGGCCCGTTCGTGGTCCGTTGCCAGCGCCGGCTACGTGGCCTTCAAGGAAAGAGAGGCGTTCGTGCCGCTCGGCGGCAAGCCTTCCGCCCTCGGGACTGCGATGGCTGAAGGGCAGCAGCGCATGCTGGGGGCGATCGACGCGATCGAGCGGGGCGAGTTTCCGGTGCGGCCGGATGAACCCTTCCGCTGCCAATGGTGCGGCTACGCCAGCGTCTGCCGCAAGGATTATGTCGGCGATGAATAGGCTGCCGCTCTTCGACCCGCCGGCGCCGGTTGCCGCCGTGGACGCCGATACCGACGCGCGCGCCTTCGCGGTCGACCCGCGCAACAACGTGGTGCTGGAAGCCTCGGCGGGCACCGGCAAGACGACCGTCCTGGTCCAGCGCTACGTGAACCTGCTGAAGGCCGGCGTCGAGCCCTCGAACATTCTCGCGATCACCTTCACCCGCAAGGCGGCCACCGAGATGCGGGAGCGCATCGTCGCCGAGCTGCGCAAGGCCGCGAGGCTTTCCGAGCTCGACAAAGCGCGGTGGTTCGCGCTGCGCGACCGGCTCGCCGAGATCTCGATCAGCACCATCGACGCGTTCTGCCTCTCGCTGCTGCGCGAATTTCCCCTCGAGGCGGACCTCGACCCCGGCTTCGACATGGCCGACGAGACCGAGCTGCCGCGGCTCATCGAGGAGGCGCTCGACCGGTCGATGCGGATCTTCGGCGGCCTCGCGACGGAGGACCGCGACGTTGCGCTGGTGATCGCTCAGCTCGGCAGCTCGCGCACTCGCGCGGGCCTCGCGTCGCTGCTGGACCGCAGACTGGTCGCGCGGGCCGCGCTCGACCGTTTTCTCGCACGCGGGCCGAAGGATCTCGAGGCGGACGTCGTCTGCGGGCATGCCGCCGCGCAGCTGCTCGACCTGCTCCAGCGGGCTCCGGGCGGGCTCACGCGCTTCATCGCCGATGGCCCGTCGAATCACCCGCGCTATCAGCTCTTCGTCCGGCAGGTGCGCCGGCTGCAGCAGCCCGACGGCATGGGCGATGCCCGGATTCGCGCGATGCTCGACCGCATCTCGCTCCATTTTCTGACGCAGGACGGCTCGGCCCGCCGGGGAGGCTCGATCCATCCGTACAACGCATCGCATTATCCAGACGAGACCGCCGCCCGGCGTCATCGCACCGCCGTTTTCGACCTGGCGCCTCAGGTCGAGCGCGTCATCCGCCAGTTCGCGCGGGAGCTGAACGCCGTCCTGGCTCGCGGCCTCCGCAGGATGTTCGCCGTCGCGCTGACCCAGTATCGCGAGACGCTCGACGCACGGTCGGCGCTCGACTTTTCAGACGTGCTCGAGCGGACGCTCGTCCTGCTCCGCCGGATGGACGAATTCTCGCAGAGCCGCTTCCGGCTGGAGTCGCGTTATCACCATGTGCTGGTGGACGAGTTCCAGGACACGAGCCGGGCGCAGTGGGAGCTCGTGTCGCTGCTCGTGCAGTCGTGGGGCGAAGGGATGGGGCTCGCTTCCCATCCGTCGATCTTCATCGTCGGCGACCGCAAGCAGTCGATCTACCGGTTCCGCGATGCCGAAGTCGTGGTGCTCCAGGAGGCGGGACGGTACATCGAGGGGCTGCGTCCCGGATCGGGCGCCCGTCGCGCGATCTCGCGCAGCTTCCGCGCCGTTCCGGAGCTCCTGGAGTTCGTCAACGAAGTCTGCGGCGAGATGGCGGGCCCCGGTTCCGGCCGTGGCGAGTTCACGTACGAAGACTCCGACCGCTTCCCGCCGGCGCCGCTCCGTGACGAGATCCGCGGACCCGTGCTCGGGATCTCCGTCGCCGATACCGCCGAAGAATGCGCATCCGCGGTGGCGTTCGAAGTCGAGCGGATTCTGCGCGACGAGGTGGTCAGGGACAGGAAGACCGGCATCGCGAGGGGGGCAAAGGCCGGCGACATCGCCATTCTGTTCCGGTCGCGCACCAGTCATCGCGAGTTCGAACACGAGCTCGAGGTGCGGGGCATCCCGACCTATGTGTACAAGGGGCTTGGCTTCTTCGACGCGGACGAGATCAAGGACGCCTGCGCCCTGCTCCGCTACCTCGCCGAGCCGTCGTCGAATCTTCGGGCCGCGGCACTGCTGCGTTCGGGGATCTCGCGGCTCTCCGATGCCGGTCTGGCTGCCCTCGCCCCCGACCTCGCGGCCGCCGTTCTGGACGGACCGCCCGCGGGCGTTGAGCTCGACGAAGAGGACGCGCGTGTGCTGACGCACCTGCGCGTCCACATGCCGCGCTGGCTGAACCTGGTGGACCGCATCCCGCCGGCCGACCTCTTCGAGCAGGCGCTGCCGGAGCTGGCCTACGCCTACGAGATCCGCGGCCCGAGGCGTCAGCAGGCGTGGGAGAACCTGAAGAAGATGCGTGGCCTGATCCGCCGCATCCAGAACCGGGGCTACGCCACCTTCAGCCGTATCGCGGATCACATCGATGCGCTCTCGGCGGGAGATGAATCGAACGCCGTTCTCGAGGCGATCGACGCGGTGAACCTCATGACCGTGCACGCCTCGAAGGGTCTGGAGTTCCCGATCGTGTTCGTCGTCAACATGGCGCGCGGTGCAACCGGGCTGCCGCGCCCCGTGCGGGTCATCGCCGACGGCAACGGTGACGATCTGTCCGTATCGGTCGCACCCTTCATGTCGGAGCTGGACCAGCTGGAGCGCGATCGCGAGCAGCACGAAACGCGGCGGCTGTTGTATGTCGCCATGACCCGCGCCCGCGACCGCCTCTATCTGTCGAGCGCGCTCAAGGACGGCGTACTGCGGCCGGGGCCGGGCAGCCTCGCCGACGTATTGCCGGACTCGTTGAAGACGGTCTTCGCCGCCGCGGCGGCGTCGGGGGAGGCGACGTTGTCGTGGAGCGCCCCGTCCGTACGCACGTTTACGTGGCGCATCTGCCGTCCGCCGGTGGCGCCCGCTTCGCCGGCCGTCGAGCATAATGCTGCCGAAAATGCCGACGCCGGAGTGAGGCCGGCTGACTCACCGGACCTCGCGTGGCCCGCATTTTCAGCCGAGCGGTCCATTCCGCGTCTTCCGGTGACGCACTGGCTGCAGGCCGGTGAGGCAGAAGAGAGGAGCGAAACCGGATCCCGGGACAGTGCCCTCGTCGGGATCCTGGTCCATCGGCTGTTTCAGGCGTCCAGCCGCGGGATGGCTTCGGATGCCGATCCGCGGGCAGCCGTCATGTCGCTCGTCCGGGCTGACGAGCGAGCCGTGACCGCGAACCTGGATCGCGTTGTCGCTTCTGCGCTCGAAATCTGGGAGCGCTTTTGCGGCCGCGACGACGTGGTGGCGTTGATGCGATCGGCCGACGTGATCGCCGAGGTCCCGTTCTCGATGCGCGTCGACGAGCGGGGGGAAGTGGCCGTCGTTCGTGGCACCATCGATTGCCTGGCGATCGTCCCGGACGGCTCGATTACGGTGGTGGAGCTCAAGACCGGCGGCCGCCGTGACGCCCATCAGCGACAGCTCGAGGTGTACGTCCGCGCGGCGCGCGCGCTCTTCCCCGGGGCGCGTGTCGAGGGGCGGCTGATCTATGCGTGACCCGATCTACACGGTCGGTCATTCGACGCAGACCGCCGAGGCCTTTGGCCGGCTTCTGGAGAAGCACGGCATCCGCCAACTTGCGGATGTGCGCCTGATCCCGAAGTCAGCGCGGTATCCGCACTTCGCGCGCGAACCGCTGGCCGCGTTTCTCGAACGGCGGGGCATCGCCTACCAGCACTTCGTCGATCTCGGCGGCCGCCGGAAGCCGCTGCCCGACTCGGTCAACACGGCCTGGCGGGTAGAAGGCTTTCGCGGATACGCCGACTACATGCGGACGGCCCGGTTCCGCCAGGCGATCGACCGGTTGCTGGCGTTCGCGTCGCAGGCGAGAACCTCGGTCATGTGTGCGGAGGCCGTGTGGTGGCAATGTCACCGCCGGTTGCTTGCTGATGCCCTGCTGGTGCGCGGCGTTCCGGTTCTGCACATTTTGGCGTCGGGGGCGGCCGGGCCGCATGAACTCAGCGAGTTTGCACGCGAGGTCGAGGGCGAGCTGATTTATCCGGGCCTGCTCGGACAGGCACCCTGACCAAAGGGGTCTGTCCCCGATCCATATCCGTTCCCCGATCACCTGTCGCCTGAAGGTGTCAGCCGGTGGCGCCCGTCCCAACCGCGCGGGCGGGCGAAGGCAACCCTTTTTTCTTCAACCATTTCCGTCGGCAAAGGAACCAAATCCGTGGAAGGTATGTCTAATTGGGTAACTGGCGTTGAGATTGCATGGTGAGCCAGCGACGGGAGGTGCGGTATGCCGGTCCCAGCGAGTGCTCTGAGTTACGTAAGGCCCACGCCCACGGTGTTCGAGCTCGAGGCGCTCGAAGGCCTGCCGTGCGGGTGCGTCGCGGCTGCCTACCGCGCCAAGCCGTGGGATGTCGCCGTGGTCTCGCTCGAAGCGAAGGGCCCGCACTGCATCCTCGCCGGCCACAGCACCGGCCAGGTGCTTCGCCTCGGCGACCCGGCGGAGTTCGACGACGACGAAGAGGAGTCGGACGAGTAGAACCTCGTTCGACCGCCTCCTCCCTCCAGCCTCCAATCTCCAAAAAAATCTACAATCCGTAAGTCCGCAAGTTCTTGATTGCGTACGGGAAAGCCGTTCTCGTACAATTTCGGGGTTGGGACGGCCGGATCGGCCGTCCGAGGAGATCAGTCGAATGGCATTGACCTGTCCGAACTGCGGGAACGACCAGAACTTCCTGGTCAAGACCCTGCAGATGCACGTTGTCCAGCTCCGCGAATCGCGTGTGGACGCCAATGAAGAGGGGCGGCCCGCGGTCATCGAGGTGCTCTGTGACGAGTGCGAGACGGCGCTCAATTTCGGAGATTTTGAGGAAGAAGTCCGGAACGAAGTGTTGTTGACGCTCGGCGCCCGCTAGGTCGTTACCCCTCCCCAGCTTCCACGTCTTCGAAGTAATCGCATTCGGGGCAGATCCACTCGCGGATCACGCGTTTGGCGGTCTGGCTGACCCGTGGTATGGGCTCGGTGATCTCCCGAACGCTCAAACGCATCGTCTCGCCGCACAGCGGGCACTCTTTCATTTATCGGCGGACCCCTGGATAAGTCATTGGTGCTATCGTAGCGCCAATTGCGGTACTGCTTCTGCAGGAGCTGACCCCCGGAACGTATGCGCGACTACTACGATGTGCTCGGCGTCGCGCCTGATGCAGGCGCCGCAGAGATCAAGCAGGCCTACCGGCAGCTGGCCCGGCGGTACCATCCCGACATTTCGGGCGGTGACCGCGTCGCCTCCTTCCGGGAAGTGACGCGCGCTTACGAAATCCTGCGGAACCCCGAGCGGCGGCGGTCCTATGACGCCACGCTTCGCGAATCGCTCAATCCTGCGCGCGTCGACTGGATGGCCGACGAGGTCGACATCGACTTCCCGTCGGTGGCGAGCCTGCTCGACCGTATGCGCCATTCGTTTTTCGGTGCGGGGGGGGCGGCGGGCCTCTCGGCCGAGGTGGAGCTCACGCCGGAAGAAGCCTTCTGGGGGGTGTCGGTGCCGATCGAGATCCCGCTCCGGCGGACGTGCGCGGCCTGCGGCGGCCGCGGCGAGACCTGGGAGCAATGGTGCATCGAGTGCGCCGGGGGAGGGGACGTCGCCGCATCCCACCCATTCCGGCTGCGCGTGCCGGCCGGCGTCCGGGCGGGCGCCCGCTTCCGCTTCAGCATCATGCCGGCAGGGGCGGTGCCGACGCTGGTCGAAGTACGCATCCTCGTTCGCTAGGATCTCAACCGCGGCATGGGTTCACACGTCCGACTTCTGGGGATTCTGCAGCTCACGTGGGGGGCCATCGGTCTGCTGCTCGGCGTAGCCCTGCTGCTGCTGGCGGTCGGAGCGCTGGCGATCGGGATGATGGAGACGGGGGACCGGGTTGCGGCCGGTATCACCGGCCTCACGTTCGGGGTCTTTGCCACGGCCCTGCTGGTGGGCGGCGCCGCCAATGCCTGGGCCGGCCGGGCATTGCGCCGGCACGAGCCGGCCGGGCGCTCGGCGGTGCTCTGGCTCAGCGTGCCGAACCTGTTCGTCCTGCCGTTCGGCACTGCGCTGGGGGTGTACGCGCTGTGGGTCCTGCTGCACAACGAGGCGCGCGGGCTGTTCATGGGAGCGAGAAGCTGAATGGAGAAAACATCGAGCGGGCTCGACCAGAATGTCGCCGGCGCCCTCACCTACGCGCTCGGATGGGTCACCGGCGCCGCCTTCCTCCTGACCGAGCCGTCCAACAAGTTCGTCCGGTTTCACGCCCTCCAGTCGACCATCGTCTTTGGCGGCCTCTCGCTCCTCTGGTTCGTCGCGCTGTCGATCCCGTTTCTCGGCTGGCTCATCGCGCTGGTCATCCTCCCGCCCCTGTCAGTCGTCCTCTGGCTGCTTGTAATCTTCAAGGCCTATCAGGGTGAGCGTTTCAAGCTGCCCTTTGCCGGCGAGATCGCGGATCAACGCGAACACTGAGGTTCCAAGGTTCCGGCGTTCCGGGGGAGTGCGGGAGTACAATCGAATCACCAATGAGTACCCCCATTACCGAGGCGGCGGTTCTTCAGGTGCTGAGCGCCGTGCGGGATCCCGATTTCAATCGCGACATCGTTTCGCTGAAGTTCGTGAGGAATCTGCGGATCGATGAGAGCGGCCGCGTGGCCTTCACCATCGAGCTCGCCACCCCCGCCTCGTCGGCGAAAGAAGTGATCCGGGCCCTGGCGCACGATCTCGTGGCCAGGATGCCGGGCGTAACCGCCGTGCAGGTCGACATGACGTTTCACGTCAAGCCGGCGATCTCCGCCGAAATCAGCAAGGCGCCGGTGGAGGGGGTCAAGAACGTCATTGCGGTGGGCGCCGGCAAGGGGGGAGTCGGCAAGACCACCGTCGCCGTGAACCTCGCGATCGCCCTGAGCCAGGCGGGCGCCCGTGTGGCCGTGATCGACGGCGACATTTATGGCCCGAACATCCCGATCATGCTCGGGATCAGCACCCAGCTGCAGACCGACGGCAAGAAGATCGTGCCGGCGGAGCAGTACGGCATCCAGCTGGTGTCGATGGGCTTTCTGACCACCGATGACTCCCCGGTCATCTGGCGGGGACCGATGCTCCACGGCGTGATCCAGCAGTTCTTCCGTGAAGTGCGGTGGACCGACATCGACTACCTGATCGTCGACATGCCGCCCGGCACCGGCGACATCGCCCTCAGCCTCAGCCAGAGCGTCCACGTCTCGGGCAGCGTGGTCGTCACGACGCCGCAAACGGTGTCGGTGGCCGACACGCGCCGCGCCGTCCGCATGTATCAGAAGCTGAACATCCCGACGCTGGGGCTGGTCGAGAACATGAGCCACTTCGTGTGCCCCTCATGCCGTCACGAGAGCGATATTTTCGGTAAGGGAGGTGGCGAGTCGCTCGCCACCGAGCTCGACGTCCCGTTTCTTGGCCGCGTGCCGATCTACGAGCCGATCCGCATCGGCGGCGACACCGGCGTGCCGGTGACGGTCGGCGACCCCAAGTCCGCTGCCGCGCAGTCGTTTCGTGCCGCCGCGGAGCGCCTGGCCGCGCAGATCGCGGTCACGAACTTCAAGGCCGGCACCGTGAAGCGGCCGATTCCGCTGACCCAGGTACGCTAGCGCGCGATCGGCTGCGGGCTGCCCGGTGCGGGATGCACCGCGAGGCCGGTCATGCGTTTCATCGCCCACGCGCCGAGGATCGGGCCGGGGACGAGGGCGAGGAAGACCCATTGCCATCCGTAGCGCGCCGCGACCATGGGCAGGAGCTGCATGCTGACCATCGTCAGCAGGAAGCCCGCGCAGGTCTGCAGCGTAAGCGCGGTCCCGACGTGCGTTCTGGGACTGTGCTCGCTGACGAGCGCTGAGAACTGGGCCGAGTCGGCGACGACCGAGAACCCCCAGACCACCGCGAGCAGCACGAGGATCCAGAGCGGACCGCCGAACATCACGCCTGCCGCTGCCGAACAGGCAGCACTCAGCACGAGCGCGCCGCCGGCGACGCGCGCCTTGCCCCAGCGGTCGGCCCAGACCCCGGCTGCCGCGCAGCCGACCGCGCCGCTGCCGATCGCGATGAAGGCGATCAGCGATCCCTGGCTGTGGGCCTCGAGACCTGCGGCGACGAGCCACGCCGTCGCGAACGCCGGGATCCACGCCCACATCGCGTAGAGCTCCCACATGTGTCCCAGGTACCCGAACGTCGCCAGGCGCGCCCCCCGGTTCCGGACGACGGCGCCGATCGCGTGAGGATCGAACGGCGCGGATGCCGTGACGTGCGGGCCATCCGCAACCGCCAGCCAGACGAGGACTCCGCCGATCACGGCGAGGGCCGAGGATGCCAGCATCAGCGTCTGCCAGGGGATCGCCGCAGCGCTCCACGAGAGGAGGTGCGGGAATCCCGAGCCCAGACTCAGAGCGCCGACGACGATGCCGAGCGCCGTGCCGCGGCGTTCCTTGAACCATCCCGCCGCGATCTTCATCCCCGGCGGGTAAACACACGCCAGCGCCGCTCCGGTGACGAAGCGAAGCGCGATGATGGTGGTCGCGTCCCCCGCAATCGCGATCGAGGCGTTGGCCGCCGCTCCAACGGCACACCCGGCGGCAAACAGGCGCCGCGCGTTGAACACGTCGGCGAGGTTCAGCAGCGCGCTCACCAGGGTGCCGGCGACGAATCCGCCCTGGACCGCAATCGTGAGCCATGCGGCCTGCACGCCGGTCAGCGTGAGCTCGCTGGCAATCCGCGGTGCGGCAGCCGTTGCCGAGAACCAGAGGGTCATGCCGAGGAACTGTGCGAGCGCGACGAGCACCAGCATCCGGGTGGCCATTAGGCGTTTACGATGGGCGAGATTGCCGGTAGGATGCAACTGTGAATTTGGCAGGAGCATTATCCATCCGATTAGTGGCCGCCACGGCGGCCGCCGCGTGCCTGCAGGTCGCGATCGGCGCGCGGCAGACGCCCCCACCGCTGCGTTCAGAGGTTCGCGCCGCAAACGGACTCGTCGCGGCGGGCCGGACATTCTCGGCCGAAGCGGGTGCCCGCATCCTGTCGGCGGGCGGCAACGCGATCGACGCGGGGGTCGCGACCGCCTTTGCCGCGGCGGTCGTGGAGATTTCCCACTTCGGCCTCGGCGGCGAGGCCCCGATCATCATCTACTCGGCGAAGGACAACCGCGTGGTCGTCATCAACGGCCAGGGGCCGGCGCCGAAGGCGGCCTCGCCCGCGATGTTCGCCGGGCAGAAAGCCATTCCCGGCAACGGTCCAAACGGCGCGACGATCCCGGCCTTCGTCGACGCGGCCGCCCTCGCGCTCGAGAAGTACGGGACGAAGTCGCTGAGCGAAGTGCTCGCGCCCGCGATCGCGCTCGCCGACGGCTTTCCGATGTACCAGTTCCTCGAGAACTATCTCGCGTCCGAACGCAAGGCATCGGAGCCCTACGCGTGGTCGATCAAGACCTACTATCCGGACGGCAAGATCACGCCGGCCGGCCAGATCTTCAGGCAGCCCAACCTCGCCGCGACACTGCGCGCGCTCGGAGCGGCGGAACAGGCGGCACGGGCCGCCGGCGGCACACGGGAAGCGGCGATCCAGGCCGGCCGCGACGCCTTCTACAAGGGGGCGATCGCGCAACGCATCACGGCCGCGGTGCGGGCCGCGGGCGGCGTGATGACCGACGAGGATCTCGCCTCGTACCGCGGAAGGATCGAAGAGCCGGCGAGCGTGAGCTATCGCGGCTACACCGTCCACAAGGCGGGCTTCTGGAATCAGGGGCCGGCGCTGCTGCAGACGCTGAAGATTCTCGAAGGTTACGACCTCGCGAAGATGGGGATCGGCTCGGCTGACGCGCTGCATGCCATCGTCGAGTCGATCAAGCTCGCCTACGCGGACCGCGATCATTACTACGCGGACCCCGACTTCGTGAAGGTGCCTGGCGCGGCGCTGCTGTCGCCGGAGTATGCGTCCGCCCGCCGGGCGTTGATCGATCTCCGTCGCGCGAGCCTCGAGCACCGGCCCGGCGACCCGGTGCGCGGCGCCGCGCTCCTCGCCATCCCCTCCGGGCAGCTCACCGGGAAACCCGCGCGGGAAGCGGGCGACACGACCGCGGTGCAGGTCGTGGACAAGGACGGCAATCTCTTTTCGGCCACGCCGAGCTCGGGCTGGCTCCTGGGGGGCGCGTTCGTCGCCGGCGACACCGGCGTGCCCATGAGCAACCGGATGCAGGCATTCCGCCTCGATCCGGCGAGCCCCAACGTCCTCGCCGGCGGCAAGCGTCCGCGGACGACGCTCACCCCGACGGTGGTGCTCAAGGAGGGCAAGCCCTTCCTGGCGATCGGGACGCCGGGAGGCGACAGCCAGGATCAGCAGATCCTGCTCGTACTCCTGAACATCATCGACTTCGGGCTGGACGTCCAGGCGGCGATCGAGGCACCGCGAGTGAACTCGCTGCATCCGCAGAGCTCGTTCGACGACCACCGGGCTCAGCCCGGGGTGCTCGAGGTCGAGCGCTCGCTGGCGCCCGCCGTGATCGAGGAGCTGCGCGCGCGGGGCCATGTCATCCGGCTTCGGCCGGCCTACGGCATCTCGACCGGGATCGTCGCGGCTGGCATCGATCCCGCAACCGGGAAGCGCCGCGGCGGCGCCGACCCGCGCCGCGAGCGCGCGCTGATCGCTTACTGATGAACATTCCTTTCGTCCACCGCACGCTCGACAACGGTCTCGACGTGCTGGTTCACCAGGACCGCAACTGCCCGATCGTGGCGGTCAATGTCTGGTATCACGTCGGCTCGAAGAACGAGGTGCCCGGCCGTACCGGGTTTGCGCATCTGTTCGAGCATTTGATGTTCGAGGGGTCCCAGCATTACGACCACGGCTACTTCCAGCCGCTCCAGCAGGCGGGCGCGTCGCTCAACGGCTCGACCAACGCCGACCGCACCAACTACTGGGAGGTGGTACCCGGCAACGCGCTCGAGCTCGCGCTGTGGATGGAGTCCGACCGGATGGGCTACCTGCTGCCGGCGTTGACCGAGGCGAAGTTCAGCAACCAGCGCGACGTCGTGCTCAACGAGCGGCGCCAGAATTATGAGAATCGCCCGTATGGCCTCGCCGGTATGGCGCTGGTCTCGGAGCTATATCCAGCCGAACACCCGTACCACTGGCTGACGATCGGCGCCGCCGAAGATCTTCGCGCCGCTCACATGGACGACGTCCGGGCGTTCTTTCAGACCTACTACCACCCCCGCAACGCATCGCTGGCGCTGGCCGGCGACGTGGACGTCGAGGACGCGCTGCGCCTCGCCGACCACTACTTCGGCTCGCTGCCTCCAGGCCTGAAACCCGGGCCGGTGACGCCTCCTGCCCCGCCGCCGCGCAGCCGCGAGACACGTCTGGTGCTCGAGGATCGCATCGAGCTGCCGCGCCTGTACCTGGCGTGGCACTCGCCGAATCTCTTTGCGGCAGACGATGCGGAGCTCGATCTGGTCGCCGACGTCCTCGCCGGCGGCAAGACCTCGAGGTTGTACCGTGCCCTCGTGTACGAACAGCGCGTCGCCACCGAGGTGGCCGCCTCACAGAACTCGCGGGAGCTTTCCGGCTATTTTCAGGTGGTCGCCACCGCCGCCCCGGGACGGACGCTCGCCGAGGTCGAGGCCGCGATCAGCCTCGAGATGCAGCGTGTCCGCGCCGACGGCCCCACGCCGGGCGAGATCGAGCGCGGCGTCGCCCAGGCCGAAGCGCATTTCATCTCGCGCCTGCAGACGGTCGGAGGTTTCGGCGGCAAGTCGGACCAGCTGAATGCCTACAACGTGTTCCTCGGGGACGCGGCGTTCTTCGACCGCGACCTGGCGCGCTACAGGCGCGCCGACGCGGCCGGTCTGACGCGCGCCGCGAATCAGTGGCTCGCGCCCGAGCAGCGTGTCGCGCTGAGCGTCGTGCCGCGCGGCAAGCCCGAGCTCGCGCTCGACGGCTCCGCCCCGGTCTCGGTGTCGTGATGGCGGTTGACCGGTCCGCGCTGCCCCCCCTCGGCGACCTGCCGCCGTTCCACTTTCCGCGGATCGACAAGCGGAGCCTGCCGTCAGGCTTGCGGGTGTGGACCGTCGAGCATCGCGCGGTCCCCCTGCTGAGCGTGCTGGTGCTCGTGCGCCGCGGCGCTGCTGCCGATCCCCGCGGCCAGGAAGGGCTCGCCGCCATCGTCGGGGATCTGCTCGACGAGGGCTGCGGAGCGCTCGATGCCCTGGCGCTCCATGAAGCCCTGGGCCGTATCGGCGCGCAGCTCGACACCGAGGTCGGCGCCGACGCCACTCTGCTGGGGCTCACGCTCCTCTCGCGTTTTGCGGACCGGGGCGTCGCGCTGCTCGCCGACATGGTCCGGGAGCCCCGGCTCGACGTCCGCGACTTCGAGCGCGTACGGGACCTCCGTTTGAACAGACTCCTCCAGATCCGCGATCTGCCGCCCGCGCTCGCCGATCGCGCGTTCACCCAGCTGGTCTACGGCGGTCATCCGTATGGCCATCTCTCGATCGGCTCGGAGGCCGCACTGCGGGCGCTGTCGCTGGCGAGCGTCAAGGCGTTCCATGCGGGCGCGTACGTGCCCGCGAACGTCACGGTCATCGCGGCGGGCAGCGGCAGCCACGACGATCTCGCGGCGCTGGTCGAGCGGGCGTTCGGTGACTGGACGCCGGGCGCCGGCTCCGCTGCCAACGAGGGCGCGGTGCTGGCCGTGCCCCCGGTTCCGGCGACGCGGCTCGGGGTGCTGCACAAGCCCGGCGCGGCGCAATCGGAGCTGCGCATCGGGCACATGTCGATCGCACGCAATCATCCCGACTACCTGCGCCTGCTCGTCCTCAATATGGTCCTCGGCGGTCAGTTCGTGAGCCGGATCAACATGAACCTGCGGGAGGACAAAGGCTATACCTACGGCGTCCGAACCGGGTTCGACGCGCGGCGGGGCCCCGGGCCGTTCCTCCTGCAGGCCAGCGTGCAGTCCGAGGCCACAGCCGAGGCGATCCGGGAGAGCATCGGCGAGATCGCGGCGATACGCGGCGATCGCCCGGTCACGCGCGTGGAGCTCGAAACCGGCCGCGCCGCGCTGACCCGCGGCTACCCGAGGAACTTCGAGACGGCCGAACAGGTGGCCCGGGCTGCGGCGCAGATGGCGCTGCACGACCTGCCAGACGACTACTACACGACCTTCGTGCCCAGCGTGCTCGCCATCGACGAGCAGGCGGTCACCGCCGCGGCGGACCGGCACCTCGATCCTTCGCGGCTGCTCACGATCATCGTGGGTGACCGGGATCGCATCGGGCCGGCGCTCACACCGCTCGCGCTCGGCGAGCCGTTCGACCTCGGCGTTCCGGCATGAAGGCCGCGCGCTTCCATGCGCATGGCGGGCCCGAGGTTCTTCGATACGAGGAGGCCCCGGACCCGGCCCCGGCCGACGGCCGCGTCATCGTGCGTGTTCGCGCCTGCGGCTTGAATCATCTGGACCTCTGGCAGCGGCGCGGGCTCGAGCGCGTCAAAATACCGCTCCCGCACATCTCGGGCGCCGACGTGGCAGGGGAAATAGTGGACGGCGGCGATGTCTTCTCCACCGGCGCGCGCGTGTTGCTGCAGCCCGGTCTCAGTTGCGGCCGCTGCGAGGCCTGCCGCGAAGGGCGAGACAACGAGTGCGCCGAGTACAGCGTGCTCGGCTACATGTCGGACGGCGGGTATGCGGAGCTCGTGTCCGTGCCGCTCGAGAACGTCGTACCCATCCCCGGGCACGTGGATTTCATTTCTGCCGCGGCGTTCCCGCTCACGTTTCTCACGGCGTGGCACATGCTCCTGACGCGGGCGGGGCTCCGGCCCGCCGACACCGTGCTGGTGCTCGCAGGCGGCAGCGGGGTTGGGCAGGCCGCCATTCAGATCGCGCGTCTCCACGGCGCCAGAGTGTTCGCGACATCCGGGCCGTCGAAGATGGATGCGAGCCGGGCGCTTGGTGCGGAAGAAGTGTTCGATCACTACACCGAAGACTTTTCGAAACGGGTGCGGGCCCTGACCGAAGGACGCGGCGCCGACATCGTCGTCGAGCACGTGGGAGAGGCCACCTGGGATCGCAGCGTTCGCGCTCTCGCGCGCGGGGGCCGGCTGGTGACGTGCGGCACGACCTCCGGCCACCACGCCGCAATCGATCTTCGCCACCTGTTCGCGCGTCAGCTGTCCCTGCTCGGTTCGTACATGGGACGGAAGGCCGAGCTGCTGCGAGCCGCATCGCTGTTCTTCGAAGGACAGCTGAGGCCGGTCATCGACGAGGTCATACCGCTGGCCGAGGTGCGCAGAGCGCACGAACGGCTGGAGGCGTCACGGCACTTTGGCAAAATCGTGCTGGAAGTCTGACCCGACGGTCTTTACTTCTTAGAGATACTTGACGATGCCGGCAAGCGCCTCGTAGAGCGCGCCCGCCAGTGCGCGCATGACGGGGGAGACTTCGCCGCTGGCGACGGCATCGGCTACCGTGACGGGCTGCGTCATGAGCAGCCAGATGGTCGCGCCTGCGAGTGCCGTGGCGATCAGGCCGATCACGGCTGCAAGGCTGAGGCTGAGCCGGGCGAAACTCATAGGAGCCTGTCCAGTCTAGGCTACCCCTCTACCCCTCGCAACAGGGGGACGGCGAATGGCTGCAAGGCCCCGGTAAACTGCGGCGACCGCCGGCTTCCGGTCGCCCGATGGGCCGGTAACTGTGGTTTGGACGGATCGAGCCGGTTGGTGGTTCCTCAGGCACGTGCGACGCAGCGACGTGCGACGTGCGATGTGCGACGTGCTAGAGCTTGCGCGCGAGAAAACGGCAGAGCGTCAAGCCGTCGAGATACTTGAACGGCGTGACCCCGGTGCTGTAGTGGCCGCACGGGAGCACCGCCACCTCATGAGGCACGCCCCTCGCCTGGAACTCCTTCACCAGCATCCGCGACAGGTCCAGCGGGAACGACAGGTCGTAGAGGGCGTAGACGAGCAGCGACCGGCGGTCGCGCAGGCGATCGATGTAGGGCCAGGGTGAAATCGGCATCCACATCCGCCGCAGCGGCTCGATATCGACACGGCCCTCGAGCGACGCGCGCACGTGAGCGGTCGAGAGCCCGCTCCAGATGACGTCGGCGAAGTAGGGGGAGATGTGATTGAGGGCCGCCGCCTTCACCAGCGGCTCGTGGGCGGCTGTCAGCAGCGACAGGCAGGACCCGAGGCTCGTGCCCAGGATGCCGATCGACTCGTACCCCTGCGATCGCAGCCAGGCGATCGCCTGGCGGGCGTCGAGCACGGCCTGGCGGCATACCGTCAGCGTGCGCCCGATGTTCGCGCTGACGATGTAGTCCGCGCGAAGGAGCTCCGGAGGCATGCGGGCATCGTGATAGGGCAGGCTCAATCGGAGAGCCGACAGCCCGAAACGGTTCATCAGCCGGCACAATCCGACGTGCCCGTCCGGGTCGGCGTTCCACTGCGGGAGCACCAGAACGGCACGCGTGCGTCCACGAGGTGACATCTCGGGAAAGTACCGCGCGGCAACCGTATTGTTCTCGGTGTGGGGCGTGGCGATGGCGCTGGGGAACGTGAGACGGTCCCCTTTCAGCTGATAGCTCGTCTCGGGGACCGCGTAGAACTCGTCGCTCTTCGAGACCGTGGCCGACGCCCACTCGAGCAGCAGCGACTGTTCATCGCCGGGCACCGGCGTGAGACCTGGGATCCAGTCGATGCCCCAGTCGAACGGACGGACCGTACGGTTCTCGGCCGCGGCGGCAAGCCGCCGTTCCCAGTTGTGAAAGACCCGTCTAATCATGCGGATGGTTCGGGGTTTGCAGAAGTCTGTCGGATGATCGAACAGCCACCAAAACCGGACGTGCCCAACGTGCCGGACGTGTTGAAGCGGCCGGCGCCCGTCAACATGCCGATCCCGCCAGGCGAACCGTCAGATGACGATCGGCCGGATACTCATCCGGTGCCGCCGCCGACTGATCCGGCGCCTCCGGTGATCTGACCTTCCACGGCTTCAGCCACGGCAAGGAGGCTGGGAGTCCTTCCACGGCTGCCGACGAGTTGCATTCCAACCGGCAGCCCGCCGCTCGTTCGCCCGGCCGGGATGGCGATGGCCGGATGGCCGGTCAGGTTGAACAGCTGCGTCAGTCTGAGCATCGCTGCACGCACCGGTTCCGACGCTCCGTCGATCTCGACCGCCTGGGCCCCGAGCGTTGGCGCCGGGATGGCGAGCGCCGGCAGCAGAAGGGCGTCGCACTCATTCAGCACGCGATCGACGCTCTCGGTGAGCCTCGCGCGCAGCCGCAGGGCTCGCACGTGATCTTCCGCCAGCAAGTACCCGCCCATCTCCAGCCGGAGCCGAACCCCCGGTGAATAGGCTTCCGCGTGCGCCGCCAGGTACCGCGCGTGATACTCGGCGGCCTCCGGCAGCACGATGTGCAGGTAGACATCGGGAGCGATCTGCGCCTGCGCGATCTCCACGTCGCGGACGGTGTGCCCCGCGGCCACAAGCCGGTCGCGGACGCGCGCGAGTGCACCGCGCACTTCGGCATCGACCCGGTCGAACAGCCCGCCGCCAGGGATGCCGAACGTGAACCGGGTGCGGCCGACGATGGTAGGAAGCGGCTGCCCGGTCAGCGCTTCGAACAGCAGCCTGACGTCCGCGACGGTCCGGGTCATGGGCCCGACGTGATCGCAGGTGGTGCTGAGCGGGACGATGCCGTCGCAGGGGAGCTCCCCGTAGGTGGGCTTGAGACCGACGGTGCCGCATGCCGCCGACGGGATCCTGATCGAGCCGCCGGTGTCAGTGCCGATGGCTCCGTAGCACATGCCCTCCACGAGCGAGACTGCCGCGCCGGAGCTCGATCCGCCGGCGGACCGCGACCGGTCGAAGGGGTTGCGCACCGCCCCGAAGGCGCTTTCGTCCGACGTGGTTCCGAAGGCGAATTCGTGGAGGTTCGTCTTGCCGAGGATGATCGCGCCGGCCTCGCGCAGCCGCCCGACGATCGGCGCGTCAGCCGGCGGCATGCGGGCCGGTACGGCCGAACCGGAGGTGGTCGGCGTGCCCGCGATGTCGACGAGGTCTTTGACCGAGACCGGGATCCCGTGCAGCGGCCCGCGATAGCGTCCGGAGGAAATCTCGTCCGCTGCGCGCTCCGCTTCGGCGAACGCGGACTCCGCCATCACCGTGATGAACGCGTTCAGCTCGCGGCGCCCCTCGATGCGGGCGAGGCAGCGGCGGACAAGATCCGCGGGCGACACGTCGCCGCGTGCGACCAGCGGCGCGAGCTCCGCGATGCTGCGCAGATCGGCCGCGGGCATCGTCACGGCGTGCCGCCGTCCGCGCGTTCTGCGCGCAGGGCCTCGTCGGCCCGCCGGAGGTTCGTGGTGGACCGCGCCAGCGTCTCGAGCAGCGCCTTGAGCTCGGGCAGCCCTCGTTTTTCCGCGTCGGCGCACGCGGCGCGCAGCCAATCCTCGATGTGCATCAGAAGCTGAGGGTGCCGCGAAGGGTGATGGGGACCGTGAGAAACCGGTGTTCGACCGGCTCGGACAGCTTGTTCCAGGCGAACTTCACCGCGAGCTGTACGCCGAACGGGCCGACGCTGAGCCCGCCGCCACCTTCGGCGAACATCCGAGTGCCTTCGCGCCCGTCGGCTTTGATGCGGCCCACGCCCCCGACGACGAACGCCTGGCTCCCGAGCCCCCAGCCCGGCGACCGGTCGGCCACGTAGAGGCCTGCGCCGACGTCATAGGCACGCGCGCCGGTCAACGCATACGCCGGAGGAGCGCCCGGCCCTTCGAAGTCGATGCGGATCGTCGGCACTTCTTCGATGCTTCCGCGGATGCCAAGTGTGGTCCCCGAGCTCAGACCGAGCGGGTAGACCGCCACGCTGGCCGCGCGATTGCGCTTTCTGAACTCGAGAACGTCGATCAGGATCTGTTCGTCGCGCGTGCGATAGTCGTAGGCTTCGAGCTGGGCGCTGGCCACGTCGCGCCCGACCAGATCCTCGAGCGGGTGCGAATCGAAATGCAGCGGTTCGGTGTTGAGCCAGTCGAGGCTGATCGTCACGAACTGGCGCCGGGGCTTTCCCACGGAATAGTCCTGCGCTCCCGCCGGTACGCTGGCCGTGACGAGCACCAGAGCAGCGAGCGCGGCGCGGAGACCGGACGCATGGATCGGGATCATGATGTGTGCAACGGTGGAATCTGAGCTGGATCAAGGGTAACGTACGAACGTGAGCGCCCGCATCCTCGCTGCCGTAATGCCCTCCCCGCGGCAGCCGATCGAGATCCGCGAGTTCCCGACCCCCGATCTCGTGCCTGGCTCCGCCCTTCTGCGCACCGACCGTTCGGAGGTGTGCGGCACCGACGTGCATCTCTGGCACGGACGGCTGGCCGGGGTGCCCTACCCGATCATTCCCGGTCATGTGTCCGCCGGTACGCTGCAGGCGGTTCGTGGACCACTGCGCGGGCTGGATGGCTCCAACCTTCGCGAAGGAGATCGCGTCGTGTTTTTCGACGTGCACCGGACGTGCGGCCGGTGCCGCGCCTGCACCGTCCACCGGACACCGACGCGCTGCAGCGCGCGTCGCGTCTACGGCATCACCGACTCGGCGAACGAGGGGCTGTTCGGCGGATGGTCGCAGGCCATCTACCTCGAGCCCGGCGTCGGCATCGCGCAGCTCCCTGAGAACGTCGGGTTCGACGATTACATCGGCGGCGGATGCGGGCTGCTGACCGCCGTCCATATTCTCGAACGGGCGGCGCTGCGCCCCGGCGACAGCGTCCTGGTGCAGGGGACGGGCGCCGTCGGGCTCAGTGCGATCGCGCTCGCGCGTCTGACCGGCGCGTCGATGGTCATTGCCACCGGCGCGCCGGCGGATCGCCTGAACCTGGCGCGACGCATGGGCGCCGATCACGTGTTCGACGTGACCTGCTCGACGACGGAAGAACGGCTGGAGCGGGTGCAGGCGCTCACGCATGGCGAGGGAGTGGACGTCGTGCTGGAGGCCGCCGGTTCCCCCGCTGCGGTCGAAGAAGGCCTCGACCTCGCGCGCGACGGCGGGCGCTACATCATTGCCGGCCACTACACCGACGCCGGCGCCAGCTCGATCAACGTGCATCGCCAGATCAATCGAAAGCATCTCGAGATCCGCGGCTGCTGGGGCAGCGAGCCCGCCCACTTTCTGCGGGCATTAACCTTTCTCGAACGGCACGCGAAGGATGTTCCGTGGCGCGACGTCGGAGCCCGAACCTATCCGCTGACCGCACTGAACGACGCACTCGCGGATGCCGAAGCGATGCGCATCACCAAAGCGCTTGTGGATCCGTGGGCGGCCGCATGAGGCGCACGAAGATCATCGCCACCCTCGGCCCCGCCAGCCAGGAGCCGAGCGTCATCACGGCCCTGATCGCCAGCGGAGTGGACGTCTTCCGCCTGAATTTCTCTCATGGCACGCACGAGGCCCACGCCGAGGTCTATCGCCGCGTCCGCGCCGCCGCCGAAGAGTGCGGCCGCATCATTGCCGTCATGCAGGATCTGAGCGGCCCGAAGATCCGGACCACGACGCTCGAGGGCGCAGTGGCGCTGATGCTGACGGAGGGGGCCGAGCTGCGGATCCGCGGCGGCGAGGGAGTGGGGCGGGAAGGCCTCATCTACACGCCGTACGCCGAGCTCGTCCGCTCGGCCAGCCCCGGCGATCGCCTCCTCCTCGACGACGGCCGGATCGAGCTCCGGGTGACCGGATCGGACGCGCTTGAGTTGACGACGACCGTCGTCAACGGCGGGGTGCTCGGTCAGAACAAGGGCATCAACGCACCCGGCGTCGCGCTGCCGGCCTCCGCCATCACCGAGAAGGATGCCACCGATCTGCGCTTCGGCCTGGCGCTCGGCGTCGACTACGTGGCGCTCAGCTTCGTGCAGACCGCCGATGACCTTCGCCGCGCCCGGCAGGTGATGGAGGAGGCGGGAGCGAAAGTGCCGCTCATCGCGAAGATCGAGCGGCCGGCGGCGGTTCAGAATCTCGCCGGGATCCTGGAGCTGGCGCAGGGGGTGATGGTGGCCCGGGGCGACCTCGGGCTGGAGATGCCCCTGGAGCAGGTGCCTCGGGTGCAGAAGGAAGTGATCCGCCGGGCGCGTGCCGCAGGCCGTCCGGTGATCGTCGCCACGCAGGTGCTCGAGTCGATGCGGGTGGATCCCCGGCCGACGCGCGCGGAGGTCAGCGACGCGGCGAATGCCGTCGGTGAGGGGGCCGACGCGATCATGCTGGCCGGCGAGACCGCCGTGGGCGCCTGGCCCGCGAAGACCGTCCAGACGCTCGCCACCATCATGCTCGAGGCCGAACGCGTCCCGTCCGAGCCGGTGCCGCCGATGATCGATCCGACCGGCAGCGTCCACGGACGGGCGCTCTGCGAAGCGGCCGTGACGCTCGCGACTACCGGTCGGGCCGACGCCATCGTCGCCGTGACGCGCGAAGGGAAGACCGCCCGCCTGCTGTCGGCGCTGCGGCCCGACACGCGCGTAATCGCCGCGACCGGCAGCGCGCAGGTCGCCGGCATGCTCGCACTCTACCGCGGGATCACGCCGGTGACCACGCCCGTCCGGGACCTCGATGCGCTCGAACGGATGCTGATCGAACGGCGGCTGGTCGCCGCAGGGGCGGTGGTGGTCTTCATCAGCGTCAATCCCGACATGACCCGGACCGATGCCAACTACCTCAACGTCCAGAAGATAGGATGAGCGCCGTTCCGCACTCCCACGGCTCCGGCTGGTGGGCCTTCACGATCGACAACTCGCTGCTGTTGATCGTCGGGACGCTCACCGCTGTGATCTGGGCCAACGTCGATCTCCCTTCGTACGAGCGCCTGACGCACGGCCCGCTCCACTTCATCGTGAACGACATCGGGATGGTGTTCTTCTTCGCGCTCGCGACGAAGGAGATCGTCGAAGCGCGGCTCCCCGGCGGGCCGCTCGCCTCGCCCCGCGAGGCGGCGGTGCCGCTTCTCGCCGCGGCCGGCGGCATGATCGCGCCCGCCTCGCTCTACGCGCTGCTGACCATGGCGGTGGAGCGTCCGGAGCTGATGCGCGGGTGGGCGGTGCCGTGCGCGACCGACATCGCCTTCTCGTACATGGCGGCTCGGCTGATCTTTCCGGCCAACCATCCGGCCATTCCGTTCCTGCTGCTGCTGGCGATTGCCGACGATGCGATCGGGTTGATGCTGCTCGCCGTGTTCTATCCCAGCGGACCGCTGTCGCTGCTCAATTTCGCCGCATTCATGATCCCGGCGATCGGCCTGTCGCTCTGGCTCAAGCGCCGGGGGACGCTCAGCTTCTGGCCATACGTGCTCATCGGGGGGGGCTTGTCATGGTGCGCGCTGTTTTTCGGTGGTGTGCACCCTTCACTCGCGATGGTCCCAATCTTGCCTTTCATGCCGCATGCGAAACGGGATCTCGGGCTGTTCACCGAGCGAGACGCCGGCCTGCCCGACACGATGAACCGCTTCGAGCATGCGTTCGACGTGCCGGTGCAGTTCGTGTTGTTGTTCTTCGGCCTGGCCAACGCGGGCGTCCCGCTGGGCAACATCGGCAGCGGAACATGGATCGTTTTCATCGCGCTGATGATCGGCAAGCCGCTGGGGATTCTCTCGATGACGATGCTGGGACTCAAGCTGGGGCTGCGAGCGCCGGGCGGACTGACCTATCGCCATGTGCTCGTGGTGGGGGTCACCGCGGCGATCGGCTTCACGGTTGCGCTGTTCTTCACGACGGCAGCGTTCGCGCCAGGCAGCGTGCTCGACGAAGCGAAGATGGGAGCGTTGCTCAGCTTTGCCGCCGCCCCCGCGGCCATTCTCCTGGGCCGCGCAATCGGCTTGAACCCGCGACCGCCGCGGCAGGCGTAACCGAGTGGAGGGATTCATGGATGGCCCCGGGAAGCTGGTGGCCGATCCCACGTGGGACGAGCACTATCGCGACGAGCGCGACGCCGCGTACCTGTATCGGGCGCTCGCCGCGGCCGAGCCCGGCAGCCGCCGCGAGCTCTTCGAGAGGCTGGCCGCGGTCGAAGACCGCCACGTGACGCGCTGGGAGGACCTGTTCCGCGAGGCCGGCCGGCCGCTCCCCGTCTACGCAACGGCGTTTCGAACGCGGGCGCTGGCGTGGCTGGCGGGCACCTTCGGGCCCTCGCTCGTGCTGCCGCTGATGCTGGCCGAAGAAGGGCGCGAGGTGCAGTCCTATCTCGGGATGGCGCGGCACTCGTCGCATCACACCGCGCACCAGGCGGCGGTCGACATTGCATCCGACTCCGCCGTCCACGCGCGGGAGCTCTCAGAGGCCATGGGGCGGGACGGAGAGCCGTGGCACACCGGCGGCGCGGGCGGCATGCTCCGCAGTGTCGTGTATGGCTTCAACGACGGGTTGACCGCGAATTTCGGCCTGGTCGCCGGCGTCGTCGGCGCCGATGTCGCACCGCAGATCGTGATCATCAGCGGGGTGGCCGGAGCGATCGCCGACGCGCTGTCGATGGGGTCGAGCGGGTACCTGGCGGCCAAGAGCGAGGCGGAAGTCCAGGCGCACCAGATCGAGATGGAAAGCCACGAGATGCGGCTGATGCCCGACCTCGAGGAGGAGGAGCTCGCGCTGATCTACGAGGCCAAGGGGTTACCGCCCGACCGCGCGCGCGAAACCGCGAGCGCCATGATGAAGGACCCCGAGCAGGCGCTCAACGCGATGGTCCGCGAGGAGCTGAACATCCATCCCGCGGAGCTCGCGCCGCTCAAGGACGGGCTGGTGACCGGGACGGCGACAGCCATCGGCGCCTTCATTCCCATCCTGCCGTTCCTGATGCTGGAACACGGCGATGCGGTCTGGGTCTCGCTTGCGGTCAGCATGCTCACGCATTTCGCGATCGGCGCGGCCCGCAGCCTCTTTACCGGCCGCGGCATCTGGGCGAGCGGCCGCGACATGTTCATCGTCGGCTTCGGCGTCGCCGCCGTCGGCTACGTGATCGGCGAGCTGATCACACGCCTCTTGTAGTGGCCGCTTCCCTGCCCGCTCGGGGAGTGACTTTGAACAGAGATCAGGAGATCGGGCGTCAGGGCTTCTTGCGCAGCGACTGCGCGTACGTCACGACGGACCAGATCTGCTCCTCGGTGAGCTCCTCCTTGAACGCCGGCATCTTGTACGGACGCTTTCGGCCGTTGAGGACCTTGTAGTAAACCACGCCGTCGGGATTCCGGCCGGCGCGCTTCGGGTTCGTGAGATCCATGTCTTCGCGCGCTTCGGGCTCGGAGTCCGGTCCATCGCCGAGCCCGCCCGGGCCGTGGCAGCGCTGGCACTTGTCCTTGAAGATGGCCTTGCCGGCGGCGAGCGTCCCGGCATCGGCCGTCAGAGGGTTCTTCCTGGTATCCGCGTCTTCACCGAGAATCCAGCTGTTCGGGGTCTGTGCGGCGCCGGCGGTCGGATGCTCTGCGCCGAGCCAGGTCACGGCGATAGCCGCGAGCAGGACAGCGGCGCCCATGAGGTGATTTCGCATGTGCAAATGATACAGTTTTTGAAGGTGCGATCGAACCGATGACACAGCAACCGCTCGCCTATCACGACCTCGACTTCCTCGACAGTTCAGAAGCCCGTCCGATACGAATCCTGGCCGAGTACCTCGAGCCGCAGAAGCGGTTCAGGGATCAGAACATTCAGGACACGGTGGTCTTCTTCGGTTCGGCGCGAACGCTGAGCCGGGAGGGAGCCGAACGCGAGCTCACACGGCTGGGGACGGATGCCGCCAAGAGAGCGGCCGACTACGAGGCGGCGCTCAAGCGCGGGCAGAAGGCGCTCGAGTGGTCGAGGTATTACGAGGACGCCCGGAGGCTTGCGCACATGCTGACCGCCTGGAGCCTCTCGCTCGAAGAGCCGCGCCGCCGATTCGTGGTCTGCTCGGGCGGCGGGCCGGGGATCATGGAGGCGGCGAACCGCGGTGCCCAGGAAGCGGGCGGCAAGACGGTCGGTCTGAACATCCGCCTGCCGTTCGAGCAGGGGCCCAACTCCTACATCACCGACGGGCTGCACTTCGAGTTCCACTACTTCTTCATGCGGAAGTTCTGGTTCGCGTATCTGGCGAAGGCGCTGGTGGTGTTCCCCGGCGGCTTCGGCACGCTCGACGAAATGTTCGAGATCCTGACGCTCGATCAGACCGAAAAGCTGTCGAAGAAGCTGTGCGTCGTCCTGTACGGCAGCGCGTACTGGGACCAGATCCTGAACCTCGAGCCGATGCTCGAATGGGGGGCGGTCAGCGAGGAAGACCTGGCCATGCTGCGCCGCGTCGACACGCCCGAGGCCGCGTTCGAGGAGCTGAAGCAGCATCTGCTGGCACACCACATGGTCCCGTCGACGCCGCAGGAGAACAAGGCGCCGGGGCTTGCGAAGACCCGGGATTGACCATGGACAAGAAGGAACGGGAGCGGCTGGTCGGGTTGTATCGGGACGGGTATCGCGCGGTCGTCGAGGCGCTGCACGGCGCCGACGAGGCGCAGCTGGCCGCGAAACCGGCGCCGGGCAAGTGGTCGGCCCGCGACATCGTGCATCATCTCGCCGACAGCGAGATGACGGCGGCTGTCCGCCTGCGGCTCCTGCTCGCGGTCGATCGACCCGTCATTCAGGGGTACGACCAGGACGCGTTCTCGGCGCGGCTGCACTACGACCGGCCGCACGAGAGCTCGCTCGAAGCGTTCCGCTACGCGCGCGACTGCACCGCCCAGCTGCTGGAGCGGCTCAGCGAGGACGAGTGGCTGCGGGAAGGTACGCACACCGAGGCCGGCAGCTTCGGCGTGACGAAGTGGCTCGAAGTCTACGGGACCCACGCGCACAGCCACGCGCGGCAGATCGTGGAAGCGCTCGACCGGGCGAAGAAGAATCAGTAGAGCAGGAACGGTTCGCGCTGCCGGCGGAAGCGATCCTCGTCGGCTCTCCATCCCTCGACCAGCGCCGCGACGGCGCCGCCGGCGAGCGCCTGCCGCAGACGATCGGATCCGTAGAGGATGTCGATCGGCATCTTTTCCAGCTCGTACTCGTAGGGAGGCTCGCGCCACGCGAATCGCGAAGGATCCTGGCGGGCGAACTCGTCGATCAGTTCCACCGACGCGCGCACCGGCCTGAAGGCCTGCCGGTCGAGAACGTGCATCTGGCATCCGCCGCAGGTCTGCCTGGCGTGCTTCTGAAAGGTCGGCTCGAAGAACACCGGCCGGAACTGGACGCCCGGCAGATCGCGCGCGTTCATCGCGTCGGCGAGCCGCTCGCCGTCGATCCACGGGGCGCCGATCAGCTCGAAGGGCCGGGTGGTGCCGCGCCCCTCCGACAGCTGCGTCCCCTCGAACAGCACCGCGCCCGGATACACGATGGCGGTGTCGAGGGTCGGCATGTTCGGCGACGGCATCACCCACGGCAGTGAGGTCTGGTCGTAGAACATCTCGCGCGTCCAGCCGTCCATCGCGACCACGTGCAGGTCGGCCCCGAGGGCAAAGGTCTCGTTGAAGAACGCGGCGAGCTCCCCGACGGTCATCGCGTGGCGCATCGGGATCGGGAACTGGCCGACGAACGATGTGTAGCGCTCCTCGAGCAGGTTCCCCTCGACGTCCACGCCGTTGATCGGGTTGGGCCGGTCGCAGACGATCACGGGCACCTGGTGCCGCGCCGCCGCGCGCAGACAGTTCGCCACCGTGTAGATGAACGTGTATACCCGGGTGCCGACGTCCTGGATGTCGATGACGAGCACGTCCAGGTTCTTCAGCATGTCGGCCGACGGCTCCCGGACCTCGCTGTACAGCGAGAACACGGGCACGCGCCGGCGCGCATCGCACCCGTGCGGCGTCTCGATCATGTTGTCCTGCAGGTCCGCGCGGAAGCCATGTTGCGGGCCGAAGATCGCCGTGAGCGTGACCCCCGGCTCGTCGAACAGACGATCGGCGCTGTGACGGAAGCTGCCGTCGATCGACGCCGGGTTGCAGAGCAGCCCGACGCGGCGCCCCTCCACCAGCCGGCGTTCGGCCGTCAGCAGCCGATCGATCCCCGGAGTGACGATAGCCGCGCGCGCTGCGGTCTGAAGGCTCATCGGGCGATTATAGACTCGCTCGCCGTGAGCCCTTCAGCCGGCGGGCCAGGAACGCGCACACGGCGGCGTCGGCGTAGGTGTTGAAGCGGAAGTGCGCGGCGGGCGAGCGATCGGCGCGCACGAGCAGCACGTCTCGCTCGATTCTGGCGACCTCGTGCACGGCGTGCCAGGCGGTCGCGGATGTCCGCCCGCCGCCGACGAAGACCGACCGCGCGCCGGTCAGCAGCACGCGTCCGGACGCCTGCGCCTGGTCCGAGGGCAGGGAGGCGGGGGCCGTGAAGTGACACGGCTCGCGGCCGATGACCCGGTGATGGGTTTCGACCGCCGGGAGGTTCCCGTTGGCTGCCGTCCGCTGGACCGTGCGCAGCTGCTCCAGCGCGTCCAGCATCTCGAGCTCGACTTCGACATCGGCTTCGTGCTTTGCCAGCTCTTCGATCCGCAGCCGCAGCTCGGCGTCAGCCGTATCCCCGTCGTCGATGGCCGCCGCCCAGGCTGCCCGCCATTGGTCACGCGCGTCGTCGCGCTTGTTTTTCCCTTTCAACCACCCGAACAGGTTCATTGGCGCTCGCATTGCAAGACCGGCCCGCCGGACCAGTGCTTGTGGTAATTGCAGTTCTCAACAGCAAAGGGGGGGTCGGCAAGACCACGACCGCTGTCAATCTCGCAGCGGCTCTCGCGACGCCGCGCCGCCGGGTGCTGCTGCTGGACCTCGACAGCCAGGCATCGGCGTCGCTGTGGTGCGGCGTGGCGCGCGCCCGCCTCGAGCCTTCGTCGGCCGACTGCCTGCTGCACGATTATCCCGTGTCCAGGGCGGTTCGCGTCACGCAGACCAGAAATTTGGATCTCGTCACCGGCTCGGTGGAGCTCGCCAGCGCGGATCTCGCCCTGTGCGCCACCCCCGGGCGCGAGCGTGTGCTGAGGAAGGCTCTCGACAGCGTGAGGACGGAGTACGACGCCATCGTGCTCGACTGCCCGCCGAGCTTTTCGCTGGTCGGGGTGAACGCGTTGATGGCGGCCGATGCCTTCCTCGTACCGGTCATCCCGCAGCACATCGCCATCGAAGCGCTCGCCGGCCTGCTTTCGACCGTCGAGCACGCGCGTGAACGGCTCGGGATCGGGGCGCGGTTGCTCGGCATTCTGCTGCTGATGATCGGGCAGCGGGCGTCGACCGAGACCCGGCGGCTGCGGGTCGAGCATCGCGATCACGCGTTCCACACCGAGATCCCCGCCAGTCGCGCGCTCGCCCAAGCACCTGCGACCGCGCAGACGATCTTCCAGGTCGCGCCCCGTTCCCCCGCGGCCGATGCGTTCACCCGTCTGGCCGTCGAGACGCGGCGGCGTCTCCGCTACCTGAAAAATGCCTGAAATCGGGACGGCAGTATTCGGGCGATCGTGTGTGTGTCATATGGTTGAGCTTGAAGTAAACTGCGCCCTCAGTGTTGAATAACGGCGACTCAGCCACCGACGCGCCGCGGCTATTCAAGGTGGAATGAATCTCGAGTCGAACCCCCCAGGAGCCCCAGGACCGGAGACCCTCGATGCCGCGGCGCAAAGACAAAACTGTCACTACTCCCGCGGACATCTTTGCGCCCACCGGCCGGACCGGCGAAGGCAAACGAAAGCCCGGCCGCCCGCCGGTGCACGACGAAAAGTGGACCAAGGTCACCGTCGTTCTCTTCAACCGGCAGATCGCGTTTCTCGATCGTCTGGCCGAGACCATTCACGCGCAGAACGGCGCGGCGATCAGCCGCGCGCAGCTGATTCGCGCGGTGGTGGATGCCATCGGTGAGGGGGATGTGGACCTGACTGCGGCGCGGTCGGAGGCGGACATCAAGGCCACGATCCTCACGCGGCTCGGACGCCGCCGCACCGAAGCCTGATCCGCCGCATCACTTCTTTCAGCTTTCAGCCGAGGCGGATGAAGCGCGCCCTGCCGCAGTGAGAGGCGGCAGCGAGGCTGTCAGCCTGCGGGGCTCGTGGCGGAGCGGGAGACCGGCCTGATGTGGGCGAACATGCTGCGGGCGTTCCAGGTCGGGAAGGCTCTTGCGAGCGACGGGAGGCCGTCGAGTTGGATGCGGCCTTCGCGGGTGGCTTGGGCCCAGGTGAGCTGGCCGGCGTGCCATTTCACGAAGGCTTCGGCTTCCGCCGTGATGTAGAGGTCCTCGTCGAGGCCTGAGTACGTCTTGCAGATCTCGGTGTCTCCAAGCTCGATGAGTAGCCAATAGCGCTCACGGCGCGGGCGGCCGGTGAAGTCGAAGCGGATGACGACGCGTCGATCCGGGAGCCGGTCTCGGCGGAGTGCGTTGCACATCGACCACAGGGCCACGAAGGGGTCGAGGTTCTCGGGGGCGATCTCGAGCCAACGCGCACCCCACTCGCCGAGCGACCGACAGACCGTGAAGAGGTCGTGGCCCGCAGACGTGAGCGCGTAGTGCTTCCCGCGCCCGTCGGGCTTGGGTGCCGACTCGACGACACCGAGCCGTTCGAGCTGCTTGAGCCGCTGTGAAAGCAGGGTACGGGAGAGTCCGGGCGCGCCCTCCAGGATCTCGCTGAAGTTTCCGCAGCCCAGATACAGGTTGCGGATGATCAGTGGTGTCCAGCGTTCGGCGAAGATCTCCGCGCCACGGGCGATGGGGCAGTACTGCCCGTACGTCCTCACGATGCCAGTGTCGCGCACCCGCCTTCGGTTGTGAAGTCCAGATTCTTGACTTCACAGCTGCGATCCGCCGTGGTCCGATGTGGCCATCGAGACAGGAGGACCCGATGACGACATCGACGATCGCGGAAGTCGGCCACAGAGGCAAGGAGCCAACCGTCGTGGAGATCGACGGATTCCGAGGCCGGCTGATCAGTGCCGACCATGCCGACTACAACATCGCCCGTGCCGTGTGGAACGGTGCCATCGATCGGCGCCCGCGCCTGATCGCCCGGTGCATCGGGACCGCCGACGTGGTCGCGGCCGTACGTTTCGCCCGCGACCACGATCTGGAGATCGCCATACGGGGCGGAGGCCACAACGTGGCGGGCACCGCCGTTTGCGACCACGGGATCGTCATCGACCTCTCGGCGATGCGGGCCGTTCGGGTCGATCCCGCTGACCGCAGGGCCTGGGTCCAAGGCGGGGCGCTGTGGGGCGACGTCGACCACGAGACGCAGGCGTACGGTCTGGCCACCACCGGCGGAATCGTGAGCCACACCGGGGTCGCGGGGCTCACCCTCGGCGGTGGCGTCGGCTGGCTGATGCGCAGGCACGGCCTCACGGTCGACAACCTCCTCGCGGTCGACGTCGTGACGGCCGACGGCGAGCGGCTGCGGGCGTCCGAGGACGAGCACCCCGATTTGTTCTGGGCGTTGCGAGGCGGCGGCGGCAACTTCGGCGTGGTCACCGCGTTCGAGTTCCGCCTCCATTCCGTCGGGCCCATCGTCCTGGCCGGGCCCATCCTCTGGGATGCGAGCGACGCCGGGGAGGTCCTCCGCTTCTACCGCGACTTCGTCCGCGACGCTCCCGACGAGCTCGGTACGGTCGTGAGGTTCGGCGCCGCGCCGCCGCTACCGGTCATCCCCGAGGATCTCCACTGGCGCCCGGTGGTGTCGGTGGGTACCTGCTACGCCGGGCCGATCGAGGACGGTGAGCGGGCGCTCCGCCCGCTCCGCGCATCCCGGACTCCGCTCCTCGACCTGGTCGGGCCCACGCCGTACGTGGGATTCCAGAGCGCGATCGACTCGACCGTCGTCCACGGCTGGAACTATTACTGGAAGTCCACCCACCTCCCCGAGCTCCGCGACGACCTCATCGATGTGATCGCCGGGCACGCGTTCTCCTGTTCGTCGCCGCGGTCGTACGTGGCCATGTTCCATCTGAAGGGGGCGGTGAGCCGGGTGGCCGAGGGCAGGACGGCTTTCGGGAACCGGCAGGCGTCGCACGCGATCACCCTGGATGCCGTGTGGCGGCCCGGCGAGGACTTCGGCGACCGGGACGCAGCCTGGACGAGAAGGTTCTTCGCGGCCCTCGGCCGCTTCCGCGAAGGCGTCTACGTCAACTTCCTCGGTGGCGACGAAGACCCCGACCGGGTCCGCGAGGCCTACGGCGACTCCGTCTACGACCGGCTGGTCGACGTGAAGACCACGTACGACCCCGACAACGTCTTCCACCACAACCAGAACATCCGCCCGGGTTGAGTGATGGTGTCGGAGGAAGCGCATTCGACCGAAATCAATCAATCGAACGGCCGTAACCGCACCAGCTTTCAAGTACCTGGCACCGGGCGAGAGTCCTGGGGAAAGTGTGGTGATCCCTACGCATGACGCTCGGCAGGTCCGTGCTATACCCTAGCCGAATCGTGGGCACGGCGGTGGACGTACGGTTGAACGAGATCCTCGCAGCGCTTTCCCTCGCATGCGACGTCGGCAACGACTTCCCGATGGAGAAGGCGCTGCGCAACACGCTCCTCGCCGTCCGTCTTGCCGCGGAGCTCGGCGTCAGGGGAGAGGCGCTTTCGGCCGTCTATTATGTCGGACTGCTTCGGTTCATCGGCTGCAGCGGGTACGCCGACGAAACCTCGAGGATCTTCCCCGATGACAACGCCATGCGCGGCGCGATGGCGCCGGTCGACTTCGGTTACCCGGTGGAAGGCCTCCGCCAGGCCGCCACGCTGGGACGCGGCACTCTCGGGCGCACCCGGGCGATCGCGACGATGGTCGTACGCGGCAAGCGGCTTGGCGAGGAGCTCCAGCGCGCCGACTGCGAGGTGATGATCCGCGGCGCGCAGCGGCTCGGGCTGCCAGCAGCGGTCGCGAGGGGACTCGGCGACGCCTACCAACGGTGGGACGGCAAAGGTGGCCCGCGCGGCGTCCGTGCCGAAGCGATCGAGATGTCTGCCCGCATCCTCGCGGTTGCGCACCAGGCCGAGATTCACCTCCGCATCGGCGGGCCGACGGCCGCGCGCACCATGATTCAGCGCGGCGCAGGTGGGTGGTTCGATCCGGAGATCGCCGAGACGCTGCTGAAGCACGCCGATCGCCTGCTCGCGCCGCTCAGCGCATCGTCAGTGTGGGATGCAGTCCTCGGTGAGGAGCCGTTCCCGCACGTTTACGTGGCCGTTTCGCGACTCCAGGACATTGCGCGGCTGTTCGGCGAAATCGCCGATCTGAAGTGCGCCTATACCCTCGGTCACTCGATCGGCGTCGCCGACCTCGCGGCGGGTGCCGCTGCCCGGCTCGCATTCGCGGACGCGGACGTTGAGGTGATCCGCACGGCCGGTCTGCTCCACGACATCGGTCGCCTCAGTGTGCCCACCGGCATTTGGAACAAACCCGGGCCGCTTTCGCCCTCCGAGTGGGACCGGGTCCGTCTCCACACCTATTACACCGAGCGAACCTTGTCGCAATCTCCGCTGCTCGCGCCGGCCGCGCGCGTTGCGTCCATGCACCACGAGCGTCTCGACGGGTCTGGGTACCATCGCGGCGTGCCTGCCTCCATGCTGTCGCTGCCCGCGCGGATTCTGGCCGCCGCCGACGTGTACCGGGCGCTGACTGAACATCGACCGCACCGCTCCGCGCTGGATGAGTCCGCCGCGGCCAGCGAACTCCAGTCCGCGGCGGAGCGCGGCGCACTCGATCGCCAGGCGATTCGAGCGGTGTGCGAAGCCGCCGGCCATCGCATCAAGAAGCGCGCTGGCGGCTGGCCCGCTGGACTGTCCGACCGCGAGGTCGAGGTTCTTCGCCACCTGGCGCGCGGGCGTTCGGAGAAGAAAATCGGCGAGCTGCTGTTCATCTCGCCCGGTACTGTGCACACCCATGTGGTGCACGTGTATGAAAAGATCGGCGTCTCGACACGTGCGGCGGCCGCGCTCTTTGCGATGGAACACGACCTGTTGGCCCAATAAGCAAAAATACACTGTTCAGTAGATACCGCGCAGCTGCCGCGCCGCCTACGATCGCGATCACGAAGGAGGGCGATATGGATCGAGTTGCGCAGAAACGATTCGGGACCGCGAGAGTCCCCGGCGCGGAACTCTATTACGAAGTGCGGGGCCGCGGGCCGGCGGTGTTGCTCATCGCCGGCGCAACCGGCGACGCAGGCCACTTCGAGCAGGCGGCCGACGTCCTCGCATCGGAGCATACGGTCATCACCTACGACCGGCGCGGGAACTCACGGAGCCGACCGGCAGGCCCGACCACGCTCGATCAGCAGGCCGACGATGCGGCCGCGCTGCTGCGGCATGTCGGTGTTGCGGCGGCAGTCGTGTTCGGCACGAGCGGCGGCGCCATCATCGCGTTGAAGCTCGCGATCCGCGCACCGGAAGTGGCTCGCGACGTCCTCGTTCACGAGCCGCCATTCATGCAGGTGCTGCCGGACGCGGCGGAGCTCGGCAGAGCGTTTCAGGCGCAGGTCGAGCAGGCGTTGGCGACGAGCGGCGCGCGTGGAGCGATGGAGCTGTTCATCCGGGAGAACGCGGGCAGTGACGTGTTCGATCGCCTCGAACCGGGCCTGCGCGAGCGCATGATCGCGAACGGGCCGGCGTTCTTCGGCCACGAGCTCGCGATGTTCATGTCGTGGATCCCGAGCGAGACCGAGCTCGCAGGCCTGCGCGTTCCGGTCCGCCCGCTCGCCGGCCGGGACACCCGCGGCAAGCACTACTATCGCGCGGCAGAGTGGCTCGCGAACGCACTTGGCGTCGACCTGATTAAAATCCCGGGTGCCCACGCGCCCTACCTCGCGGATCCGCGCGAGTTCGCGGCTGCGCTGCTGCCGCTCCTCAACCGTGAGCTTGAACGCGCAATTTGAGCTTGATACGGCGGCGCGCTCCGGAATGGTGAGACGCGAGCGTGCCGCCGGCGGTCTGGCGATGGTCCGCGGCTCCCAACTGCCGCCCCACAAGGTCTACGACCCATGTTTCCGAGTTTTTGGGACACCGCAGTCTGACGACTACGACGAGGTACCTGACACGGCCCTCCTTGCAGGCGGAGTCTGACCCCACCAAGACCGGGCCGTCCACCAGTCACCTTGTTAGCGAAGGCGAAGTCGCTTATTTCCTGATCTTTAAGATTGGTGCGAAAGGGGGGATTCGAACCCCCACGACCTTGCGGTCGCCAGCCCCTCAAGCTGGTGCGTCTGCCAGTTCCGCCACTTTCGCGAGGGGTGGGTCAGGCAGCCCTAAAGGGCTGCGCTACAAACGTCAGGCATACAGGCAGCCCTAAAGGGCTGCGCTACAACGTCAGGCATACAGGCAGCCCTGAAGGGCTGCGCTACGGTCGCCCGACTATTTCTTCTCCACCGGGGCCGAGGCCGGAGCGACCGGGGCGCTGCGCTCGCCGCTCAGCAGCGAACCCGGGCCGCGCTGGCCCATGATCGCGAGAAACAGCGCGCCCAGCATGAACAGGACGCCGAGCACGGTGGTTGCGCGCGTCAGCACACTGGCGCCGGCGCGGGCACCGAACGCCGTCTGGCTCCCGCCGCCGCCGAACGCACTGGCCATATCGCCCCCTTTGCCCTGCTGCAGCAGAACGACCAGCAGGAGCAGAAAACAGGCGAGTACATACAGGGTCATGGCCAGGTAGTAAAGCATAACGCCCGATTATACAGCGCTTTGCCGGCTTCGCGCCACAATGTCCGAGAACACCCGCAGGTCGAGGCTCGCCCCGCCGACGAGCGCGCCGTCCACGTCGGGCAGCACCATCAGCTCGTGAATGTTGTCGGGCTTCACGCTGCCGCCGTAGATGACGTGGCAATGGTCCGCCGCCGCGCCGCCGAACCACTGCCGCAGCCGCGACCGGATGTGCGAGTGCGCTTCACCCGCCTGCTGCGGCGTGGCGTTTCGTCCCGTGCCGATCGCCCAGACGGGCTCATAGGCAAGCACCAGCGAGCCGACCTGGTCACCGGTCAGCCCGTCGAGCCCCTGCTTGATCTGCCGGTCCAGAACGTCGAGCGTTTCTCCCGCCTCCCGTTCGTCGAGCGTTTCACCGATGCAGACGATCGGCGTGAGCTGGGCGCCCAGGGTAGCGACGAGCTTTTGATTGACGGTCTCGTCGGTCTCATGGAAGAGGCGGCGCCGCTCGCTGTGACCGATGATCACGAACTCGGCCCCCGCCTCCTTCACCATGGCGGCGCTGACCGCTCCCGTGAAGGCCCCTTCGCGCTCCCAGTGAACGTCCTGTGCCGCGATGGCGATCGGCGAGTTGCGCGCCGCTTCGGCCGCCGCGTGCAGCGCCGTGAACGCCGGCGCCACCACGATCTCGACGTCGTCGATGTCCTTGACGACCCGGCGGAACTCCTTGACGTAGACGACCGCCTCCTGGACGGTCTTGAACATCTTCCAGTTCGCGGCAAGGAAAGGCGTTCTCATTGATCACCCCGGGGATCACCCCAGCACTGCAACTCCGGGCAGTATACGGCCGCCGAGAAACTCGAGGGATGCGCCGCCGCCGGTCGAGATGTGCGTGATGCGGTCCGTGACCCCGGCCCTGGCCACCGCCGCGACTGAGTCGCCGCCGCCGATTACCGTCGTGCCGTCGACCTCGGCCACCGCCCGGGCCACGTCGATCGTGCCCCGCGCGAAGGCATCGATCTCGAACACGCCCATGGGGCCGTTCCAGGTGACGGTTCTGGCCGTACGGATGATCCCGCGATAGCGGTCGATCGTCCGGGGGCCGATGTCGAGTCCCATCCTATCGCCAATGGCCGGATCGTCAACATCGAGCGTCTCGGCGGGCGAACCGGCCTCCAGCTCAGGGGCCACGACGTGATCCACCGGGAGCTCGAAGCGCAGATTCCGCTTGCCGGCCTGCGCCTCGACGTCGCGTGCGGCATCGAGGAGGTCCTCCTCGACGAGTGACTTGCCGACCGGCAGGCCGCGCGCCCTGAGAAACGTATACGCCATGGCGCCGCCGATCAGCAGCGCGTCTACCCGCGGCACCAGATTCTGGATCACCTCGAGCTTGTCCGACACCTTGGCGCCGCCGAGGATCGCGACGAACGGCCGGTCGGGCGATTCGAGCACCCGGCCCAGGTATTCGAGCTCGGCCGCCATCAACAGGCCCGCCCCCGCCTCCTTGACGTGCCGGACGATCCCCTCCGTGGACGCGTGCGCGCGATGAGCGGATCCGAAGGCGTCGTTGATATAGACGTCCGCGAGGCTCGCGAGTTGAGCGGCGAAGGCAGGGTCGTTCTTTTCTTCGCCAGGGTTGAACCGGAGGTTTTCAAGGAGGATCAGACGGCCGTCTCCGTCCCGCTCGAACTGCACCGGCGTCCCCAGCAGCTCGGCGAGGCGGGTGGCGACCGGACGCAGCGAATACTCCGGATTCGGTTTGCCCTTCGGCCGACCGAGGTGCGAGGCAACGACCACGGTCTTTGCCCCGTGATCGAGCGCGTACTGGATGGTCGGCAGGGAGGCGCGGATCCGCGTGTCGTCGGTGATCGCGCCGTTCTTGATCGGCACGTTGAAATCGACCCGGATCAACACCCGCTTGCCGCTCAGGTCGATGTCTTTGACGCTCCGAGGCACTACAGCCCCTTCTTGGCGAGGAACCGGAGCAGGTCGACGCAGCGGCTCGAGTAGCCCCACTCGTTGTCGTACCAGGCGAGCACTTTCAGAAAGTCGCCGTCCATCACGTTGGTGTAGGGGGCGTCGAGGATCGCCGAGTGCGCGTTGCCGCGGAAGTCGATCGACACGAGCGGCGCTTCGGTGTACTCGAGGAGTCCCTTGAGCGAGCCGTTCGCCGCATCGCGGAACGCGGCGTTGACTTCGTCCCTCGACGTCTTCTTGTCGACGAGCACCGCCAGGTCGATGCAGGAGACGTTCGGCGTCGGCACACGCATCGAGATGCCGTCCAGCCGCCCCTTGATCTCGGGCATCACTTCTCCCACGGCAATCGCCGCGCCGGTCGTCGTCGGGATGATCGAGAGCGCCGCGGCGCGCGCGCGCCGCAGGTCCTTGTGCGGCAGGTCCAGCAGCTGCTGATCGTTGGTGTAGGAGTGCACCGTTGTCATCCAGCCCTTGCGGATGCCGAACGTCTCATGAATCACCTTGGCGACCGGGGCGAGGCAGTTGGTCGTGCAGGATGCGTTCGAAATGATCTGATGCCTGGCGGGATCGTATTTCTCGTGGTTCACGCCCATCACCACGCTGACGTCGGGGCCCTTCGCCGGCGCGGTGATGATGACTTTCTTCGCGCCGGCCGTGATGTGCTTCGCCGCATCGTCGCGCTTGGTGAAGAGACCAGTCGACTCGAAGACGACGTCGACGCCGAGGGCTTTCCAGGGGAGCTGCGCCGGATCCTTGATGGAGAGGACCTGGAATTCGTCCTTGTTGACCGAGATCCGGTCCCCCTTCGCGGAAATGTCGGCCTTCAGGTTGCCGAGGATCGAGTCGTACTTGAGCAGGTGGGCCAGCGTCTCGGCGTTGGTGAGGTCGTTCACCGCCACGAAATCGAAGCCCGCGTCACCCATGGCCGCGCGCATGATGTTGCGCCCGATCCGGCCGAACCCGTTGATCCCGACTTTGATTGCCATCTGCGATTCCTCCAGCCACACCAGAAACAGCTGATTTTAATGAACGGCTTGCGCGAGGGTCAAACCGCGGCTACATTGCTCCAAACCGTTCCATCTTCATGTACGCGCTCTACAGCGTTCTCATCATCGTCTTCTTTCTCGTGACGTCGCCGTACCTGCTGTACCAGGCCGTCCGGTACCGGAAGTACGTCAGGAGCCTGCCGCAGCGGCTCGGCATCCTGCCGCTGTCGTTCAACCTGGACGCCGACGAGTCGATCTGGATCCATGCGGTGTCGGTCGGCGAGGTCCTGACCGCACGCGCGCTGCTCCAGGAGCTGCGCGAGCGCTACCCGCGCCTGCGGCTCTTTCTATCCACGACGACCATCACCGGCCACCAGGTTGCGCGCAACAACCTGCAGTTCGTCGACGAGGTCTTCTATTTCCCGTTCGATTTCGGCTTCATCGTGCGGCGTACGCTGGCGCTGGTGAAGCCGCAGCTCTTCATCATGATGGAAACCGAGCTGTGGCCCAACCTGCTGCGTGCCTGCCGTGCCGCCGGGGTCAAGACGCTGCTCGTGAACGGACGGATTTCCGCGCGCTCGTATCCCCGGTACAAGCTCGCCCGGCCGCTCTTCAAGCACGTCCTCGCGAACGTGGACCGGCTCTGCATGCAGAGCGAGGAGTCAGCCCGCCGGATCGTCGATATGGGCGCGGACCCGGCGCGCGTGACCGTGACCGGCTCGCTGAAGTTCGATTCGCTCGAAATACCGGGCCAGGCGGCCGCTACCGAGCGTGGCCGCAACCGCGTGCTGCGGTACTTCCGCATTGCTCCCGACCGCCCCGTCGTCATTGCCGCGAGCACCCTGAAGGGGGAGGAGGAGCCGCTGCTGGAGGCCTTTCTGCGCCTCCGCGCGACGCGCTCGAACGCCCTGCTCATCATCGCCCCCCGCAAGCCTGAGCGCTTCGACGACGTCGAGCGTCTCGCCCGGCGGTCGGGATGGAACGTGGCGCGCCGCAGCGAGCTCCGCGTGGACGCCGAGCCGCGGCACGACGTTGTCATCCTCGACACGATCGGCGAGCTCGCGCAGCTCTTTCAAGTGGCCACCGTCGTATTCGTGGGCGGCAGCCTGGTCGATGCCGGCGGCCACAATATCCTCGAACCGGCGGTGTTCGGCAAGCCAATCATCTTTGGCCCGTACATGCAGAACTTCGCCGAAATCGCCCGCGCGTTTCTCGACAACGGCGCGGCCGTCGAGGTGAAGAACGCCCGCGAGCTCGAGACGACGCTGCTCTCGCTGCTGGCCGATCCCGTCCGGCGGGCGCGTCTCGGCGCCGCGGCGCGCGCGCTGGTGGAAGCCAACCGCGGCGCCCGCGGCAGGAGCCTCGCCGCAGTCGCGGAGCTGCTGCAGCCGGAAGGGCAAGGCAACGTGCGCCCGTTCAGGCAGGTGAAGTGAGTAGAGAAGGGTGCACGTGCAGGGTGCAGGGTGCAGGGTGCGGTGCTGTGCACGTGCACGTGCGGCTGGTGCTCATGCAGGTACAGGTGCCTGGGCAGGGTGCACCTGCACGTGCACAGCACCGCACCCTGCACCCTGCACCCTGCACGTGCACCCTTCTCTA
>DATFFM010000034.1:0-60069 GCA_035250005.1 Vicinamibacterales bacterium | reverse complement strand
CCTCAGTGGAGTGGGACGGGTTCGCGACGAATACGTTTGGCGGGCTGGGGTGTCATGACGGCCAGCCTGTCTGCCCGCTGCCCCCCGCGTTGCCAGCGGAAATCTGGGAGATCCAGGGCGCCGGCACGGCGTCTCCGGTTGCCGGCGAGCGCCGCGCCACGGCGGGCGACATCGTGACGGCCGTGTTCGGGGACGGCTTCTTCATTCAGGCACCCGGCGGAGGGGACGGCAATGCCGAAACCTCTGATGGTCTCTTCGTTTTCACGGGCGGCGCGCCTGCCGTGGCGGTGGGAGACGCAGTGGAAGTAACGGGAAGGGTGGCCGAGTTCTTCAACATGACCGAGCTCGACGCCGAGACCGTGAGCGTGACCGGTTCAGGCCTGCCCCTGCCGCTGCCGGTCAGCTTTGATGAGTCGCGGCCGTCGCCGAACCAGCCGCAGCCCGCGAACGAAATCGAGCGCTTCGAAGGGATGCTGGTGGAGGTTCTCAACGGGACGGTCTCCAGCCCCACCAACGAATTCGGCGAGGCGTCGGTCGTGGCTTCGGACCATCGCGCGTTCCGCGAGCCGGGCATTCTTTTCCCCGGCCTGCCGGATCTGCCGGTCTGGGACGGCAATCCGGAGGTCTTCGAGATCGACACGGATCGCTACCTGGCGGCGCCCGGCCAGCTGCTCGCCGCAGGATCGCGCGTCTCGGCGCGAGGGCCTCTGGCCTTCTCGTTCGGGGACTATCAGATCTGGCCCACCGCTCTCGAGGTGACGGGGACCGCCGCCGTCGTGCCGGTGCGCGACCGCAGAGCGGGGGAGTTCACGGTGGGCAGCCAGAACGTGCTGCGGCTTTTCGATACGGTCAACGATCCGGCTACGAGTGATGACGTCGAGACGCCGGCGGGCTACGCGGCCAGGCTGGCCAAGCTGTCGCTCCACGTGCGCGCCGCGCTGAAGGCGCCGGATGTGCTCGCCGTCCAGGAGGCCGAGAACCTGGCTGTTCTTCAGGATCTGGCGGCCCGTATTGCCGCGGATGATCCATCGGTGCTCTATACGGCGCATCTGCTCGAGGGCAATGATATCGGCGGGATCGATGTCGGATTCCTCGTGCGCGACAGCGTCCGCGTGGATTCCATCGAGCAGTTCGGCAAGGCTGACGTGTTCGAGTTCAACGGGGTTCCGGCCCTGCTCAACGACCGGCCGCCGCTCGTGCTCCGCGGCGCCTACGTCGGCAACGACGCTGACTTCCCGATCACTGTCATCAACGTGCACCAGCGGTCGCTCAGTGGTGTCGAAGACAGTGATGGCCGGGTCAGAGCGAAGCGGCACGAGCAGGCGTTGCGGCTCTCGCGGTTCATCGACGCGCTGCAGGACGCGGATCCGGAAGTGAACCTCGTGGTGATTGGCGACTTCAACGCCTTCGAGTTCACCGACGGGTACGTCGACGTGATGGGTCAGGCGACGGGCAGCCCGGACCCTGCGGGCGCGCTGCTCCCGGCCACCGACGAAATCAGCCTGGACCTCACGAATCAAACGCTGAACATGGTGCCCGCAGAGCGGTACTCGTTTATCTTCGACGGCACCGCTCAGAGCCTCGATCACGCGCTGACGTCGCAGCACCTGAACGCCTCGGTCCGCGGCGCAGCACATGCGCGCGGCAACGCGGATGCGCCGGCTGCGTTCCGGGCCGACCCGACCACGCCGCTGCGGACCTCCGACCACGACGGCACCGTCGTCTTCGTGACGAGCGACGCTGACACCGACGGAGTGCCCGACAATCTGGACGTCTGCGCCAGCACCAGCATCCCCGAAGGCGTGCCGACGGTGGAACTGCGGATCAATCATTTCGCGCTCGTCGACGGCGACGGCCTCTTCGACACGGCGCCCGGACGGAACACGCCCGCCACCTTCTCGATTCGCGACACCGGCGGCTGCTCGTGCGAGCAGATCCTGGACCGCACGGCGGGCCGCATGACCGGCGAGCGCAGCTTCGGCTGTTCGAAGGAGACGATGACCAACTGGATCGCCACGCTGCCGGCGAGCATCAGTCCGTCGGCATCATCGCTGAGGCGTTGAGCAAGGCAATGAGTACGAGCGCCGTCGTCGGCGCCCTGCTCCTATCGCTTGCGGCGACGGCGCCGGCGCAAACCGGCCGGAAGACCGCTGCCCCGGCAGCTGCACCGCTGGTGATTGGGGAGACCTTTACCATTGCCTCGGCCAGCCTGAACGAGCTGCGCCGCATCAACGTCTATGCGCCGCCGGGATATGCCGAGTCGCCCGACCTGCGCCTGCCCGTCCTGTATATGCCTGACGGAGGCATGGCGGAAGACTTCCTCCATGTCGCCGGACTGATCCAGGTCTCGGTGGGCAATGGCACCATGCGTCCGTTTCTTCTCGTCGGGATCGAGAACACGGAGCGCCGCCGTGACATGACCGGCCCGACCCGGAACGACGAAGACAAACGGATCGCGCCACGCGTCGGCGGCTCCGCGGCGTTCCGCACGTTCATCCGCACCGAGTTGATGCCGCAGGTGAAGGAGCGCTACCGGACGACTGGCGAGACCGCGGTCGTGGGGGAGTCGCTCGCCGGTCTGTTCGTGGTGGAGACCTTTCTCCGGGAGCCTGACCTGTTCGACAGCTATATCGCCTTCGATCCCAGCCTCTGGTGGAACGATCTGAAGCTGCTCGACGATGCGAACGATCTGCTGCGTGCTCGCACCTCGCGGAAGAAGACGCTGTACCTTGCCGGCAGCTCCGAGCCGAAGCTCGCGGATCTCACGCGGCGGCTGGCGGCAGTGCTCGAAAAGGGCGCGTTTCCCGGTCTGGAATGGCATTACGCGTCAATGCCGGACGAGACCCACGGGACCATCTATCATCCGGCCGCGCTGAAGGCTTTTCGGGTGGTCTTCAAGCCCGGCTCAGAACCTGTTCTTCGGCAGCAGCTGGAACCTGAGGTCGACGTGCTGGGTGCGCCCTTCATGCCGGATGGGGCTCACCCCCGGCCGCCCTCCGGGAGGCACTAACGGATCGTCGGCGAACTCCAGCCCATCGGCCCAGTACCGGCGGCCGTCGGCCAGGAAGATGTTGAAGTGGATGTGCGCCGGCGTGTTGCGCCCGGGGTAGGGGCCAGGGCGGATGGTGCGGAACTCGAAGGTGCCGTCCGCATCAGTGAGCGCCCATCCCTTGAGGCGCCATGAGTGCGCGCCCGCGCCGGGTCGATCGTAGTGCCCCTCGCGGTCCGTGTGGTAGGCAAAGACGATCGCGCCGCCGACAGGCGTTTTGCCATCTTCTGTCACGGCCCGGCCGTGGACGACCATCGGCGTGCCCGGCTCCGACTCCGGCGCGATCCGGGCCCGTGACGCGAGCTGCTTCGGCCGGGCGCGCTGCGCACGCTCCAGCGCTGCGATGAACTCCAGGTCCTGGGTCTCGCCGTCTTCGGTCGCGAGCGCGAGTCCGGTCGCCGCGAACGCAGCTGCCGTCGTGATGATGAAGTGTCGTCGATTCATCTCTGCCCTCCCTCACGATCGCGCGGCGGCGATCAGTTTGACTCGAACGTCTCTCGAAATGATCGGCCCGAGAACCGATCCTCCGACGATGCCGTAGTCATGGCGGTCGATGGTGAACTCCGTCTGAAAGATCGCGTAGGTGCCTTCGTTCGGCACCGCATGGCTGCCTCCGTAGGTGGCCTTGATCGTCAGCGGGCGGGTCTGGTCCCTGATCGTCAGCTCTCCCCGGACCTCGTAGCGGCCGTTGCCGAGTGGCGTGACCTGCTGCGACGCGAAACGCATTTCGGGAAAGCGCGCGCTGTCGAAGTACTCGCGCCCCTGCAGGGCCTGGTCACGGTTCGGCGCCCCGGTTTCCACCGAATCGATTCGCACGCGCCACTCGACGCGCGACCGCTCGGGATGGCGCTCGTCGAACGCGATCGTGCCGGTGAAGTCATGGAAGCGCCCTTCGACTTCGACGAACCCCCACTTCGTGACGGTGAAGGTCACCCGGGAGTGGGCTTTGTCGATTGGCGAGGTGGGGGCGGCGGCCGGCGCCCCGTGGCCGAGCAACACCAGGGCCGCCAGCAGTGCGATGATCATCGGCGTCTTCCTCCTCTGCGCGAAAATCGGTTCCGCGCTACTCGAAAAGACGCCGCAGCTGAAAGTCTGTTAACGAGTCCCGGTCAGCCCTGCCGGCAACGCATCGCGCCAGTTGAGCCACCAGGACTTGGCGGGCGGCAGATCGAGCGCCTCATACCAGCGCCATAGTTGATCCCTGTCGCCGGCCACGATGGCCTCGACGCTGACCGCCGCCGGCGGCGGGAATAGCTGCGCCGCCCGGACCAGGAGCGGACGTTTCAGCGGGGCCGGAGAAGCGTTCGCGAGCGTGAGCAGCGTCAGGACGTCGCGTGGACGGGCCGAGCTGACGACGCCGTCGATCATCCGGCCTCGCGCCGCCTCGCCATCGGCTCGCTCGAACGCGCGCACACTCGTCCTGAATGCCGCCAGCGCGTCATCGTAGACTGGCACGCCTGGCCGCGCCGCGGCCCTCATGATGCTGGCGGCCCCGGCAGGCACGAGCGATTCCCCCCACCCGTTTTCGAGCTGGACCCAGCCGGTGTCGACGCGCACCTCCGATGTGCCCTCCGCGTCGACCGACAGCTCGAAGACGCAGCCCAGATCGATGACGTTGCCGGCCGGCGTGCTGAAGGCGAAGCGGCCGGGCGGGGCCCAGACCCGCACGCTGACGGCTCCGCGATCGAGGAAGACCCGGTGCCGTCTGGACGTCGTTTCTGCGAGCGTCAGTGCGGTGCCGGGCGCGACCCGCATCGTCCCGATGCGCGCGATGTTCACGCGCGCCGACGCCACGGGGTCGAGCCGCAGCGGTTGATCGACTTGCAGCTGCGAAACGACCGGCGCCGTGTCGCCGGCGGCGCGCTGGACGGTCATACGCCAGGGCTCGCCGGCAGGCCAGTTCCAGCGCCACGACCAGAACGCCGAGGCGCCCGCGGCCAGAAGAATCAGCGACGCTGCGAGCGCGAGCAGGGGCCGGGCGTAGCCGCGGCGCGCCACCCGGGACGGCGGAAGCTGCAGCGGATGGCGGACCGGGTCGAATCGCGCCCCCGCCAGTCTGCGTTCCACCGACTCGATCTCGGGGGACGGTTCTGCCGCGGGATCCCAGAGATACGCGTCAACCGGTCGATCGTCGTCTCGCGTCATCGGTTCACCAGGCGGTCACGGAGGAGCTTGAATCCGCGATGGAGGTTGACGCGCACCGAGTCGGGCGTCAAGCCGCAGAGTTGGGCGATCTCGTCGCCCGAACAGCCTTCGACCAGGCGCAACAAAAGCGTCTCGCGATAGGCCTCGGGCAGCCCGCGGATGGCCTCGAGCGCTTCGGCAGCCTGAAGCGTGATGTCTGGCGCGTCGCGGCTCGCGTGGGTGTCTTTCAGCTCGACTTCGGCGCGCTGCCGGCGAAAGTGGTCCACCGCGCGGCGGCGTGCGAGCGCGCCAATCCACCCGGGGAACGCGGCCGGGTCACGGACGGTGGCGATCATCGTCCACGCCTGCAGAAAGACATCCTGGGCGAGGTCCGCGGCGACGTCCTGCGGCACCCGTGCAAGCAGGATCGCGTGGACGAAGCGGCCGAATCGCGCGTACAGGTCGTTGAAGGCATCGCGATCGCCGGCCCGTGCCGCAATGACGATCGGGACGTAGTCCCCGCCGGCCTCCGGCGCCAGGGCTTTGATCGGCAACCGCCTTTCGCTTCGAACGGGATGCGCAATTACATCAGCGGTGCGTACGATCACGCCCACAATGCGCCCTCATGATACGAGGACGCGGCGCCGCCGGCATTTGTTAACAGCCCGATCGAATCTGAGCCCGGCGCGCGCATCGGGCATCAAGGGGATAAACACGCGCGGCGGGGCCGCAGTATTCGTCTCAAAGGACCGATCCCCGCCGCCGCCTATGCGCTTTGAAATCGTCATCCGTACTGCCGTGCTCGCCCTGCGCCGCAGCCTCTTGCGCACCTGCCTCACCGCGCTCGGCCTCGTGATCGGCGTCGCCGCCGTCATCACCATCGTCTCGCTCGGCCAGGGAGCCCGTGCCGCGATCGAAGACGAGGTGGACGACGCCGGAACCAACCTGATCATCGTCACGGCCGGCAACTGGACGGCGGGCGGTGTTCGGCTCGGCATGGGATCCTCGAGCACCCTCACCGCCGAGGACGCGGAAGCGTTCAGAAGCGTCCCCGGTGTCGCCTACGTGAGCCCGAGCGTGCGCACGCGACAGCAGATCATTGCCGGGTCGGAAAACTGGTCGGCTAACGTCGAGGGTGTGGGGGCTGACCTGCCGAAGATCCGCTCGTGGCCGCTGCTCGCCGGATCCTTCTTCGGTCCGGGTGACGTGGCGGCCGTGCAGAAGGTCTGCGTGATCGGGACGATCGTCAGAGACGTGCTGTTCGGGTCCGACGTCAATCCGGTCGGCCGCCAGGTTCGCATCGGGCTCCACCCGTTCACCATCGTCGGCGTGCTGGCGTCGAAAGGACAGTCATCGGGCGGCGAGGATCAGGACGACGCGGTGTTCGTGCCCTACACGACCGCCCAGAAGCGGTTGATGGGGGTCACGTATCTGAGGAACGTGTCCATCTCAGCCGTCTCTGCGGAGCGGGTGAGCCTGGTGGCGCGCGACGTCAGCCAGTTGCTGCGCCTCCGTCATGCGATCCTGCCGGGCGATCCCGATGACTTCCGCGTGCGGACGCTCGAAGAAATGATCGCCGTCCGCACCCGGACGACGCGGACCATGACCTCGCTCTTGAGCGGGATTGCGGCCGTGTCGCTCCTGGTCGGAGGCATCGGCGTCATGAACATCATGCTCGTGTCGGTGACCGAGCGCACGCGCGAGATCGGCATCCGCGTCGCGGTCGGCGCCCGGCAGCGCGACGTCAGGCTTCAGTTTCTGACCGAGGCGGTGATCCTGAGCCTGACTGGAGGGCTCCTCGGGATCGGTCTGGGCTATCTGCTGTCTCAGGGCGTGACGCAGTTCCTCGGCTGGCCGACGCTGACCTCGACGAACTCCTCGATCGTCGCGTTCGCCTTCTCAGCGGGGATCGGCATCTTCTTCGGATGGTATCCGGCCACGAAGGCCGCCGCCACCGAGCCCATCGATGCGCTGCGATTCGAGTAGCGGCAGCGCCCAGGCGACCGGATCGCCGACACGGATTTCGCCACCGTCGACGACGGCCGCGAAGGCCCCTCCACCCCACTGGGGATCCATCGCCGCCTGAAGCCCGGAGTGCGCTTCCTCCATCTGCCAGCACGGGCGCGTCTCGCCGTTGATCCGCAGCCGTGCACCTCCGATCGCGAGAATCCGCCCGCGCGAGTGCTCGAGGTCGATTCCCGACACCATGAGGTTCGCGCGTCGCACCGAGGGCGGGATCGGCGCACCGAGCGTCTGCGAGATCGCATCCCAGCGCTCGCGCGCAATGATCGTCACCTGCCGGCGTCCGCCCTGATTAGCGTTGCCGGCGAGCCCGCGGCCGGGTTCGAGGATCGCAGAGTCCACGGGATCCATCGGCGCGCGCCTGGCGCGCTTCAGCCAGATCGCTTCGAGCCGCGCCTGATCGGTCATCGTTCAAGTGTAAACCGTGCGGCGCACCCCGCGCGGACACAAAGGAAAGCGCGGCGCTCGTGTCAGCTTCCGATTACCGCCGCCGGTAAGGGATCAGGTCGCGGCCGAGACCCAAAGCCATGGGCGTCTTGCTTGCCTCTGTATTCCTCCGTGACCTTGAGGAGCTCTTTCGCACGCTTCATTTCGCGGCGTAATCGACAGAGGGCCTCGTCGATCGAGTTGATCAGGGCGGCGATGTCCGGTGGGTAACTGGCGTTCATGGCGACGCTCCGAAGTAGACGGCTGCAAGCCTCGGTGCGTCATCCGTTAACGGGCTTCCTCTCTCACTGAAATCAGGCCCCGTCCACTGCTGGGCTGTGGTCTCTTGTCATGGTCATGTAGCTCATGCTACGGGTGCTGCAGCCCGGATAAGATGCGGCGATGGCGCCGGCGCATCCTGACATCGAAGCGCTCGCCGCGGCCGTCCGCGCCGACGACGCGGGCGGCGTGGCACGGCTGCTCGCCGGCTCACCGCATCTTGCAGCGCATCTCGACGAACCGATGCCCGGCGAGGGTTTTGGCGCCACGCCGCTGCTCGCGGCGGTTCACCGGAACAACCGTGAGATGGTCGACATCCTTCTCCGGGCCGGCGCCGACGTCAACGCCCGCAGCCACTGGTGGGCCGGCAGCTTCGGCGTGCTCGACCACGACGGTCCGCTGAGCGGCTTCCTCATCGAGCGGGGCGCGGTCGTGGACGTCCACGCCGCCTCGAGGCTGGGGATGATGGACCGGCTGGAAGCGCTCCTCTCCGCCGATCCCGCGCTCGTGCGCGCACGGGGCGGTGACGGCCAGACGCCTCTCCATTTTGCGTCGTCGATCGAGATCGCGCGATACCTTCTCGACCGCGGCGCCGACATCGACGCGCGAGACGTCGATCACGAATCGACTCCCGCGCAATGGATGATTCGCGACCGGCAGGCGGTGGCCCGCTATCTGGTGAAGCGCGGATGCCAGACGGACCTTCTGATGTCGGCGGCGCTCGGCGACGAGGCGCGGCTGGTGGCCTGCCTCGACACCGATCCGGCCGCGATCCGGACCACGGTTTCGGACGAGTACTTTCCAAAGCAGGACCCGCGCAGCGGCGGATCCATCTACAACTGGACGCTTGGCACCGGCAAGACCGCGCACGTCATCGCGCACGAGTTCGGGCACCCGGGCGTGGTTCGGACCCTGATGGAACGCAGCCCCGACGAGCTCAGGCTGGCGGTGGCCTGTGAGATCGGGGACGAGGCGGCAGCGCAGGCGTTGCTCGCCAGCCGCCCCCGGCTGACCGAATCGCTCACCGGCGCCGACCTCCGTAAACTCCCGGATGCCGCGCGCGACCAGAACCGGGAGGCGGTGCGGCTGCTGCTCGCCGCCGGCTGGCCGGTGGATGCACGCGGCCAGCATGGCGGCACGGCGCTGCACTGGGCGGGGTGGCACGGCGACACCGCGATGGCCGGAGAACTGCTGCGCCATGATCCCCCTCTCGAGATCGCCGACCACGATTACGGCGGCACGCCGCTCTTCTGGGCTGTCTATGGCTCCGTTCATGGCTGGCGCTGCCGGACCGGAGATTACGCGGGCACGGTGAAAGTTCTGCTCGAGGCCGGCGCACGCCCTCCGGATCTGACGCCACAGCTCGAGGCCAGCGGCCCGGTTCGCGAAGTACTGGTCCGCTGGAGGGCGTCCCGGGCTCCGTAGAAGTCTCCTGACCCCGCCTTGACCCGGCGCCGGTTTAAGGGCAAACTCCCTACCTCTACAATGGCCGGCGCCGGCGGGGGGCGGCGCTTTTTTGCCGGAGGGGTCTCATGCGCGTAACAGCCCTCGTCGCCCTCGCACTCGCCGCTTTAGTGCAAACCGTTCCGCAGGCGCAACTTCCAGGCGCGGCCGCCAGTCGCGCCGGCGAACTCCTGGTGAAATTCAGGCCCGGGGCAAGCGCCAGCGCAAAAGCAGAGGCCCACCGGCAGGCTGGTGGAAGGGCGGTCGCAGAGGTCGCGCGGACCGGTGTCCAGCGTGTGGCGATCGCGCCGGGCAGCGAGACCGCCGCCATGGCTCGTTACGCGAACAACCCGAACGTGCTCTACGCCGAGCCCAACTTCATCCGCCGCATACCCACCATCACCTCGCATACGCCCGGCTCGGAGGCCATCCCCGGCGAGTTCTACTTCGACGAGCAATATGCGCTTCACAATACGGGGCAGTTCTTTTATTGCCTGTTCGAAGGGTTCTGCCTGTACGTCGCCACGCCAGACGCCGACATCGACGCGCCGGAAGCCTGGGAGATCTCGAAGGGCAGCCGGCAGATCAAGGTTGGGATCATCGACTCGGGTCTCGACTACACACATCCTGACCTCGCCGCCAACTACCTGGGCGGCTACAACTTCATCGACGGCAATACGGATCCGATGGATGTGCACGGTCACGGCACGCACGTAGCCGGAACGATCGGAGCCGCCCTGGGCAACCTCACGGGCAGCCCCGGCGCCGCCGAAGGGGTCGTCGGCGTTGCGCCCGAGGTCAGTCTGCTGTCGTACAAGGTCTGCCGGCTGGACGGCACCTGCGACGACTTCGCCATCCAGAACGCGATCGCTCAGGCCATCGTCGACGGCGCCAAGGTCATCAACATGAGCCTTGGTGAGACGGCGTTCTCGCAGTCACTCAATCAGGCCGTCCAGGACGCGTGGGCCGAGAACGTGGTGATCGTCGCGGGAGCTGGCAACAACGGCACTACGGTGAGTTTCTATCCCGCCGCATTCGACAACGTCGTCTCGGTCGCAGCGTTCGACGAGGATCACCGGCGGGCGTCTTTCTCCAACTACGGCTGGCCGAAAATCTCGGCCCCGGGCAACGTGATCATGTCGACCTACCCGATGGCGGCCTGCGCCGGCAGCGTACCGGTCCCCGGCGACACAGGCTGTTACAACTGGCTGAGCGGAACCTCCATGGCCACGCCTCACGTGGCGGGGGCGGCCGCGCTCGTCTGGTCGCGAAGCGACGTGACGAGCAACAGCCAGGTCGTCGACATCCTGCTGAATAGCGCCGACCCGCAGGGGGCGGCGACGACACCGCTCGACTCCTGGACGGTCCACGGCGGTCTCAACATTCACAATGCGCTCAGTCATGGTGTCGTGCTCAACCAGCCGCCGGTTGCCAACGCCGGCGTCGATCAGACGCTCACGGACAACGACGGGAACGGCTTTGAGACCGTGACGCTGGAGGGCAATGCCTCTTCGGACGCCGACGGCATCCTTCTGAGCTACCAGTGGAGCGAGGGGAGCACGGGCATCGCCGGCGGCGCGACGCCCGCCGTCCCGCTGGGGGTCGGCGACCACACGCTGACGCTCACGGTGACCGACGATGACGGCGCGACCGCAAGCGACACCGTACTCATCACGATTCTGGCGGCAGCGCCGACCGCCGATACGGTGGCCGTTCTCAAGGCGGCGTACCAGGCGGCACGGCGGCAGCTGACGATCGAAGCGACCAGCAGCAGCGCTCCGGATGCGACGCTGACCGCGTATGACAACAGCAACCCGGGAAGTCCGGCCGCACTGGGTGCACTCGCGTACAACGCCAGGAAGGCGAAGTACACCGGCACGTTCGGCGTGCCGTCAGCCCCTGCATCGGTTCTCGTGATCTCGTCCGGCGGCGGGTCCGCCACCGGGGTCGTCACCGGGAAGAAGTAGGGTATGCGACGCTCGTAAAGAACGGCCGGCCGCTGCGCCCGCTGTCTACGACGCAGCACTGGATCGAGTTCGCGGTGCCCGACACCGCGGATGGCGACTTGCCATTGATTCTCCCGAGCCCGGCTGACGCCGAACAGTCCGTCTGATTCCGGCCACTGAGGTTCAGAATCTCCGCGCGATAGGCGGGCCCGAGGCTTCAGACGAGAGCGGGATCCGGGTCGGTCGCCAGCGGCAGGTCGATCGAAAAGACGCACCCGGTGCCGGCAATGTTTCGAAAGTGCATCTCACCGCCGTGTGCGTGGATCGCCTGGCGCGCGATCGAGAGTCCCAGGCCGAGACCCGAACGATCCAGGGCGCGCCGTTCCGGGAACGGATGGAACGTCACGGTGCTCTCCTCGATGCCCCCGCACTGATCTTCAATCTCGATGATCACTCGAGTGCCCCGGATGCGCGATCGAAGGACGACGAGACCGCCGGGGCGCGTGAACTTGAAGGCATTCTGCAGCAGGTTCGTGACGGCGGACGCCAGCAATTGCGGATCGCCGTCGATGGCCGGTCCGGAATCCGTCGGCTCGACCAGGAATTGAATCTCGTGCTGATCCGAGAGCAGGCGAGCGCCGGCCGCAACGTCGGCGAGGAATTCTCCCACGGCCATCCGCGCTCGTCGCCTGGTCACGTCCGTCAGTCGCACCTCGGCGACGGTGCTCTCGATCAGTGCCCGAAGGTTCGTGAGGCTGCGCCCCAGCACGGTCCCGGTCGATCCGTTCACCGCCACGGTCCCGGATTTCAGGACCGAGAACGCGAGCAGTGCGGTCTGGACGTGATTGCGGAGCTCGTGAGCGAGCTGCCCGAGGCGCTCGGTTTCACCCTGCGTTGCTTTGTGCGCCGTCAGCCGCGCGTGTTCCGTTACGGCCTCGGCAATCGCCGTGTCGAGTGAGCGGTTGAGAATCCTGAATTCGTCGACCGATATCGGGGCCGCCTGTGTGACGGCGAGCTCCGTGATCGCCTGACAGATGTCACCGTAGAAGTGAACCACTTCGGACAGGGTGAAACCGCGCAGCAGCAGCTCGGCGCCGTGCTTCGTGGCCCCGTTGGCGATCGCTGTCGAAGCCAACGTATCGGTGCCCTCACCGGCCTCGGACCGGAGCGTTTCGGACAGTTGCGCGAGGAACAGGGGAACGCCGTTCTTGAGCGCCTCGACGCTGAGCGTAGGCGAGCCTCGGCGCACGGCTTTCGCCGCGGTTGCTTCGATGATCGCATCACGATTGAGGACGAGGAATTCGTGCAGCATTGAGATTCCAGGGTCTGGTCAGGGTCCCTAAGGATACCAGAATTGGGGCTCGCTTCGACTGCTCTGATCCTCCAGACTCAACTGTACCGGACCTATCTCACCCGGCTTCGCACCGCTGCCACACCCACCACCCGGTAGGAATACTCATAGTGCCGTTCGACGCGGTGAAAGCGGAAGGATGTCTCGATCAGCGCACCCGGTGCCAGCGTGATGGTGCGCGTGATCCCCGCTTCGGCGTAGTCGCGCACCCCGCGGTAGCGGCTGCCGTCGCGGCGGATCGACAGGTAGTTCGGATCTCCCTCGTCCTTGACGAAGTCATCGCCGCGCCACGCAATCAGGTGCCCACGCCAGCCGCGCGTGCCGATGGCCGCGCGCCCGAAGAACGCCGCCCCGTTGCGCGTGCGCTGCGGCATCTGCCGGTCCGGCGTATAACGCGACCAAAGACCGAACAGCTCGAGGGTCGTCGTGATCCTCGCGGGCGACGAGCGCGCCTGTTCGCCTGATACTGAAACAGAGGCATCGTCCGTCCGCCGCCGGTGATTCGACACGGCGACGCCGGTGGCGACTGCCAGGCTGTCGCGCACGGCTCCGGACGCGAACAGTTGCCCCCCCTCGTGGACGACGTGGCCCTGGAGGGGGAGCGTGACGGGCCCGCGGATGCGCCACGTGGCCCAGCCGCCCGCATCGAAGCGCTCGCGATGATCGGGGGTGTTCAGCCGCTGCCAGTGCAGCCAGGACTCCTGGCGCAGGCGGCTGCCCTCGAACGTCCATTGCAGCCCGGCCTCGTACGGCCGCTCGAATGCGAGCGTCTCCCGCTGCAGGGGGGGCAGGAGCCCGTGCGGGCCGGTCTGGTCCGGGCCGGCGGGCCGTCCGGGGTGCGGCATGTCGAGCGTTCCGAACACGAACCGTGAACGGCGCCCGGCGTAGGTCAGCGCCAGGACCGGCCTCACGACGTCGAATGACGAACCGCCGAAGCGCCGGTTGCCGAACACCCCAATGGTGATCCTCGTTGAATCGCTGATCTCGAGTCCTGCGTCGAGCCGGGCGGCCGAGCCGAAGATCGTCTCCCCCTCTCGAAATGGATTGCGGAATTCGGTATTGTCTCCGTAAAAGACCAGATTGGCTCCGGCGGTCACCCGCTGCTGCGCGCGCGCCGCATCAACCGTTCCCCAGCCTGACACGATGATGGTGAGGAGTGCCGCCAGCAGCCGTCGCATGCCGCATACCATAACCGCAAGCTTCGGCCTGGCGCGTGGTGACTTCGGATTCGTGGTCCTCATGGTTCTGCTGGCGTTGCCTTCCGCGGCGCTGGCGCAGCAGACGCCTTCGGATCCCCGGGCCACCGACGACCCGTTCGCGCGTCGCGGCTGGCACCTTGAAGTCGGGTCGCACGGTGCGCTGGAGACCTGGAATTACAACAACGCTCGTGAGGAGATGGCCTCGTGGTTCAGCGGCTTCACTTACGGGGTCGGGCGCGGCGTGGTGCTGAAGGTCGGCTCGCCGCTGTACCACGTCTGGCAGCGAGGGACCGACGGATACCTCTTCGGTCTCACCTGCGGAGCACGGGGGCGGATCGCGGGCCGGGACAGATGGTCGCTGTTCTGGGAGGCGGACGTGGGGATCTCGGAGGCCGACACCAGCGTGCCACCGCGGGGGACGCGTTTCAATTACCTGGCGCTGGGAGGCGGCGGCCTCACCTTGCGCGTGCGCCGCGGCGTGCACGGGCTCGCCGGGCTGCGCTGGGTGCACGTCTCGAACAACGGGCTGGCGGGCCGCAGCAGGAACCCCGACATCGAGGCCGTGGGGCCGACGCTGGGGGTGCTGGTCAGTTTCTGATCGCAGATCTGCAGCCAATGCGAAGCGCCGCAGCGGCGTCTGGTCGCGCTGTACGATCCATCCTCGTGCAGCGATGCTGAGCAAAGTCACGGCCGACGCGTCATTCGCGTGGCGGGTCATGCGGAAATCCGCCATGGCGTCGGTCACCATCGTGGTCTGCCTGGGCTTCAGCATCGGGGCGACGGCGACGGTGATCGCCTGGATGGAAGCGATGGTCTTCCGTCCCGTGCAAGGGGTGCCCGACGCCGACCGGCTCTTCTCGGTGAAGGTGACGTCGGCTCGGGGAGAGTCCAACACCTCCTACCCGGCGTATCTGGATATTCGTGACGAGACCCGGGCAGGCTCTTTGCTGTTCAGAGGCCTGGCGGCTTTCGGTGTCCGGCGGTTCAACCTGCGGGTGTCCGCTCGCGCGGCTGATGGAAACGCCGAACCGGTCTGGGGCATCCTCGCCACGTCGAATTATTTCGACGTCCTGCGCGTTCAGCCGCTCATCGGCCGCGGCTTCCTTCCTGGAGAGGACGCGGTCGCGGAAGGTGCCCCGGTCGCCGTCATCAGCCATGGCCTGTGGCAGCGCCGCTTTGGCGCCGATCGGGCCGTTCTCGGACGCACGCTGTGGGTCAACGGCCGCGAGCTCACGATCGTAGGCGTGGCGCCTCGGGGTTTCACCGGGACGATCACCGGCCTGGCGTTCGATCTATGGACCCCGGTGACGATGCACCCGGCGTTGTCGTCCAGCGCGCCGATTCTGCCGGACCGCGGTATCCGGTGGCTGAGCGTGTTCGGCCGCCTCGAGACTGACGGCACCCTCGAATCCGCGCGAGCCGAAGCGCACACCATCGGCGCCCGCCTGGCCGCGATGCATTTGGAGGACGGCGATCGGGGCCTCACGGCGCGAACCTTCGACGTTGGTCCGAGCGAGCAGCTGGCGCCGCTTCTCGTCATCATGCTCGCGATCAACGTGCTGGTGCTTCTGATCGTGTGCACGAACATCGCCAACCTCCTGCTGCTCCGCGGCGCCGGGCGTCAGCACGAGCTCGCGGTGCGGCTGGCTCTCGGCGCCCGGCCGGCGCGCATCGTCCGGCAGCTCATGACCGAAAGTCTGATCCTCGCTACGGCCGGTGTGGCACTCGGCCTGGCCCTGGCGGTCCTGGGCCAGGGCTCCATGGACTCTCTGATCCCGGATTCGCCGCTGCCGGTGGCGGTCAGTACCGGGATCGATGTTCGCGTCGTCATGGTGGTTGCCCTGATCGGCGTTGCGACGCTCATCCTCTTCGGCCTGGCCCCGGCTGTTCGTGCGGTACGGGCCGCGGGCCGCGTCTCCCTGACAGGTGGTACGCGCGGCGCGACGGCCAGCGGGGCCAGGCTGCGCGGGGCGCTGGTCGGCGCACAGTTTGCCCTGTCGCTGGCGGTGCTGGTGACCGCCGGGATCTTTCTGCAGCGGCTCGATGAGCTGCAGCACGTGGAGCGCGGCTTCCGTGAGGCGTCGCACATCCTGGTTGCCACGGTGGACTTCGAGATCGCCGGCATCCGCGGGGAGCCGCTCCGCTCTCAGATCGTCGAGCGGATCGTCGAGCGGCTGGCCGCCGTCCCCGGGGTCCGCGCCGCGTCAGCCGGAAGCTTCGTTCCGCTGGGCTTTCTCGGCTACGCCTCGATGGAGGCACGCGTGGAGGGCTACGCACCCAAGCCGGGGGAATCAATGTCGTTTCTCACAAACCGGGTGACCGCAGAGTATTTCCACACGATGGGGATCCCGATCGTGCGCGGGCGGCCGATCGACGCCACCGATCGCCAGGGGAGCCAGGATGTTGCCGTCGTGAACGAAGCATTTGCCCGCCGGTTCTGGAACGGTCTGGACCCGGTCGGGCGGACGATTCGACTCGCCAACCGTCAACTGGCGGTCGTCGGTGTGGCCACCGACGGCAAATACGAGTTCATGGCCCCGCTCGACGATCCGTCGCCCCCTTTCATTTATCTGCCGTACGCGCAGTGGGGCGGCAGCACACCGGTTCTCCATGTTCTCGCGGCCGGCGATCCGCTCGCACTGCTGCCGGCCGTCCGGCGCGAAGTCGCGGCGGTCGAGCCCGCGCTCGCCGTGTTGAGTCCGACGACACTCGAGGCGTATGCGTCGGTGCCGTTTTTTCCGCTGCGGGTGGGAGCCGCCGTCCTGAGCACGCTGGGCGCAGCCGCCCTCCTGCTTGCGGCGCTCGGGTTGTACGCGGTGATCGGGTACTCCGTCACGCAGCGCGAGCGCGAGACCGGTGTGCGCATGGCGCTCGGCGCCACACCTCTGCGTCTGGTCGGAGGATTCCTCGGAGAAGCAGGACGTTATGCCGGTGGCGGCGCCGTGGCGGGCGTGCTCCTGGCGGCCGTCGTGGTTGTCGGGCTTGCTCGAGAGCTGCCGTACCTCGTGCCGCGCATCACCGCGGCCCACGGAGGCTCTCTGGCGCTCGCCCTCGGTGCCTTGAGCACGGTCGCCCTGCTCGCGTCACTGATCCCCGCGAGCCGGGCGACGCGTGTGAATCCGTCGAGCGCACTGCGCGCCGACTGACTGCCCGCTCCCGTCACCTCAGCCGTGAAACTCAACGGTAGTGGCCTCTGTGGCCATGCGGCGCCATCGCACCAGCGCAAGCACCAACCCGACTGCGAGCCCTGCGGCGCCGCCGAGGGTGAGGCCGAGTAGCGGACCAAGCAGAATCAGCCCTCGTCAACGCGAACCGAGAGAATGCCCACGACCAGGCCCCCGAAAAATGCCCCGATGACGGTCGCGGGAATAACGATCAGAAAGAGGGGAACGAACGGGCGGGCGCGCGGGTACGTGGACAGCATCCCCCCAGAATCAACGTACCGACGAACGGCGCCCAGCGTCGCCACGACGACCGCCCAGACGACGACCAGCAGCGCGGTGATCTGCACGTTCAGTGCGGCGCCCGCACTCGCGCGGCCACACTGGGATCGTGCGCGCGACCCTACAGCCTCAGCGCCTCATTTTGCTCAGCTCTTCGCCGAGCGCGATCAAACCGTGGTCGTTGATCATCTCGACGACCGCAAACCATTCCTCGTTGACTGTGTCGGGGCATCGCGCTCCGAGAATGGAACCGGCGATCGACGCGACAGAGTCGCTGTCCCCGCCGATGTTCGCCGCGAGCAGAATGGCCCGCTCGGCCGACTGCAGTATTGACGCGAGTGCGATCGCGAGCGGGACGATCGTGAGCGGGTTGTCGGGAAAGTACTTCGACGCGATTTCGGCGGCATCGAGGTCGGACTGCTGCGACAGGTCGGCGTAGAGGGCGTGCATCGCGCGGGCGAACACGGCATCCGTCGATCCCGTCCGCTCGCATTCGGCCTGAGTCGCCGCCCGCTCCGCGAGCTCGATTATTTCGCGCGGCTCCGCTCCATCGATTGCCGCCGAGACCGCGGCAGCGGCAGCCGCGGCCGCGGCGAGCGCGAACGGACCGCCATGAGTCGGGATCGACGCCTCTTTCGCACTGTTCACGATCTCGTCGAGCCGGCCCGAGCTGTGCAGTACGCCCACCGGCGCGACGCGGATGGCCGCGCCGCACCCGTCGTGTTGCGTGGTGACCCGCGTCGCGTCGCCAGCCTGATGAAACTCCCAGAGCGACCTGACGCCGGGATGCACACACTTCGAGCACGTGAGCAGCTCTCGGCCGACGCTCGCGTGCCGGACCTCGCCGTCCTCGAGAATCGCGCGCGCGACCGCGATGGTTCGCTCGGTGTCATCGGTCGTCTCACCGATCCGCCACGCGTGCCGATGATGGCCGGCATATCGGGGAATGACGGATCCTGGGGATCCTTCGAACCCTCGCACCCCCTCGGGATACCAGCGGGCCACGCCTTCGCGAGCCAACCCCTCGGTTTGCTTCCCGACCGCGTCGCCCGTCGCGATCCCCTCGAGGCAGGCGAGGATCCGTTTCTTCACTGCTGGATTCGTCACTGCTCGGCGCCTCACGTCCTCGCCGTACGGTTGAGCTTACCCCGTCAGCGACGGCATCAACGGCCCGATCCGCGGGCCAAGAGAATGGAATTGTGCGGTTCTCTCGTTGACAACTCGTCAAATCTCCCGCTAGCATTGACGCGATCAACCTGACAGTCCACGGCGCGTCCCTCTACCGTTTGCCGGCTTCGTGCGTACGACTGCGATCTGCCCCCTTGTTGCGCCGGGTAGGGCGGACCCCGCAATTCCGAACATCGCGAACTGAATGCCAGAGTCGATGAATTCTCCAGAGGAGGCCGGCCTGCCGCCCTCGCCAGCCAAGCCGGTGGCGAGCTGGTATGCGCAGGGGCTCTCCGACGGGCTCGGCGACCGGTTGCTGATGTTCGACAACAGCGACGCGCCTTCTCTCGAGCTGCTGCGATTTCGCCCGGACCTCGCGGAGATCCCGGGATTCGAGACCGCGCTGCGCGACCAGGTGCTGCGTCTCGGCCGGTTCCGGCATCCGGCCTTCGCCCGGGCCCGCTCGGTCCAGCGTCTCGAGCCCGACGATGATCTGGCGCTGATCTCGAATTGCACGCCGGGCAAACGACTCTCAGAGCTCCTCCACCAGACCCGCGGCCCCGCATTTGCCGCGGCCCTGATCAAACAGCTCGCGCCGGCACTCGTCCTGTTTCAGCAGCACGCCGCAGGCAGTGCCCACGGCGTGCTCAGCCCCGATCGCATCGTCGTTTCGCCAGAGGGGCGCTTGACGATTGTCGAGCACGTGGTCGGGCCGGCAATCGACACGCTCAATCTACGGCCCGCTCAACTGAAGTCGATCGGTATCGCTCTGCCGCCGGCGGCGGCTGGTGCGGCACCGCGCCTCGATGTCGCCACCGACTGGTACCAACTCGGGCTCGTCGCGGTGTCTGTTCTGCTTGGACGCGAGCTGACGGCGAGCGACCTGCCGCAACTCGAAACGCTCCTGGACGGACTGGATCAGTCGACCGGCCGGGATGGAACGGTCCTGTCACCGTGGACTCGCCAGTGGCTCGAGCGCGCGCTGCAGATCTCGAGCACCCGGATCGAGTCAGGCGAGGATGCGCGCGCAGCATTGGACGAGCTGCTTGGGAAGGAGCGGTCCGGCGATTCGCGCCGCGTCGGCTCGTTGCACCGCGAGCACGTCCCGCCGTTGGCGCTTGCGGCCGTCCCGTCAACCGGTCAGTCGTCCGACGATGGCGAGGCCAGATCGAGGCCCGGGGTATCCTCGACGGTCGGACCCGTTCCGATCCTGCCGCCGATAGACGAGCCACCAGCTCTCGAGGCACGCACCCCGACGGAGGCTCGCCCGCGCCCGCCGCAGGCTCCTGCGATGTTCCATCAAGGAGGACTGTCGTTATTCGAGCAGGAGATGCTGGCCCGGAAGAAGGGCCCACTCGACTTCAAGAGCGGGGCGGCCCTCCACGGCCGGCCCGCGGCAACCCGCCCTCCTCTCCACAGTCCGCCTGCGGTCACGCGGCCTTCTTTCTCCAATCCGCCCGCGGCACCACGCCCCCCTCTCCACAATCCGTCGGCTGCCACACCGCCTCGGCCAGACGGCGTCGCAGAGCGCAGGGGGGTTGCCAGCTCGGTCGTCGCCGCCCTCGTGCTGCTGGTCGCGGTGGAAGCAGGGGTCATCGTCTGGCTGGCGCATGCGTTGTGGTTCTCGCCGCGTGCGGCGATTTCGGTCGAGACGGCGGGATCCGGCGAGAGCGTGGTGGTCAGCAGCAATTCGACGGAGGCGACGCCCCTGCGGTTCACGGCAGCGCCCGACATGCACTGGGTGAGTGTGACCTCTCAGCCAGCGGCCGGCCTCGTCGGCGGGAAGGTCAAAGAGACCCAGGCCGGCATCATCCGGATCACGTCTCCGATTCAGCTCCAGGTCTTCGAAGCATCACGGCAGCTTGGATCGGTGCCGGGCGCCGATCTCAGAGTCCCGCCGGGCCGCCACGACATCGCGCTCGTGAACGCGGCACTCGGATACCGCCTGGAACAGTCTCTCGAGGTCGGGGCGGGGCAGACCGTGTCGATTCACATCGCCCCGCCGCATGGCTTTGTGACGGCCTATGCCGTGCCCACGGCGGAGGTATCGATCGACGGTCAGGCGGTTGGCCGCACACCACTCGGGCCGCTGCCGCTCGCGCTTGGCGAACACGTCGTCACGTTCAGGCACCCGGCTGGCCACACGGACCGCAAGCGGGTCACGGTCAAGTCGGGGGAGACCGTCCGCGTGATCGGGAACCTGCGCCGCTGACGTCAGCCATCCGCTGACCTACTGAGACGGCTCGACCCGGATCAGTACCCTTTCTGCGGACGGCTCCGATCCTCCGCCTGCCGGTTCCAGCGTCACGAGCGCGCCGGCGACACGGCTCGGGATATCGAGCGGAGCCTCGGTCGTCAGCGTGACCCGGCCGGCGCTGTCAGGCGTGACCAGGCCGGCGCTGACCGGTCCGCTTCTCGAGAGCAGCCACAGCTGATAGGTCTTTCCGTCGCCGGCCGGGGTCATCCGCGACGCGCTGAACACGATGCCCCGGGACCGGCTGAACAGAACCTGGCCGTAGGCGCGCGACGTGGGGTCCGCCCCGGTCAGCCAGTAGCGAACGAGATCGGGCGCGGCCAGCACGTTGCCGACGATCTGCGCCTGGGCCGCGGACTGGCGGGCGGCGGCAACCTCCCGGGCGGCTTCCTCGCGAGTGGCGGCGAGACGGGCGTTGGTCTGCTCGGTCGTGGCATCTCTCTGACGCTCCGCGGCGGAGACCCGAAGCGCGGCCTCGTTCAGACGCGCGTCGACCCGCCGCTGCATCCACAGACCGAAGAAGGCTACTCCCGCCAGGACCACCAGCAGACCGACGACCGAGTACAGAGGCCGCCAGCCGCTACGCGGCTGATCGGCTGTCTCGGCACCGGTGGCAACCGCGCGCTCCAGCGACTCGACGCGGGCGGTCAGCGCCGTGGCCGATTCCGTTCCCTGGGCCAGCGCGCGGGCCGGGCCGGCCTTCAGCGCGTCCGGAGCTGACCCACTGGTCCCGTCGGTTTCACGCAACTCTTCGTGAATACGCATCACGCTTTCGAGCGGGAAGGCGGAGACCGCTCCCGGCAGGCGTGGCGGCCTTGCACTGCGAAGCTCGGTGACGACCGACTGCAGGTCGCTCGACAGCTGCGCCATGCGGGCCTGGAGGTCCTGTTCGAGAGCGGCAAGGCGGGATTCGGTGCGCGCGAAGCCGCGCAGCGTCAGTTCCGCCGCGACGACACAGCTCTCGGCGAGGCTCGCGCGCTCGTCCTCCCCGGCCGGCAGCGCCTCCCACTCGTGCTCGATGGTCCGGTCGAGGGCATGGAGGCGCTCCCCCAGCTCCGCCTGGCGGCCGCCGGCGTCGCCCCGGTCCCCGTCTCGCTCTTCCGGGCCCGCCAGGGCGCTGCGGCGCTGCTCCATCTGCTGCCACGACTCGACCATCCGCGCGCATTGCACGGTGATCTTCGCGAGCCGCTCTTCCGTCGCCTGCGAGTACTCCCGCTTGCGCCGCCAGTCCTGCAACGCCAGCCGGAGCTCCTCGACCTGACTCTGAAGATCGGGGTCGCGCGGTTCGTTTTTGCGAACGAGAGTATCGACGGGCTCGGCCACGGATTGGACCTTTCTAATCGAGTCAAACTCAACCTGGCGTGCGCTGGTCGCAGCGGGGCGGCGTCCATCGCTGGCGCAGAGCATACCGGAGTCGGGGTCGTTCCGACAGTGTGTTGAGACTCCGTGCCGTCACATCGGCTCACTCGATTTCGGGAATTATCGGTCATCTTAGCAGCCCGGTCGCGGCTCAGGAGCGCTGGGGGGCTGAGATGCGGCTCAGCTCGGCGGAACTGATACGGATGTTCATCCGCCATGGTGTGGTTCTGGCGGTTGTGGGGGTTGTATGCGGATTGGCCGCCGCCGTCGCGGTCACGCGGCTGATGTCATCCCTGTTGTTCGGGATCACCCGCTCGACGCGGCCACCTGTGCGGCCGTCTCTGTGTGGAGGCGCTGGGCGCCAACTAATCCCGGCTCAGCGCGTGCCTTCGCGGACGCCGATGCGGCGGCGCCACTCCGCGTAGAACGTGTCAGGCTGCACGCCGTGCCGGCTGAGCGCCTGGTCGACGGTGTGGCCGTTGCCGAGCAGCTGGAGAAACGCGCCGACGTGGGGCTTCAACCGTTCCACGAGCAGTTCGGCGGCCACCTGGCTCTCGGCGTAGGCGAGCAGCGCGGTCGGGCCATCGAAGCCGCCGAAGCCCTCGACCATGTCCTCGAGCGGGATCCGATCGGCTGAGGCCTTCAGCGCGCGAGCGGCCCAGGTCTTGTCGCCGGGCTCGAGATAGCTCGCCAGGCCCTCGTTGATCCAGGCCGGCACGCCGGTCGGCGCGACCGTCCTGACGACCGAGTGGACGTACTCGTGGATGACGACCCGGTCGAGGACCCGCGGCGAACGAAGCGCGTTGCCTACCGGCAGCCGGATGCGGCCATCGTAGCCGCCCCCCGCCCATGCCGGTGCGCGCGTGATGTCCTGGAACTGCTTGTTCGAGTAGAGAATCACTTCGAGCGTCGCGCCCGGGTAGATGTCGAGCTGTTTGCCGATGCTCGCGTACGCCGAGTCGAGCACGGCAGAGACCCGGTCGCCGATCGCTTTCTCCGCCGGTCCCTCGAAGAGCACGTTGAACCGTACGCCCGGCCTGACTTGAAAGCTCTGATGCAGGTCGGCTTCTTTTTTCCACTGGGCGAGCTGTGCGGCCAGTTCCCGGTCGCGCGGCACGATCGCCACCGCCTTCTCGAGACTCCGCACGGCGAGATCGAGATCGGCGGCGCCGTAGGCCACCTGCGCCAGCAGCACCATCGCCTCAACGAACCTGGGATTGTGTTCGACCGCCTTTTTCAGGGAGGAGATGGCCGCCTCGGTGCGTCCGAGGAGCAGCGAGGCGTGAGCGCTGCCGTAGTGCAGGAGCGCATTGTGCGGTGCCCGGTCCAGCGCGTCGCGAAAGATCGCGGCCGCCTTCGAGCCATCCCCGCGGTCCAGCGCAGCCCATGCCTCGGGCGCCGGCAGCTCCTGCGAGTTCGCGAGCCCGCCGCCCGCGACCAGGAGCGCGCCGGCCAGAACGAACGCCCGTGCCGAGATGAGAAGCATCGCCCCCGTCGGGCAATTCACATGCCTGGCGGCGAGGCGGGGCTTTCTGGCGCTGTCTGCCGGTCGCGCGAGCATGCCGATTACGGTTGCGTCATCGAAGCGCCGCTTTTTGCCGGGAGCATGATTAGAATTGCAGGAACGACGGAGGGATCATGAGAAACTGGATCCTCGGGCTCGCGTGCATGCTCGCCGTTGGGACCGGCGCGCAGTTCGTTCTTTCTGCGCAGCGTCAGCCTGCCGCCGACAAGTCGCAGGTCAAATACCGCTGGGACATTCAGAAAAGCGCCGTAGAGGACGATCTCCGCGCCGTCTTTTTTCTGAATCCGACGCTCGGCTGGGCGGCCGGCGATTCCAACACCATCCTGAAGACGAGCGATGGCGGCGCGACGTGGACGCGCCTGGGGGAGCGTCAGGAGGGGCAGAACCGCCTCACCGCGATCGTGTTCACGTCGGCGACCGACGGCTGGGCCGACGTGGAGCGCGGGCCGGTCCTTCATACGTCGGATGGCGGCGAGTCGTGGCAGCCGGCGGCGCCGCTCCCCAACCAGGGGGGCTTGCGTGCGGGTCATGTCCGCGATGGCGCGCGCTACCAGATTGGCAGCAATCAGCTCTATCGCACCCGCGATGCCGGGCGAACCTGGGAGCCCCTCGGCGAGCTGCCCAGAAACGATTACGAGTCGATTTTCTTCCTGGACGACCAGCACGGCTGGATCAGCGGCAGCGGCGGCCGAATCGCCTCTACGCGTGATGGCGGCAAGACATGGACCGAGCACATCCCTCCACTGCAGGCACAGTTGCTCGAGATTCACTTCGCCACGCCGCAGGTCGGCTGGCTGCTCCCTCACCGCGGGCATCAGGGCGGCCTGCTCGCGTCCACCGACGGCGGCGCGACCTGGTCGACCCAGTCCGCCGGGGTCAGTACGGCACGCCCGATTCTGGACATGCAGTTCCTCGATGCGCAGCAAGGGTTTGTACTCGCCTCAGCGAGCAACGCCACCGCCGTTTTCCACACCGCCAACGGCGGCAAGAACTGGAGAACGATCGGCAGCGTGCAGCCGTACTCGAATGCCCTGAGCTTTCCAAAGTCAGACGAGGGATGGGTCGTCGGTCAGAAGGGCTACATCGTCCACTACCATCGCGTGCTGCCGGGCCAATGAGAGCGAGGAGAAATAGCCATGCGCTTTGCGTCCAGCCTTCGTCGTTCGACCCTGTGTCTGGCGGGTGCCGTTCTGGCAGTCTCGTCCGCGCCTGGAGCCCAACGCTCGGCGACGCCGCGCAGCTTCCACACGGTCATCCAGCTCGAGACCACGTCGGAGGATTCCGCCAACGTGAGCATGGGCGATCTCGATCGTGACGGCGACCTCGATCTGGTTCTTGCGAAGGGACGGCACACGCCCATTCTCGATCGCGTGCTCCTCAACGACGGGAAGGGCGGCTTCACCGCGTCGGACTTGGGGCCGACTCCGGATCGCACCTACACCGCGGCGCTCGCCGACCTCGACGGCGATGGCGATCTCGACGTACTCACCAGCAACGACCGGCCCGACAAGAAGCTCATTCACATGAATGATGGGACCGGCCGCTTCACGGTCGCCGGCACCTGGGGGGTTCCCGAATGGTCGACGAGAAACGCGGCGGTGGCCGATCTGAATGGCGACGGGAAGGTTGACGTCATCGCGGCGAACCGTCCCGGGCCGAGCTTCGTGTGCCTCAACGACGGCAACGGACACTTCACCAGCAGCTGCATCCCGATCCCTGCGGAATCCGCGACCAGCATCGCCCCCGCCGACTTCGACAAGGATGGCTTCATCGATCTCGCCGTGCCCAGCCGCGACGGCGGGCAGAGCCGGATCTACTTCAATGACGGCAAGGCGGGGTTCGGGAGGACGTTGCCCTTCGGTCCCGCGGATGCCGCCGCCCGCGTAGCCGCAGCCGCGGACTTCAACCGGGATGGTGCAGTCGATCTCGCCGTCGGCGACGAGAAGGCGGCGTCTCTGACGGTGTACTTCAATGACGGCAAGGGGCAGCTCACGGCGGGTTTTCATGTCGCCGACAAGACCAGGACCCCTTACGCCATGGCCGCAGGAGATCTGAACGACGATGGGCATCCAGACATCGTGTTCGGATATACGCAGGGGCCGCATGCGGTGTTTTTCAACGACGGAACGGGCCGGCAGTTCGCGCGGATCACGCTGGGCGACAAGAACGGTGCGGCGTACGGGTTTGCGCTCGGCGACATCAACGGCGACAAGATCATCGACATCGCACTCGCCCGGTCGGGAGCGCCGAACGTTCTGTATCTGGGTCAGAAATAGGGACAGGTCAAGGCCGCTTCACCGTTTCAGCGCCAACGAGGGAGTTTCACTCGGAACGGAGTGCGACCGTCGGATCCATGCGAGCAGCGCGCCAGGCGGGGATGGCGCACGCGATCAAGGCGCCGCCGCCGAGCACCGGCACGACGCTCACGAGCGTCAACGGGTCGTACGCCGAAACGCCGAACAGAAAGCTGTCGACGACTCGGGAACACGCCAGCGTCATCACCACTCCTGCGGCGACACCAAGAATCACAAGTCTCGCCCCATCCTCCAAAACGAGCCGGACAATGCGCTGCCGGGTGGCGCCGACGGCGATCCGAACGCCGATTTCGTGCGTGCGCTGACTGGTAAGGTACGAAGTGACCCCGTACAAACCGACGATGGCAAGCGCGAACGCCAGCACACCAAACGCAGCAACAGCGATCGCACCCACGCGTACCGGGAATAAGCCGAGGCCGCTCCCGAGGGCCTGCGTCATGCTCTGTACGTCATACAAGGGCAAGTCAGGTTCGAGCCCCCTGATCACGCGTTCGACAGCCGGCGCGAGCGCATCGGCCGGTGTCAGCGCGCGTATGTGGAGCACCCGAAGGCCGGTGTACTCCTGGGCAATGGGGACGTAGAAGTAGGGCTGCGGATCTTCGAAGAGGAACTGATACTTGCCTGTCGCCGTCACCCCAACCACCTCGAGCCAGCTCGCGTCCGGCCCGGGCGATTTGAAGCGCCGACCAATTGGGTCTTGACCGGGCCAAAGCATGTTGGCGAGCCGCTGGTTGACGATCGCTACTCGGCGCGACCGCTGGTGGTCGGCGTCTCCGAAGCTCCGCCCGCGAACGATCTGAATCCCCATCGTCTGGAAGTACTCCGTGCTGACGATGTTCTGCCCGGCGGACCAGCGGCTGTCGCGCTCGACCGGTTGGCCCTCGGGCTCGATTGCAGTGCTGATCCGGATGTAGCCCATCGGAATCGTGAACGCGAAGCTCACGTTCTGCACACCTGGGATGGATCGTATCCGCCGATCAACGTCGTCGAAAAAGCCCCGGCCTTGTGCCTGCGAGTAGCCAAGCTGGCCGACATCCATATGGACGTTGAGAACCCCCTCCGGTTTGAAACCCAGGTCCGTGCGCTCGGCTTCAGCAAGGCTCCGCACGAACAATCCGGCCATGGAGAGCAGCACGAAGCAGCAGGAGATCTGGGCCACCACGAGGAAGCCGCGGATCCCGTGACGATGAGCGCTCGATGGCCCCGGGCGTGATCCGCGAAGCATGCGGTCTGGATCTGCACCCGACGCCCGAACCGCCGAGGCGAAACCGACGACCAACCCCGTGACCAGCGCAACCGTCACGGAGTACGCCAGAACACGGCCATCCAAGCGGAAGTCGAATCGTACAGGCAGGTCACCCGGCAGGCGCATCGCTCCGAGCGCACGCGCGACCCACGTGCCGAGAACGACACCGATTCCTCCGCCAAGCATGGCGAGCACCAGGCTCTCGGTCACCATCTGCCGAACGAGGCGACCCCGTCCGGCGCCGAGAGCAGCGCGGATCGCGAGTTCTCGTTGCCGACTCGCTGCCCGTGCCAGCAAGAGGTTCGTGACATTCACGGCGGCCACGATCATCACCAGGCTGACCATCGTGAGGATGATCGCAGCGCCGAGCGCATTGGTTCGAAACTGATCCTCTTCGGGACGTGCCAGACGTTCCGGTACGACCCTGATGCCAAGATTTGCGTTCGAGTCCGGATACTGTCGCGAGAGACGCCGAGCCACGACGTTCATCACCGCCTGAGCGTTATCGATGGTGACGCCTGCCCGAAGCCTCGCGATCGCATGAAGGCCGCGAGCCTGCCGGTCGTCGAAACCGTCGCCGCTCCGCCAGTTCAGAGGCAAATACAATTCGGATTCAGAGAACGCGAACGTACCTGTGAAATCGGGAGGGGCCACGCCGACGACGGTGCAGGGGCGGCCGTTGACCATGACGCTTCGGCCGACCACCGAGGGATCCCCCCCGAATCTGCGCTGCCAGGTCGAGTATCCAAGGACGACCACCGGATCGATTCGGCCAGGCCCCCCCTCGTCCGCTCGTAGCACGCGTCCAAGGGCCGGGCGCACGTCGAGCAACGGGAAGTAATTGCCCGTAACCCAGGTCACAAGGACGCGTTCGGGTTCGCTTCCGAAAGAGGCGAGGCCGAGGAAGCCGACACTGTATCCTGCGATGTCCTCGAAGACGTCGACGGCGGCCGGGCGGTAATCCTGCAGATCCGCGAACGAAACACCGCGGAGGGTTCGGCTGGAGGTCCGCTGGCTCGCGATCACGACGAGCCGGTCGCCGTCCCTCACCGGCAGGGGCCGCAGGACGACTGCGTTCACGACGCTGAAAACAGCGGTGTTGACACCAATGCCCAATCCGAGCGTGAGAAGGGCCGCGAGCGCAAAACCCGGGTACTTGTGCAACATCCGCCAGGCGTACCGGACATCCTGCACCAATGAGTCGAGACGAATCCCCGGCGGTGTCGAGAGAGTGGACCCGGGTATGGAGTACCTCACCGCCCAGCCTGCCGAATCAGGTAATCGATGGCGGCAATTCTGACCACGCCGGACCGTGCCGGACCGGCATTCGGGGCAACGATGAATTGCACCAGGCCCTCTCCGGTGCCAGAGAATCCAGTCTCCATCACGATCCAGCTGACGGTGCTTGCTGCGGTCCACGTGCATGGACCATCGACGATTACGAGCAGGCTGCCACGCCCGCCGTCCGCGTCGAAGTCATGTGGCGGCGGCGGCGCCAGAACCCAGGTGCAGGGAGACGCCTGGCTGACGGTGAGCGTATGACCGGCGACCATGAGCGAATCCGAGCGGCGCGGCCCGCTGTTCGCGGCGACCGTCAAGGTCAGTTGCCCCGGCCCCGAGCCGGACGTCTGCGACAGGCTGAACCACGCTGCCTCACTTACGGCATTCCATGGGCATCCGGCAGCCGTCGACACCGACAGCGGCACTGTCTGGGACGCAGGCGACAGGTCTACCGCGAGTGGGGTGATGCTGAAAGTGCAGCCGCTCGGTTGCGAAATCGAGACGGTGCGGCCGCCAATCGTCAGCGAGCCCAATCGGGCAGGGCCACCGTTCGCAGCCACTTCGAACAGCACCTGTCCGTCACCGGTGCCGGAGGTGCCCGAGGTGATCGCGATCCAGGATGCGCCGGATCCTGCGGACCATGAACACCCCGGGCCGGCGCGAACGGTGACCGAGCTCGCGCCCCCGGCCACGGTCGCGGCATGAGCCGGCGGGTCAACAGTGATATCGCATCCCGCAGCCTGCGTGACGGTGACGACCACACCCGCGACACTGACGGTGCCCGTACGGACTGCTCCGCTTGTCGGAGTCACCGAGAGCTCCACTATACCGGGGCCGGTACCGTCGCTCCCGCTCGCGATCGCAACCCACGCGACCTGGCTCTGCGCACGCCAGGAGCAGCCCGGAGGGGCGATCACCGGCACGTTCACAAAGCCGCCCCCGGCGCCCACGGTCAATGCCGTCACACCGGTCGCGTACGTACACGCGATTCCCTGCACAACCTGGACGCTCTGCCCGGCGATGGTCAGGGTTCCTGCCCGGGACGTGCCCAGCGCAGGGCCGACGTCGAAGACCACGCGGCCGTTCCCGCTTCCGCTCTGGCCCTGGACCAGGCTGATCCAAGGCACATCGGCGGTCGCGGACCACGTGCATTGGCTGCTGCTCGTCTGGACGTCAATGGCTCGCTGACCGCCTGACGCATCCAATGCCTCGTGCGTGGATGAGAGCTGGAACTCGCAGGGTTCTCCCTGCTGCGAGATCGGCAGACGCTGAGTGTTCACGCTAAGGCCGGCAGTGCGCGGCGAGGGATCACCGTTGGCTGCGACGGTGAACTGAACGGATCCGTCTCCATTCCCGCTCGCCTGAGGCTGAAGCGCGATCCACGCTGCGTCGCTCTGCACCGACCATGCGCACTCGCGGTTCGTGGTGATCTGAACGGTTGCGGAGCCGCCGCCCGGCGAGAACGCGGTGGTACTGGCCTCAGCCTGTACCGCACACCGGGACCGAGCAGGCGCGACGAACGTCTCGGACGAGCTGCAGCCGAGAGCTGGCAGAAGGCAGGCAAGCGCGCCGACGGTCCGCAGCGTCGCTGACCAGCCCGGCAGAGCTGCCTCCCGCATACATACCTCCGTGAGGCAATCCGGCGAGCATTATAGACGACGGGCGATCGGCGGCAATCGGGGTTCGGTCTCACTTCGCGCAGCTCGGGGCCGGTCGCTGTGCGTCTTTTTCAAGTGGTTCACGGTCGGTGCTGAATTGCGTTACCGGCAGGTGCCGAAATGACCTGGAGCCGCGGGTATGACGTGCGGTCGCTCAGAATCGCAGCGAAGCCATCTGATGGACCGCCATGCGCACGGTGCCGTCGCGCGCGATCCGCGTCAGGCTCGGCAGCGACGTCGTCAGCTCCGCGATGACTGCGGCCAGCGCGGGTCGATCGCGGCGCCGCAGACCCGAGGGTGGCAGCTCGAACATCATGACGTGGCCCCGCCACGGGTTGTCCGAGACGAACGACGCGACCCACAGAAACTCCGGGTCGACCTGCACGCACGACCACGACTCCGTCGCACGAAGCGGACGCCCCGGCGCCGGCGCCGCGCGCCGGATCGCGGCGTCCATCGCGCGCACCACCCAGCGCGCGAAGAAGAGCGCGAAGCCGTCCGGCAGGGATGGACCGAGCGCGGCCCCCAGGCGCCTCTCAGCGCCGCCAAGCGAACGATCCACGATCATCGCGCGCGGGACGACGACCAGGCGGCGGCCATCGAGTGTACGGCGCGGCAGCGCCGGTGCGTACGCGAGCTGGGTCCACGTTTCGAGAAAATGCTCGCACTCCGCGGTCAAGGCAGTGCTGGCGGCCGGTGAGTTGATCGCGTCTGACAGCGTCCGGGCCAGCCGACGCCGTGCTACGCGGGCGCGACCGAGCAGTGAGAAGCGGACCCCGCGCGCGGCGCTCTGGATGGCGTCCACGCCTTCGCTGGACTCCAGCCATTCGCGCACCGGCTCGCGGGAGGTGCCCCGAAACCGCAGGCGTCCGCCGGACACGTCAAACCAGGCCATGATGGTTGCGCGACTACTGCGAGGATCGTGCCGCCGTGAAATAGCGGGATCGACGGCGGTGTGTCCGGCGGCCATCCGCAAACCTGTCGGCGGCTGACGATCCTGTTGGTGCGGCTGCGTCCGCTCGTGATGTCTGGCAACCGGCCGGCATCGGTTCTGCGTGGTGAGTTGACCTCCGCTCCGCGCAGATCAGAGGAGATGAGCCAATGCCGGCGTGCCTGACGCCTTGCAGATCAGAAGGAGGGCGCACGTTGACCGGACTAGTGGTTGGGGTGGCGATACTGGTTTCTTCAGCAGGGGCGCCTCCGGCGCCTGAACTGCCGCGCCCGGCGGTCGCGTCCGCAATCTTCAGCTTCGAGCTGCCAGAGCGGGTGTCGCGCGATCTGCCGCGCGGGCTGCTGTGGGAATCGTCCGGACCGCCGCGCGAGCGCGGCCTGGTGCGTGCGCAGGCCCCGAGCGCGAAGCGGTCCAAGGTGGACCAGATAATTGCCGTCGCGGCCGGTGCGTCCATCGGCTGGGTAGTCGGCGGTGGAATCGGCTTTGCCGTGACGCCGAAGCGAGGCCCGTACGACGATACGAGCGGCCTGAAAGGGATGATCATCGGGGCGCCGATCGGCGGACTAGCCGGCGCGCTGATCGGATATCGCCTGACGAAGTAAAGCATGAATTGCGGGAGGCAATCTTCCCGGCTACACACGCTCGCGAATGCCGGCTGACCGCGGCGCCCGAACCAGTCGTTCAGTCTCGTGCGGATCGGCGTTATCGTAAGCCCGACGCCCAAATCAACGCGGAGGGCCCTTGGTAAAGCGCCCCGTCGCCGAAGTCACCCTGCCGCCGCCAGATGATTCGGTCTCAGACCGCGTGGCCGCTGGAGTGGAGAGGGCCGCGCAGGCGCTGGTCTGGCCGCGGATGTGCTGCTGTTGTGTCAGCACCACGGCACTCGACTCGATTCCTATTTACAGCCCGACAACGTTTGGCAGAAACGCGATCATTCACATCCCTTACTGCCGCAGGTGCCAGTCCCACCATGGCCGGGCGAGCCACAAGGCGTTCGAATCCGCCTCGACAGTCCTGATCGTTGGGCTGATGATCCTTCTCATCGCGTTCCTCGCCGGAACGCTGCCCGACATCGCTGCGTTCCTCCTGCAGTTGCTGGTGGTCGTCGGCGCCGTGAGTTGGGGAGTGCGCACGTATTTTGTCGCACGCGCCGAGATAAAGAAGGGCATCACACCCGCGTGTTCGGCCGCTGAGACCGCTGCAGTCCGCTTCCTGAGTGCACGTACGAGTGGCTGGCGATTCCGCCCCATTCGGGTATCGTAACGTTGACCGAACCATTCAGCGCGGAGGATCTATGCCACTTCCTGGGCGCCTCGCGACGTTTGCTCTCGTCATTGCCTCGGCGGCCGTCGCGCAACCGGCACGGCAGATCACCCACAACTCCGTGCAATCGACCGCTCTGCCGCGGGCGGCGCCGGCACGCGGCCAGTGGCCGTCGTTTCGCGGTCCCGGCGCCTCCGGCGTCGCCGATGGACAGAACCTGCCCGACGCCTGGGACGTCAAGTCCGGCGAGAACATCCTGTGGCGAATTCCGATTCCTGGTCTGGGCCATTCGAGCCCGATCGTCTGGGGCGATCGCATCTTCGTGACCACCGCGGTCAGCAGCCGCCCCGACGCGACGTTCGTGTCGGGCCTCTACGGCGCCGGCACGCCATCCGATGACCGGACGTCGCAGCGCTGGATGATCTACTGCATCGACCGGCGTACGGGCAAAGTCATATGGGAACGCCTGGCGTACGAAGGCGTGCCGATCGAGAAGCGGCACATGAAGTCGACGTATGCGAGTGCCACGCCCGCGACCGACGGGCGCATTGTCGTCGCCTGGTTCGGATCGCAAGGCGTGTACGCCTACCACCTCGATGGCACGCTCCGATGGAAAGTGGATCTCGGTCATCTCGATGTCGGCGCCTATGACGTCCCGGGCCTCGAATGGGGCACCGCGAGCTCGCCGATCATCTGGAACGACCTGGTGTTCCTGCAGGCCGATACACACAAGGATTCATTCGTGCTCGCACTGGATGCCGCAAGCGGCGCCGTGCGCTGGAAGGCCGAACGCGATGAATTGCCGTCATGGGGCACGCCGGCCATCGTCACCACGTCGACGGGAACGCAGCTGGTGACCAACGGCTCCAACTTCATTCGTGCCTACGATCCGCGCACCGGCAAAGAGCGCTGGCGACTCGGCCGCAGCTCGAAGATCACCGTGCCGACCCCATTTCTCGCGGACGGCCTCATCGTCGTCGCGAGCGGCCGCGGACCCGAGCGCCCGATTTTCGTCGTGCGGCCGACCGCGACCGGCGACATCACACCACCCGAGAGTCAGACATCCAACGCCGCTGTTGTCTGGAGCCGCACCGGCCGCGGGCCGTACATGCCGACGCCAATCGCCTACAACCGTGCGTTGTACGTGCTCGCGAACAACGGGATCTTCAACGCCTACCAACTGGCCACCGGCGACGAGATCTACGAGACGCGACTGCCGCAACTGGGCAACGGCTTCAACTCGTCGCCCGTCGCCGCCGACGGCAGGATCTACCTGTCCGGCGAAGACGGCGACGTGACGGTGGTGGCCGCGGGGCCGACGTTCAGACACCTCGCGACCAACAGCATCGGCGAGCCGCTGATGGCGACTCCGGCGCTGTCGCAGGGCGCCATGTATCTGCGGACGTCGATGAGTCTGCTCGCGGTCGGCCGCGCGCCGAGGCCGCTGACCGACGCGGATCGCGCCCGCCGCGGACTCGTGGACGACCGGCAGAAGAACTATTCGACGTTTGCCGCTCTCACTGAGAGCACGGCGACACGCGGCGCCGGGGTCAGGTTCACCATTACCGGCGGTGGACCGGAACATGCGGCGTTTGCGGGCGAGTGGACCGCCGAGGTTCCCGGAGCGCAGGACGGGATCGTCATCCGGCTCACGCTCGAGGGCAACCGCGTCAGCGGCGATCTGGTTCAAGGCACGATACGCGTGCTGAAGGTAGACGGCACGATCGCCGGAAACCGGATTGCGTTCAGCGTGGTGTTTCCGATCGGCAATCGGACCATCACGTTCACCGGAACGCTCAGCGGCGACGAGATCGCGTTCGTGCGGACGGTGAAGATCAATGAAGGTGGCGCTCCCGGAGGCGCCGGGTTCTTCGGCGCCAGCGGAGCGCCGTCGTTCGTGGCCAGGCGGATTGCCAAGTGAACTGACGCAGCACGTGCGCGGGCTCGACTCGGATGCCCCGCCAGGCGGGAACAGCACGCCGATGCCCGGCGATCCGAACACCACCTTGCGGTCCGAGTGAGGCGACAGCCTCCACGTCGAACGGGGGCTCGAGATCGAATGAAGCCTTCGACGGCCACCACCCGGTCCTAATCGTCACGCCCCGAGCGTCATTGAGGTATAACCGCCGAATTGACGGTGGTCCAGGCAAGGAGACGCGAACGATGGCGGATTTTCTGGTGATCTATCAGGGGGGCAACCTCGCATGGCGGGAACGGCCGGCGGCCGAGATCGAGGCGGCAATGCAGGCCTGGGGGCAATGGTTCAAGCAGCTCGAGTCGACCGGCAACCTGCGTAATCCCGGTGCCCCGCTGGCTCCTGGCGGGGTGGTGCTGCGGACCAATGGCCGCGGGATTCAGACCGACACGGCGATGGCCGAGGTGAAGGAACTGATCGGGGGCTATACGATCATCAGCGCCTCGTCGCTCGAAGACGCCGCGGAACTCGCGAAAGGATCTCCGTTTCTCCGCAACAACCCCGACGGCAGCGTGCAAGTGCTTCCCATTATGCAGATGGGCTAGTGGCCGTGCCTGCCGAACTGCAGCGCGATCAGCTCGCGCTCGTGCGGTGTCGCTCGCGCCAGTGCTTCGTTCAAGAAGCGGCGGGCCGGCTCGTCGGCGCCGGCCCGCGCGTAGAGATTCGCGAGCACCGCGGCGACCACATGGCTGTGCGGAAGACGACCGGCGGTGCGGAGGCTCTCGACAATGGGGATTGCCGCGTGCGCTCCATCGCGGAATGAAATGGCCACCGCGCGGTTCAACTCGACCATCGGCGACGGATCGATCTCGAGCAGCCGGTCGTAGAGACAGCAGATCGACCGCCAGTCGGTCTCGGCGAACGCCTCGGCCTCGCTGTGTCTCGCAGCGATCGCCGCCTCCAGATGAAAGGAGGTGGCGGCAGTCGACTCCATCGCCGACGAGCGCCGGAGATACGTGTAGCCTTCGCGAATCAGGCTGCGATCCCATCGCGAGCGGTCCTGGCAGTCGAGCGGCACCAGCCGGCCGTCGTCATCGATGCGTGCCTCGAGACGCGCTGCCGTAAAGCACATCAGCGCCAGCAGCGCGACGGTCTGGCTGTTGGCCAGCGACGACTGATCGACGAGGAGCCGGGTGAGCAGCATCGCATCCCGGCACAGCTCGCGCACGATCGGCTTCTCCCCGGTCGACAGGTAGCCCTCGTTGAACAGGAGGTAGAGAGCCGTGTGAACCGTATCGAGCGCCGCCGGTCTCTCCGACTCCGACGGCAGTTCGAAGTGCGCGTCGTGCAATGCCTGCCGCGTCCGGTAGAGCCGCTTGTTGATGGTCGACTCGGTTGTCAGCAGGGCCCGGGCGATCGCCGGCACGGACAGACCGCAGAGGGTTTTGAGGATCAGCGTCACCCGGTTTTCGACAGTCAACTTCGCATGACAACACATGAAGATCATGCGAAGCTGATCGTCCTTGATCCAGTCCTCGCCAAATGCGTCGTCAACGGTCCGCGCCAGCGTCCACTCGCTGTCGAGGTAGATGGCGAGGTCTGCCGCGAACGTCCGGCGTGTGCGCTCCCGGCGGATCGCGTCGATCGCGCGATTCCGGGCGGCCGTGAACAACCAGGCCGACGGGTTATCCGGAACGCCGTGCTGACCCCAGTCTCGCAAGGCGGCGATGAAGGCGTCTTGCATCACGTCCTCCGCAAGTTCGAGGTTTCGGGGCCCGAGGATGCGGGTCAGCACCGAGATGAGCCGCCCGGCTTCGCGCCGAAACAGCGCTTCGATTTCGGCTGGGGTTGGGTCTGACATCGCTGGCTCCACGGAGTATTCTCCCACCTCTCTCGAACAGAACCGTCACCGCGCGCCACGGCCCTTGAAGTCCCACGCTTCTCAAGCCGATAACTCCGGGATAGCCCCTGCGTCTCCGGCGGCGCCTTGCCGCTGTTCAGGCGGCTCGGAGTTTCAGCGTGCGAATGATCAGCGGCGTATCTCTGCGATTCGTCAGCGTGTCGGTCGTGATCCTGGCTGCGCAATTCGCCGGTCCATCGATTGCCTCTGCACAAGGTCTGGGCGTGGGCGCACGCATGGCTTGGGTTACGGCCGATTCGGAGGCGGATGACGAATCCGTCCGCTTCGCCGGCGGTCAGATCCGGCTTCTCTCGAGTCGCTGGGGGCTGGAAGTGTCCATGGACCGCCATTCAGAGACGTTCGACCTCCTCAACCAGAAAGTCACCGAAACACCCGTCCAGGTGTCGCTGCTCGTGCGATTGGGCAGAGGCAAGCTGTCGCCATTTCTGCTCGGCGGCCGCGGATGGTACCGGCGGAAGGTGGAGCTCCTCGATGGATCAGACGACGAGGTCGTGAAAACCACTGAGGCCGGCTGGCACGGTGGCGGCGGATTGGAGATTCTGGCCGGGCGTCACCTCGGGATCCACGGCGATTATCGCTACACCTTCCTCGATTTCGACGACGACGACGACGACGACGGATTCATCGGCGGCCTGCTGCCAGGGCACCGGGGATCCATGTGGACGATTGGCGCCACGATTTACTTCTAGCGCCCGTCAGAAGCTGGTCATCTGCGGCAGATCATCAGGTTCACGGCCTCGAGGAGTCGCACGGCGGTCCAGGCAGATCGCGGAGGCACTCGAGGCGGCGCACGAACAGGGGGGTGTTCAACTGGTTCAGCGGGCTGCGGCGAACGCGGGATGCCAGCGGGCGGCCAGGAGGCTAGAACACCCGCCACCGCACCCCGCGAACAGACTCAGATACCCGCCGACACCCTCACTTGCCCAGATTGATGTGTCCGTCGAACGAGGCGCTTCCTGTCGACGTGGCTGTAGCGAAATCGATCGTCGAAATCGAGCGGATGGTAAACGTTCCCGTTGCTCCGGCGAATCGACCTGTCCCACCGACAAGCTCTGCCACGATCGTGACGTGCGAGACGTTTGGTGGGATGAACTGATCCTCGCTGCCGGTAGTTGTCGCAAAGAGCTGAGCTCCGTCCGTTGCCGTGAAGTTGAAGGTGCCTGTGGACGTCGCCGTCGCGAGATTCAGAGTGTCGACGAAGGTCGCGGTGAAGCGCCCGAGGTGGGTTGCCGTGCCCTCCGCCGTTCCGGTGATCCGCAGGATCTCTGGCGGACACGTCGGAGGGCAATCGGTCACGGCGCTGGTCGCTTGAGTGAATGAACCGCGGAACGGGAGCTCGGCGCCGCTTTGCGCCGGCGTTGAAGCCGGCGCGACGATCGCCCTGGCGGGCGAGACTGGTGAAATCAGGTTTGGGTCGCTGCAGGCAGCTGTGAGCACACACACGGTCAGAACGATGGGTCGCATAGGACTCCTCCCCTCGAAGGAACGAACGCGGATAACGGCCGCGAAGCCGGCGCCCGGCTTCGACCGGGCGTATACAACGTAGGTCGCCGCAGGTCGGGTAGTCCTTGGAAACACCTTTGAAATCGCTTTGAAGGACGATTTGAGCGTTCTTCAAGCGGGTCCCGTGTGCGGCTGGCGGCTGTGGCGGGCCTCCGACCGTTGCGTGGTAACCTTCTGCGCCTCGGATAGCTCGACTAACTGGAGTGCAGGGTTGGGGAACCTTTCCACCAAAAGCCAATTCGGGCCGTTCTTCATCGACGTGCGAGAACGGGTCTTGCGGCGGGACGGCGAACCCGTGCCGCTGACCCCCAAGGCCTTCGACCTGCTGGCGGCCCTGGTGGACCAGCCTGGACGACTGATCTCGAAGGATGAACTCCTGCAGCAGGTGTGGCCGGAGACGTTCGTCGAGGAAGCGAACGTCGCCTACAACGTGTTTGCGCTCCGCAAGGCGCTCGGCGACACGGGTGAGAACCGGCAGTACATCGAAACGGTCCCCAAGCGTGGTTATCGGTTCATCGCGACGCTAATGCCCGTGGACCTCTGCGGCCAATCTCGTCTCCTGCCGTTCAAGAGGATCCTCTACGAGGAGCCCGCGCCCACGAGTAGTTTCAGCGCGCGGGTTTCACCCCAACCCGAAGAAGCGCCGCTGCCTTTGTTGCACGATGATCCGGCTCATCACGATCAGACGATGATCAATCTGAAGGCAGCGATCGAGCGTCCGCTTCTCGAGCCGAACCACCCGGCACAGAGCGATGTTCCGGCGCGCTTGTCCTGGTGGTCGCGACGAGCGGCCTGGGCCACAGTCGCGCTCCTTTTGATGGGCACGGTATATTTCGCCGTTTCGCCGTGGCGGGCGCCGCCGAATCCCGCGCCACCAGGCGCCCTTCCGCTGACCTCGCTGTCGGGAGCCGTTCGCTCACCATCGTTCTCTCCCGATGGCCGGTACGTCGTCTTCACGTGGACCGGCGCGCAGCAAGACAATTCCGATATCTACGTCCAACAGATAGGCGCAGGCTCCCCCTTACCGCTGACAACACACCCGGCTCACGATTACAGCCCCAGCTGGTCGCCCGACGGGCGCACGATTGCCTTTCTTCGCCGCAAGCCCGGTGCACCCGAGAGCGAACTGCGCGTGATCGCGCCGTTAGGCGGATCGGAACGGAAGGTCGCCAGCATCCAGCCAGGCCGGGCGGTTTACCGGTCACATTCCCTCTCGTGGTGTCCAGACTCACAGTGCGTGCTCGTCACCGATTCGCCTGGCGCTGGACAGGCGGACGCTGTTTTTCTCGTTGTTCTGAACGGCGGTGAGAAGCGGCAGTTGACGTACCCGCAAGGTCAGGTTGTCGATGCGGATCCCGCGATCTCTCCTGACGGTCGTTCCCTGGTTTTCCGCCGTGACACGACGCCGTTCAGCGGATCGTTTCACCGCATGTCACTGAGCGGCCACATGGTTCCCGAAGGGGAGCCGGTGCGCCTGACATCGACGCTCAGGGCAGGCAAACCCGCCTGGCTGCCTGACAGCCGCGAGATTCTCTTTTCGGCTGGCGGCTGGCTGTGGCGGCTCGATGCGACCAGGGGCGGCACGCCGGCACGGCTGCCTTTTTTCGGTCAGGACGGTCTGACCCCGGTCGTCTCTCGCACTCCGGACGGGCGGCAACGGCTGGTATATGTGCGCAGTTTCGCCGATGCCAATGTGTGGCGTGTCGACACATCCGCGGCCGGCGCTCCGGCCCTCGCGCCGCCGGTGGTCGCCGTCGCCTCGACGAGGTTCGATCACATCCCCAACCTGTCGCCCGACGGGCAGCGACTGCTGTTCTCGTCGGACCGGTCTGGCGAGGCGGAGTTCTGGGTTTCGGGTCTGGATGGATCGAATCCGCTCCAGCTCACGTCGATGGCCATCCTCCCCGGTTTCCCGCGCTGGTCTCCAGATGGCGAACTGATCACCTTTCACGGCGATCCCCAGGGACGTCCCGACGTGCTCGTTGTGTCTGCGGGTGGCGGCACGCCGAAGACGATGACGGCGCATATGCCCAATGGTGGATTCCCGAGCTTTTCTCGAGACGGCCGGTGGATCTACTTCACCGTCGCCCAGACGGACGCGACGCGGATCTGGAAGATACCCGCGGCCGGAGGCGCGGCCGTTCAAGTCACGACCAATGCCGGAACGCTTGCGATCGAATCGTACGACGGCCGGAACCTCTATTACGTCGAAGCACCCGAGCGGCCCAGCTCGCTGTGGCAGCTGCCCCTTACCGGTGGAACGGCTGTCAAGCTGCTGGACGGCGTGATTTCCGGCTGCTTTGATGTGGTCGAGGGGGGCATCTACTACATCGATCGCGCGTCTGGTGAAGCTGGCGCGCAGCCGGGCGGCGAGACACGGCTGCGGTACTTTGACTTCGCCACGCGGCAATCGACGATGGTGGCGCAGAACCTGGGCGCGGTCCGCTTCGGTCTGACCGCGTCGCGTGACGGTCGAATGATTTTCTACTCGCGCGTGGACTCTTCGGTCGACGAACTGATGGTCGTCGACAACTTTCGATGACCGGACCCACGGCGTCCTGGCCGGTGTAGGCTCCCTCATACGGTCCGGAACGCCAGGGACCATCCCAAATCCACCACAGGCAACCGTAACCGAACGGGCCCTTGCGATAATTCTCCGGATTCATCTGCATCACGGGTGTGACTGACAACGGTGGAGATGCGGGGATGAGGCTCCCGACTTGTGAAGTTTGCCGCTGACCGTCCGCTCGCCCTCGGGTGCATGCGCCTCTCGACCGAGCGCGATCGCGACGAGGCCGCCGCACTCGACGTGCTGCATGCAGCATTCGACGCCGGGATCACCCTCCTCGATACCGCTCCCGCCTACTGCTGGGACGACGACGAGCGCGGCCACAACGAACGGCTGATTGCCCGGGCCCTCGCCGCCTGGAAAGGCTCACGGTCGGCTATCGCCGTCGCAACCAAGGGGGGCATGACGCGGCCCGGTGGCCAGTGGGTCCCGGACGGCCGTGCGAAACATCTGGCCGCTGCCTGCGAAGCGAGCTGCGGCGCCCTCGGGGTCGACCGCATCGACCTGTATCAGCTTCACGTCCCAGACCCGGCTGTCCCTCTATCGACGAGTGTCCGCGCACTTGCGGGCCTGAAACGACAGGGTGTCGTCGACCGCATCGGCCTCTGCAACGTGACCGTGGGCCAGATCGAAGAAGCGAGGCGAATCGTCGAGATCGACTCGGTTCAGGTCGAGTTGAGCATCTGGCGCGATCAGCACCTCCTCAGCGGCGTCGTTCACTACTGCGCCAGCAATCGGCTGCTGCTCCTCGCATACCGTCCACTTGGCGGCAGGAAATCACTCCCGCGTATCTCGGCGAACCCGGTAGTGGCCGCGATCGCCGCCCGTCATGCGGCGACGCCGTTCGAAGTGGCGCTGGCGTGGCTGGCCAGCCTTGCCGATGTCATCGTGCCGCTTCCCGGCGCGACACGGGTCAAGACGGCGCGGTCCTGCACGCGCTTCCGGACGCTGGAGCTGACCGCCGAAGAGATGACTCGCCTCGACGAACTCTGCCCGGCGGCCCGCCTGGTTCGGGCGAACGCGTCAACCAGAGTGACGCCTCCCGCGCGCCATGACGCCGAAATCGTGCTGGTGATGGGCCTCCCCGGCGCGGGCAAGTCGACGGTAGCAAGAGAGTTCGCCGCCCGCGGATACCTGCGGCTGAACCGCGACGAGACGGGCGGCATGCTGCGCGATCTCGTCCCGGTGCTCGACCGCGCCATCGCCGCGGGCGCCTCACGCATCGTGCTCGACAACACCTACGTCTCGCGGGCATCGCGCGCGCCGGTGATTCAGGCCGCCGCCGAGCGTGGGATTGCTGTTCGCTGCATCTGGCTGTCGACCTCGCTCGCTGACGCGCAGAGGAACGCGGCGTCGCGGATCGTCGAGCGGTACGGCAGGCTGCCCGACCCCGGTGAGCTCGCGGTGCGCCGGAAGCGCGATGTCGCCGCGTTTCTGCCGGCGACGCAGTTTCGCTGCCAGCGGGAGCTGGAACCGCCTGAGCTGGCCGAGGGCTTCGTGCAAGTCGACGTCGTCCCGTTTGAACGACGGATCGATTCGACCTGCGCGAATCGCGCCATCATCATCTGGTGTGACGGCATCCTGATCCAAAGTCGATCGGAGCAGCGCGTTCCGACCGGCGTCGACGATATCGCCGTCGATGCCAATCGGGCCACGACGCTACGTGAGTACGCAGGGCAGGGTTTTCGCCTGCTGGCACTCTCATGGCAGCCGGAGATCGCCGAGGGGAAGCGAACCGCAGCCGACGCAGAAGCGGTATTCGTGCGAATGAACGAACTGTTGGGGCTTGCCATAGAGGTCGAATACTGCCCGCATGGCGGCGGTCCGCCGCGATGCTGGTGCCGCAAGCCGCTGCCGGGGCTGGGGGTGCTGCTGATCCACCGTCACCAGCTCGATCCGGCTGCCTGCATCTACGTGGGTGACGGACCCCAGGACGAAGGTTTCGCCCGGCGATTCGGATTTCAGTACCGTCAGGCCCGCGATTTCTTCGGTGATATCGACCGGTGAAGGCGGCCGTACCAGCCTTCAGCCTTCAGCGTTCAGATTTCAGCGTTGACAATTTCACTCCGCACGGAGCGCGATCACCGGATCGATCCTGGTCGCACGCCGAGCCGGGAGCCACGAAGCGAACTCGGCCACCAGCAGCAGGGTGGCCGCGACCGCCAGATAGATCATCGAATCCGCAGGACCGACATCGAACAGCGCCTGTTGCATCAACCTCGACACGAGAAACGCCCCTGCGATACCCAGCGCAATACCGAGGAGCGTGAGGCGGCGGCCATGGCCGAGCACCATCCGCATCACCGCCCGCGGGGATGCGCCGAGCGCCATCCGAATGCCGATCTCGCTCGTTCGAAATGCGACGAGATGCGCCATCACGCTGTAGACGCCGAGGCTGGCGATCACCAGCGCGAGGGCAGCGAATCCCGCCAGCAGCACCAGAGCCAGCCTGCGATCAGCGATGGTCTGTTCGACCCGGGTCGAGAGCGCCTGCGGCTGGAGCAGCGGCAGATCCGGGTCCACCACGCGCAGGGCTTCCCGCACCGCCGGCGTCATGGCCGACGGGCTGATGCCGGTCCGAACCAGGATATTCGTAAACGTCTCCGGCCGCTGCAGCGCCGGCAGGAAGTAGTCGGCCTCGGGCGGCGTGTTCAGCCCGGTGCTGCGCACATCGGCGGCCACGCCGACGATGTGCGAGGGGAGCTGCGCCATCCCCGTGACAAGGGTCCGACCGATCGGATCCTCGCCGGGAAAGAAACGCTTGGCGAAAGACTCGTTGATGATCACCACGTGCGGGACCCGCGCGCTGTCGCGCTCGTTGAAGTCACGGCCGGCGCGGATCGGAATTCCCAGCGTGGCGAAGTAGTTCGGTGACACGAGGTGGCGATTCGCCTGTGGGCGCTCGCTGAGCGGCGGCATCGAGCGGCCTCTGACGGCCACCGGCGCGGGCGTTTGCGCCCCGGTGAGCGGCACCCGATCGGTGAGTGCCGCCGACGAACTGCCCGGCAGCGTCGCCAGTCCCTGATACAGCCGCTCATAAAACGCGACAAGCTGTTCGCCGCTGTAGCGCTCCGCCGGCAGCGCCAATTGCGCGGTGAAAACCCCTTCGGGATTGAAACCGAGCTCTACCCGCTGAAGACGAGCGAAGCTGGCCAGCAGCAGGCTGGCGGCGATCAGCAACACCAGCGACAACGCCACCTCGGCAACCAGCAGGCCCGCACGCAGACGCTGGCCGCTGCCGGTAGAGCCGCGGCTGGCTTCCTTCAGCGTCTCGTTGACATTCACGCGGGCCGCCTGTAACCCGGGCAGCAGGCCGATCGCCAGCCCGGTCGCGAGCGTCACCAGCAGTGCAAACGCGAGGGCCGCTGGATCGAGCCGTATCTCGACCGCCCGCGGAATCAAATCGGCCCCCAGCGCGACGACGGCACCGAGCGCCCACTGCGCAACCAGCAGGCCCATCACGCCACCGAGCAGCGCGACGATCATGCTCTCCGTCACGAGCTGGCGCAGCACGCGGGCTCGACTGGCGCCGAGCGCCAGGCGCGCGGCGATCTCCTTGCGCCGCGCCGCGAACCGCGCCAGCAGCAGGTTGGCGATATTCGCGCACGCGATCAGAAGCACGCACCCGACCGCGCCGAACAGCATCAGGTAACTCTGGCGCTGCTCACCCACGGCATCCTCGAGGAGCGGCACGACCTCGATCCGGGAGGGCGCGTCGACGTTGGACGGGTTCGCCGCGCGGTAGCCCGCGGCGATGACGTCCATGGCTTCGCGAGCCTGCTCCAGGGAGACGCCTGGCCGCAGCCGCCCGACGGCCTGAAAGAAATAGCCGCCGTTGTTCAATTGCACCGGCACGATGTAGGGGATTTCAGCGGGCCGGGGCACCCAGATCTGGATTTGATTCAGGGGAAACGCCGAGGCCGCCTCCGGCAGGACGCCGACGATCGTATAGGGCGCGCCGTTCAGTGTGAGCGCCTGCCCGAGAACGGAAGGATCGCGGTTGAAGCGCTCCTGCCACATCCGATGGCTGAGCAGCAGGACCTGCTCGCCGCCGGGACGATCTTCGCTCGCTGAGAAATTGCGTCCGACGACCGGCTCGAGCCCCAGGGCCGGCAGGAGCGAGGCCGAGGCGTGCACGGCGATCACCTGCTCCGGGTCTCCTCGTCCAGTCCACGTGAACGCGTTTCCCGCCGAGAGCGCGAGATCGCTGAACACCTGCTGCCGCTGCTGCACTTCGAGATAGCGCGGATGTGAAAAGCCCACGCGCCTCAAATTGTGCGCCTCGTCGGTCGAGCTCAGCCTGACCAGGCGCCCGGGCTCGCGATAAGGCAGCGGACGAAGGAAGATCGAATTGACGACGCTGAAGAGCGCGACGTTGGCGCCGATGCCGAGCCCGAGTCCGACCACCGCGACGATGGTGAATCCTGGAGATTTCAGGAGTTGACGAATGGCATAGCGGAGCTCGGAATACATGGCCTCTTCCTCTGACTTCCACGGATTCGGCACCGATCATACCTGCATGCGTCTGCCTCGCGCGACCTCTCGTCAGCGGACGTCGGTCCCGCCCGCCGCTTGCATTAAAGGGGCGGCGGGACTATATGTATGACAATGTCTTACAAATCGCACGGCGCGACCCCCCTGTATCTGGGTGAGTTCGAGCTGCTGGTGCTGCTGGCGGTGATCCGTACTGGCATCGACGCCTATGGCGTCACGATTCGAGAGGAGCTTTCGCGCAAGACCTCACGCGAGCCGTCGCTTGGGGCCGTGTACAAGACACTCGGGCGGCTCGAGCGGAAAGGATACGTGAGCGTCCGCATCGGTGACCCGACGCCAGAGCGGGGAGGCCGGCGGAAGAAGCTGTACCAGCTGGAACCGCTTGGCGCCCGGGCGCTCAAGCAGTCCTTCGCGGCCTTCCGGCGTCTGACGCGCGACCTGGGTCCGGAACTCGAAACGCCGTGAGCCGCCGGGAGGACAGCCCGCCGCACGTTGCCCGATGGTTGCTGGAGCGCCTGTTACCCCGCGACGAGCGCGAGTTCGTCATCGGCGACCTCGAAGAAACGTTCGCCGCCTGGCAGGCCGCCGGGGCGGGCCGCCGGTTCATTCGGCTGCGCTACTGGCGGGCCGCCTTCGGTGCGCTCGCCGCGTTTGCCGCGGCGAAGCGGGCCACGACGCCATTTCGCGAACCGCCGCAACACGCACGCCGCAAGGGAGACGGACTGATGAGCAACCTGCTTCGTGACGCCCGGTACGGCCTTCGACTTCTCCTGCGTCGCCCCGGCTTCACCATCGTCGCCGTGGCCACGCTCGCGCTCGGCATCGGCGCCAACGCCGCCATCTTTACCGTCGCGAACACGCTGCTGGTGAAACCGATGCCGTATGTCGACGCGGAGGAGCTCGTCATCCTCACCGAGAACAATCTCCCGCGCGGCTGGACGAGCTTCTCCGTGTCGCCAGCGAACTTCCTCGATTGGCGCGATCACACGAAGTCGTTCGCGCGCATGGCCGCCTGGGGCGGCCGTTCGTACAACTACACCGGCGGCGAAACGCCGGAGCGCCTGCGCGGGCTGGTCGGCACCGAAGGATTCCTCGAAATGCTTGGAGGCGCGCCGATCCTCGGCCGGGGCTTTCATCCGGAAGAGTTCGAGCCGGGCAAGGATCTGGTCGTCATCCTGAACCACGGATTCTGGCGCAGTGCGTTCGGCGGAAACCCTGGAGTGCTTCAGCAGAGCATCATGCTCAACGGCCAGAGCCACACCGTCGTCGGCGTGATGCATCCCCATTGGCGGTTCGGCGGCAGGGAGACCGCGCTCTTCGCTCCGCGCGCCTTCTCGGCCGACGAGCGCGGGCAGCGCGGCGGGCACTTCTTGAACGTCGTCGCGCGGTTGAAGCCCGGCGCCACTCCCGAGCAGGCGCAGATCGAGATGTCGGACCTGGCCGCACGCCTGGCGGAACAGTTTCCCGACACCAACAAGAACTGGGGCGCGGTCGTCACGCCGCTGCGCGACGCCGTGGTGGGTGACCTCCGGCCGATGCTGAGGATTCTGCTCGGCGCCGTCGGGCTCGTGCTGCTCATCGCCTGCGCCAACGTCGCGAACATGCTCCTGGCCCGGGCGACCGTTCGCTCACGTGAGATGGCCATTCGCAGTGCCATTGGCGCGGGCCGAAGCCGCATCGTCCGGCAACTGCTGACTGAGAGTGTGCTGCTCGCCGCCATCGGCGGAGCCATCGGTCTGGCGCTGGCGGATTGGGGCACCTCCTCGCTCTTTCGCGCCTATCCCACTCTGCTGCCGCGAGCATCCGACATGAAGATCGACGGGACGGTCCTGATCTTTGCCGGCGGGCTCTCGCTTCTGACTGCCGTGCTGTTCGGCCTGGTGCCGGCGTTCGCAGCATCGAGAACCCAGTTGAACGAGTCGCTCAAGGAAGGCGGACGAACCGGCGGCATGGGCGTGTTCGGCCGATGGCTGCGCAGCGCGCTGGTCGTGAGCGAAGTGGCCGTCGCCCTGGTCCTGCTCGCCGGCGCGGGCCTCCTGCTGCGAAGCTTTGCCCAGCTCACGCGCGTGGAACCCGGGTTCGAAACCGATCGTCGCCTGAGTGTCACGACGGTCCTGCCGTGGCCCAAGTACAGCGAGCCAGCCCTGGCGATCGGTTTCTCCGATCAGGTGCTCGAGCGGATCCGCGCGCTTCCTGGCGTCGAATCAGCCGCGCTCACCTCGACGGTGCCGATCAGCGGAAGCGACGAGCTCTACTCGATCGAGTTCGAAGGCCGTCCGCCGCTGCCGCCGGGCCAGGGTGTCTCGGCCCTCTACTATCTCGTGAGTCCAGACTACTTTCGGACCATCGGCATCCCGCTGCTCAAGGGGCGTGCGTTTACCGATCAGGATCGCGACGGTACCGCGCGCGTGGCCATTGTCAACGACGAGTTCGTACGCCTTCACTATCCGAGCGAAGATCCGATCGGCAAGCGGATCCGGATGGGACGCAACGCGACCATCATTCGAGAAATCGTCGGCGTCGTCGGCTCCGTCAAGCACTACACCCTGAGAGACAAGACCCAGGCCCAGATGTACGAGCCGTTCCGTCAGTTTCCGTCCACCGGCATGACATTCGTGTTGAAGACGTCGGTCGCACCGGCGACGATCGCCGCCGCCGTCCGGCGCGAGATCCAGGCCGTCGATCCGGAGCAGCCGATCGCGAACACCGGCACGCTGTCCGAGATGGTCAGCACGTCGATGATGCTGCCGCGCGTTCAGACGATGTTGCTGGCGGTGTTCGCGGGGATTGCGCTGGTGCTCGCGGCTGTCGGCCTGTACGGCGTCATGGCGTTCGGGGTCTCGCAGCGCACCCAGGAGATCGGGATTCGAATGGCGCTCGGCGCGCGTCCGGGCTCAGTGCTGCGTCTGGTGATCGGCGAAGCCCTGACTCTGACGGCCATCGGTCTGGCCATCGGCCTGGCCGGGGCGGTGCTCCTCGGGCGGGCGCTCTCGAACCTGCTCGCGGGTCTGCTGTTTCAGGTCGCTCCATCCGATCTTGCGACGCTGGCGGCAGTCGCGCTGGTGTTGACGCTCGTCACGCTGTTCGCAAGCCTGATCCCCGCCAAACGTGCGACGCGCATCGATCCGGTCGAGGCGCTGCGCAGCGAGTAGGGGATGCCTGTCGCATTCCGAGCCTTGGTTTGCGCGACCGCCCCATTCAGCGGACTTCAGCGTACGGCGCGGGCACCGCTTGTCCGGCTGCCAGCGCCGCCTTGACGTCGCGGGCATGGCGGCACTGTCCGCGATACTCGAACCCGGGGCAGGTGCACGTCACGTCGGCATCAGCCACGACGATCTCGTACTCGAGGCCCGTGTGCGAGGTGCTCGCGATCCGGAAGCGCCTCGACGGCGACCCTGACAGCACTTTCACCAATCGTTCAAGCGCGCGCCGAAAGGCCTCGACATCGGTCGGACTGCGGAGATTGACTGTTCCTCTCTGGTCGATCTTGTGGCGGGCGCGAAAATCTTCCGAGGCCTCTTTCACCAGACGTCCAACCAGATCGTCATCGGAACTCCCGTCCAATGCCAGACCCGATGAGAGTGAATGCAGCGCACGCTGCAACTCATCGAGCACGTCTCCACCAACCCCTTCCGCGATGGCCTCCCCCTCGACGATCGCTCCGACCAGCGCCGCCTTGGTCTCGAGCACCGCATGGACGAAATCATCGATCGTGTCCCGAGCGACAAAGTACGTGACATTGACCGTCCGGGTCTGTCCGATGCGGTAGGCGCGGTCCTCGGCCTGCCAGTGACTGGCCGGCACCCAATCGAGATCGTTGAAGACGACCTGCGTCGCCGCGGTCAGATTCAACCCGGTGCCGCCGGCGATGATGTTCGCCAGCAGGACGCGGACGTCCTCATCCTGCTGAAACAGGTCGACGACGGTCTGGCGCGCGCTGCCGGGTGTTTTCCCGGTGAGCACGACCGCAGACGAACCCAACTCCCTGGCGAGCTTCTGAATCGGGTCGTCGAAGCACGAAAAGACGATGACCTTCTCCCCCTGATCGATCGCGCCTCTCACGAAGTCGAGGGTCGCGGATGTTTTCGCAATCGCGAGTGCCTGTCGCGCTTCGACGAGGAACGCCAGCAGGCGTCCGCGTCTTCGGGGATCGGTCGCCTTCGAGATCCGACCGATGCTCTCGTCGCTCTTCCCCGTCAGGAGTGCCACGACCTTCCTGATCGCCCGTGCGCCAGTCGTCGCCGGCACGGTCACAGGCATCCACGTTCGCAGTTTCGGCGGCAACGCCAGCACGTCGTCTTTCGACCGCCGCAGCATGACGCCGTGCAGCTGCACCGTGAGCTCGTCGATGTTCGAGGCGCCGCCGGTCTTCCAGCCGAACTCCCCCTTCTCGGCCGCGCAGTAGCGTTTCGCGAAGGCGAGAAAGCTGCGTCCGAGCGGATGTCCGACGAGCTGCAGCAGCACGAAGAGATCGCGGGGTCGGCTCGTGAGCGGTGTGCCGGTCAACAGCTGGACGATCAGGGGACGGGCCGCCTTTGCGCTCGCCCTGTCGGTCAGACCGCGAGCCAGCTTGCTGCGCGCGCTCGTGTGGTTCTTCAGGTAGTGGGCTTCGTCGAACACGAGCGCCGCCCAGCCACACTGCTCGAGGACGTCTCGATGGCGGCCGAGAATGTCGTAATTGACGATGACCCAGGTCGCATCGAGATCGACCGGCGCGCTGCCATCCACCACGACCAGCGACGCGTCGGGAATCACCTGTTCGATCTCGCGCGCCCAGTTTCGCTTCACCGACGCCGGGCACACGACGAGATACGGACCGTTGGGCTCGAGATGCCGTAACGACACGATCGCCTGTCGCGTCTTGCCGAGGCCCATGTCGTCGGCCAGGATCGCGCGGCGGCGTCCCAGGAGAAATGCGACCCCTTCGACTTGATGCGGGAACAAGCCGTCGGCAAGCGCGCACGCCTTCTTGAACGCCGCGTCGGCGTCGTTCCCCGCTACTCGCAGGAGATGGGCGAACGCGGCGGCCTGTGCGTCGAGCGGATCGGCGGGCATCACTGGGATGGTGGAGTTCTGCCCTGGTCCGCGAAGACCTGCGCGATCCTCAACCCGATCGACCTCAAGCTCGCTTTGGAAATGTTCGACGTCACGGCCACGACGAGTCCGCGCTCGGGAAAGGTGAGGAACGACGTGGAGCCACCCAACATGGTTCGGCTGGCATGGCCGACCAGCTGCGTGGGCGCGCCCGCGAGCGGAACGGTCTCGAGCATCCAACCGAGGGCGTAGTCGGTCTCCTCACCCGAGGCCAGCAGCTGTGGTGTCTGAAGCTTCGTGACGGTGGCGCGCCGCAGCAGCTTGCCGCTGCCGAGCGCCATCCCGAACCGCACCAGGTCGGAGGGCGTGGAGAGAAACGCGCCGGCTCCTGCGAAACACGAGTAGTCGACGGCGGACGCCAGCTCGGGGCCGAAACCGGGATCTCCGCTCAATCTCGGGTAGTAGAAGGTCGCGCGATCCGGGATCGGTTCGGGCCCGGAGTCAGGCGTCGTGTCGACCATGCCCAATGGCTCGAAGATCCGGGTGCGCATGAAGGTGAAGAACGGCTCGTCCGCCGCCGCTTCGACCGCGGCGCTTACCAGGATCCAGCCAAAGGTCGAATACCTGTACTGGGTCTCCGGCTCGAACTGCAACGGGTCGTTCTCGAAACTCTTCAACCCGTCTGCCGCTCGGTCGCAGTGCGCCGACGGCATGTAATCGCCTTCATCACGGTAGTGCCTCACGCCCGCCACATGTCCCATCAACTGGCGCAGCGTGACGGGCCACTCCTTCTCGGGAAATGCCGGCACGTACGTCTGTATCTCGTCGTTGAGGCGCAGCCGGCCTTTCTCGAGCAACAGGCCGACCGCGGCGGAAGTGAGCGTCTTGGAGGCGTGACCGATCCTGAAGCGGATCCGCGGCCCGACCGGTAGCTTGTGTTCGACATCCGCCCAGCCAAAGCCTTCGGCCCACACGATGTTGCCGCCGGCGCCGACGGCCACCGAGAGTCCCGGCAGGTTCTGCTCGACCAGACCCGCGCGGGCGAGCTGTCGCGCCTGATCCACCGCGTCGGCCCATTCTGGGGTTGGAGGCGCCGCCACAACCGATGGCACGTCTTTCGGGTCCTGGTGCAGCTTTATCGTGGTGGACGTGATGAACGTATACACTCCCAGCCCCACCGCGAGCAGTACGCCCACGGCCAGCCCGAGCGCGGCGAGCCAGGTCCCTTTTGCACTCATCGCCATACGTCAGTCCACAACGCCGCATTATCGCGTGTGAAGCGCACGATCATCCCGCGGAAGTGAACGACCGGCACGAAGTCGAAGGACCGCGATTCGTTCCAGCTGAAGCGGGCCGTCAGGCAGTTGCGGATTGTCATGGCGGCGTGGACGCCGGGACGTCCTCCAGAGTTCTCACGGGGGATGAGCGATTCGTGAGATGGCGGTGAGGGGGCGCAAATACCGCGGAAATGGAGCGTTCGAGTGGCGAAGGCTCTCGCCACCGCCTCCCATCACCTCGGCCACTGTCACCAGCAGGGCGCTGGCAGGCCCCGGCGCCGATCCCCACGACCGAAGAGGCCGCGACCGACAGCGAACCAGCGGCGATGCCCAGCGTGAGCTGCCGCATGGCCCGGCCAGCATGTCGAGCAGCAGGTGGCGCTGTCGGCTGTGAGCCGAAAGCCATCCGTTCTGCGCATACCTCTGTCGAGGGGGTTTCGTTGCGAAGGATCGCCTGTCTGATGTTCGTGATGTTGCTGGCGTCGCTGGGCGTCGCGAACGGTCAGTCATTCGGCGTGCATGGGTCGGCCGGGCCGACCCTTCGCGATCGCGGTTACAGCATCGCGGCTGGCATTGATTTTTCGCCGATCTCGCACGTCGCGCTCGTGTTCAACGTGGAGCGGACGCACATCGCGAGCCGCGTGAGCCGCGATCGAGATTCGATCTCGACTTTCCGTGGCGCCACTGTCACGCTCGGGACCGCGGAGCTGCGGGTCACGCCGCTCGGCCGCCACCGTGTGGGACCATACGGGCTGATCGGGACGGGCGCTGGTGTCGCGCGTCCGAACGAGGACGAGCGGTTCCCTGGCGAGGGGACCACCGGGAGTGTTCGTACCGTCTTCTTTGGCGGTGGGTTCCAGGTGCCGGTCCGCCAGCGCCTCAACGTCTTCGCCGAGTTTCGGATGATGCTCGTGGGCGAGGTGGAGGGCGAGGGGCTCCTTGGGGTGGGGCCGTTGCGCGCGGGTCTTGCCTGGCGCTTCTGAGTCGCACCGGCGCCCTGGACACATCGCGCGTGTAATGCCGCTGATGCTCGCCACAGCTTGGGCGACGCCGTGGCAGGCGCTATGCTGATGCCATGGCCGTCATGCGAACCGCGCTGCTCATCCTCGGGCTCTGTTCAGTCGTGGCCTGTTCCAAGGCCGCGGATACGCCGCCACCGCCCACCTCCGCTCCCGTCTCGGCCGCCGTTACGCCCCCCGCCGATCGCAAGTACCTGCTCGAACGAGTCGGCGATGCCGCGGTCGTCCAGCTCTATGCCGATGGATTTTCGGCCCTTCCGCTCAGGGAGAAAACCCTGATCTGGCACCTGTACCAAGCGGCGCTCGCGGGCCGCGACATCTTCTTCGACCAGAAGCACGAGAGCGCGCTCGAGATGCGGTCGGTGCTCGAAGGGATCGTCGCCCATTCGGAAGGTGTGGACGCCGCGACGCTGGCGGAGGTCCAGCGGTACACGAAGCTCTTCTGGATCAACAACGGCCCCTACAACAACCTGACCGCGCGGAAGTTCGTGCTCGCGTGCCCGCCCGACGCGTTTGCCGCTGCCGCGCGCAAAGCCGGCGCGAACGGTGCGACGTTCCAGACGCGCCAGGGTGAGGCGCTCGAGGCGATGCTGACGCGGCTGCGGCCGATGTTCTTCGACCCGCGCTTCGATCCCATCGTCACGAACAAGAATCCCGGCCCGGGCAGGGACATCCTCGAGGCCAGCGCCAACAACCTGTACGACGGCGTGACGATGAAGGATCTCGAGGGGTTCACGGAGCGCTACGGCCTGAACTCGCGCCTGGTCAAGCGCGACCGCACGCTCAACGAGGAGGTCTATCGCATCAACGGACGCTACGGAAAGCAGATCGCCGAGATCGTCAGGCATCTCGAAGCCGCGCGCCCCTTTGCGACCGACCCGATGGGAAAGGCCCTGTCGGCGCTCGTCCAGTTCTACCGGACGGGAGAGCAGGCGGACCGCGAGCAGTACGACATCGCGTGGGTGCAGGACAACGCCTCGCCGGTCGACACGATCAACGGCTTCATCGAGGTCTACATGGATCCCCGCGGCATCAAGGGCTCGTGGGAAGGCCTCGTCTTCTACGTGAATCAGGAGAAGACCGCGCGCATCAAGAAACTCGCCGAGAACGCCCAGTGGTTCGAAGACCGCATGCCCTGGGATCCGAAGTACCGCAAGCCGAACGTGCAGGGCATCGTCGCCAACGCCATCGACGTCGTCGTCGAAACGGGCGACTCGGGCCCGGTGACGCCGATCGGGATCAACCTGCCCAACGATCAGAAGATCCGCGAGAAGTACGGCAGCAAGTCGGTGGCCCTGTCGAATGTCGTCGAGGCGAACAACGCATCGTTGCCCGGCGGCATGCGCCGCGAGTTCTCATGGTCGCCCGAGGAGGCCGAGCGCGCCGAGAGATTCGCGGAGCTCGGATCCTCGCTGACGACGGACATGCACGAGGTGATCGGCCACGCCTCGGGCCGGCAGTCGGACGCGCTCACGGCGTCGCCGCAGGAGCTGATCAAGGAGCAGTTCTCGGCGCTCGAAGAAGGCCGCGCCGACCTGGTCGGTCTGTATTTCATCGCCGATCCGAAGCTCGTGGAGCTCGGCATCATCCCGGCAGCAGATCATGACGCTATCGTTCGCGCGGAGTACGAAAGTTACACGCGCAATGCGCTGGTGCAGCTGCGGCGGATCCGCGAGGGCACGCAGATCGAGGAGGACCACATGCGCAATCGCCAGATGATTGTCCGCTGGCTGATGGACAACACGAAGGCGATCGAGCATCGGACGCGCGACGGCAAGACCTATCTCGTGATGGTGGATCCGGTCGCCTTCCGCGAAGGCGTCGGGCGCCTGCTCGCCGAGGTGCAGCGGATCAAGTCAGAGGGAGACTACGCGGCGGCGAAGGCACTGTTCGAAAAGCACGGCGTGCACTTCGACCCCAAGCTTCGGGACGAGGTCGTGACCCGCGTGGACGCGCTCAAGCTGCCGTCGTACACCGGTTTCGTGATGCCGAAGCTGACGCCGGTGATGGGCGCCGACGGCCGCATCACCGACGTCACGATCTCATATCCGATGGATCTGATGACGCAGATGCTGGAGTACTCGGGGGTGAAGAAGTAGGGGCATCGTGATCACGCTCGACGTGCGAACCCGGGAACAGTGGCGGCGATGGCTCGCGAAGCACCACACAGCCAAGCGACGCGAGACCAGGGAAAGGCGCATTGGCCAGTCGATTGAACTGCTCGCGGAGGGCAGGAAGCTCGGATTGAAGTAATTACGCTCGCCGCTTCTGCGTCGAACACCTATCCTCTCCACACGGAAGCGCTCAGCGCGGTGGCACCCTTCGGTACACTACTCTGTCACTGAAGGTGCCGGCAGGGACTTTCCGATTTGATTCGACGATGAGATCGGCGCCGTCGAGGCGATAGACCTCCGTGAGTTCGCCGGTGGCATTCCCGGAGACACTGATAATCGAGGTGAGCGTGAGCTGGCCGCCGGCCCAGGACGCCTTCGTCCGGTAGATCAAGGGGCCCACCTGGTTGACACTCTCAGTTCCGTCGAACTTGTACGCGAGCGTATACACCACCTCACGTCCACCCGTCTCCACCCGGCGCTCCAATCTCATCTCCGTGGCGGATTGGGTGATGGTGGCGAGCAGCGTTCGTGGCGGCGGCGGGGGCGGCGGTCGATCGCCAGGCTTGACGGCTGGGGGCGGTGTCGTCGGAGTATCGGCCCCGTCAGGTTTCCACACGCCGGAGAAGTCGGGCTGCGCCTGACACTCCCGCGCAAGCTCCTCTTCGGCATTGCTCATGCCCACGAGTCGCATGCGGCCTGTTCTCATCGTCCGGTACGCCGCGTCGGCACACAGCGATGCATCCAGGCGGGACGTTCTGCGGTGTGACGGAGGGCCAAGATACAGAATGCCGTCCATCTGGCCCTCCAACGTCGTGCCTTTCGTGAGCGCCAGGCTGCGCGTCGACAGCGCAGCTGGATCGACCCTCATGACTTCAAGGTTTCCGGTGGGGTGGGTGAGGACGACGAACGGCCGGATCCCTGTAGCCGCCTCCAGGCGCTCGGAGAGATTCGGTCCCGCGAGGTTGTTCCGGATCAGATGGTAGGCGCCGTAGACGACGAGCGCCCGCCGGCCCTTCTTCAGCACTTCGCGGCGGATCACGTCAACCGGGTACGTACTGCGTCCCATTTGTAACCACTTCCGCCGGTCGTCCGGTGTGTGAACCGTCTGCCAGTCGATTGGCGGGTCGCCGAGCAACACACGCAGCCGGACATCGCGCGCCAACCCCAGGTTCACATCGCGGACCGCTCGGAAGAAATGCTCGTAGATCGGGCGGTCCCAGATCGTGTGCGCCTGCGTCGTGTCCTGCCACACTTTGCGCAGATCGGCCGCACCGACCGGTTCGCCGGCAACAAATCGATCCATCACGTCCTGGTATCGTGAGTTCCCGAATTCCACGACAATGTCGTCGACGACAGGGGGGAACCGGGGATCCCGCACCAATGCGAGTCTGAAGGCATGTGCCCGCTCGTCGCCGTGCGGTTCCTCGAGTGCCACGACCGGCACCTGCGCGAAAGCGTCGAGGATGGCGCTTACCGCATCTACCTTGACGACGGGCGCCGCAGTTGTCTGACCGAACGCAGGCATCCCGCCAAGAAGGAGCGTCAAGGAGATCAGGGCTACTTCGTGCACGGCTCCTCCGATCGCCGGCCAAGTCCCGGAGGACTGCAGAAGGGTGGAGGCGGCGGCGGAGGAGCGGGGTAGGGACGAAGCTCCAGTCGCGAACGATACTTCGGAGCGACCGGCGGGTCCGGAGGATTCGGCGGCGTGCTGAATGCCGTCCAGAGCACGGCGACGATGCCCATCACCGCAGCCGCGAAGATCGTGCGGACGCGTTTGCTGTTGTCTGGTTCCCGAGCGGTTTCGAGCCGCCACAATACATCGCTGTGCACTCCGGCGAGCAATCGGACCAGCATCCGCGCGGCGAGCCAGCGGTCATTGCCGTAAGTTCGGAGCTGTTCGAACAGGTCGGATTCGATTTCTCGGCGGCGGCGATCACGAACCTCGGGATCCAGGCGCCGCGTGTAGAGACGCGTCCAGAGTCTGACCGCGGCAACGGTGATGCGCAACGGCGTCACGCGCGCGCTACCTTCCTCGGCCGTGGGGATCGTCTGTAGCGTGTGCGGTGCGGCGCCGCGTCGGCGGCCGCCGTCACGCCAGCCGGGGTGAGCGTATACAGCCGACGCACGGGCCGGCGTTCATCGGCGGCGACCTGCGGATCCTCCCAGCGGCTTTCGAGCAGGCCAAGGTTTTCGAGCCGGCCCAGTGCGCGATACAGCGTGCCGTACGCGGTCAGCCGGCGCTTATCGGTGCCACCAGAGACGTGCCGCGCGATCTGAAACCCGTGGAAGCACTCAGCGTCCCGTGCCCGCAGGTCGGCTGCAGCGCACAGGATTGACACCTCCAAAGGCACCAGCGTCCCCGGCTTTCTTCGCACGTTCCATTTATATGCAGATATCTGCTGTTTGTCAATGGATCGGCTGTCAACGAAACCGACGTCATTCACGAACTGCGCACGTTCGCGGGTCGTTCAATCGCTGTCGGGGTCCCTATCTGCCAATTGCCGGATCCACAGCTCGACGCGCGCGATCACCTCGTCCGGGGTAGACGTCCCCGCCGTGATCCCGACGACGGCCGTGCCCAGGAACCACTCTGGCCGCAGGTCGGCGTCGGTCTGGACGTGGTGAACGCGCGCGCAGTAGCGGCCGCACGTCTTCACCAGTTCTCGCGTGTTGTTGCTGGCGGCGCCGCCGATCACGATGACGACGTCGCACTGGCGTGCCATGTCGACGGCGGCGTCCTGACGTTCTTTCGTCGGTTTGCAGACGGTGTCGATGAAGCGGACCTCGGACTGCGGAAATCGGCCGCGGATGAGTGCCACCAGCTGGCGCACGCGCGCGATCGACTGCGTCGTCTGGGCCGCGACGCCGATGCGTGGATGGCCGGTGAGCCGGGCGACGTCCTCCTCGTGCAGCACCACGTCGAAATCGTCGAGGTCGCCGGTGAGCCCGCGCACCTCCACGTGGTCGCGCTGTCCCACGATCACCACGTGATAGCCGTCGCGAACGAGGGCCGCCACCGCGCGGTGAGCGACGTGGACGAGCGGGCAGGTGGCCTCGACGACGTTCAGGCCGCGGGCGCGCGTCGCGGCCAGCGCGCGCCGCGACGTGCCGTGCGCCGTCACCATCACGGTGTGCGTCTTCACCTGCGACACGTCGTGCGCCGTCGCGATCCCCCTGGCCCGCATCTCCCCGACGATCGTGGGGTTGTGGACGAGGTCTCCGAGGATGGTGAGCGGTCCGCCGTTGGCTTCGGCGAGCGCCAGCGCGATCGCGTCGCGGACGCCGAAGCACATGCCCAGGTGTGTTGCGCGGAGAATCTTCATGATGAGGCCTCTCTGACTTCAGCCATCATTTGCGGGCTGGATTCCTCTGTGGTTCCGCGAACGCCTCCGCGATCCTCGAGCCGATGGAGAACGTGTCCGCGTATGAGATGTTCGACGTCACGGCCACGACGATTCCGCGTTGGGGAAAGGTCAGCAAGGACGCAACCATCCCGCCCAGCGACTCCCCATCGTGGCCAACCACGCGCGTCTGTGCACCCGCGAGCGTGACGGTCTCGATGTCCCAGCCGAGACCGTAACCCGTCTCCTCCCCCGAGGGCAGTCGCTGCGACGTCTGAAGTAACTGGACCGTGTCGCGTTGCAGCAGCTTGCCGCCGTTGATCGCCATCCCGAAACGCACAAGGTCGGACGGGGTTGACAGGAATGCGCTGGCTCCGGCGTAGCAGGAATAGTCGATCTCGCGCATCAGGTGGAGGCCGTAGCGGGGATCCGCTGAGTACCTCGGGAAGTGGGAAGTCGCCCGATCGGGGATCTCGTCGGTCGCCGAGTCGGGTCTCGTGTCGGCCATGCCCAGCGGCTCGAAGACGTGGGTGCGCATGAACCTGAAAAACCGCTCGTCCGCGGCGGCTTCGACCGCCGCGCTCACCAGGATCCAGCCGTAGCTCGAATAGCGGTACTGCGTCCCCGGTTCGAACAGCAGCGTACGATCCGCGAAGAACGGCAGCGCGTCGAGCGGCCGCTCGCAGCGCTGAGAAAAAAGCGGCCCCTCGTCTCCGCCGTCGGTCCTGACGCCGGCCAGATGCCCCATCAGCCGACGCAATGTCACGGGCCACTGTTTTCTCGGGAACTCAGAGACGTGCGTCTGAATCTCGTCGTCAAGTTTCAGTTGCCCTTTCTCCAACAGCAGGCCGACCGCGGCCGAGGTGAGCACTGTGGAGGCGGTTCCGATCCTGAATCGGACATTCGGCGAGACGGGCACCCGGTTCTCGAGATCCGCGAAGCCAACGCCTTCGGCCCACACGATGTCACCACCGACGCCGACCGCCACCGAAAGTCCCGGCAGGTTCTGCTCGGTAAGCCCCGCACGGGCGATCTGCCGCGCCTGCTCCACGGCGTCGGTCCATTCTCGCGATGGCTTCGAATGCGTCACGGATGGCACGCGCTGCGGGTCAGGGTGCAGGGGTGTCGCCGTGCTGGTGATGTAGGTATGAAGCCCCACGATGAAAGTGAGCAGCAGGCCGATGGCGATGACGATCAGCGCAAGTACGGTGTGGGTCCAATTCTTAGACATGTCTCTCACGGTTCTTGATCTTACGGTGCGGACCTTGGCGTCCATCTGCGGATGAGGCAGCCGGCCTCCGGCGAGTTTGCTCTGGCTGCGCTTTCATCGCACGCCCTCGCCGAGGACGAGGACCGAAACCTCCCGCACGCGCGGGCCGTCGAGCTCCACCAGGAAGACGCGCTGCCAACACCCGAGCTGCAGGCGACCTCGCGCGAAGTTCAGCGATGCCGACGACCCGAGCAGCAGGGCATGGCAATGCGCATGACCGTTAGGGCGTTCGCCCGGGGTGAGGTTCACGGTCCGGACGTCCATGTCATCGTGGCGATAAAGGACGTCCCTCGGCGCCGCCCGCGCGAGCAGGGCGTCGAAGTCCGCGAGCAGCAGCGGCTCGTGCTCGTTGACGATTGCCGTCGTGGTGTGCAGGCTCTGGATGTTGACGAGGCCGGCGTGGATGCCTGCCTCGGCCGCCAGCGCCTCGATCCGCTCCGTCAGGTCGATGAACTCCATCGCGCGCTCGGTCGCGACGCGGATCCGGCCGTGGTGGCAGACTGCGGCGGGCACGAGTGTCTCCATGGGACGGTTCTCCTCTCGCGCACCGGCCGATTCGGCCGGCGGTGTGCGAAAGGATCGCCCGGACACCCCGTCGGGGTCTTCACGCGCCGGTGAGGGTTGCGTGAGATGTCGGTGAGGCGGTGACGGAGCGGGCTCAGGCGCGGCTGACGGGGCCTACTGCGCGGCCGGCGGACGGCGCATCAGGCCGTAGGCGAGCCCGAGGCCGAACAGGGCCCCTTCGCCGAACGCGAGGATCGCCCTCGAAACCGGACCGAAATCCGGCTCGCCGATCAGCCTCCCGAGGGGCGCCAGGGTCGCGCGAGACCCCTCCGCCGCGTCCGCGATCGCGTGGATGGTGCCGCCGACGAGGGGACGTCCGGCGAGCGTAAGAGCAAGTCCGGCCAGTCCGCAGATGCCTGCGGCGATGAGCGCAGCACGCACGCGCCTTCGACCGCGCGGCGCCGCCATTTCCCCCTCCGCGCTGCGGGTCGCGATGGCGTAGCCTGCTCCCGCGCCTGCCCCGATGACGATCCCCTCCAGCCCGCCTCCGACGTCGAGGTCGAGGCCCACGAGCGCGGCAAGACCCCATCGGGCAAGCCACTGGACTGCCGCTCCCACGACGCCGCCGCCGAGCGCCGCGGCTGAAATCAGGGCGAGGGCGCGCTGTGAGCGCGCGCTGGCCTCGGCAAGGGAGAGACCCGCCCCGACACCGGCGCCGCCCAGTGCGCCGCAGGCGCCGCCGATGACTGCCAGCACCGGCGCGATGTCAACGGTGGCCGCACTCCCCGGCGCGGCGGCGAGGATCA
>DATFFM010000033.1:0-3463 GCA_035250005.1 Vicinamibacterales bacterium | reverse complement strand
CAGCACGCCGGCGCCGGCCCGCAGCCGCCGCTGGCCGCGGACGCCACCGATGGCGGCCGTCCAGAGCAGCACGCCGGCCGCCGCGAACGACGCCTGCTCCAGCACGAACGGACCCGTGCCGTGACGGGCCGCCTGGTGCAGCGCGGGGAGGTGCCAGGCCCAGACGACGACGAGCTCGATCATCGAGGCCTGAATCGGCGCGACGAACCGCGGCGCGATCCGCACCGGATCGGCGCGCGTGCCGGCGATCCCGAGCGCGACCAGCGGCGCCGCCACTGCCACCACGATCATGTGCAGCGTCATGTGCGCCGCGAACGACTGCCGCGTGAGTGCCGGCAGCGGCCCCAGCCACGCAAACGCAAGAACGGTCACGGCGATGGCGAGCGATCCGGTGCGCATCAGCGGCAGGTCTCGAAGTACGCGGCGGCCAGCGCGCCGTACAGGACTCCGAGGGCACTGAGGCCCGACAGCAGAAGCGTGGCAAAGCCCACGAAACGATGCCGGTCGCCGGCGGTGTCGAGGTCGTGTGTGGTCGCTTCCGTGCCGCTCGCCCAGGGCGTGCCCGCGGGGAAGCGGTGTCGCCGAAACCCCTCCCACCCGATGACCGCAACCCCGGCAAGCGCTACGGCCGTGTACCACATGACCGCGGTCCGGACGCCTCCGAGTGCACCGCCTGCGCCGGCAAACTTCGCGCACCAGACGGCCGCGGTGATGTAGCAGAGCAGCAGATGCGCCGCCCAGATCGCCGGGCCGATCGTGAGCAGCCACAGACTGTAGTGGCCGGACGTGCGGGGTTCGGTCGGCAGGGCGGTCATGTCATGAGCGGAAAGCCCGCGATCACCGCCACGGTGACCGCCACCGTGAAGGCGACAAAGTGCCAATACAGCGTAACGTTGACGACGTCCTGATCGTGCCGCGCGGTCATCCGTCCGGCCAGGCGCCGGGCAGCGCAGTACGCGTGCATGATGATGCCGATCCCGGCGTGGGCGGCGCTCCAGATGGCGAGAATCCAGACGGTGGCGTCATAGACGTGGCGATCGGGCTCCAGGCCAGTCACCCAGGGCGCCGCCACGAGTGCCGATCCGCCTGCCGCCGCCGCAAGCGCGGCGGCCGCTGTCGCGGCGTAGAACCACGCGCCCGCGTCCAGTCGGTTCCATCGGCGCGCCAGCACCGTGAGGAGCCACGCGGCCAGAAGGAGCGCGAGCGCGCTCGACGGCCACACCACGCCGGGCCCGCTGGTTTCTGGCGGCGGAAAGTCCGGCCGCGCGGTCCAATAGAAGAAGTAGCCGAAGACGAGGCTGATGAAGGCCGTGAAGATCCCCATCATCGTGATGAACATCCCCCACCACCCTACCGACGCCGGCCCTGAGACATAGATCGGCAGCGTGAGGCCGAGGCCCACGGGCTTTTGCGGCGTCTCCGGAATCTCGGCGGTGCCCTGCCAGAGCCACATCAGGATGCTCACGAGCGCGCACCCGGCGCTCGCCAGCGCCAGCCACCACCAGTGGAACGTCGAAAAGATGAAGATGCCACCGGTGAAGAGCGCCGAGGTCAGCGTCAGGAAGGTGTTACCGCCAAGCCGCAGGCACTGCACGGGCACGGCATCCACCGCGGTCGTCACGAGCGTCTCCCGCCGCCCCTCTTCGGCATCCGGCAGGTAGAACCGACCCTCGTCGACGTCCCGCACGAAGTTGGGCTGGTCCCAGATGGGATACCGGCTGTCGATCTCGGGAATCGAGCGCATGCCCCACGGCGGACTGGGCATTTCGGCCAGCCACTCGATCGTGCCGGCATTCCAGGGATTGCGAGGCGAGTATCCGGCCTTGCGCTTCGGCCGGATCACGTCCCACAGGACGATCAGGATTCCGGCGGCGAGGATGAACGCGCCGATGCTGGAGACGAGGTTGAGCCACTCGAACCCGAGACCCGGCGGGTAGGTATAGCCCCGGCGAACCATGCCGCGCAGCCCGGTCAGGTGCATCGGCAGAAACGTCACGTTGAAACCCACGAGCATCAGCCAGAAGGCCAGCCGGCCCAGGCGGTCCGACAACGTCCTCGCGGTGACGAGCGGGAAGAAGTAGTAGAGCCCGGCGAAGATGGGGAACACCGTCCCGCCGATCAGCACGGTGTGCAGATGTCCGACCACGAAGAACGTGTCGTGTGCCTGGAAGTCGAACGGCGCCATCGCCACCATGACGCCGGTGAGCCCGCCCAGCACGAAGGTCGCGAGACCGCCGATCACGAACAGCACGGGCACCGACGAAACGACCCGTCCGACGAGCAGCGTCGCGAGAAAGCAGAAGAACTGCACGCCCGTCGGTATCGCGATCGCCTGAGAGGCCGCGGAAAAGAAGGCCAGCGAGATACCCGGCAGCCCCGTGGTGAACATGTGGTGGACCCACAGGCCGAAGCTCAGAAACCCGGTGCCCACGGCCGCGAGCACGATCCACGTGTAGCCGACGATCGGCGTCCGCGCGAAGGTCGGCACGATCATCGCGACCAGCGCCACCGATGGCAGAAAGACAATGTAGACCTCGGGATGGCCGAAGATCCAGAACAGGTGCTGCCACAGAAGCGGGTCGCCGCCGCGCGTCGCGTCGAAGAAGGGCCACTGGAAGGCGCGCTCCAGCTCGAGCAGCAGACTCCCGGCGATGAGGGGCGGGAATGCAAACAGCACCATCGCCGCCGCCACCAGCGTGTACCAGGAGTACAGCGGAATCAGGTTGATCCGCATCCCCGGAGGTCTGCACTTCAGCACGCCGACGATCAGCTCCACGGCGGCGGCAATGGCCGCGACCTCGATGAACGAGAACCCGAGCAGCCAGATGTCGGCGCCGATGTCGGGCTGATACGTCGAAGTGAGCGGGGGATACATGAACCACCCTCCTCGCGGCGCCGCGTCGAAGAAGAGCGAGCCGCACAGGAAGATGCCGCCGATGATGAAAGCCCAGAACCCGAACGCGGAGAGCCGCGGAAACGGCAGATCGCGCGCCCCCTGCACCTGGGGCAGGATCAGGATCGAGAACGCCTCGAAGATCGGCACGGCGAAGAGGAACATCATCACCGAGCCGTGCACTGTGAAGATCTGGTTGTACCGCTCGGCGGAGAGGAAGTCGTTGTCGGGAAGGGCGAGCTGCACGCGCATCAGCAGCGCGAGCGCGCCGCCGAAGAGGAAGAAGACGAATGCCGCCGCCGTGTACCAGACGCCCACGTGCTGGTTGTTGACCGACGACCAGTACCGCCAGCCCGTCGGCGTCTCCCAGGCCTTCAGCAGGCGATCGGCCTGGGCGCGCTGCACGCGCACGGGCGCCGGCACAGCAGGTTCGGGATCCCGGGCGGCTTCGCTCGGGCGGTCGCTGCCCGTCACTTCAGACCGCCGAGGTAGGCGGCGAGGACTGCGAGTTCGTCCGCGCCAAGCCCGCGAAAGGCGGGCATGTGCACGCCGGGCTTGATCCGGTCGGCC
>DATFFM010000032.1:0-18683 GCA_035250005.1 Vicinamibacterales bacterium | reverse complement strand
GGCTGAGCAGGCGCTGCTCGCTCAGCTCGACGCCTGCCGTCCGCGCCTGGAGCAGGCCGCGGCCGCACACGATTACAAGAACGCGCTCACTGAGATCGCGGCGCTCCGCGCCCCGGTCGACAGGTTTTTCACCGAGGTGTTCGTCATGGCCGACGATGCGCGTCTCAGGACCGCGCGTCTGAAGCTGATGGCGGACCTGCGCGACCTCATTCTGGATCTCGCGGATATTTCCGAGATCGTTCCCCAAACGGAGTAGTCAGTCGAACATGGCAAAGCTATTGGCACGCAGGAAGCCTGCATCAGCGAAGACCAACCGTCGCAAATCCCCAACCAGATACGTCTACTTCTTCGGCAACGGCAAGGCCGACGGCGATCGGACTATGAAGGACCTCCTCGGCGGCAAAGGCTCCGGCCTCGCCGAGATGACCAACGCCGGCCTGCCGGTTCCGCCGGGCTTCACCATTTCGACCGAAGCCTGCACCCTCTACTACGAGCAGAAGCGCAAGACGCCGGCCGTCGTCGACGCGCAGATGGTCGAAAACCTGCGGAAGCTCGAGAAGGCGACCGGCGCAGTGCTCGGCGACATGAAGAATCCGCTGCTCGTGTCGGTGCGCTCCGGCGCGAAGTTCTCGATGCCCGGGATGATGGACACGATCCTCAACCTCGGCATGAACGACAAGACGGTCGAGGCGATCAAGGCCCGGACCGGGAACGGCCGTTTCGCGTGGGACAGCTACCGCCGCTTCATCCAGATGTTCGGCAACGTCGTGCTGGAGATCCCGAAGGATGCGTTCGAGCACACGCTCGACGCGGTCAAGACCGAGAACGGCGTGAAGATCGATACGGACCTCACCGAGGCGAACCTGGTCGAGGTCGTGAAGCGCTACAAACAGGTCGTGCGGGCGAAGAGCGGGAAAGACTTTCCGCAGGATCCGCTGGCCCAGCTGCGCGGGGCGCGGGATGCCGTGTTCCGTTCCTGGAACAACGCGCGCGCGATCGAGTACCGCCGCATCTACGACATCCCGGATTCGATCGGCACGGCCGTCAATGTACAGGCGATGGTGTTCGGCAACATGGGCGACCGTTCGGCAACCGGCGTCGGCTTCACCCGCAATCCGGCGACCGGCGCGAACGAGTTCTACGGCGAGTTCCTCATCAACGCGCAGGGGGAGGACGTCGTCTCCGGCGTGCGCACGCCGCAGCCGATCAGCGAGCTCGAACAGGTGCTGCCGAAGGCGTACAAGGAGCTGCGCAAGATCACCTCGCGGCTCGAGAAGCACTACAAGGACGTCCAGGACTTCGAGTTCACGATCCAGGACGACCGGCTCTACATGCTCCAGACGCGCAACGGCAAGCGGACCGGCTACGCGGCCGTCATGATCGCGACCGACCTCGTGGCCGAGAAGCTGATCACGCCGAAGGATGCGGTGCTGCAGGTGGACCCCGAGTCGGTGTCGCAGCTGCTGGCGCCGGTGTTCGAGCCGAAGGCCTGGAAGGCGCTGCCGGTCACGACCAAGGGGCTCCCGGCGTCGCCCGGGGCGGCCTCGGGGCAGGCGGTGTTCACCGCCGATCACGCAGTCGAATGGACGCGGCAGGGCAAGAGCGTCATCCTGGTTCGAAAGGAGACCGTGCCCGACGACATCCACGGGATGTTCGTCGCCCAGGGGATCCTCACGGCCACCGGCGGCATGACGTCACATGCGGCGGTGGTCGGGCGTCAGATGGGCAAGCCGTCGGTCGTCGGCGCCGGCGCGCTCGAGATCAGCGAAGCCGCGAAGACCTGCAAGGTCGGCGGCCAGACGATCCGGGAAGGGGAGTTCATTTCGTTCGACGGCCTCACCGGTGAAGTCAAGGTCGGCCAGGTGCCGACGACACCGAGCGAGATCCTGCGGGTGGTGGCCGGCGAGATGAAGGCGAAGGATTCGAACGTCTATCAGCGGTTCGAGAGCCTGCTGTCGTGGGCCGACCGCTACCGGCGTCTCGGCATCCGTGCGAATGCGGATCAGCCCGACCAGGCGGAGACCGCCTACCGGTTCGGCGCGCGCGGCATCGGGCTGTGCCGCACCGAGCACATGTTCTTCGGCGAAGGGCGCATCGCGATCGTCCAGCGCATGATCCTGGCCGACAACGAGAAGGACCGCCGCGCGGCGCTCGACGAGCTGCTGCCGCTGCAGCGAGGCGACTTCTACGGCGTGTTCAAGGCGATGCACGGGGAGCCGGTCACGATCCGGACCATCGATCCGCCGCTGCACGAGTTCCTGCCCAAGCGCGAGGACCTGATGGTCGACATCGCGCGGCTGGAGGAGCGGGGAAAGACCGGCAAGGAGCTGAACGACAAGCACGCGCTGCTGCGGCGGGTCGAACAGCTCCACGAGTTCAATCCGATGCTCGGCCATCGCGGCGTGCGGCTGGGGATCACCTACCCGGAGATCACCGAGATGCAGACGCGCGCCATCATCGAAGCGGCGTGCCAGCTCGCGAAAGAGGGCACGCGGTGCGTGCCCGAGATCATGATCCCGCTGGTCGGGCACGTGAAGGAGCTGCGTGACCAGAAGGGGATCGTCGACCGCGTTGCGGCCGACGTGATGGCGGAGCAGGGGGTCCGGATCAAGTACCTCGTGGGGACGATGATCGAGATCCCGCGTGGCGCGGTGACGGCCGACGAGATCGCCGGCGAAGCGCAGTTCTTCTCGTTCGGCACCAACGACCTGACCCAGCTGACGTTCGGCTTCTCGCGCGACGACATCGGGAAGTTCCTCGGGTCGTATCAGGACAAGAAGATCCTCGACAAGGATCCATTTGCGACGATCGACACCGTCGGGGTCGGTCAGCTGGTCGACATGGGCGTGAAGAAGGGGCGCGGCGCGCGACCGGATCTGAAGGTCGGGATCTGCGGGGAGCACGGCGGCGACCCGGCGTCGATTCACTTCTTCGACAAGGTCGGTCTGGATTACGTGAGCTGTTCGCCGTACCGCGTCCCGGTGGCGCGTCTCGCCGCCGCGCAGGCGGCCCTGCAGGTCAAGGTCGGGGACTGAGAGGCGGCGCCTGGACCGGCTGACCTGGTAGACCGCACGGACCACGAAGGACACGAAGGGCACGAAGGGCACCAAGGGAGACCACAACGGCCAGAGGGTAGGACCCGAACCGGCAGCGACGAGTTTTGCCTTTTGAAAAGATTGTCGTCGTGGTCTTCTTCGTGCCCGTGGTGTTCTTCGTGGTCCCTGCGCCGGAACCGTGACGCGCGGCGGGAACGGCGACTGGACGGGCTGACGGCGGGGACGAGGACACGAAGGACACGAAGGGCACGAAGGGAGACCACAACGGCCAGAGGGTAGGACCACGAGTCAGCAGGACGGGTTTTGCCTTTTGGAGAAATGACGTTGTGGCCTTCTTCGTGCCCTTGGTGTCCTTCGCGCACCTTGTGCCTGAACCGTGACGCGCGGCGGGAACGGCGATTGGACGGGCGGACGGCGGGGACCGCGAGGACCACGAAGGACACGAAGGGCACCAAGAGAGACCACAACGGCAAGAGGGTAGGACCACGAGTCAGCAGGACGGGTTTTGCCTTTTGAAAAGATTGTCGTCGTGGTCTTCTTCGTGCCCGTGGTGTTCTTCGTGGTCCCTGCGCCGGAACCGTGACGCGCGGCGGGAAGGGAGATTGGACGGGCTGACGGCGGGGACCGCGAGGACACGAAGGGCACGAAGGGCACCAAGGAGACCACAACGGCCAGAGGGTAGGACCACGAGTCAGCAGAACGGGTTTTGCCTTTTGGAGAAATGACGTTGTGGCCTTCTTCGTGCCCTTGGTGTCCTTCGTGCACCTTGTGCCTGAACCGTGACGCGCGGCGGGAACGGCGATTGGACGGGCGGACGGCGTGGACCGCGAGGACCGCGAAGGACACGAAGGGAGACCACAACGGCCAGAGGGTAGGGCCACGAATCAGCAGCGACGGGTTTGCCTTTTGAAAGATTGTCGTCGTGGTCTTCTTCGTGCCCGTGGTGTTCTTCGTGCGCCTTGTGCCTGAACCGCGACGCGCGGCGGGAACGGCGATTGGACGGGCGGACGGCGGGGACCGCGGGGCCACGAAGGACACGAAGGGCACCAAGAGAGACCACAACGGCCAGAGGGTAGGACCACGAGTCAGCAGGACGGGTTTTGCCTTTTCCAGAAATGACGTCGTGGTCCTCTTCGTGCCCTTGGTGTTCTTCGTGGTCCCTGCGCCGGAACCGTGACGCGCGGCGGGAACGGCGACTGGACGGGCTGACGGCGTGGACCGCGAGGACCACGAAGGGAGACCACAACGGCCAGAGAATAGGGCCACGAATCAGCAGCGACGGGATTTGCCTTTTTGAAAAGATTGTCGTCGTGGTCTCCTTCGTGACCTTGGTGTTCTTCGTGCCGCCCTGTGCCTGAACCGTGACGCGCGTCGGGAACGGCGACTGGACGGGCTGACGGCGCGGACCGCGAGGACCACGAAGGACGCGAAGGGGACCAAGAGAGACCACAACGGCCAGAGGGTAGGACCACGAGTCAGCAGCGACTGATTGTTTGCCTTTTGGAGAAATGACGTTGTGGTCTTCTTCGTGCCCTTGGTGTTCTTCGTGCCCGTTGTGCCGAAACCGTGACGCGCGGCGGGGAAGGCTCACTTGCTGCGTGACTGGACGAACGGCTGCATGGCGGTCACCAACGAGGAGATCGAGAAGCTCTGGCGCGTGGTGCCGGGACGACTGTCGGGATCAAACCGTAAGGTCACCAGTGTCTGCGTAACGCCCGGTAGCGAAGAAATGGGGCAGAACCGGATGACTCGGCGATCACTACTGCTCGGTTTGACGACCATGGCGGCAGCGGCATCGCGACGGGTGCTGGCGCAGCGGCCGGCTTCGTCCTTCCGCGGACGGAGCGCCGGCGAGGAGCGTGCGGTCGGTGGCGTCAGACTGTGCTGGTGCCCTGCCGGCCGCTTCGTCATGGGAAGCCCACCCGGCGAGCCCGAGCGGCGACCGGGGGAGGATCAGGTCGAGGTGACCCTGACCAGGGGCTTCTGGATGGCCAAATACGAGGCCACGCAGGGTCAGTGGCGCCGGGTCATCGGAGCGCTGCCAGGCGAACTGACCGCCGAGTTGCCCGCGGGCGGTGACTATCCGGTTGGCAACGTCAACTTTGCGGAGGCGGAGAGGTTCTGCGAGAGACTGACCGAACTGGGCCGCAAGGGCGGCGGCCTCCCGACGGACTGGGAGTTCCGACTGCCAACCGAAGCGCAGTGGGAATACGCTTGTCGCGCCGGAACGACCACCGCCACTGCCTTTGGCGACACGTTGAGCAGTAAACAGGCGAACTTCAAGGGGAGGCCGTACAACCGGGCCGAGCCGGGGCCTTCGCTCGGTCGGGCCGCAAGCGTCGGCAGTTACCCCGCAAACGCGTGGGGGCTGCACGACATGCACGGCAACACTTTCGAGTGGTGCCGCGATTGGTATCACTCGCGGCTGCCGGGGGGCGCGGATCCCGATCTGTATTCCGCGAAGAGCACCGCAACGAAAAGCGAACACGGTGATATCTCTCGCGTCCGTCGTGGCGGGTGCTGGGCGGACGACGGCTGGCCGTGCCGGTCGGCCTTTCGAGCCCGATTCGAACCCGAGCGGCGTTACGATCACATAGGCTTTCGCGTCGCAGCCGTGCAGCCATGAAGCACCTGAGGCGCCGGGTGGTGATCAGCAGTGTCGTTCTCATCTCGGGGTGTGCCTCGGTGGTTCACAAGGCGCCGGGCTTCGGTGGCGGGACGACCGTCCAGGAGATCGAGGTGACCTCGGAACCCGCGGGTGCGAGAGTGTTCCTGAGGGGCGCACCAGCGGGGATCACGCCGACACGCCTGCGGCTGATCCGAAAGGATCCGCACCAGGTCGTGCGACTCGAGAAGGACGGCTATCGGTCCGTGGACGTCCCGATCCGCAGAAAGGTGAGTGGGGCGGTGGCGGGCAATATCCCGTTCGGGCTGCTTGCGTTGAATCCGCTCAATGGGCCGAACGGCCTGTCCGATAACCCATGGTCACGATCGGAGCAGGTCGCCTACGCCTTCATCCTGCCGGCGATCGGCGTGGGCGTAGACTTCCTCACTGGCGCGGCGTATGCGCTGCCCTCGCGCGTGCACGTGACGCTCGAGCCGAACCGGGCTGGTCCAAACGGGCGGCCGCCGGCCGAATAGGCGGTCGATGAAACTGGTCTGGCCGGCACGCGAGTACCTGTCCGGCTACGTCGCCGCTCTCGAGCGAGGCTGGTCGCCGGACAACATCCGCGGCACCGTGGCTGCGCAGGAGGAACTGGCGCGGATCGCTGCAGACGCGGATGCATTCCTGACCAGCCTGGTAGACAAGGAAGGGACTGGGGACCCCGTGACGCTGCCCGACGGCAAGACGGTTCCGCGGCTCCCCGGGTACCGGCGGTGGCTGTGGGATGGGGAATTCTGTGGCAGCATCGGGCTGCGTTGGCAGCCCGGGACGGAGGCGCTCCCTCCGTACTGCCTCGGGCACATCGGCTACGCTGTCGTGCCCTGGAAGCAGGGACGGGGGTACGCCACTCGTGCGCTCAGTCAAGTCCTCCGCGAAGCCCGGTCAGAAGGCCTTCGTTTCGTCGAGATCACCACCGATCCGAACAACGTGGCGTCACAGCGGGTGATCACGGCCAATGGCGGTGTTCTCGTCGAGGAATTCGTGGCGCCGGCGGCGCTAGGCGGCAAACGCCATCTTCGGTATCGCGTGCATCTGCCCGAAGACGCCTGACGGTTGCCTGCAGCCAGGGAGGCAAGTGGTGGATTTTCAACTTGACGAAGCCGTGCCGGTTCTTCGGCGGACGCCCGCGGTCCTGCGCGCGTTGCTCGCCGATCTTCCGGAACCGTGGATCGCCGCTGCTGAAGGACCAGGCACGTGGACTCCCTTCGACGTCGTCGGGCATCTGATCCACGGCGAACGCACCGACTGGATTCCCCGCGTCGAACATATGCTCCGGCACGGCGACGCCGTAGCTTTTCCGGTGTTCGATCGGGAGGCGATGTTCACCGCATCCGAGGGGTTTTCACTCGGTGAGCTGCTCGACACCTTCGGCCGGTTACGAACCGAGAACCTGGATCACCTGGTGTCGCTGGGTCTGACGGAGGCCGACCTCGAACGCCGCGGCAGGCACCCGGAGTTCGGGGTCGTGACGATGAGGCAGCACCTCGCGACCTGGGTCGCTCACGACCTGAGTCACATGGGTCAGGTCGTTCGGGTTATGGCACGCCAGTACTCGACGGCGGTCGGGCCCTGGCGGGCCTACCTCTCGATCCTTCGGCCGTCTGGCCCGAAATCGTGAGGCTGGAACATGGACGCAACTGACGAAGACGACATCCAGGAAGTGTGGGACGCACGTGCCGACGCGCTCGCTCGGCTGTTCGGCTCCGGGCACGACGACGTCCTGCACGCCCCGCACCCGTTCGTTCTGGGCGGGGACGCCGAGGTCATGGTCTTTTACCGCCATCTGGATGGCGCCGTGTACGTGACGGCGGAGCTCACCGGCAAGCCGCACGCGTGCTACGCGGATTACGAGCTGATGATGTGCCACCGGTCTCCGCAGGATTGGGGTCCCAGCATCATCAGCCGGCTGGCCCCGTATACGCAGGACGCATACATCGCTGCCGGCGAGTCGATGGATATCGACCGGGCAACTCCGCCGGACTCAGCGATCAAGGCGCTTCTGTTCGATACCTACGGAACGTTCACGCTGTTCGGCCAGGCGAACGAAGTACGCCTGTGCATCGGCATCACGGCGGCGGAGCTGCAGTTCAAGCACACGCACGGGTCCGACCGACTGCTGGAACTGTTGAAACGACACCGCGTGTATCCGTTCACGGATCTCGAGCGCACCAGCGTGCCGCTCGCTCGCTGACGCTGTCTTGGCGGTGCGATCATGTGGCACGTCAGGAAGAGTCCCCACCTGCGTGGACACCTTCTGCTGTTTGATCGACTTGATCGACGGCCCGCGGCAGCGTTCTCCGCCGGCGCCGGTGTTCGTCTGTTGTTTGCCGCGGCCCTCCTGGAGATCCTGCGCCTTGCGGCTGCCGGGTTGTTCTACCCGGGCGTGCCCTTATGGCTGTTGCTGCCGACACTGCTCGGGCTCGCATTGTTGATTCCGGGTATCGCGGCAGGCCTGGCTCGGGAACCGTCCCGCGCCGCCTGGTGTCGCGTCGAGCCTGTGGCGTGTGTTCGTGCCGTACCTCTGCTACGGGTGTCCTGTACCACCGATCCGGCAATCTGTGGATCGTCGGTATTTCTCGTGCGATCGGCAATGCCTTTATGGTCTGAGGCAGTTTGCAGCCGGCGGCAGCCGGTGCGATCATGAGTCGCGCGGTTTAGTCCCCGGCACGAGAGCATGACGTGAACACGATGCGCTTTGCGATCAAAACCGCTCTGGAAAAAGCGCGCCTCCGGCCGCCGGCGGCTGGGCGGCCGGGGCCTGTCCGCCTGGTCCCCGGCCGCACGCGTGGTGAGGTGATGTTCGACGCGACGGACTGGGGGCTGGTGTTTCGATATCTGATCCCGGCCGTCTACGTGCCGATTGCCGCCCTCATTGGCTTTGCGCTCCTGGTCGCGGTCACGGGGATCGGCACGTTCAGGCACATCGAACAGATCGCCTACCTGGTGACCGCCTCGTCGTTCGTGCTGGTGTTTGCACGCCTGGCGAGCCGTGATCTCCGCACCGCGACGCAGAACGTCACCGCGCTGGCGAGTTTCTGCTTCATTGTCATCGGAGGGGCCGGCGCGGGTGTGGTGGGTTGGCGCCTCGCGGACATGATGGTCGTACTCGCCGTCGTCGCCGTTCTGCTGGCGATCACCGCCGCGATCGGGCTTCGCTGGGCGCGCCGGTGGAAGGCATGGCGAATCGCGACAGGTTCGGCTCCGCAGGTAGTCAACTGACGACGACTGCCATCCCGGAGATTGCGAAATCAGCTGAATTCACGAGCGCCTCGCCGATGACGACATCGCCCACGGTCACTGAATTCACGGCGGCCGTGCGCGAAGCGTTCGGTTACCTTGCGCGCGAATTCGGCTTTCGAGAGGTGGATCCGCCGGCAAAGGAGCTCGAGCTGAATCCGTTCCTCGTCCGGTTTGTGAGCCCGACCACCGTCGTGCAGGTAGAAGGGATCAACTGGGGGTTCGCCGCCCAGGTGATCGTTGGCCCGGATGGCGGGCAGGAGCCGCTGCTGCCTCTGTGGGCGGTGATCCGGCTTCGGCGACCGGATCTCTACGAAGAGGTCATGAAGTCACCTGGTCAACTCGGCGAGATTCGTGCGTACGCTCGCGCGCTCCGCGAGACGGCCAGTGACGTGCTCAGCGGCGACTTCGGCGTCCTGGCAGCCGCACACGCGATCGTCGAGGCGCGAGGTCTTCAACAGAGGCTCAGCCAGGCGGAAGAGACGCGGGAGCACGACCAGAGAGCAGCGGTGGCCCACGCTGCGGACGCGTTTCGCGCTGGAGACTTTACGCGGGTCGTGGACCTTCTGATGCCGCATGAGAAGCGGCTCACCACTGCGCAGTGTGCGATGCTGGACTACGCGCGCACACGTATCGATCGGGATCGCACTGCCCGATGACGGCGCTTCCCCCTAGGGCAACACCACGTCCCGCGGGACTTTGACGACGAGTGTGCCGGCGATCTTGTCGTGCCACGTCTGCCGCTCCGGATCCTGAAGCATCCAGAAACAGCCGATGCCCAGCGCGGCGATCGAGAAGATGCTCGAGAGTCCGCGGACGAGCGCGTCCACGAACCGCAGTTCCGCACCGTCGGTTCGCGTGACCCGCAGATTGCAGATGATCCCCCCCAGCGTCGTTCCCCTCCAGGCCCAGAAGGCGATGTGATACCCGAGCAGCAGGAAGAAGAAGAACTCGTCGTTCCGCCGCATGTCGAGCAGCCCGTTGGCGATCGCGACAAGAATGCAGTCCAGCACGAAAGCCGCGAGACGATCGAGAAACGTCGCGCGAGGGTATTGTGCGAGCCCCTGGTTGAAGAGCGGTGGGGGAGGAGGAGGCTCCACGACGGGCGCGGCAGCGGGCAGCGGCGGTGGAAGGCTCGAGTGCACGTCCGCGGCTTCAGCCGCCGGCGCCGGGAGCGGCGCCACTGAAACCGGCTGGGCCGGGGCAGCGGCCTTTCGCTCCCGTCGCAGATGCGCGCGGAAAGTCGTCGTCGCCGCCCCGAGGCCGAGTACGCTCGTGAGCGCCCACGTGACGAACCCGAGCAGCGGCACCATGTAGGCGAGCGTCAACAGACCGAACCCGATGAGGAAGGCAGCGAAGGCGGCGAAGCGGCCTTCAGGCGAGCCCACGCGGACGATGCCGCGGCCGATGGCTCGCGCCACAGCCGTCTTCCCGATCAGCCCTGCCACGATCAGGCCGCACAGCAGGAACGGCACCACCGCCAGGCCGATGACCGTTGCGGCCACGATCGCCAGAACAGGGACGGCCAGCAGCAGCACCAGCAGGCCGCCGACGAACGCACTGAGCGGCCGGTCGATGACGACGTCCGCGGTTGCGCCCACCGGCCGGTCGAATACCGTGTTCAAGGCGAGGTACACCAGAAAGAAGACGCCGACGATCGCCCAGATCCATTCGAGGTCCGGTACGATCAGCCGTCCCCAGAGCAGGCCGTGCGTCACCCACGGCAGCACGTCGCGCAGGGCGTCGCCGAACAGCGGGCTCCCGATGACGACATGCTCGCCGTGCGGAGAGAAGTCAGCCGGAGCCGTCAGCGTGCCGCCGATGACCACCACGTCGCGCCCGATGGTGGCGCCAGGCTCGACTTCCGCGCTGCCGCCGATCACGACCAGCGAGCCCTCGACGACCGCCGTGGCCGCGGTGCGCGCGGAGCCCATGACCACGACGACGTCGCGCTCCACGTGCCCCTCGATCGTGACGTTCCCGAACACCGTGCGCACCTCGCGGACGACGTCCCCCGCACGGAGCGTGTAGTCCTGGAGGCCGCGGAATATGGGCCGGCGGAAGCCCGAAAAGCGGATGCTGTCGGTTTCCCGCTCGACCGGTGGGCGCTCGGGTTGCACCTCGACGGGGGCCGGTGGCCGGTTCTGTGCGCGCGTGGTCTGTGCGGACGGCGCAACGCCGGTCACGCCGGCCAGGAGCACGCAGACGAGCGCAACGCGGAGTGATGTGAACGTCATCGGTGTGATGCCCCTCCAAGGGCGGCCTCGAGCGCGGCCCAGGCAAGGGCGCACGCCAGGGCGAGCGAGACTCCGAGCACGAAGAGATAAGTGGCCACCGGTTGCGCCATGACTTCCCACACGACGCGAACCACCGTCGCGACGTCACCCGCGGTCCGCGCGGCATCGCTGACCCCTTCCGGCGGCGACGTGAAGAGCGTCGATAACCCGACGACGAAGGCCGCCAGCGCCGCAATCGACACGAGCCGCCAGCCAAGCGGCCAGGTGAACCACCCGGTCGCATCCGCGCGTGCGCCAACCGCCGCAGCGGCGAGCACGCGCGGCAGCAGCGTGTGCGGTGCCCGCGGGCCGGGCAGCGCCCTCAGCTCCCGGTCCAGTGGATCGTCCGGATCGTCGAAATCAACCGGATCCATGGGGGATCGACAGCTCCTTTTTCAAGGCCTCACGGCCGCGGTGAATGTCGGATTTCACCTTGGCGACCGACACCCGCAGCGTCTCCGCGATCTCCTGATAGCTCATCTCCTCGAAGTAGCGCAGGGCGAGCGGCACCCGCTGGTGATCGGGCAGCCTGCGCAGCGCCCGCTCGAGGCGCTCCTGCCGCTCGACCCGTTCGAGCTCCTCCGGTGCGGTCGCCAGCAGCGCGAGCCTGGCCGACAGCGCGGGCCCCCCGCCCCGGTCGTCCACGTCGCCGAAGAACTGCCACCGCGCCCGGTAGCGCGACAGGTGGTTCAGACACAGGTTCGTGGTCACCGTCTTCAGCCAGCCGGCGGCGGACGGGCTCCCGCCGATCTCGGTGAAGCGCTCGAACGCGCGCATGAAGACGGTCTGTGCGACGTCTTCCGCATCCGCCTCGCGGCCGAGCAGGCGCACGGCGGTCGCGAACACCATGTCCTGGTACTCGCGGACGAACGCCTCGAACCGGGCGGCGTCGGTCATCGCGGGTCTGCGGGTCCGCCTGCCGTCACTGCCTTACTAACCCGCGAGGCGGGGAAAAGTTGCATGGTGCCGTCGAGTGTAGCGGGCCTGGAGCCGATAGCCCTCTGCAGGCGCGCCTGCGATAAGATCCTGCCGTGCAGCAGACGGTGCGTGCCGGCCGGGGCGTCGAGTGATTTCCATCTTCCGGAGCCAGGCCGCGGCGACCGAGCGCGTCGACCGGGTCGATCCGGCCTGGCTGAAGCCGGGCAGCGGCGTCTGGGTGTGGGTGGATCTCAGCGAGCCCGCGCCTGACGAGGCCCGGATCCTGACCGACGTGTTTCACTTCCACGAGCTGGCCGTCGAGGACGCGCTCGCCGACATCCACCATCCCAAGGTCGAGTCGTACGGCGACTACCTCTATCTGATCCTGCACGGCATAGATTTCCGCGAGAGCGAGCACTGTTTCAGCACGCAGGACGTCGACTTCTTTCTCGGCGAGCAGTTTCTCGTCACCGTCCACCCCGGGATCTCACGGACGGTGGCGCAGATGCGGGACGTCTGCGCGCGCAACCACCGCGCCCTCGGTGAGGGCCCGGCGGCGCTGCTGCACCGGATCGTGGATGCCATGGTGGACCACTACCGTCCCGAGGTCGACAAGCTGAGCGAGCGGCTCGACGCGCTCGAAGAAGAGATCTTCGAACGCCCCAACGCCGCGCTGGCCAGGCAGATCCTCGATTTCAAGTCGGACGCGTCGTCGCTCAGGCGCGTCGTCCTGCCGCAGCGCGACGCCGTCGGCCGCCTCGCGCGGCGGGAGTTCCCGATCATCTCGGAGGCGCTCGCGTACCGGTTCCGAGACGTCCACGATAACCTCGTCCGGCTCGTGGACGAGGCGATGTTCTTTCAGGACCGCGTGACCAGTCTGCTCGACGCGCACCTGTCGCAGGTGTCGAACCAGCTGAACAGCGTCATGAAGGTGCTGACGATCATCGCGACGCTCTTCATGCCGCTGACCGTCCTCACGGGGATGTACGGCATGAACGTGGACCTCCCGCACCTGCCCGGCGGGGACGCGGCCCAGTTCTGGTGGATCGTCGGCATCATGGTCGCGCTGTCGGCGGGGATGCTCGGGTACTTTCGCAAGAACGGCTGGATCTAGGGGACTCGCGCCGGCAGGCACTGATGGACACTCGACCTGCGATTCCTGAAGCCCCCGTTGAGATCGTTCCGTACGACCCCTCGTGGCCGAGGTGGTTCGAGGAGGAAGCCGACGTTCTTCGGCGGGCGCTGGGGCCATGGCTCGTGGCAGCGATCGAGCACATCGGCAGCACCGCCATCCCGGGTGTCGCCGCGAAGCCGGTCGTCGACATCATGGGTGCTGTGCGGACGCTGGAGGAGTCGCGTCCCGCGATTGCGGCGGCGGCGACGCTGGGTTACTGCTACGCACCCTACCAGGTGGAGTGCGAGCACTGGTTCTGCAAGCCGTCCTTCGCCTTCCGGACGCATCACCTTCACCTGATGCCTCTGGGCAGTCCGCAGTGGGTGGGTCCGATCGCCTTCCGCGACTATCTGCGGGCTCACGCCCCGGTCGCGGCAGAATACGAGGCGCTCAAATGGCGGCTGGCCGGGGAGCACCGGCTCGACCGCGAGGCATACACGCAGGCGAAACGTCCGTTCATCAGCCGGATCACGGACCGGGCGCTGGCCATGGGGTACGGGCAGACTTACCAGGCCTGAGACCGTGAGTATCGAGATTCGGCTCCTCGGCGCCGGCGACGAAGCGCTTCTTCGCGACGTGGCGCCGGGTGTCTTCGACGACCCGGTGCAGCCGCAACTTGCCGCGGAGTTCCTGGCCGATCCGCGTCACCACCTCGCGGTCGCCCGCGAGGCAGGGCGGGTCGTCGGTATGGCGTCGGCAGTTCACTACGTCCATCCGGACAAGGCGGCCGAGCTGTGGGTGAACGAGGTCGGCGTGGCCCCGACCCACCAGCGCCGCGGGCTGGCGACGCAACTTCTGCGTGCCCTGTTCGACGCGGGCCGGTCGGCGGGCTGCCGGGCGGCATGGGTGCTGACGGACCGCTCGAACGTGCCGGCGATGCGCCTGTACTCCACCCTCGGCGGCATCGAGGCGGATGAGCAGACGGTCATGTTCGAATTTCCACTCGAAGGGCCGTCGCCGGTGGCGCGCCTTGATCCGCCCGAGGAGACTCGGGCCTCGCCGGTTCGTTTGATGCGGTCGGTGGAGCTGCCCGACGTGCTCGAGATGATGCGGTCGCTCTGGCCGGACTGTGGGGATTACTCATTCGACGACGAGACAGTGTTTGTATGGGAACGCCAGGGTGGCGGCCTCGGCGGCTTCGTCTCGTTCACGCTCCGGCCGTGGGCGGAAGGTTGTGACGCCACCCCCGTGCCGTACATCGAAGGCTGGTGGGTGGCTCCCGACCTGCGGCAAGCGGGAGTCGGTCGCGCGCTGGTCGAGGCGGTTGAACGCTGGTGCCGGGCGCACGGCTATCCGGAACTGGGCTCCGACGTGGAGTTGGAGAACGCGGTGAGTCTGGCTGCGCATGCTGCGCTCGGGTTCGAGCCGACCCTCCGGTTGCAATTCCTTCGAAAGCGTCTGACGTAGAGTCACGACTGTGACGGAACCGTGATCCTCACCTGGCTTACCGCGACCATCGTCGGCTCGGCCGGGTTCCTGCTTCTGGCGCTGGTGGGATTCCTGGTTGCCGAACGGCGCCGGCTGCGAACGGCCGGCGCCAGCCGGCCGGGCACGATCATGTGGAAGCGGCTGGCCGGTCCGGTCCTGAGAATCGCGGGATCCAGACATGGCGACGGGACGCGCGTGGACCTGGTCGGGGCCACCGTCTGGCTCGAATGGGACCAGCGGTGGGGGCCGCACGGTGCGAGTATGGGCCGAGTCGTGCGCCAGACGGGCGCTGACGGGGGTTCGCGGCTGCTCATCGAAACCGCGACGGTTCAGGCGCTGCCGACCGGTCCCGCGACCGCCATCTGGTTCGTCGCAGAATCTACTCGTCGCCTTTCCATGCATCACCTGGCCGTGGTGCGAGGCACGCTGCGAAACCACGACCACGCTGAAGTTGCCGCTGCCCAGCGTAATCGACTGGCGGCGGAGATCGTGGTGATCTCGGCGTCTGAGCCCAGATGAACGTGGACGTATCGAGCGAAGTCGTCGTACATCGCCCCCTGCAGCAGGTGTCGGGGTACGCCACCGATCCCGACAACGCGCCGCGGTGGTACACCAACATCAAGTCCGTCGAATGGAAAACGCCACGGCCCCTGCGCGTTGGATCGCAGATTGCGTTTGTAGCCCACTTCCTCGGCCGGCGCATGGCGTACACCTATGAAATCGTCGACTGGATTCCAGGGAAGCACCTCGTGATGCGAACGACTGAAGGGCCGTTTCCGATGGAGACGACCTACACCTGGGCAGCCGTGCCGAATGGCAGCACGCGCATGACACTGCGGAACCGGGGTTCACCTGCGGGGTTCTCCAGATGGATCGCGCCGTTCATGGCTTTGGCCGTTCGACGCGCCAATCGGAAAGACCTTGCCCGGCTGAAGGCGCGCCTCGAAACAGGAACAAAGGAGCCATGAACGATGACCTGGTCTTCCGGGCGGCGCTGATTGTCAGCGCGCTGGCCGTGCTTCCGGTTCGGGGAGTTGCGGGTGATGTCTACGCGGATTTTCCTTCGTCCGGGCGCTCCAGCCCGCCCGGGGCAACAAGACCCCCCAGGCGTGTGTCACCCGAATCCAGGCTAACGATTCTGACCGGTGATGACGAGAATGTAAGGCGGGTGCCGGTCCGCCACGCGGGCGCGCGTCCCATCGCCGGGTGCTAGTCACCGGATGGCAGCAGGTTACACCGTCCCGCAAAGCCCGGGAGTGTGCTGGTTACAGTCTTGCACTCCCGGCGTTCTTCCACCTCGGAGGGCCCTGAATGTCGTTGAGCGGGAAAGTGCTGGTCGCGGACGACTACGAGCCGACGTTGCTGGGCCTGTGCGCCTTGCTCGAGGCGGCGGGACATACCGTGCACACCGCGCGCAACGGGACCGAAGCGCTGCGTCTGGCTGCCGAGGAGCGGCCCGACGTCGTGCTGCTCGACGTCCTGATGCCGGGGATGTCCGGGACCGATGTGTGTGCCGAAATCAAGCAGGCCTCGGCGACGCGATTCACCCCGGTCGTGCTGATCAGCGGCAGCGGCGACCGCGGCACCCGCCTGGCCGGCCGCGAAGCGGGCGCCGACGATTTTCTGAACAAACCGGTCGACGTGGACGAACTGGGCGCCCGCGTCTGGTCGGCGATTCGGCTCAAGCGGTTGACCGACGAACTGGAATCGGCGGAGTCGCTCTTTCTCACCCTCGGCCGGATCGTCGAAGCCCGTGATCCGTACACGGTCGGCCACTGCGAGCGCCTGGCACAGTACGCGACCGCCCTTGGCGCCGCTCTGGAGCTCGGGGCGTCGGATCTCGACGCGCTGTACCGCGGCGCGTTTCTCCACGACATCGGCAAGATCGGCATCCCGGATCGCATCCTTCTCCGAAAAGGGCCGCTCGCTCGCCACGACTACGAACTGATGAAGCGTCATCCCGACATCGGCGACAGCCTCTGCGGCACCTTGCGCTCGCTCGAATCGGTTCGCCCGATCGTGCGGCACCATCACGAGCGGCTCGACGGCACCGGCTATCCCGATGGGCTCTCCGGCGAAGAGATCCCGCTGCTGGCGCGCATCGTCCGGGTGGTCGATGTGTTCGACGCCCTGACGACCGAGCGACCGTATCGCAAGGCGTTGCCGGCGCAGAACGCCTACAAGATGCTCATGGAGGAGGCGCGGGCCGGCTGGTGCTCCGAAGACATCGTGCGGCGATTCATCGACGTGCATCGCGCGGGCCTCGCTCCTGCTCGCATGGAAGCCTGCGCCTCCGAAGCCGTCCCGTCGAGAAGCGCGAGAGTCGCCGCCCGCCGCGTACCGGCAGCCGCCTCTCGATGAACCCTGCGTAGGGGCGACCCACCCCGCCGAATACGCTCTGCCAGCGCGCGGCAGGTCGACTGCGGCTACAATCCACGTTCATGAACATGCCGAGCGTCGCGAAGCGTCTGTCCCTTTTCATCGTCATCGTCGTTGCCGCGGCGCCGCTGCACGGCCAGGCGAGGCCGCAGCCGCGGGGCAAGGCCCTCACGCAGGCCGACCTGGCCAACGCCCGCCCGGGGCGCGATTCGCATCAGCCGATCGACGAGGAGTACACGAAGGGGATCCGAAAGCATACGACCGAGACCTTCTTCCTGTCGCCGCTGGTCGATTACCTCCCGGCCTCGAAGACCGTCCCGACGCCCCGCGCGACCCTCGGCGACATCGCGGGCGCGGAAGGGAAGCTGCCGTACTCCAAGGAGGTCTACGACTATATGCGGCTGCTGGCGAAGTCGTCGCCGCGTGTGAGGGTGTACTCGATCGGCACGTCCGAAGAAGGGCGCGAGATGCTCGCCGTGGCGGTCGCCTCCGAGGCGCTGATGGCGCGGCTCGATCAGAACAAGGCCGACCTCGCGCGCCTCGCCGACCCGCGCACGCTGAAAATGGACGACGAGGCGGCGGATGCGATTGCGCGACGGGCCGCTCCCGTGTACTACATCACCGGCACGATTCATTCGACCGAGGCAGGCGCCCCGACGGCATTGATGGAGCTCGCCTACCGGCTGGCGGTGGATGACAGCGCGTACATCCGGAACATTCGCGAACACGTGATCACCCTGATCACCCCGGTGGTCGAGCCGGACGGCCGCGACCGGGTCGTCGATGCGTACAACTGGCGGAAGAAACATCCCGGCGACACGCCGGTGAACCCGGTCTACTGGGGCCATTACGTCCAGCACGACAACAACCGCGACGCGATGGCGCTCACGCTCAAGCTGTCGCAGAACGTGCTGAACACCTATCTCGGGTGGAAGGCGCAGGTGCTGCACGACCTGCACGAGTCGGGCTCGTTCCTGTACGACAACACCATCGGCAACGGTCCGTACAACGCCTGGCTGGATCCGATCCTCACCAACGAATGGCATCTCATCGGCTGGAACAACGTCAACGAGATGACGCGGATGGGCATGCCGGGCGTCTACGCCTGGGGATCGTTCGACACCTGGTCGCCCGGATACCTCATGTTCATGGCGGCCACGCACAACGGCATCAGCCGTCTTTACGAGACGTTCGGCAACAGCGGCAGCGCCGACACCGAGGAGCGCACGTTATCGGCGAACGAGACCGCGCGCACGTGGTTCCGGCAGAACCCGCCGATCTCGCGGGTCCGGTGGTCGCTGAGGAACAACAACAACTACGAGCAGACGGGTCTGCTGATCTCGCTCAACCACTTCGCGACCAACCGCGTGTACTTTCTGCGGAACTTCTACGACAAGAGCAAGCGCTCGATTCTGAAGTCGCGGGTCGAGGGGCCGGCCGCGTACGTGTTTCCGGCCAACGATCCACGGCCCGGCGCACAGGCGGAGCTTCTCAGGGTGCTGCAGAAGCAGGCGGGCGAAATCTCCCGCGCGCCCGCGGCGTTCACCGTT
>DATFFM010000031.1:0-61023 GCA_035250005.1 Vicinamibacterales bacterium | reverse complement strand
CCATTGCCGCCGGCGCCCCCCGCATGGCCGCGCAGGCGCCACCACCCGCGGGGCCTCCGGCGCAAGTGCCGGCACCCGGCTTCGTCGAGGCCAAGCCGCCGGCGGCCGATGCGGTCACGAATCCCGCAGCCCTCGACGCGGAAACGTGGGTCGAGCCGTGGGTGTGGCGTCCGGCCGAATGGCCGGACCAGCCGCTCGCTCTCAATGTGGTCGAGAATCAGAACCCCGGGAGCGCGCCGTCGCCGGGCAATCGTTTTCCGGCCCTGTTCAGTTTCGGCGGCACGTCTCCCGGCCCAACCATCCGGATGCGCGGCGACGGGACGCTCACCGTGAAACTGCGCAACATGCTCGGCATGAATCACGGCGGCGGCGTGCTGGGCGCGGCGCCCGATCCGCTCGATCTGCCGCCGACGCTGGCACGCGAGGTGGCGGCGCTCATCTCGAAGAAAACGGGGGTGCCGATGGTCGACGCGCCGCCGTATCTGCCGCTGCCGGTGTTCATCGAACATTTCGACGAGGTCTTCAAGCAATGCGGCGTGACCGTGCATCCGACCGCATGCATGACCGAAGCGGCGAACGTCGCGCACGGCACCCGCGTCACCAATCTCCACACCCACGGCCTGCACGTGGAGCCGGGGAAGAACGCCGACGGCACGCAGGCCGACAACGTATTCCTGCGCGTCATCCCCCGAGCCGACTGGCAGTTGCGACAACAGGCCCGGGATCCTGCGTGCCGCGTCACCGGCCCCGACGAGCTCGTGGCCGAGGCCGATTATCGCTACGCGCTCGGCGACGTGCTCAAGGCGCGGCGCCTGAGCGGCGGCGGCCCCGCAATGCCGCAGCCACCGGGTACGCATTGGTACCACCCGCATTCGCACGGCTCGACGCACGATCAGGTGTCGAGCGGCATGGCCGGCTTCCTTATCCTCGAGGGGGACGTCGACGACGCGATCAACCAGGTGATGACGGGCACCGAGCGGCCGGATCCCGAGGAGAAGACGGGCCCCTTCGATTACCGCGAGCGTCTCGTCCTGATCCAGCGGGTCGAAGTGCCGTCGGTGAACTTAGAACGCCAGCGCCGCCGCGATCAGCTGCGGCTGCCGCCGCCGACGGCCGTCAACGGCACGTTTCCGCCGACGGTCATGTTCATGCGGCCCGGCGCCGTGGAGCGCTGGCGCGTCATCAACGGCAGCGTCGACGGTCGTGGCTTCAAGCGCGTCATGGTGCTCGAAGGGCAGTTCGTGCAGGACAATCGCAGCGGCCAGGTCTGGCGGGTCAAGATGACCGGTGAAGGCGCGGCGGCCACGCGCGAGCTCACCGCCGTGACCCTGCAGGAGATCGAGGACGCCAAGCAGCCGCTCTACCAGCTGTCGAGCGACGGGATGACGCTGGTGACGGTGGAAAACGGCCAGGCGCGCTACACGATCAGGGAGTTGTCGAAACAAAACGCCGGCACGCGCAGCCCGCTCGCGCGTACCCCCGACGAGGGCGAGCACCGCTGGCGCGCGCAGCTGCGCAACGTCGAGGACTGCTTCCGCGACGGCACCTCGATACGCAACGCGTTCGTGCGGCCCAATGAGCTCTATCTCGGCAACGCCAATCGCGCCGATCTGTTCTTCAAAGCGCCGGCCGGTGCGGCCGGCAAGGTCTATACGATCTTCGCGCAGGAAGCGCTCCTGCACACCGACAACTTCCAGCAGCGCCTGCAGCAGAGCATTCTTCGCAACATCGATCGGGCCAACCCCGCGCCGATCGACGTCGTCGTCGCCTGGATCAACGTGCGCGGCCAGGCAGTCGAGGGGGGCGCCTTCGACGTCATGAGCCTGCGCGACGCACTGCCGCCCGTGCCGCCGTTTCTGCAGCCGATCGGCGAGGACGAGCTGCGCGTGGACCCGGACGAGGCGAGGCGGCGCGGCATTGCGCCGGGCAGCTTCCGGTCGCGCGTGGTCAGCTACTCGGGCTATGGCGGCGCCGATTTTCCGCTGGTGTTCGTGCCCAACGAGTTCGCGCAGGCGCATCCCGAGCTGGAGAAACGGATCTGGGCCAGAGAGGGGGACCTGAAGCTCCTGCTGCCGCCGGCTGCGCGGACGATGGCGACCAACAGCGACTTCGACCTGGCGAAGAATCCGAACCCGCCGCCGCCGAGGAAGTTCGCGCATCACGATCATGAGGGGGAGATCCGGGTGCACGTCGACACGGCAGAGGAGTGGGTGCTCTATAACTCCACGATCATGCTGTGGGGCCACGCCAGCGGATCCGGCCGTCCGCAGCCCGGCCGCTACGGCGGGCATTCGGTGGGCCATCCGATCGGCCGCGCGGCCGGGCAGCAGCGCTTTGCGAAGGATCCGGGCTTTCAGATTCTCTCCAAGGGCATCGACCATCCGTTCCATATCCACATCAACCCGATGTGGGTGATGCGCATCGAAATTCCCGACGAGCACGGGCGACTGCACAACATCCTCGACGAGCCGAAATGGATGGACACGGTCTGGATGCCGCGCAACGGCGGCCGGGTGGTCTTCCGGAGCCGATTCGCGGACTACACCGGGCGGTGGGTGCACCACTGCCACGTGCTGCTGCACGAGGACCACGGGATGATGCAGACGGTCCGGTCGGTTGACCAGGCCGAAGACTGCAACTACAACCCGCGCGCGCGGGTGGCGTCACCGTCGATGAGCAGCGAGCAGGTCAGCACGATCTATCCGCCGCCGTCGCGCGAGGTGATGTACCTGCAGAACATGCGGTTCGTCGATCCCAGTCCGCGGTCGGGCCACGCGTTTCCGGGGTTCGAGGTGCCCATTCCCGTACTGAAAGCTACCTGAACCTCTCGCACCTGGCGCGAATCAAGGTGCGTCGACGGGCTGGCAGAGGAACTGTGTCGAGCTGTCGCGGCGGGAGTCGGTCGTATACTTCTTCTCTGGCCCGTCAACGACCGGAGGTGGGTGTGGCCGCAGCAGACTGGCAAGTGCAGGGGCAGTATTACGAGACGTGCAATTGCGACTTCGTCTGTCCGTGCGTGCCGGCCCAGCTGATGGTGAAACCCACCAAGGGCTCGTGCATCTTCGTGATGGCGTTCCAGATCGAGCGCGGTCGCTTTGGCGCGGTTCCGCTGGACGGGCTCGGCTTCATCGTCGTCGGCGTCACGCCCGAGGAGATGGGCAAGGGCAACTGGTCGGTTGGCGTCGTCGTAGACGAACGCGCCACCGCGGAACAGCGCGACGCCATCACCGGAATTGCGAGTGGCGGCGCGGGCGGGCCGATCGCGGCGCTGTCCGGACTCGTGGGGACCTTTCTCGGGGTCGAGTCGGCCCCGATCGAGTTCAAGCGGACTGGCGTGTCCTGGTCGGTGAACGCGTCGAACCTGGTTCGCATGGCCGCGCAGGGAGCGACGGGACTGAATCCCGGGGGTGAGCCGATGCAGCTGACCAACACCGGTCATCCCGCGGCTGACACGTTCTCTCTGGCACGTGCGTCGAACAGCCACGTGGCGGCACTCGGTGTCTCGTGGGACGACACGACCGGCAGGAACAACGGGCAGTATGCCCCGTTCAGCTGGCGGAACGCGTAGCCCGCAGTTCAACGCGCCACCATCCACGCGGCCAGCGCCAGGAGCGCCACGCCGCTGACACGGGCGGTCTGTTCGCCGAACGGCGCGAACTTCTCGACGATCACCCAGACGGTCAGCGCCACGATCACCGCCAGGTTCATCACGCCGCCCGCGAACAGCAGCAGCATCAAGGCCCAGCAGCACCCCACGCAGTAGACGCCATGGTGCACGCCCAGGCGGAACGCGCCGCTCGCGCCCGAGCGCCAGCGCTGCAGCAGATACGAAAGCGGCGAACGGCACACGCGCAGGCAGGCGCTCTTGAGCGGCGTGAGCTGGTACAGGCCGGCGATCGCGAGCACCGCGGCGCCGGCGGCTGGTGTCGCCGTCTCCATCATCGGGTTCAGAACGAGCGCCGACGACAAGACCCGCTGCAGCACGGTAGCGCCGACGCTGAACAGGGCCCAGACGAGCACATAGCCTGCCCCCATCGCGTAGAGTTGCCGCCCCGCGCCCGCCTCCCCCCGCGCACGGAGCGCGCCGGCGTACAGCAGGACGAGAGGGGCGGCTGACGGCAGCATCATGGCGGTCATCATGACCGCCCACATCGCCCAGAGCAGGACCAGGTGCGGCAGGTCCCAGGTGGCGGTCATCATCCACGCCGACGGCCCCAGCATCGACCCGTACATGTCGCGGGCCATGAGCGCGATCCAGGTCCAGCAGGCAAGGGGAATCACGACGAGGAGCATCGCGGTGACGAGCCGCTCGTGTCTCAGGGCGGCTTCGATGAGCGTCCGACCCTCTGTCATTCGTTCGCCGGGCACAGCAGCACTTTCAGGATTCCCGGTTCCCCCGCGCGTTGCAGGGCCTGCACGCCGGCGGTCAGGTCGAACCGGTCCGAGATCAGCGGCTTCACATCGACCCGGCCGCTGGCGAGAGCATCGAGCGCGCGGTCGAAGGGGCCGCAGCGAGAGCCAACGATGGTGACCTCGTCGACGACCACCTGAGCCAGCGACAGCGTCTGCGTCCCCGCGATTGTCGTTTTGAGCACGATCGTTCCGCGCGGCCGCACCAGATCCAGGGCCGTCGTCAGACCGGTCGGGGAGCCGGTGCAGTCCACGACGATGTCGGCGGCTGCCTGGTTCGCATCCTGATTCCCCACCTGCGTCTCTATCCCACGTGCGTCCAGCAGGGCAAGCTTCCGCGGGTGTCTGCCGATCACCAGGACGTGATCGCTGAACCCCGCCAGTACCTGTGCGCATAAATTGCCCAGGCGACCGTCGCCGAGGACGACAACGCGGTCGTCGCGGCTGATGGAGATCTGGGCGGGGATCTGGAACGCGGCCGCGAGCGGTTCGGTGAAGACCGCCGCGTCGGTGTCCACGGTCTCCGGGACCGCATGAAGGTTGCGTTCCGGGACGGCGATGAGATCGGCGAACGCGCCGTCGTGATTCAGGATGCCGATGACTGTCCGCTTCGGACAGTGGCCCGCGCGCCCGGCGAGGCAGGTGACGCATGTTACGCAGCTGCAGTTGATCTCGCCGACGACCCGCCGGCCCTCGAAGGCGCCGCCGAGCGCGACGCCGACGAACTCGTGACCGAGCACCCCGCGGAACCCTTTGTAGCCGCGGATCAACTGGAGGTCGGTGGCGCAGATCCCTGCGCGTACGACGCGGACGAGCACTTCACCCGCAGCAGGCATGGGATGCGGTCGATCGGTCCGCAGCCTGACGCCGTCGTGGTCGAGCACAAGCGCGCGCATATCCTTGCAATCGTATTCGCCCGCCGTGCCGCCAGTGCACTCGAGATCAGGGATGCGGGGTGACCGTCCCCAGGTATTTGTCCAGAAAGTTCAACACCTCGCGGAAGAGGCCGCGGATGTCCTGCGGCACGTGGCCGCCCTCGAGCACCTTGTGGGACTTGTCGGAAGCCGGCGTACCGAGGATCTCGACGAACCGCCGCTGATCCGCTTCCGGCACGCCGAAGTCATCCTTCCCATGAACCACCAGCACCGGGACCTTCACGTGCGGCGCGAAGTTCGCGGGCTGGATCTCGGGAGCGATGTTGTAGCGCAGGCCACCCGACGCGAACACCGCGACCTTGATCCGCGGCTCGAGGCCGACCGGGATCGGCCCGAAGAACGCGCCCATGCTCAAGCTGTAATAGGCGAGCCGTGCCTTGTCGATCTCCGGACGCGTCTCGAGATAGTCGACGGCGCGGAAGAAATCCTTCGCCCACTCTACCTGCATGTCCCTGATCCCGGTCTGGCTCGGCTGCACGTTGACGCGCCGCTCAAAGGTTCCCTGGTAGACCGGATACAGCACGGCGCGTCCGCTGCGGATGAGGAACTCGAACGTACCGAGATCGAGGCTGGCGCTCGACGGGACGTTGCGCGCGTAGGCGGTCGGGAAGAACACGACGGTCTGAAAAGGAGGCACCGCGTTCTTCGGCAGGAACAGAAAGGCCGGAACGCGCTGATTGCCATACGCGGCGGCGAAGCTGACCTTCTCCTTCCGCCAGTAGGGCGAAGTGTCGTCGACCGAGTCCGTGCGTGCGTCGAGCGCCGTCCGATCGTATTCATAGAAGCGGCGATAGACTTCGACCACCGCGTCTGCCACGGGGACGACGGTGCTCGGATCCGGCGTGACCCGCCCGACCGGGACGGCGGCGGCGTCGGCAGGTCCCAGGTTCCTGACCAGCCGCATGCCGAACGTGTCGCGACGGCTCCACGGATTCTGGCCGTCCTGCTCCGCGAAGCGGTAGCTCGGTTCGTTCCAGCCGCCCCCCAGGATGTACCGCAGCGGACGGCCGAGGACTTCGTTCGCGCACCATTCCTTCACGTTGCCGGCCATGTCGAGCGTGCCCCACGGTCCGACGCCGGCGCGCTCGCCGGCCTTCACGGGTCCCTTGCCGTCGAAATTACTCAACTGCAGGATGTCGGAGTAGATCTCGTTGCTGCCCGAGGCACGGAACCAGTGATACAACGTCGGCAGGCTCTTGCCGGCGAACTCCGCGTACGCGGCGGCCTCGAACCAGCTGAGGCCGCCGACCGGGAAGTCGGCCTGCCCCTCGGGATAGCTGCCAAGCTCCCACGTCGCAGGTCCGGCGCGCCCGGTCGTGTCGCGAAAACGGGTCATCGCCTCCTCGAAGGTGAGGAGGCGATCGCCGTCACGGAAAGGCTGTTTCCAGTAGCGCGGATTGCGATAGGCCCCGTCGTCCACGAACCGTTTGAACTGATCGTTCGTGACTTCGAGCTGGTCGATCCAGAAGTCCGGCAGCATGATCGCGGGAGCCACGCCCACCCCGTACTCCCCGCCCGGCACGAATACCATGCCGGGTGCGGTTTCCGCTTCGGGCGTGAGCTTCACGGGCGCACGACCTTGCGCCGCGCTCACTTCGAGCGTCTTGTAGCCCGGCTTGGTGATCCGGACGCGGTAGTAGCCAAATGGCAGCCGCAGGTTCTCGAGCGGTGTCGGCCCTAGCGGTTCCCAGGATCCCCCCATGTCGTTGTAGTTGCGTATCTCGATCTGCGCGCCCTCGGGCTCGGTCACGATGTTGAAGCGGAGCCAGCCGCCGCGCAACAGATGGACCTCCTCCGGCGCATAGCGCTCCGCATCGCGCGCCAGGCGGACCGCGTGCAGCGTTCGGCCGCTCAGCTGCAGCCGCTCGATTTCCGGGACGGCTTCGAGGCGGGCCCAGCGGGCTCTTCGCATCTGGACCGTCTGCCAGGCGCCAAACGCGGTGGCAACGATCAGCAGCACTACGACCGGCACGAAAACGGCGGGCCTCCGCCACGCAGCCTCACGCGGCCGTGTGAGCGTCGCGAGAGCGGCGTCGAGGGCTGCGCGCATCTCGCCGGCATTCGCATATCGCGTGGACGGCTCCTTCGCGAGCGCGCGGTCGACGATGGCCTGCACGTCGGCCGGCACCTCGGGACGGAGCTGACGCACCGGCGGCGGCTGATCTCGCAGGATCGCGGTGAAGATCCCGACGTCCGAGCTCGCGGCGAAGGGACGGCGGCCGGCGAGCATCTCGTAGACGACCGCTCCGAGCGAAAAGACGTCCGACCGCGCGTCCACCGGCAATCCCTGCGCCTGCTCGGGCGACATGTAGGAGGCGGTCCCGAGGATCATGCCGGGCATCGTCCCCAGCGCGGAGATCGTCGCGTCCGTGGACGGACGCTCGAGGAGCTTGGCCAGGCCGAAATCCAGCACCTTCGCGCGTCCGTCCGCGGTGACGACGATGTTGGCAGGCTTGATGTCTCTGTGGATGATGCCCGCCGCATGCGCGGCTTCGAGCGCCGACGCGATCTGCGCCGCGTAGCCGAGCGCGATCGACACCGGCAGCCGGCCTGTCGCGACGATCTTATCGAGTGGCGTCCCGTCGACCAGCTCCATGGCGATGAACGTCGCTCCCTCGTGCTCGTCGACTTCGTAAATCGTGACGATGTGGGGGTGATTCAGCCCGGAGGCGGCGCGCGCCTCCTGGATGAAACGCCGGCGCCGCTCGTCGTCGGCGGTGGCGTCAGAGGGGAGGACCTTGATCGCCACCGGGCGTCCGAGGCGGGTGTCGACTGCGCGGTACACCACACCCATGCCGCCGCGGCCGAGCTCGTTCTCAATGCGGTAATGGGAGATGGTCGGGTTCATCAGGATGCCGGAAGTATAAACGGGACACTCGATCGGCGGTAAGCTTCGGCGCATGAAACTGCAGCTCTCAGTCCTTGCCGGCCTCCTCGCCGCCGCCGTGACGGTGGTGGCACAAACTCCACCGACGACGGCGATCAGGGCCGGGCGCCTGATCGACCCCGAAACAGGGACGGCGTCGGCCAATCAGGTGATCCTGGTCCAGGGCGGGCGGATCACGGCCGTCGGCGCCAACGTCTCGATCCCCCAGGGAGCCGAGGTCATCGACCTCTCGAAGCTGACCGTGCTCCCCGGGCTGGTGGACGCACACAACCACCTGGCGCTGACCTACAAGGAAGTCCCCGAGAACAACGTCTACTACCTGACCTACGTGCTCGACTCCACCGCGTTGCGAGCGATCCAGGCGGTGTCGAACGGGATCCAGATGCTGAGCGCCGGATTCACGATCGTCCGCGACATGGGGAACAACGGGAACTACGCCGACACCGCGCTGCGCGTCGGCATCGACCAGGGGTGGATCCCGGGGCCGACGATCATCAATTCCGGAATCATCATCGGGTCGATGGGCGGCCAGTTCTTTCCGACGCCCGAGATGGCGAAGGACCACTCGATCGTCTATCCCGAATACCTCGACGCCGACACGCCCGACGAAATCGTGAAGGCGGTCCGGCAGAACATGCTGTTTGGCGCGAAAGTGATCAAGATCTGCGCGGACTGCAAGCCGTGGGGCTACTCCGTGGACGACATCAAGCTGGTCGTGCACGAAGCCGCCAGGGCCGGCTTCAAGGTCGAAGCCCACTGCCAGACGGTGGACGGGGCGCGCCGTGCGATCGACGCCGGCGTGTGGTCGATCGCGCACGACTCGGGCATGACCGAAGAGAACCACCGGCTGATGGCGCAGAAGGGCGTATGGCGCGCCGGCACCGAGACGCCGATCTCGCTCACCGGCCACACCACGAAGCAGCGCTACGACCGCACCGTGAAGATGCTGAGAAACGCCCACGACCTCAAGGTGCCGCTGACGTTTTCGACCGACGCCGACTACTGGGTCCCGGGCCGGACGCGCGGCCAGGTCGCGATCGAGTTCATCGAGACGTGGAAGGCGGCTGGCATCCCGGCCGCCGACATCCTGCGCGCGATGACGACGAACGGCTACAAGGTCAGTGAGACGGAGAAGACGCGCGGACCGATCAAGGCGGGGCTGGCGGCCGATCTGATCGCCGTCGAAGGGAACCCGCTCGAGAGCATCGATGCGCTTCGCCAGGTCATCTTCGTCATGAAGGACGGCATCGTCTTCAAGCGCGACGGCGTCGTGACGCCCGAGAAGTTCTTCAACCCGGGACCGGTGAACGGCTGGCGAACGAGGTGAAGGGGGGAAGCGCCTCGCGGAAGAACTGCCGGACATCAATGTTGAAATGAGCCGGCCAATCGGCTTAACGCGTTTCTCCCGTGCGCCACGAGAACCCCAGGCGCCCGCGCTGATCGTCCTGAATCGTGCTGACGATGGCGAGCCGGCCGTCGCGGAGAAACGCGAGCGGCAGGTATTCGCCGGCCGTGTCCCGGTTGCGCGGGGCGCCTGGCTTCTCGCGGAAGCGCCAGCTGTCGGGCGGGAACGGCGAGGCCTCGACGATCCGCGGCGGCCCGTCACTGTCGGCGACGTCGATCCGCGCGACGTGAGCCTGAATCCGGTCGCCCTGGCCGGTGAACCAGCTTGCCGCCAGTTCACCCTTGCCGCGCGCGACGAGATACGGGTAGTACCTGAGCTCGCCTCCTTCCGCAATCTTTCGCGTGGTCCACTGCGCCCCGCGATCGGTCGAACGCGCGAGCCAGAGGCCGTCCGGATCCGTCCAGAGCATGTGCAGGCTGCCGGCCGCGTCCCACGCGAGTGGTTCCACCCAGCGGGGGAGCGGATCGTTGTCGACAGGAGGAAAGATCCACTTGCGCACGCCGGGGGCCGCATGTTTCGTCCAGGTGACGCCGCCGTCGGTGCTGACGGCGACCAGGTCCACCCCTTCGTGCTGGATGTTGTAGGAGGCCGACACCGGCGTGATGCGGACGGCGATCTCGCCGGCGGGGCCGACGGCCAGGTGGCTCGAATGCCCTTGCGGATGGATGCGCGGCTGCTCCTGCCACGTGCGGCCGCGGTCGCGGCTCACGGCATACGAGACGCCGGCGCCGTCGTTCCAGATCGCGTGCGCCACACCGTCGGGCGTGACTTCGACCCACGGTCTGTCGTCGTATCGAGTTTTCGACAGCAGCGTCCAGGTCCACGTCGCACCGGCGTCGCGGCTGGCGCCCACCGCGATCTGCGTGCCCTCGAACTTCTTGCGGTCGTAGCTCATCGCGACGAAGTACAGCGTGCCGTCGGTCGCCATCGCGAGATCCACGTCGGAGTTGCCGACCGCGCCGCTCGCCTCGCCGCCGACGTCCACGCGCGCCCACGTGGCGCCCCGGTCGCGGCTGCGCCAGAGCCGCGGCGAGGGGGTGCCGTAGCCGGTCACGAACACCGAGCCGTCCGGGTGTTCGACGACCATCGGTTCGCGCGCGAGGCCGTCCAGGTGCTCGACCGGCGCGGTGAGCACGATCGCCGTCGGCGGCGCCGTGGCCGCAGATCCCGCCGGCTCCGTCCGGCAGCCAGCCAGCGCCAGACATCCTGCGACCGCGATCACCGCCCTCATCGTCATACGCGGAGAATAACTCGATCGGTTGATCGGCTAGCGGTGGATCGGCTGATCGCCTGATCGGCTGACCGGCAGGCAGCCTGACGTCGGAGGGCGGCGGTCATAGAACGCCGTCTCGCCGCGCGCCTTGAAGTGGGCGACGATGGCGTCGCGCCGCGCGAGGAGCGATCGGATGTCGCCGTCGGTGACGTACTGCCCGATCTCGCGCTTCAGGACGCCGAACTCGAGCGCTTCGAGCCGCTGCAGGAGCGTCCGGTCGATGCCGGTCAGGTGGGCAGGCTTGCGGACGGTTTTCGAATGCCGGAAGGCGCGCGTGTGATCGATCGCCCAGACCCGCCAATTGTTCGTGATGATCATGTTGCCGACGTTCCGGTCGGCGTTGTCGATGAGCTGATCGAGCATGCGTACCAGGCGCGTCTGCTCGTCCCAGCAGCGCGGGTCGGGCGGCAGGATGTTCTTCTTCATCCGCTCGCCTTCGTCCATCAGGACGTCGTCGACCCACCAGCTGTACGCGGCGTCGTTGTCGCGCCACCGGCGCTTGACGCTGACCGGCACCAGATCGAGCCCCAGCAGGCGATCGATGCGGTAGACCGCCACGTTGTACTTCCAGCTGTCGCGGAAGTTCAGTTCGAACGTGCTCCCGCCGCGGAACGTGGGCTTGGACTCGTCGACCACCTGGACGTGGGCGTCGTGCGTCAGCACGCCGTCGGTCAGCGTGGCGCGCACCGACCCGGTGACGCCTTTGCCGGCGTCGCGGGAACGAAGGATGCGTGCATTGAGGAGGAACTCCTCCATGGCCTCGGCGGTCAGCGCCGGCGGCGCACCCTGCCGGGCTGCTTCCTGCCGCGCGGCCGGGAGCATCGGGAAGCACACCATGGCGAGCGCCAGCACGACGGTCGAAATGGGGAGGCTCATGGGCGCAGAGTATAGGGGAAATCGGCCTTCGCGTCTCGCATCCCGGTCCGCGCAATCTGCGGCGGAGTGGTCTATATTCCTCCAGAGGTGACAAATATGAGTTTCTTTCGACTGGCTCGAATCGCCGTACTCGTCGTCCTCGGCGCGAGTGCTCTGGCCGCCGCACAGGCCGGCGGGCAGCAGCCGCCGATGCCCAAGCCCGGTCCCGAACACGAAGTGCTGAAGATGGACGTGGGCACCTGGGACGCCACCGTCGAAATCATGGCCGAGCCCGGGAAGCCGCCGATGAAATCCAAGGGGGTCGAAGTCAACACGCTGGGCTGCAGCGGCCTGTGTCTCATCACCGACTTCAAGGGAGACATGATGGGCTCGCCGTTCCATGGGCACGGCGTGACGACGTGGGACGCCGGGAAGAAGGCCTACACCGGCAGCTGGATCGACTCGATGTCGGCCGGCCTCAATCTCGGCGAGAGCACCTACGACAAGGCCGCGAAGAAGTGGACCGGCACGATGGAAGGGCCCGACATGACGGGCAAGATGATGAAGATGCGATCCGTCGTCGAGATGCGCGACGCATCGACGCGCGTCTTCACCTTGTACGGGACGGGGCCCGATGGCAAGGAAGCGGAGTCGATGCGGATCACCTACAAGCGGCGCAAGTAGAAAAAACGGGGACACTCAACTTTACGCTAACTGTTGATCCGGGCCGTCGGCCGCGACCCAGGATCATCAGTTAGCGTAAAGTTGAGTGTCCCCGTTTTTTCAGCTCGTCGACGCCGCGTAGGCGATGACGAACACCAGCGCGTGGAGCGCGAGCCCGGCCAGCACACCGCGGCCGAACCCTTCCGCCTGGGCCCACGCTCTCAGCAGCGCGAGCTGCGCCAGCGGCAGGTAGAGGACGACGCCGGTGACAAGACCGGGCGAATAGGTGCCCGTTACGAGGCTGCCGAGGATGTGGGCGATCCCGTTGACGAGCAGGATCGTCGCGATCGCGATCCCCATCCACCCGTTCGACTCCCGGCGCGCGGCCGCGCGGGTCGCCAGGATCATCACGGCCAGCGCGACCGCGTTGATGACGATGAACGCGCCGCGCGGCAGCGGTGACCCCGTGACCACCGCCAGCCACTCCGGGAAGCCTGCGAACCACTCTTCCAGGATGTGGAACGCGTAGGCGAGCGGCAACAGCCAGACCAGAAGCGGATCGCGGTAGTGCCAGCGCATCGGGAATTCCCCAGCCCAAGAATAACCGTCCGCTGACTGGGGTGTAGCCCGCAATCCAGCCCCTCGATCCGCCATATAATCGCGGCTCCCAGATGGCCATAGCGCCCGGAACGCGGCTCGGTCCGTATGAAATCACCGGCGCGCTCGGAGCGGGCGGGATGGGAGAGGTCTACAAGGCCCGCGATACGCGGCTCGATCGCACCGTGGCGATCAAGGTTCTACCGAGCCTGCTTGCCTCCGATCCCGCGCTACGCGTCCGATTCGAGCGGGAGGCGCGTTCGATCTCGGCGCTCAACCATCCGCACATCTGCACGCTGCACGACGTCGGGCAGGAAGGCTCGATTGCCTTTCTCGTCATGGAGTACGTGGACGGCCTGCCGCCGTCCGGACCGATGCCGCCGGAAACGGCGATCCCGATCGTGATCCAGATCTGCGATGCGCTCGGCGCCGCACATCGCGCCGGCATCGTCCATCGGGACCTCAAGCCCTCCAACATCCTGCTGACCGGCAAGCCGGGCCGCGCTGCACGAACCGGCCCCCCACACGTCAAGCTGCTGGACTTCGGGCTCGCGACGCGGGCGGCGCAGTCTCAGTCGGGGGCGTCGATCGAGGCGACGGTGACGGGGGCGCTGACCGGCGCGCACACGGTGATCGGCACGCCGCAATACATGGCGCCGGAACAGATCGAAGGACGCGAGGCGGACGCGCGAGCCGACATCTTCGCGCTCGGATGCGTGATGTACGAGCTGCTCACCGGCAAGCGGGCCTTCGAGGGGAAGACCGCGTCCGGGGTCATGGCCGCCATCCTCGCGACCGAGCCTCGGCCCATACGCGAGCTGCAGCCGGTGACACCGCCCTCACTCGAATGGATCGTCGGACGTTGCCTCGCGAAAGATCCGGAGGACCGATGGCAGTCGGTACGCGATCTGCGTGCCGCGCTCGAGCGCGTTCTTCACGAACCGCCGTCCGCGGGCGGCATGCCGACAGCCCAGCGGACGAGACCGCGGCTGCCCTGGATGATCGCGGCGCTCGCGGTCGCCGTGGCGGCGATCGTCGTTTCCGTGGCCCTGCGTTCATACCTGGAACGGCCCGCGCCCGATGGGCGCGTCTTCACGTCGCTCTTCATCCCGCCGACGAATGCCCTCAATCCTCCAGCGCTGCGTCTGGCGCTGTCGCCGGATGGACGAAAGCTCGCGTATACCGCGTCGGACGCGAGCGGCCGCGTCGTCATCTGGGTCAGATGGCTCGACCGGCTCGACCCGCAGCCGATCCCCGGGACGATGCATGCGGCATCGCCGTTCTGGTCTCCCGACAGCCGGTTCATCGGGTTCTATGCCGACGGCGCGCTGAAGAAGGTCGATGTCGCCGGTGGGCCGGTGGTGACGATTACCCGGGCGTCGGCTGGACCGCCTGGGTCGTGGGGCGCGAATGACGTGATCGTGTTCACCGACAACACCATCATCGCGCGCGTCTCTGCATCGGGCGGCGCTGCGACGAAGATCACCTCCGTGCGTCAGGAGGAGGGTGAGCGGCTGCACATCTCGCCGTTCTTCCTGCCCGACGGCCGTCATTTTCTGTACGCCGTCGGGCTCGCGGGCTCGGTCGTGAAGTCGATCCGGATCGCGTCGATCACCGACGACACGGACGTGGTGCTGCTGCCGGACGCCACGTCGAACGCGATGTACGGCAGCGGACGGCTGGTGTTCCTGCGCGACACCACGCTGATGGCGCAGCCGTTCGACGTCGACACGCTGAAACTCACGGGCGAACCGCAACCAATCGCCGAACAGGTCCAGATCAATCCCTCCACGGGCACCGGCGCGTTCTCGGTGTCGCAGAGCGGAGTGCTCGTCTATCAGACCGGCTCCACTGCGGCCGGTACCGCGCTGACCTGGCTGGATCGTTCCGGAAAGAAGCTCGGCATCGTCGGCGAGCGCACGGGCTTTCTCGATCTGCGTCTCTCGCCCGACGGCACGCGCGTCGCCGCCACCGTCGTGGCCGAGAACAGCCGGACGTCGGACGTGTGGGTGATCGACCTGATTCGAGGTGTCCGGACCCGGTTTACGTTTGGCGCCATCGGGGCTGGAGCGATCTGGTCCCCTACCGGCGACCGTCTCGCGTATGTCGTCCGCCGGGAAGGATCCTCATCGATCGTGCAGAAAGCCTCGAACGGTATCGGCCAGGAGCAGATGCTTTTCGAGGATCGGCGCGACAAGTTTCCACTCAGCTGGTCGGCCGACGGCCGGTTCCTGCTGGTCAACGAAGTGCTCGGGGCGCTGCGCGGCACCCTTCTGGTGCTGCCGCTGGCGCCCGGCTCGAAACCGTACAAGTATCCGAACTCCGGCTTCAGCGAGATCCCGGCCGAGTTCTCGCCCGACGGCAAATTTATCGCCTATGTATCGAACGAAGGGGGGCGCAAAGAGGTGTACGTCACCACGTTCCCCGAACTGTCGGGCAAGTGGCAGGTGTCGCAGACGGGCGGCGACTATCCGCGCTGGCGGCGTGATGGCAAGGAGATCTTCTTTCTCACCGCGGATCGGATGATGAGCGCGGAGGTCAATGCGACGGGCGCGCAATTCGCGGTCGGCGTCGTGAAGCCGCTGTTCGATACGCGCTGGGTGCCGGCCCGCAGCGTCTACGACGTGACGGCCGACGGATCGCGCTTTCTGATGGTGACGTGGGATCCGAGTCCCAGCGACGCCGGCTTCAACATCGTGGTGAACTGGCCGGCGGCGCTACGCTGAGAAACGGGGACACTCAACTTTACGCTAACTGATGATCCTGGCCGTTAGCCGCGACCCAAGATCATCAGTTAGCGTAAAGTTGAGTGTCCCCGTTTCTCTTTTCGTCACCGCCCGATGATGATCAGGGCCCCCGCGACCAGCGCAAGGATGGCCGTGACGACTACCGGCAATGCGAACGCCGCCAGGCTCGAAAGTCCGGTGAGAACCAGCCACACGCCGAGCAGGAGCATGCCGATATTGCGATTGAACCCTGTTGCCATCGTGAAACCTCCGGCGCAATCGTATACTGCCCTTCTCCCATGACCCACGAAGAAGCACACACGCCCGCTCAATCCGAGGAGAAAAAACATGCCGCCGACGCCTGATGCTTTGCTCCGGCAGTGGTTCAAAGAGGTATGGGACGAAGGCAACGAACAGGCCATCGACCGTCTCCTGGCCCCCGATGGCCGGGTCATGGGCCTGACAGGGCCGGATGGCCCCCCGATCGTGGGTCCGGCGGCGTTCCGGCCGTTCTTTCACACGTTCCGCGAAGCGCTCGGCGACCTCGAGATCGTCGTCGAGCGCACCCTGGTGGACGGCGACGTCTGCACCGCGTACTGCCGCGTCAAGGGCCGGCACGTCGGCCGTGCCCTCGGCGGCGAGCCCACCAACCGCCCGGTGAATTTCTGCGGCGTGACCATCGCCCGCGTGCGCGGCGATCAGCTGGTCGAAGGCTGGAACGTGTTCGACTTTCTGACGATGTATCAGCAGATCGGGTGGGTGCCGAACCCGGTGGCCCCCCCGGCGTGATCGACCGGTGGTCTGTTATAGTCCGCCGTCAGACCGCAACCCGCAACGCTCCGAGGTTCACATGCCACAACGTGAGTGGTCGCGCCGAGATGTCCTGCGACAGTGCCTGGCAGCAGGCGTGCTGGTTGTTCCTGCCGGCTGGGGTGAAGCGGAGGCGTTCCACGCCTGGCTGGAGGCGCAGGCCCAGCGTCAGCCCACAGCCCATGTCGAAATGGGCCCGTTCTACAAGAAGCGCGCTCCGGCGACCACGGCGCTGCGCGCTGCCGGAGATCCAGGCCTGCCGCTCACCGTCAGCGGACGCGTGATCAACGTCCATGGCGAGCGGGTCGCCGGGGCCACGATCGAAGTGTGGCAGGCAAATCATGGAGGCCTTTACGACCTCGACGGCTATCGCTATCGCGCCGCCATCAAACCTCCGTCGTCAGGAGCTTACGCGTTCGAGTCGATCATGCCTGGGCACTATCCTGCGCGAGTCGCGCGACACGTGCATTACTTCGTCACCGCCCCCGGGCACAAGCCGCTCTCGACGCAGTTGTACTTCGCCACCGACGAGGTCTTCGACGGGAATCCCGACAAGAACTTCTCGAAGGATCCGCTCATCACCTCGCGTAGCCTCGTCCGTCCGGTGACGCTCGCCGGGCAGCCTGACGCCGCGGTGGCAGCTGTCGAGTTCGAGCTGGTGCTCGAGAAGGCGTGAAGATGATGCGCACACCAGGGGTCCCGTGGTTCGGCACCGCTGTTGTTCTCGCCGGCGTGGCTGTGTTCGCGCAGGCGCCGGCTGGCCCGATTGCTTCTGCAGCGTCGGTCAGGCTCCCCGCCGGTGCGAGGAGCCTGACCGCGATCAACGGATCATCGAACGTGGCCGCTGGCCTGACTGATGGCCGGGTCGCCGTCTGGAACGGCCGCGACGCAACTCCTGCGGTGATGCTGAAGCCGCACGCGGCACGAGTGCTCGCCGTCGGCTCGACGGCCGATGGCCGCGAGGTGTGGAGCCTGGCTGCTGACGGATCTCTGGCACGCACACCGATTGAGGCCGGCGCCCGACCCGCGTCCCGGCGCCTCGAGCTCGGCACGGCCTCGCCGACTGCGGCGGCGTTCTCGTCCGACGGCGCACTCCTCGCAACCGGGGGAGAGCGCGGCGAGATCCGTGTGTTCGACACCGCCTCCGGCGCGTTGAAGCTGCAGCTCCATGGTCACCGCACCGAGCTGCACTATCTCGCGCTGCGGCCCGGATCCCCCACGCTCGCCAGCGCGAGCGCCGAGGCGGACCTCAAAATCTGGGATACCACGAAAGGACGCGAGATCGGATCCGCTGACGGCGACCTCGCCCTCTTTGCTCTCGCCTTCAGCCCTCGTGACGGCACGCTGGCGTCGGGCGGAGTAGATCGTCGCCTGACCCTGCGCGATGCGGCGTCGTTCAAACCGCAGGGGATGCTGGCGCTGCGGGCTCCCCGGATGGTCGCGACCCTGGCGTGGTCTCCGGACGGGCGCTTCATCGCGATGGGCGATCTCGATGACGAAACGCTCTCGAAGGGGGCACTGCAGGTCGTGGACGCAGGCACGCGTGCTGTCGTGGCGGACCTGGACACGGGCCGTGTGCCCGTCGCGGCCGTGACCTTTGCCGGCAGCGCCGGGATGGTGATCGCGATCGTGGGACCAGAGCTGCGGGCGTGGAAAGTACCGGCTCCTTGACAGCGACCGCCATTCACCCGTATTAGCACTTCTGAGGAAGGGGGTGTCTAGTGACGTTTCGATCTCGGATCCTGACTACTGCCCTGCTCGGGGTATGGTTCTGCGGCGTGGCGTGGGCTCAATCTCCACAAGTGCAGGTCACAGGCATCGTGCGCGACGCCACCGGTGCCGGGGTGCCGGGAGTGACGATCACCGGCACCCATCGTCAGACGAACGTCAGCCGGTCGGCCACGACCGCGGCCGACGGCACCTACACGCTCGCGCTCGATCCTGGCAGCTACACGGTGACCGCGGCGGTGCCCGGGTTCCGGAAGGTCAGCCAGACGGTGGAAGTGGCCGGCGCTTCCCGGCAGGTCGATTTCACGCTGCAGGCGCAGCTGAGCGAGGAGGTCACGGTCACCGCGCTGAAGCGCGAATCAACCGTGCTCGACGTTCCGTTCTCGGTGGCAGCCCCGACCGAACAGGTGTTGCGCGACCGCGGCGTCGAAGACATCGAGGGGGTCGCGGCCAATGTCGGCGGCTTCACCGTCCAGAATCTCGGGCCGGGGCAGAGCCAGGTCGCGATGCGCGGAGTCTCGGCCGGTCAGATCGTTCGCGATCAGCCGGGCGTCAAGGAACAGGTCGGCACCTTCCTCGACGAGTCGGTCATCTCGCTCTCGCTCTTCACGCCAGACCTCGAGCTGTTCGACACGAAACGGATCGAAGTGCTGCGCGGCCCGCAGGGCACGCTGTTCGGTGCCGGCTCACTCTCCGGCACGGTCCGATACATCTCCAACCAGCCAACCCTCGGCGTGACCGAAGGGACCGTGGAACTGGGGGCCAGTGCCGTACACGGCGGCGGTTTCGGGGCCAGCACGAAGGCTGCGGTCAACGTCCCGCTCGGTGAGACGGCGGCGCTTCGAGTGGTCGGTTACTACACGCGGCTGCCAGGCTACATGGATGCCGTTCAACCGGACTTGAGCGTGCAGGAGAACGTCAACGACGGCTTCCGCACCGGGACCCGAACGGCCGTCAAGTTTGCCCCGAACGAGCGGTTCTCGATCACGCCCCGGCTCGTTTATCAGAAGGTCGAGATGGACGGCTGGAACCGCATCGACGAGTTCAACATCCTCGCCAATCCGTTCACGACGACTCGACCCGCGGTGACGCTCGGCGGGCGACGGCAGTTCATCCAGCTCGAGGAGAAATTTACCGACGACTTCGTGCTGGGTGACGTCAACCTGAACTACGACTTCGGCGCCGGCATCCTGACGTCCATCACGTCGTACATTTATCGGGACGTGCTCGTCGTACGCGACGCGACAGCCTTGACGGGAAGCATCACAGGCGGCAGCATCGGGCTCCCCGAAAACGTCTACACGCTGGACGGCCCGCTGTTCGACGCGACGACGGCGAAGACGTGGACGCAGGAGCTCAGGTTCTCGCGAGGCCAGGGGCGCTTCCCGTGGGTCGCCGGTCTCTTCTACAGTCGCCAGGATCGCGACTATGCGCAAGATCTTCGCGTAGCCGGGTTCGAGGATCTGACCGGCATCTCGACCCGCGGCCTTCTGGCGCCCGTCGACAGCCTCTTCTGGTCGGACCTCGGCTACAAGCTGAATCAGCTCGCGCTGTTCGGCGAGGGAACGCTGGATCTGAACAACGGCGTCCGGATCACCGCCGGTGTGCGCTTCTATCACTTCAACGAAGACAAGGAGCAGATCTTCGACGGGCTGTTCGCCAACGACAACACCGGAACCGCGCTGGTGTCGCAGCCGGGATCGACCGACGCCAGCGGGTTTGCGCCTCGGCTGATCGCCACCTACCAGCTGCCGGGCAACGCAAACCTGAACGCGCAGGTGTCGCGGGGCTTCAGGCTCGGCGGCATCAACGACCCCCTGAACGTGCCGCTCTGCACCGCTCAGGACCTCACCACCTTTGGTGGACGCGAGACCTGGGACGACGAGTCGGTGTGGAACTACGAAGTCGGCTACAAATCGAGAGTGCTGAACGGCAACGGCGCCTTCAACGTGGCGGCCTACTACGCCGACATCCGCGACCTTCAGGCGACGGTGACTGCGGGCTCGTGCTCGTCGAGGGTGGTCTTCAATGTGCCCAAAGCCCGCAGCCAGGGCATCGAGGTGGAGTTCGAGGCGGCGCCGAACCAGCATGTCGACTTCGCGATCTCAGGGAGCTTCACGGATCCTGAACTGCGATCGACTCTCACGTCCACTGACCTCACCGGGGGGGTCAGCGTTGTTTCGGGGATCGAGGAGGGACGGCGGCTGCCGAGCGTCCCGCGCGTTCAGCTCGCAGCGGCGCTCACGCTGCAGCGGGAGATCACACCAGGGGCACTGGGGTTCGTCACCGGCACGTTTCAGCACCTGGGCTCCCGCTTCACGCAGGTGGGCGATGACGAGCTCGGGACGCTCGACCTGCTCTCTTTCGGCGACAACACCATTGGCGGGCCGCTGACGCAGTCCACCCTGCGCTACGTGACCAGACTGCCCGCATATGACATGGTCAATCTGCGGGTCGGCCTTCGGCGAGCTGCGTGGGAGGCCGCGTTCTACATCAACAACATCACCGACGAGCTCGCGCTGCTCTCCCTCGACCGGGAGCGCGGCACGCGGGCGCGGATCGGTTACCTGACGAACCAGCCGCGCACGTTCGGGCTGACCTACAGGGTTACGTTCTGAGGGTCCGTTGGGTCCGTTGGGTCCGTTGGGTCCGCTAGGTCCGTTAGGTCCGTTAGGTCCGTTGGGTCCGTTGGGTCCGGGGCGGCACCTTACTTCTTCGCAAACCGGGCCAGGCCGAACTGGGGATCAGGCGTACCGTCGGACAGCACCAGCCAGGCGACCATTTCGCCGAGCGCGGGTCCCATCTTGAAGCCGTGGCCGGATCCTCCGCCGACGATCCAGACGTTCGACGCGCCGGGATGCCGATCGACGATGAAGTGGGAGTCGGGAGAGTTCTCGTACTGGCAGACTTCGCCGCCGAGAAACGGCGCGTCTGCCAGTGCGGGGAAACGCCGGCGCAGGAAGTCGCGGGCGTCGGCCACCTCTTTTTCCGTAATGTGGCGCTCGCCTGAAGTGGGGTCGAACGCGGGGCCTGGCGTATCGTCCGCCAGCTTGAATCCCCGGTGCGCGTTGCCCGGAATCCCGTAGATCAGACGCTCCCGAAAATCCACCCACACCGGGAGCGTGGCCTCGTCGAATCTCGTGTCTCCGGCCCGGGGACCAAAATAGAAGACCGCCTGCCGGGTCGGGCGCACACGGGTGCCGATCACGTCCGGAAGCAGCCGCCCGAGCCACGGTCCGCAGGCGAAGACAAACACATCTCCGGCGATCGATCCGCCGCCTTCGAGCGCGAGACTGCTCATCGCGCGCATCGCCGCGGGAGGGCGGGCGGCCGTGATGCGGTACGTGGCGCCCAGGGCCCGCGCGCGTTCGACGACGTGCGCGCAGGACTGACGTGCGAACAGGTATCCTGCCTTCGGCTCGAACATCACCGAGGAGATGCCGTCGAAGCTGACCTGCGTCCACCGGCGTCGCGCCTCTTCCAGCGACAGTCGTTCCGACGGCAGGCCCTCCGACGCCATCGCCTCGGATGACGAGCGTGCGAAGCTGTCGTCCTTTCCGAACATCCAGAGTGCCCCGGTAGGCACGTAAAACCGCCGCCCCCATTCGAGCTCGTGCTCGGTCCACAACCGCAGCGCGCGCGCCGCCATCCGGGTATAGATCGCCCGGTCACCGTAGGATCCACGGATCACGCGGGTTTCTCCACCGGAGCTGGCCCGCATGTTGCCGGGACCCCACGCATCGATGAGGGTGACCTGTGCGCCGCGGCGGGCCAGCCACAGCGCCGACCAGCCGCCGAACGCTCCGGCACCGATCACGACGACATGCGGGGCAGCCGCGCGCATCAAAGGCGCACGCCCGAGCAGGAATGGAGCGGCGCCGAGCTTCAGGATGGTTCTGCGGGTAGGCATCTTCCTGTTGGGTTCCAAGGGGTTCCAAGGGTTCCAAAGGGTTCCAAGGGGTTCCAAGGTTCTGGGTTCTGGTGCCCCGCTGTAACGAGTTTAACCACGCCTCCGTCCCCATCCCGGTTCGCCTGAAAATGTCATGGCGGCGGGTTCGGCATTGGCGTGCAATAATCCGCTGCTCCCACAAGCATGCCACTGAGTGCCGGCAGTCGCGTCGGTCCGTACGAAGTCCTTTCCGCCATCGGCGCCGGAGGGATGGGCGAGGTCTATCGCGCGCGCGATACGCAGCTCGATCGTGCCGTTGCGCTGAAGATCCTCTCGGAGGCGTTCGCGGCCGATGCCGATCGCCTGATGCGCTTCACGCGCGAAGCCAAAACGCTCGCATCTCTCAACCATCCGAACATCGCCGCGATCCATGGCATCGAATCCGGTGCGCTGGTGATGGAGCTGGTCGAGGGTGAGGATCTGTCGGCGCACATAATGCGCGGGGCGATGCCGATCGCCGATGCGCTGCCGATCGCGAGACAGATCGCCGAGGCGCTCGCGGCGGCGCACGAGGCTGGCATCATCCACCGCGACCTCAAGCCCGCCAACATCAAGGTTCGGCACGACGGCACGGTGAAGGTGCTGGACTTCGGTCTGGCCAAGTCGATGGAGGCAAACGGCGCCGTAGCGCAGGGCTTCAGCCCTGCCTCGGCCGGCTCCGGCGGCGGTCCTCAGAATTCACCGACGTTCACGTCGCCTGCCCAGATGACGCAGATGGGCATCATCCTCGGCACGGCGGCCTACATGGCGCCGGAGCAGGCGCGTGGCCGTCCGGTCGATCGGCGCTCCGACGTCTGGGCCTTCGGGGTCGTCCTCTACGAGATGCTGAGCGGCGTCCGGGCCTTCGAGGGGGACGACATCTCGATCACGCTCGCGAACGTCCTCAAGGACGACGTGAAGTGGGAGGCGCTGCCGGCGGGCTTGCCCGCGCCGCTCGAGCGGCTCCTGCGGCGGTGCCTCGAGAAGAATCCCGCGAAGCGGCTCGACTCGATGCGTGCCGTGGCGCTGGATCTGGACGATGTGCTTGCGGGGAGCGGCGATCCGCGTGTCGCGCCGGGCTCCTCGGCGGTTCGGACGGACGGGATGCGGCGCTATCTGCTGATCGCCGCGTCGGTCGTCGGCGCGATTGCGCTGGGCGCGGCCGCCGGAATCATCGGCCGCGACGCGTGGTCGCCGGGCGCGGCTCGCGTCACCGACGTGGTGTACCAGCCGGTCACGTTCGACGCCGGCTTCGTGTACGCCGCGCGGTTTGCGAGGGACGGCCGCACGGTGGTCTACAGCGCCGACTGGGATGGCCGCCCGCGCGATCTGTTCCTGACGAGTGTCGACAGCCGCGATGCCCGGCCGCTCGGGTTTGCCGGCGCCGATCTGCTTGCGCTGGGGCCATCCGGCGAGATGGCGATGCTCCTAAACTCGACCATCCGCAAGGGCAGTCCGTACGTGCGGCAGGGAGCGCTGGCACGCACATCGATGACCGGCGGCGTGCCGCGCGCGGAGCTCGAAGGCGTGCTGTTCGCCGACATGGCCGGCGATGGCACCCTCGCGGTGGTCCGGCTGACCGACACGGAGTTCCTGCTGGAGTTCCCTGTGGGCCAGGTGATCAGCCGTCTGCCGCTGGTCGGCGGCAACTTCGGGACGAGCGGTTTCGTGACGCCGCGGGTGTCGCCCGGCGGCGACCTCGTCGCGGTCATGACCCCGTTCGGCTCGACTGCTTGGCGCACGCAGGTGTTCAGGCGCGGGGGCGCGCTGGTAACCGAGGATTCGCACGGCACGGCCGACTGGTGGGGCCTTGCCTGGCGCGGCCCGACCGAGGTCTGGATCGCCGGCACCGAGGCGCAGGGGCGGCAGACCAGCATCTTCGGCCTCTCGCTCGACGGCACGCGGCGGCTGGTGTACCGCGCGGCCGGCGGCCTGTCCCTGCACGACATCTCGCGGGACGGCGATGTGCTGGGCAGCTTCGATCGATTCAACCGCCGCGTGGAGCTCATTGATGGAAGCGGCGAACCACGGGATCTCAGCTGGCAGGATGGCGGTGTGGCCGCGGGCCTGTCGGACGGCGGAGTGGCCCTCTTACATCAGGATGGCGACGGCGGCGGGCCGCACGGCAGTGCGCTCGCGTTCGCGAAGGGCGCATCGCAGCCGGTCCGCATTGCGGAGGGCATTGCCCACACGCTGTCGCCCGACGGATCAACCGCGCTCGTCACTCGCGATGCTGGCGCGAGCCTCGTGCCGATCGGCCCGGGACAGGCGCGGCCGATCGACCTGGGCGCGATGAAGCGTCTCGGCTGGACCGGCTGGCATCCGGACGGCCGATTGATTCTCGATATCGTCCGGCCCGACGAGTCACGCCGGACGTACGCCGTCGCCGCGACCGCCGGACCGCTCACACCCTTCCTGCCGCCGGGGCTATCGCTGAATGGCGGGCGGCTGATCTCCCCCGACGGCCATCGGATCATCGCCACCGGCGCGGACGGGCAGCTGGTGCGATGTGCGCTGCCCGCCGCCAGCTGTCAGCCGCTCCCCGGCCGCCGTGCGGCTGACGAAGTGGCCGGCTGGCTGGCCGACAATCACACCGTGATCGTGGTCAACGATCGCGTCTTGCCAGGCGCGGTCGACGCCTTGGATGTGGATTCCGGCCGCCGGATGATGTGGCGGACGCTGCGGCCGATGCAATACTCGCTGAGCGGCATCCGCCGCGTGGTGGTGGCGCCGAACGGGACGATGCTTCTGGGGTACGACCGCTCCCGCACGGAGCTGTACGTCATCCGCGGCCTGCGGTGAAAACGGGGACACTCAACTTTACGGTAAGTGATGCAAATCGGCGGGCAATCAACAACTTACCGTAAAGTTGAGTGTCCCCGTTTTCCGTTCAGACCGCCGGCTTGCCCCGGAGAACGCCGAGCTGGATGAGCATGCCGGTGAAGTCGTAGATCCGGCGTTCCCGTGTGATCAACCCATCCTGGAAGTCGAAGATCAGCACGCAGTCGAACTCGATCCGCCGGCCGCTCCCAGGGATCCCCATGAAATCACCCTTTTGCGTCGCCCGCACCTTGCACTGCTGCATCGCGCGGTTCCCGGTGATGCAGGGATCCTCGAAGGTGATGTCCCAGTCCGGGAACACGCGGAACAGCGACGCGAAGGACAGCTCGATTGCCGTGCGTCCCTCGGCGCGCGGAAACATCGGACTGGTGACCACCGCGTCGTCCGCATACCCCGCAGCGAGCGCCGCCGGGTCGCGTCGTGTCCACACTTCCGTCCGTTGCTCCAACAGCGTCTGGATGTCCGCCATGGCCACGTCCTTTGGGCTTTGCGCGGCCCATACTACGACACCTTCACGATCCCTGACCACCTCGAGCGGGAGCGCAGAAGAATCCCTAATCCCTGATCCCTAATCCCTAATCCGTAATCCCTAATCGTCGAATCGCTGATCTCGAATCCTGATCCCACTAGACGCGCCGTGACTGGACTCCGCCACACTGCGGGCACTGGTGGACCTCCTCGACGAGGCCGCCAACGGCCCAGTCCGCCACCGTGGCCTCCGCCTCCGTGAGCGGCACGACCGGTTTCTCGGCGTGCGGGTTCATCAGCGCGCCGCATACGGCGCACGTCATTGGCGCGATCCGTCGATTGTGGTCCCGACTGGCACTGGTCGTCATAAATCCACCGGGACGCTGTCGCGCCCATGTCGCAGTGTTCTCGCCATCCAGAACAGCTCCCGCAGAAACTTGTCGATCCGCCGCAGGAACGCGGCGTCGCGCAGCCCGCCCGACTCGTCGAAGAGATCCCGCACATTCGAGAAGTTGACATCCCAGAAGATCGTGACGAGCCCGAGCTCGCGCATGACCGGGAGCAGATTCTGGATGACCCGGGTGCCGCCGAACGGACCCGCGGACACACCGACGATGCCGACGGCCTTGTGGATGTACTCCTTCAGGCAGCTGTCGAGCACGTGCTTGAGCAACCCGGGATACCCGTGGTTGTATTCGGGCGCGACGATGACGAGGCCGTCCGCCGCCGCCATCTGCCCGGCGAATCGACTGTCCTGGATAGCCGGACCCGCGTCGTCGACCGGGATCGACAGGGTGGCGATGTCGATCAGTTCGGTGGTGACCTCCGGTCGCTTCGCGATCTCGGCGACCATGAGGTTCGCGGCCGCCGCGCTGGTGCGGCCGCGGCGCGTGGTGCCGAGGATGACGGGGATGAACAGCGGTCGTGGCTGATCCATGGCTGATGGTAGTCGGCCTGCGGATCTCGCGCCAACCCGCGGAGCAGGGTGCGAGCGCTCCGTTATACTGCCTCCGCCATGACGCTCTCGCCCGGCACCCGGCTGGGACCTTACGAGATCCTCGCCCCGATTGGTGCAGGCGGGATGGGGGAAGTGCATCGCGCGCGAGATCCCCGCCTCGGTCGCGACGTGGCGGTCAAGGTGCTGCCGGCCTCGTACTCGCGCGACCCCGATCGTCTTCGCCGTTTCGAGCAGGAGGCGCGGGCGGCGTCGGCCCTCGAGGGTTGCGGCCGTGAGGGGCAAAAACGGTGACACTCAACTTTACGCTAAGTGATGCAAATCGAATCAGGATCAACGACTTAGCGTAAAGTTGAGTGTCACCGTTTTTCTTCCTTCTCCCTTCTTCCTTTCTTCGTGACCACTCCTGTCCGCCCTTCGCCCCTATCCTGACCTGACCCAGCGTGCGGTGCGCTGCGGCGCCCGCAACCTTGCCGGCATCCACCCGCGGAACCTTGTTTCGCCCGCCGCCGCGAGGCCCGTGAGGTAAGAACCGGCGTTGTGGGTCTTGGAGCCCCTCGAACAGATCGATCGCGTGCGGCGGCGTGGAGGCGCCGCGGCACAGGCTCGGACCGCCACATGTCTGATACGCGTTCCCCCCTGCACGTGCTGGTTCTCGCGCCCGGCCAGCGTCCGGCCGACACCGTCGAGCGCGCGATCGCTCATCTGAGCGACGAGCGGCGCGCCCCGCACGAGATTCATGTGGCGGCCACGCGCGAGCGGATCAGCGATCTTCAGCGGGATTTGCTGTCGGGTGCCGGCGCGGCGCGCTTCGCGGCGCTCTGTGCCGAGAGCGGGTTTGCGCGCGACGAGATCGTCTTCAATCAGCGGACGCTCCACGGCATCGATGCGCGCGGGCCCGACGGCTGCAGCGCCGGCGCCGATCTTCTCCTCCAGCTGCTCCGCCGGCTGTCGTCGGCCGACGATGCCTCGCTCACCGTGGTCGTGGCCGAGGATGCCGGCGCGGCCGGATACCTGCTGCACGCGTGTCTCGAGGTCGCGGGGCGCGTGTCGGACCGCCTGCTGCTGGACGTCGCCGCGTCGTCGGCCCGTCGCAGGAGGAGAGTCGTGAGCGCGGCTGCCGAGTGCCGGCACATCGAGATTCCGGTGCTGCTCTGGCCGGCCAGCGAGCCGGTGCCTCAGACCTATGCCGAAGCCGTGGATCGGCGGCGGATCGAGCGCCGGCGGGTGGCGGCGCCGGATCCGCTGCGGCTCGACACCCGCCGCCGGATCGTCTCCGTCGGCGAGACCTCTCTGACGCTGCCGGCGATGCAGTTCTTCTGGCTGTATTACCTGGCGACGTCGGCGGGGGAGCGGTTCCCGCTGGCCGAGCTGACCGCGCAGTTCGGCAGCGGCAAGCGGCCGCCCGGCCAGTTCGCGCAGAAGCTGTCGGACGGCCGCGTGCGGGTCTTTCCCGCGGACCTTCAGCGCGCCTTCGCGCAGCTCTTTCCGATGGCGCCCGACAAGTTCGACGTGATGTATCAGCGGGCCTGCGGCCCGCATCCGGGTCTGCCGAGCACGATCTCGAAGATCAATGCGGCGCTGCGGCGGGCCCTGCGTGGCGGCGCGGCCCCGTACCTCATTCAGGGCGGCCGCGGCGGAGGAGGCTACCGCCTCGCGCTGCCGTCCACGGCGATCCACATCACCGGCGCGGATCCTCGCCGCGGGTGATCGCGCATTTCCAACGCGGCGTCTCCTTCGATCGTGACGGCCAGTCGGAATCCGTGACCACAGCTGTCCATGGTGTCGCCACATCATGTTGCCCATGCACAGCATCATCGATCGTCACCATTTGCCAACGTTGCCGGCGACAAGTCTTTTCTCGCTTTCGGTCCGACAAAGCGACAGGATCTCTCGCGTCCCAACACAGTTTCATCCGCGCAATCTGCTTTTCAAGGAATCGACCATGCGGACACTCGTCTTTGCCGTAGCCCTGCTTTGCGTCGCGCCCCTAGCCGCGCAAGAAGGTTCAAGAGCCACTGTTGCCGTCGAGGCGCCGATCTTCATCCAGCCAGGAGCACAGACGCCGCTGCGAGTCGCAAAGGTTGGCACGTCTCTCAAGGTCTTGCAGGAAGAGGGGGAGTGGGTCGAGGTCGAGTTCAGCGACCCGCAGTTCGGACGTCGCGTCGGCTGGGTGCAGAAGAAACTGGTTCGGATCTTCCGACCCGAGTTGGAGCCCATGGACCTGTCCGTCAAGAGCACCGCACCCGTTCCCGAGGTGCGCCGGGCCTTACCGCCGCCACAGCAGGCGCAGGAGCTCTCTCCGGTCACGCGTGATGCCGCGCCCCGCCGCGAGAGGGGCTGGCTGGACATCAACATCGGCGGCGCGACCTCCGCGCAGAGATCGCTCAACACCGAGACCAGCATTTCGGACGGCCAGGGAGAGTTCGAGACCTACCGCGTCGGCTACAACTCCCCCGCCGGCGGCTCATTCGATTTCGGCGGCGGCTTCATGTTCACGCCGCTGTTCGGTTTCGGGATCCAATTCACAGGCACGGCGCATCAGGACACCGCAGATCTGTCGATCCGCATCCCGCATCCGCTGTACTTCGACTCCCATGCAGACGACAGCGGCTTCACGGACCAGAAGCTGGATCGCGTCGAAGGAGGGGTGAACCTGTCACTCGTCGCGGCGATTCCGTCCAACAACAGGAACCTGACGTTCCGGGTCTACGGCGGGCCGACGTACTTCAGGCTCGAGGCCGACGCGGTCAACAACATCCGTTATCTCCAGCAATTCGGCATCTTCACGACCGCCAACTCGGTCGATATCACCTCCTTCAGCAGCGAGAAGGTGGAGCAATCCGGATGGGGCCTGCATGCCGGGGCCGATCTCGGCTACTTCTTCAGCCGGCATTTTGGCGTCGGCGGCTTCGCGCGCGCGACCCGGGGGACCGTCACCTTCAGCCCCGCGGACTTTGCGGTCACTGAGGATCTGGACGTCAAGGTCGGCGGCTTTCAGGCTGGCGGCGGCCTGCGCATCCGGTTCTAGTCAGGAGAAACGACTCAAATGAAACGAACACTCTTATCTGTGGTGCTCTGTGGGTCTGTATGGGCCTGTGGAGGGGGGAGCGATAACAATGGAACGCCGACTGCCCCTACGCCGCCGGCGCCCGCCGCCAACCAGCCGCCCTCGATCACGGCCCTGTCGATCAGCAGCTTCGGCATCCAGCAGCTCTCGCAGTTCAACTTTTCGGCCTCCGCAACCGATCCTAACGGCGATGCCCTGACCTACACCTGGGACATCGCCGGAAACGCGGCTTCGGGCAGCTCCGGCACCATCACATTCAGTGTCGGTGGCAGCGGGACGGCGCGTGTCACCGTCACCGATGGCAAAGGCGGGACTGCCACTGACACGCGGACGTTCACAGTTGGGTCGATGACCGGCACCTGGCGCGGCAGCTATCCAGGCTTCAACTTCACCTCGAACCTCACGCAGAGCGGCAACCGGGTCAGCGGGGATTACGCCGATGCTCTCGGTACGGGTCGTCTCGATCCCGACTTCGCTAATACGATCGACTCGGACGGGAACGTGGTGCTCCGCTACAAGCAGGGCATCTTCCTCGACTTCACCTTGCGAGGGAGGATGGATCAGTCGGGCCGCACGATTTCCGGCGGCATCTTCGGGTCCGGTTACAACGGCGAGGCCTTCACCATGACCAAACAGTAGCAACCCCGGCCGTCCACAGTGTTTCTTCTGTGCTGTCTTCCGTGTTTCTTCTGTGTTGTGTTTCGTCCGTGTTTTTCTCTGTGTTTCTTCTGTGTTTCTTCTGTGGCCTAGCTGGCCCTGATCGAGAGCATCTCCATGCGCGGCCGCAGCGTGCGGAGGTACCGCCGGCGCGTGTCGTATGCGGCCTCGAAGATCTCCTGCGCGAGGCTGAGTGGCTCAATTACGTGGGCCGCCGGACCGAAGCCGAGCACCCACGCCCGCAGCGGCCGGTCGTTGCAGACCTGCAGCGTGAGGAGGATCCGGCCGTCGTCGCGGTCCTCGACCACCTGCGAGGGATGCCACTCGCGCTCCCGCACGTACGCCGCGGTCTCGGGTTCGAACTCGATGACGATCTTCTCTGGAGTGCCAGAGTTCACGCCGAGCGAATGCGCGAACGGCTCGATCGGCAGCGGGCGCGGCTCGAAGACCTCGTCGAGCAGGCCGAACGTGTGGATGCGTTCGGCGGCGAAGGTCCGCATCCCGGCGTACTCGGGGACCCAGGCGAGCAGGTAGATGCCGCCGTCCGCATAGGCGATGCGCTGGGGCTCGACCAGGTAGTCCCGGGTGCGCCTCGAGGAGGCGGAGGCGTACCGCATCGCCGCGCGCCGGTGGAGCAGCGTCCCATCGAGCACCCGGGCGAGGATCTCGCGGAGCTTGCGTTCGTCCTGCTTCTTGCGTCCGTTGGCCTTCGCCTGGAGCACCCGCGGGAGCTGATCGAGGAACTTCCGGCAGCCCGGCGGAAGGGCCTGCTCGATCTTTGCGAAGGCGCGTTCCGCATCGTTGAGCAGCGGCGTGCCGGCGAGCGTGCGGAGCAGCGTGTGGCTGAAGTACAGCGCGCAGAGCTCGGTGAGGCTCAGCCCGAGCGCTTCGAGCCCGCGGAACGGCTTCGCGCGCAGCTTCCACATGCTCGTGCCGTTGACTTTTTCGTCGAAGAGCGGAAAGCCGGCGCGGCCGAGCGCGTCGATGTCGCGGCGGATCGTGCGCTCGTGCACGTGGTGTTCGGCCGCGAGCTTCGAAATCGAGATCCCGTGCCGTGCCCCGTCGATCCCGCGCAGGAGCTCCCATTGGCGAACGACCTCCGAGTTGCGCGCCATTACGCGGCCTCCATCAGCGCTTTTGCGCGCAGGCGATTCACCGTCGCGCGAAAGCAGCGAAAGCAGAGCTCGTGATCGCGGTCGGCGCGGACCTCTCCGCGATAGCGAAAGCGTGCCGGATGCGCCTCGCATCCACGGCAGGTGTGGCGGGGAAGTCGACGAAGACGGGCCCTTCGACTGACAGCGCCGAGCGGCTCAAGGCGACATGCGCTGGGGGACATGCGGCACTCCTTTATTACTGCCGCATCGTATCGAGACCCCCTGACAGCGCAGGTCATACGCCCGACTTTCGCCCTGGCATTCAGAGTTCAGAGTTCAGCGTTTCCGCCTCCGCTAAAGCTTCGGCGGACCCGCCGTAGCCTTGGCGAAGGCGGGCAGCGTTTCTTCGGGACCATCCCTGTCCCCCCCGAGGGCGCATCATTCGCGTATGTCGCGGATGTCGGGCATGCCGTCTTCGGACCAGGCCGAGGTGTGGGCCGACATTGAGGAGAAGTCCGTCCGCCTCGATGCGCAATCTCCGACCAGTGCGATGGAGGAGATGTTCATGGCACCCCGAGTTCACCGGACGTTGCGTGGACAGCCTGCTCCCCGTCGCTTGCCAGTGCGGCGCGTAGTTCATGCTCGACGGCCGTGTCGTCGGTTTCGATCTGTTCGACCGAGCGATCACGCTGCGGCGGCTGCTGCCGAAGCTGGCGAGGAGCGTCGCCGTGGATGCTCTCAACATTGCCTCCAATCGTTTTCCACCTACCCCCAGCTCGGGCCGTGAACGAATCTCGTCGCACGGCTGGCGGAGGCCGCCTTCTGTGGGTGAGGTCGTGGGTAGCCATCACGGAATTTCTACCACCTGAAGGGTCAAAGCGGGTTGATGGCGAGTCCATTAGATGATGGCTTGGCCAAGTGGCGTTGAATAGAACTTGGGGGACGAGAAAGCGCCGAATACGAGAAGCTGGAGGATACGTGCGGTTAGAATCTCCACCAAATGAAGCCCCGCGGCCTCTACGAGTCACTCCTAACGCACGCGCTCGCCGACATCCTCCGACAGCTCCCGGATAACCTTCACGACCTCCGCGAACCGCTGCGAGCCGCCGACGTGGCCGACCGCCTCGGGCTGCATATCGGCCGAGCAGTGCAGAAGGCGCTGGAGGACCTGCCCGACGCACAACGGGTAACCGAGGGCATCGAGCTCGCGAACAGCCTCCTCGAGCACATGGACCACCCGGCGGACGCGACCGCCGAGCGGATCACCGCCTCCATCCTCCGCGCCATCGTCGGACGGCGCCCCGACGGCAGCCATGAGGAGATTCCGTCGCCACTCATACCTCTGCTCGACACGGCGCTCCTGACGAACGCGCCAGGCGAGCCGCGCGTGGGCAGCCAGATTCTCGCCGAGCTGCACTCCGCCGACCGAATCGACGTCGTGATGGCGTTCATCCGGCGTAGCGGGATTGCACCTCTGGTCGACGCCCTCCGGATGCACTGTGAGGCCGGCCGCGGCCTGAGGGTGTTGACGACGACCTATACGAACTCGACGGAGGGGAGTGCCCTGGACCTGCTTCAGAAGATCGGCGCGGAGGTCTGCGTCTCGTACGACACGACGGGCGCGCGGCTGCACGCGAAGTCGTGGCTGTTCCATCGCGAGTCCGGGTTTTCCACGGCCTACATTGGGTCATCGAACCTGACGCACTCAGCGCAGGTGACAGGACTCGAGTGGAACGTCCGCGTGTCAGGCGCGCGGAACCCGGACGTCGTGAGCAAAGTCGCTGCGGTCTTCGAGAGCTATTGGAACAGCTGCGATTTCGTGCCGTACGACGCGAAGGCATTCGCCGAGCAGACGGCGGCCATCGATAGGGGAGCCGCATTCATCCTTAGCCCCGTTGAATTGCGGCCTGAACCGTTCCAGGAACGCCTCCTCGAGCAGATCGAGCTCTCGCGCCGGCAGGGGCGACACCGTAACCTGCTCGTAGCTGCGACCGGCACGGGCAAGACGGTGATGGCGGCGGTCGATTACGCCAGGCTGCGCGAACGACTTCCGCGCGCACGCCTGCTGTTCGTGGCGCACCGAAAAGAAATCCTCGACCAGAGCCTCAGGACGTTCCGGCATGCCATCCGAAGCCACAGCTTCGGCGAGCTCTGGGTGGACGGCAGGCGCCCGTCGCTGTACGAGCACGTGTTCGCCTCCGTCCAGAGCCTCAACGCCACGGGCCTCTCCGACATCGACCCGGCGTACTTCGACGTCGTCATAATCGACGAGTTTCACCATGCGGCGGCGCAGTCGTACCAAACGCTGCTCGCACGCCTGACGCCGGTCGAACTGCTCGGGCTCACAGCCACGCCAGAGCGCAGCGACGGGCTGCCGATCCTGGATCTGTTCGACGGCCGAATTGCTGCGGAGCTCAGGCTGTGGGACGCCATCGACCAGCAGCGGCTGTCGCCGTTCTCGTATTTCGGCATCCACGACGGCCTGGACCTGCGGCAGGTCCCCTGGCGGCGCGGCCGTGGATACGATCCCGAGGCGCTGACGAACGTACTGACCGGCAACGATGCCGTCGCACGGCTGGTGGCCAAGGAGTTGGAGCGTCGCGTCGATGACCTGGGGCGGATACGGGCGCTCGGCTTCTGCGTCAGCATCGATCACGCCCGCTTCATGGCCCGCGTGTTCAACGAGATCGGCATTCCTTCCAGGGCGGTGTGGGGGGACACGGCGGCTTCCGAACGCCAGCAGGCACTGGACGACCTGAGTGAGCGACGCATCAGCGTCCTGTTTTCGGTCGATCTGTTCAACGAAGGCGTTGACCTGCCGCTCGTCGATACGCTGTGCCTGCTGCGTCCCACCGACAGTCCGACGCTGTTCGTGCAGCAGCTGGGGCGCGGCCTGCGCAAGGCGTACGGCAAGCTGCAGTGCACGGTGCTGGACTTCGTCGGCCACCACCGGACAGAGTTCCGGTTCGACCGGCGCTTCCGCGCGCTCCTCGGGGGCAGCCGCGGCGACCTCCAGCGGCAAATACAGGGTGGGTTTCCATTTCTCCCCGCTGGTTGCCACATGGAGCTAGACGCTGTGGCGCAGGACATCGTGCTCCAGAACATCAAGCAGGCGATCCCGGCGCGCTGGCCCCGCAAGGTCGAGGAGTTGCGCGCCATCGCCGCCGCGAGTCCGCAGGTATCGCTTCGCGACTACCTGCGCGAAACCGAGCTGGAAGTCGAGGACTTGTACCAAGGGTCGAAGTCCTGGTCGGACATGCGGACCGACGCCGGGCTTGGCGTCCTGCCGTCAGGGCCAGATGAAGCTGCTCTCCGCCGAGCGTGCGGCCGGATGCTGCACCTGGACGATCCGGTGCGCCTGGAGGTGTATAAGCGATTCTTGAACATGCCAGCCCCGCCCGCTGTCGCTGGCCTGCTCGAGGGCGAGCGGCGGCTGTTCCGGATGCTGGTCACATCGGTGGCCGATACGGCGTTGACGGCATCGACGACGCTGGAAGAGGCTGCGGTCCTCCTCTGGTCGCACCAGCAGGTTCTCCAAGAGCTTCGGGAGCTGCTCGACGTGCTGCACGACGGCGTCAGCCACGTGCAGCAGCCGTTGGAATCCCACCCAGACGTTCCGCTTCTGGTCCACGCGCGGTACACCCGCAACGAGATCCTCGCGGGCTTCGGCATCGGCGCAAACGCGCGCGTCATGTCATGGCAGGCCGGCGTCTACTGGGCGCGAGACGCCAAAGCTGACCTGTTTGCCTTCACCCTCGACAAGACCAGCGGCCAGTTCTCGTCGACGACGCGTTACCGCGACTACGCCATCAGCCGCGAGCTGGTGCACTGGGAGAGCCAGAACGCGACGATGGCCGACAGTGACACCGGGCAGCGCTATCAGCACCACGAGCGGATGGGCACGTCGATCATGCTGTTCGCGCGGCTCCGCGCGGACGATCGTGCGTTCTGGTTCCTCGGGCCGGCCACCTACGTGAAGCACGAGCGCGATGCACCGATGGCGATCACGTGGCGGTTGAAGCATCTGCTTCCTGGTGATTTGTTCGAGCAGTTTGCAGCAGCGGTCGCGTAGAGGCTGGCGCGGCGCCTTCGAGCGATTTCCTTATTGACGTCTTGTCGGGACGATGGCATCGTCGTCGAGTGTTCACTTGTGTGAGCAGCCACGCGTCGAAGAAATTCACGCTGAGATCTAGATTTACGACGATGAATGAGTCGTGAAGGCGCTGTACCAAGGACCGGCTTTGCGTGCTGGTGGAAACGACTGACGCTGTCGCGATCCTGGCCGACGGCCAGCACACATTGACGGTTCCCACTCGGTTCAGCCGAACTCATCGTCGATCCAACGGACAAACACGTCGCCGGAGCGGACGATGTTCGCAGCATGGACGGTGTGGACAGGCCCGCCTGGCCGCGTTCGTGCGAGGGAGAGACACCACAGGGTAGAGGAGCTGCTGGCCGCGACAGGCGAAGACGTTTCCGCTGATCGCAGCGCTGTTCTACGATCGGAGCCCAGACCTAGGAGACGCGGCTCGCGGCCGCCACGCTTCCAAACGGCCCCACGAACTCGAGGCTATCCACCTGACGTCCCGCGACTCGTTGGCGCGCTCTACCAGCGCGACGGCTACTTCTTCCTCGGCCTCCGCCTGGGCGTGCCGGACCACTCCATCTGCATCAGCGCGATCCGGCTGATGACTTCCTCGTGGAGGACGCGCATCTGCGTCGCCAGGTTGCCCATTTGCTCGGCCATCTCGCGCCGCACGGCAGAAAACTCACCACGCATCTCCGTGCGAAGGTGCGAAACTTGCGACGTGAGGTCGTCGATCCGGGCGGGAAGCTGTTCGAGTCGGGTCACGCGGTGCTCGAGGCTTTCTACTCTGGATTCAAGCGGTTGCGGCGTCATCGCGCATCTCCTTTGCGCCGCCGTCCGCCACTCGGGAGGCGAACGGACGCGCGGGAGATCTGGCGAATGCCATGCCGGCCTGCCGAGGGGACGACGCTACCATCGTCCGCATGACCGGCGCAACCTGGCCGGCGCATATTGCGGGCTCGGGGGCTGCCGGCGGCTAGTGGTGCGTAGCAGCGAGAGGTAGAGCGCCTCAGCGGGTGGCCGTGAACGGGGCGCCCCGCATGGCGCGCAGTGCACACCCGTGACAAGTGCCCTTGCACGAGCACCACGTGGGGCTGTTCGCCCTTCGGCACGGCTCAGGGACGAACGGTGAGCCTTGTTGAGCCGTTCGCGGCCGGGACCCGCCAACGGCGCTTTACATCTCGTCGACACGCTCCACGAGCTGAGATCCACGTGCCATAATCCGCGACGACATGGCGCTGGCCCCTGGCACCCGGCTCGGGCCCTACGTGCTGGACTCCCTGATCGGGACCGGCGGCATGGGCGAGGTCTACCGCGCCGAAGACTCTCGCCTGCGGCGGACCGTAGCGATCAAGATCCTCTCGCCGCACCTCGCCACGCCGGATCGCGTCGACCGCTTCGAGCAGGAAGCGCGTGCCGCGTCGGCACTCAATCATCCGAACATCCTGACGATCCACGACGTCGGCCGTGAGGCCGATACGGCGTACTTCGCGATGGAGTGGGTCGACGGGCAGACGCTCCGCGAGCTGTTGCGGGCAGGGTCGATGCCACTTCGCCGCACGCTCCAGCTCGCACAGCAGATCGCCGAGGGGCTCGCCAAGGCGCACGCGGCCGGCATCGTTCATCGCGACCTCAAGCCCGAGAACGTGATGGTGACGACCGACGGTCTCGCCAAGATCGTCGACTTCGGCCTCGCCAAGCTGACTGCGACGCCTTCTGCCGGCGACGCCGATCCCACCGTCACGCGCCTCGGCGGCACCGAGCCCGGCGTGGTGATGGGCACGGTCGGCTACATGTCGCCCGAACAGGCGAGCGGACGGCCGGTGGACTACCGTTCCGACCAGTTCGCGCTCGGACTGATCATCTACGAGCTGGCCACCCGCACGCGTCCGTTCCAACGTCCGACGACGGCGCAGTCACTGGCGGCGACGATCGAAACCGACCCGCCGCCGATCGAAACCCTGAACCCCGACGTGCCGCCGCACCTGGCGGCGGTCGTGGCGCGACTCCTCGCGAAGGATCCCGGTGAGCGGTACGAATCGACGCGCGACCTGTCTCGGGACCTCAGGAGCGTCATGGACGGCCTCTCTCGCCGCAGCGCCGGCGAAGCCCCGCCGGCCACGACGGTCGAGGGGCCACGGATCCACGGACCTGCGGATTCGCCTTCGCCGAAGATATGGCGGCCAAGCCTGCGGAGCCTGGAGGCTGGCAGCCGCAGATCGCTCTCAGGTCGATCTCTCGCGATCGCTGCCATCGCACTCGTCGCGATCGCCGCTGCAGTCGTGTGGCTGTGGCGTTCGCAGACTGCCGCACCGGTCCAGGAGCAGGAGGCTCCGCTCATCGCCGTGCGGCCGTTCAGGAGCCTGGCGCCGGACCCGCAGCAGGGCTACTTTGCTGCGGGGATGACAGAGGAGATCCGCGGACAGCTTTCACAGGTCGCCTCGCTTCGTCTCCTCAGTCGCAACGCGCTCGACGGCTACAAGGAGGATGTCGCCGGTGCGGTTCGCGCGCTCGGCATCCGCAACATCGTGGATGGCAGCATCAGGGTCGATGGGAATCGCGTGCGTGTGAGCGCCGAACTCGTCGATGCCTCGACGCAACAGACGCTCTGGTCCGATCAGTACGACCGTGAGCTCGCCGACGTGCTGGCAGTCCAGAGCGAGATCGCGCAGCAGATCGCTCGAGCGCTCGACGCGAACCTCTCACCGTCGGAGCGGGAGCGCCTCGCGAAGCGCCCAACCAACAATCTCGAGGCTTACTCGCTCTATCTCAAGGCGCAGCAGCTGCACATCGATAACCGGGCGCAGAATCTCGAGTCCGTGGGCCTGCTTCGAAAGGCGGTCGCGCTCGACCCGCAGTTCGCCCTCGCCCAGGCACACATCGGCTATCGCCTGACCTTCATGGGCTATTACGACGCGGCGTCGTACATCGACAAGGGCCTTGCCGAGACCCAGGCGGCACTTCGCATCGATCCATCGCTCCCATATGCCTACTTCGTACTCGGTTCGGGGTACGGCATGAAAGGCATGGGCGCCCAGGCGAGGCAGGCGTTCCTCCGCGCGCTGGAGCTCAATCCAAACCATACCGGCGCCATGGCGAACTTCTCGATCGAGGAGCTCCAGTACGGCCGCATCGACGAGGCGACGTACTGGGGACGGCGCCGTTTCCTGCTCTCGGGCAAGCGCGGCCAGGATTTCTACCACCTGGTCATCCCGATGCTGAACCTGCGGGCGGACGCCGAGTGCCGCGTGCTCCTCGAGGAGGCCGAGCGGAGGGCCCCGCTATTCGAACGCATACAGATGATGCTGTCGATTCTCGACCTGTTCGAAGGGCACTCCGATCGTGCTTTGTCCCGCGCAGACGCGCTGGCGGTGCGTACGCCTGAGAACGAAGAAGTCAAGTTCTACCGCGCGGACCTCGCGTTTTTTCTCGACGCGCCGGACCTCGAGTCGCGCCTCGCGCCGCTGATGGAGCGATCGGCATCGAACCAGGCCTTCGCGCCCGAAACCGTGCGGATGCGTTACGCCTATGCGCTCGCGAAGCGTGGCGAGATGGCGCGCTCGATGTCGCTCGTCAGCGACGCGGAGCGGATCGCGCGTCAAAAGATGGATGCCGGCAACGAGTCGCCGGTGCTGCGGGTGGAGCTCGCCGCCGCCGCCGCCCTGCGGAAGGACACCGCCGGCGCGTTGGAGTGGCTCGACCGCGCGCTGGAAGCCGGCTACCGCGACTACGCTTTTCTCGAGCTCGATTCGATCTTTCGAGCCCAGCTTGGGGTCGACCCGCGCTTCCGCGACGTTCTCGACCGCATGCGACGCGATGTCGAGGCGCAACGCGCACGCGCACGCGAGCGAGGCCTGCTGGAGGTCGAGTCGCTGCTCGGGGCACCAAGATAAGGCGCGCGTGGGCCGCAGCAGGCGACCTCGTCGAACGACAGCTGGAACGGCGCGGCGCCGGGACTCGGATGACCCTCGCCCCCGCACTCACGCGCGGCGTCCGAGGCGCGGTTATTGGAGTGTCCTGGTAACTATTGCTCACCGCGTCATCCGGCTTGCTGGAAACCAGCTGCGCGAGCGGAGCTCTTCATCAGCTCGAACAACCCGCCGGTCCCGGTGTCGGGGCTCTCCCAGGTTGTGCGACTCGCAGCCCACACGCCAGGGCTGCATCGGCCATGCGCGCATCGTACGTGATCAGCTCGAGGTCGGGATCGTCAACCGACAGTGCCGTCGCGAGGTGGATCGCGTCAAGGGACCGCATGAGTGCCGGATCGAGGCCGGCTGCGCGATCGAGAATCGCGGGGGTGATCTCCAGGAGGTAAATCGCCTCGAGCACCTGCGTGACAGCCTGGAGCAGGCGCCGGTTCGACGTGCGGCGCGCGGCGCGGCGGCATTCCAGCTCGGCGAGCCTGGAGGCGACCAGGCCGTCGCGCTGCGCCAGGTCGGCCTCGAGCGCGGAGGTTTCGTCCTCCCGCGCGATCAGTTTCAGCAGCGCCGACGAGTCGATGCAGGCGACGCTGCCCATTGGGTTCGTTAGAAACGCTCTTCGCGCTGTTCCTCGAGGATGGCGCTCAACGGTCGATCGAGTTTGACCTGGAGCGGACGGGGCAGCTCCCGGAGGGCGCGTGCCGGCGGCGTGGCACGGCCTTCCGCCACCAGCCGGCCAAGCACACCGGAGATGACTGGCAGAGGGCGCAGGATGGCCACTGCGGCGCCGTGCTCGGTGACAGTCAGCGCCTCCCCCTTTTTGACACGATCCAGATAGACGGAGAGATTCTGCCGCAGCTCACGGACGCCAACTGTCGATGAGAGTGCGTTCCGCCGGCTCATGTAGCACAGTGTAGCACATGGGCTCGCGGGTCGGACCGGGGTCAGACGCCGGTCTGACCCCGGATCGGAGCGAGGAGGTGAAGCTAGCGGCAGCCGAGGGCGGTTCGGAGCGAGGCGGCCGAGGCGAGAAGGGCCGCGGCGGATTCCTGACTCAGAGTCTTGCCCGACTGCGCCCCGGCCTGGTGCATGAACGCGCCAAGCTGGTTGCAGGCAGCCGTCACGTTGCCGGCCATCAACCTGGAGCGCGCGTTCTTCAGCAGGTCGGTCGCGAAATTCACCGACAGCGCCTGTGTGGTCAGGCTGTCGATCGTAGGCGTGCTCCCCTCCGGATCGAAACGCAACGACACGGTCAGCTCGGCGCCGCATGTGACGGTCAGATCGACCTGGCCGGGCTCCACGGTGTGCCCCTCGGGCGCCGTGAACCGCAGGCGCAGCGATGTGGCTGGAACGCTCAGCGCCACGCCGATCGGAGCCGTGAACGGTCCGAACTCCTCCGCAGTGGTCAGGTCGACGGCAGAGAAGGTCACTTCGGTCACTGACGCGCTCCCGGCCGCAAGCCCAAAGGTCAGCGTTGCGCACCCCTCGGCGCCCCCGTCGTCACCGCCACCATCGCCGCCCCCACCAGGCCCCGCGGCATCGACATGGATGGTCACGCTGCCGCTGCTGGTGCCAACGCAGCCGGTCGCGTCAGGCATCATCTGCCAGCACTGGCTTCCAAAGGTGCCGGCGATGACCGTATCGCCCGGCGCCAGCGCCGTGACGTTGCCGAATTGATCGACCGTGGCGACCGCGGGATTGCTGCTCGTCCAGGTCAGGCCGATGACGGCGATGGCCCCCTGGGCGCCGTCGAAGGTGTAGGTTCCGCTGTAATGACTGCCGCTCCACTGCGCCGCCAGCGAGCCTGTCGGCGGCGTGGAGACGCACGAAAGGCTTGCGCTGAGGCTCGCGTTCGGCACCGACGTCGGCATCGACATCGTTCCGTCGGCGACCAGTGTGTTTGGTGAGCCTGGGGACCAGATTGCGTGAAAGGCCCCTGACGCATCGATCGCCCAACCTTGTGACGAAAACTGCTGGGCGCCGGTATTACAGTTCTGTACGGGGATCCCCGGTGCAAACGAGAGATTCCACTGCGACCCGCTGCCAAGCATGCGGGTCGTGCCGTCATTGAGGTTCGCCGTCGCCGCGACCTGGCGCGTCTGGCCAACCGTTGCCGTCGTGCCGCCGAATGCGTTGACGCTGAGCGAAGTGATGGGGACGTTATTGGCCACCGTTGTCTGCGCCGCCGCTGGAACACTGAACACTGACATGATGCCCGCCAGGCATGCCACAGGCACGCCGGCCAGCCGGATATCTCGAAACATGACGTTTTCCTCCTGGATTGAGCGGTCCGAAGAGGATCGTCGGGACGCTGGCCCCTGGCAATCGGCAAATGCGCGCATAAGCGCGCATCCGGTTTAAACTCTCTTCAACCCCCATGACGCACCCGCCGGGCGGGAGCCCCGACCGTCTCGACTCGTGGAAGGCCATCGCCGATTATCTCGGCCGCGATGTCGCGACCGTGCGGCGCTGGGAGAGCCTGGGATTGCCGGTTCGGCGCGTGCCCGGCGGCCGCGGACGATCGGTGTTCGCATTCCGCAGTGAGATCGACGAGTGGCTCAAAGCCACACCCCCGCCCGGCGGCCCGTCGTCTGTCGCGGACGTCGACGATTCCCCGCCTCCACACCTCTGGACGTCACGGGCATCGATCGCTGCCGCGGCTCTGCTCCTGATCGTCCTCGGTTCGGCCTGGCAGTTGCTGACGGCCACCGCCGAAGCGGACCTCACCGCGGTCGATGTGTCCGCTCGCGGGGTCGACGCCCGTGGCCGCGACGGCAGCACCTTGTGGCACTTTGCGTTCCCCGAAGAACTGCTTGCCATTTTTGGCAAAACGCGCATCGAAGGCCCCGCGACCGTGCTGTCGCCGCCGCACGCAGGCGTGATCGTCGGCACGAGTTACGGCGTGCGCGGGAGCGACGAGTCGAGCGTCGGCGGAGAGCTGCTCTGGCTCGACGCGGCGGACGGGCACCTGCGACGGCGCCTCGGTTTCGACGACGAGCTGACGTTTGGAGGCGGAACGTACCGGCCCCCCTGGGCGCTTTCCGATTACCGGGTGGATCCCGAGAAGGGACCCGACCGGATCGCTGTCGCTGCCCATCACTTTCACTGGTGGCCCAGCCTGGTCACGGTTCTCGACCAGCAGTGGGAGCGAAGGCAGACTTTCGTGAATGCCGGCTGGGTCGAACGCGTGCTCTGGCTATCGCCTGACCGACTGCTCATCGCAGGCTTCTCAAACGCGCGCGATGGGGGAATGGTTGCCGTTCTCGATCCCGCGCGGATGGACGGGCAGTCACCTTCAACCGGAAATGCGGCCTATCAGTGCGCCACCTGCGGAACCGATACCGCGCTGCGATACGTCGTCCTTCCACGTTCGGAGGTGAACCGGGTGACGGCGTCCCCGTTCAATCGCGCAATGGCAGAAATCGTCGGGGACCGTGTGGTCATTCGCACGATCGAGATGCCGGTCACATCGGGCCATGCGCCGGAGGCCCTCTACGAGTTCTCCCCGGCCCTGGATCTGCTTGCCGCCAGCTACGGCGATCGCTACTGGGAGACGCACGCATCGCTCGAGCGCGCCGGTCGGCTCGACCATCCGCGTGAGCGCTGCCCCGACAGGATGGGCCCGTCACGTATCGAAGTGTGGGAACGCGGCCGCGGCTGGATCGAGGGCAGACCGTCGTCTGAGTAGCGTCAGAGCGACGTCCCGCGGCAATGACGACGGATGCAGGAGGACACGATGACGCAGAGCACTGTGCCGGCCACCGGGCGCAACACCCAGCTCGTACTTCAGTTCCTGGACTTGATGGATCGGCAGCAGTACGACGCGGTGGAGGCGTTCCTGAGCCCGGACTTCCATCTTTATTTCAGTGGCCAGCAATTCGATCGTGAACAGATGATGGCGATCGTCCGCGGCGTGTACGAGTCGTTCGCCGACTTCAAGCACGAAGTGCAGGAGACGCTGGCCGTGGATGACCGGGTGATCCTGAGGATCATCGATCGGGCCACCCACACCGGCGCCTTCGAAGGGGTGCCCGCGACGGGCCGTCGGATCAACGTCGGGCAGATCTCGATCTTTCGGGTTACCGACGAAAAGATCGTCGAGATCCGGGAAGAGGCGGATCTTCTCGGCCTGATGCAGCAAATTGGCGCAGTACCCGTGCACGCTTCCTGACAGCCCGAATTTGCCTTATCCGCCCGGACCGTGTACAAGGACGCTGCTCAAGACAGGAGGACTTCATGCGGAAAGTCACGTTCGCTGCCCTTGCTACCGTCCTCGTGACGGTGGCCCTCGTCGCACAGACCCCGGCGATGAAACCGGGACCCGAGCACGCACGCATCGGGTATTTCGCCGGGCAGTGGACCCATCAGGGAGAAGTGAAGGAGTCGCCGCTCGGACCCGGAGGGAAGACCAGCGGCTCCGAGACGTGCGAGTGGTTTGCCGGAAAATTTCAGGTCGTGTGCCGCGGCAAGGGAACCGGCCCGAAAGGGCCTTCGACGGGCATGAGCGTCATCTCGTACGATGCGTCGAGAAAGATGTACACCTTCCATGCGATCTCCAGCCTGGGAGACAACATCTTCGTCCGCGGAACGGTTGATGGGAAGGTGTGGACCTGGACCGACGAGGCGCAGATAGAAGGCAAGCCCATGAAGATCCGCGCGACGGTGACGGAAGACTCCCCGACGTCCTACTCCTTCAAGCTCGAAGCGGGAATGGGTGAGGGACCGATGATGATCGTCGAGCAAGGAACGTCGACGAAGACCAAGTAGTCGCTAGCCGCTGTCCATCCGTACCCGCGTCGGCGCACGAAGCCACCGTTTTACCTGCATTGAAGGAGGAGCAGATATGCGCGCGCACCATTTCATGGGTTTTGTTGTCACGGTCGCTGCCACGACTGCACTCGCCGCACAGAATCTTCCTCACGCGGGCAAATGGAAGATGAACCCGGCCAAGAGCGATTTCGGCCAGACGACCATCACCTACGAGCAACTGCCGTCCGGTGAGATGCAGGCGACCAGCGCCGGTCAGACCTACAGGTTCAAGATGGATGGCAAGGATTATCCGGCAGTCTTTGGCGCCGACGCGGCGTGGACGTCGCTGGGTTCGACCAGCTGGCAGACGACCTGGAAGCTGAAAGGCAAGGTTCTCTCGACCGACACCTTGACGCTGTCGGCCGACGGCAAGACCCTGACGGTGAATACCAAAGGCACCAAACCGAACGGCGAGACCATCGACGATACGGTCGTGTCGGAACGCGTCGCTGGTGGTCCTGGCCTCCCTGGCAAGTGGAAGACGAAGAACTTGAAGTCCGCCTCGCCAAGCGTGCTGGAGTTCGCGCCGTCTGGACCCGACGGCTTGACCTTCAGGATCGTCGACATGCAGCTGTCGTGCGACGCGAAACTCGACGGAAAGGATCACGCATGCAGTGGTCCGACGCTCGCCCCCGGATGGACCGTGGCGGTAGTGAAGCAGGGGGCACGCGCCCTGGACATGACGATCAAGAACAACGGCAAGGTGCTGTTCAAGACGTCGTACACGGTGTCTGCCGACGGCAACACGCTGACCGAGCACGGCACCGCCATCGGCACCAACGAGAAGACGACCGTCGTTTACGACCGGCAGTAGCGCTCGCGGGCGGCAGCGATATCTGGCGGGTGGAGCTGATCAGGGGACGTGATGAACCCCGCTACTTCACCCGCGCGCGCAGCTCCTCGGTCCAGTTCACCACGACCGTGATCGGGATCCTCTGGTCCCGCTGGTCGTTGCGGATCTTGATCATCGCGAAGCGTTTGCCAACTGGCGCCACGTCGTAATTGCGGCCCGCGCCGCCGAAGAAGTATGGGGCGACGTCGAACAGCGCCTGGGGTTTGCCCAATTGCACGCCCCCTGCCGCCATCGTCACCGAGACCCCGAGTTTGTCAACAATTTCGAAGATACCGATTCTGGCGCCGGGGCTGAGGCTCATTGGGTGGCCGATTAGAGCTGCTGCCGGGACAGGAGAAGCCCCTGTTCCACCGGGCGTATAATGCGCAGCCACCCCATGCTGCTTCAGCCCGGTACCTCGGTGGGTTCATACGAGATCGTTGGAGTCATCGGTGCCGGAGGCATGGGCGAGGTCTATCGCGCCCGGGATACGAAGCTCCACCGGGAAGTCGCGATCAAGGTCCTGCCGCCGACGTTTGCCGGGGATCCCGATCGCGTCGGGCGGTTCGAACGAGAGGCTCAGTCACTCGCGGCGCTGAATCATCCCGGCATCGCGCAAGTGTTCGGCGTGGTCGATCTCCCGGGTGGGGCGGGCTCCGGCGTGGCCATGGTCATGGAACTCGTGGAGGGGGAAGACCTCGCTCAGCGGCTCGCGCGCGGGCCCATCCCGCTCGAGGAGGCGCTGCCGTTCGCACGGCAGATCGCCGAGGCGGTCGAAGCCGCCCATGAGCGCGGCATCATCCACCGCGACCTCAAGCCGGCCAATATCAAGGTTCGCGGCGACGGCACGGTCAAGGTGCTGGATTTCGGCCTCGCGAAGGCGATCGCGCCGCTGGAAGGCAGCCCGGGCTACGCGCTCGAGAATTCCCCGACCTTCGCGTCGCCGGCGACACAGATGGGGGTGCTGCTCGGCACGGCCGCCTACATGGCACCGGAACAGGCCAAAGGCAAAGCGGTCGACAAGCGCACCGATGTGTGGGCGTTCGGCTGCGTGCTCTACCAGATGCTCACCGGCGTCGCGCCATTTGGCGGCGAGTCGGTCAGCGAGGTCATCGCCGCGGTCCTGACCAGGGACGTCGACTGGTCCTCACTCCCCGCTGACACGCCGTCATCGGTGCGTCGCCTCCTCGAACGATGCCTCCAGAGGGATCCGCGCCGGCGGCTGCGCGACATCGGGGATGCGATCCTCGAGATCGATGCAGCTGCTGGTGAGCCCAGGCTTCCGGCTTCAGCCGGGACCGGCCGCCGGACACGGCCCGCATGGCTGCCGCTGCTCGCGATGGCAGTCATCGGAGCAGCGGTCGCGGCGACGCTGCTCGTCACGTTGCGGCCGACTCCAGCGGTCCCGCCAGTGCGCGCTGCGCTCCTGCCCAGCGCCGGGTTTGTCGATTTCTCGGTCGTTGCGGTGTCGCCCGACGGCTCCCACATCGCCTACTACCGCGACCGCGCCGTGGGGGGCGGCGACCTCTACCTGCGGCGGCTGGATGGCCTCAACGAGCGTGTCATTGCGGCCACTGTGATCGCCACCCATCCGTTCTTTTCACCCGGAGGGGACGAAATCGCGTACTCGGCGGTCGAAGGGCGCGCGGTCATGCGCGTCCCGGTCAGCGGCGGTGCACCGACGGAGGTGGTACGCGTCAGCGAAATGATGCCAGGTCTGTGGCTGGACGACGGCTCGATCCTCGTCACGAGCGCGCAGATCGACGGCAGGATCGTTCGCGCACTCGCCCGGGTGCCGGCGAAAGGGGGCCCCGCCGTCCCCCTGACGACCCTCGGGAGCGGCGAGGAGATCCACATGTCCCCGACACCGCTGCCGGGCGGACGGCAGATCCTCTTCACCGTCATCGGCGGAGGCGGTCACCGCCTGGCGGTTGCCGATCTCGCCACCGGCGCGCACCGCGTCTTGTCCATCGTCGGCTCGACCCCGAAGTACCTCTCGAGCGGCCACCTGCTGTACTTCGAGCCGGCGGTGCAGCAGATGCGTGCCGTGCGGTTCGACCCCGACCGCGCCGAGCCGGCCGGGGAGGCAGTGGTGGTGCTGACCAATATCCATCGCGGCATCGACGCGGTCGGATCGTTCGAAGTGTCCCGCGACGGTCACCTGTTCTACACAGCGGCGGACGAGACCGAGGTGGGCCGGCGCTTCGGGCTCGTGTGGACCGGGGCGGCACGCCAGACCATCACCGAGGAGCGCGCTTCATGGGCGCAGCCGCGGCTGTCGCCCGACGGGCGGCGGCTGCTCGTCAGGGAAACGGCCACCCCGAACTGCACGGTGTGGCTCTACGATCTCGAACGCGGCTCGCGGACTCGAATCCTGACGATGGATCCGCATGACCCCGTCTGGCATCCCGATGGCCGTCGCCTGTTCTTCAGCGACCTGGATGCGGCGGGCTTTCGCCGGGTGTTTACGATCCGCGCCGACGGCACGGCCCCGCGGGCGCAGGTCGCCACCGGTTTTCCCGGCAGCGAGATCCCGACGTCGGTTTCCCATGACGGACAGTGGCTCGCGGTCACACGCTCGACGGAAAAGACCGGGTCCGACGTGTGGGTGGTGCCGGTCGCGGGCGGCGAAGCGCGGCCCGTGGCGGCGTCGGAGTATGCCGAGAACTACGCCGCATTCTCGCCTGACGGGCAATGGGTGGCGTATACCTCGAACCAGTCCGGCCGGGATGAAATCTACGTGCGCCCATGGCCCGCGGCCGACGAGCAATACCAGGTCTCCACCCAGGGGGGCACCGGCGCGATCTGGTCGAGAGACGGCCGTCGTCTCATCTACTCGGATGGACGCCGGGTCGTCGCGGTGAACATTGCCACCGGCTCCACCCCGCCGGAGCGGTTTCGCGCGGGCACGCCCCAAACCTTCGCGGAGGGCCCCCTGCTCCTGCAGCGGGTCGGCAACTACGACCTCACGCCGGACGGTCAGCGGCTGGTTGTGGTGGAGGGGTCGTTCAACGACGCCCAGGTCGGGCGGGATCTGCGGGTGTTCTTCAACTGGGCCCACGAGCTGCGACGCACCGTCCCGACGCGTTGAGCCCACACACTTCAGTGTGTGGTAGGCTGTGTCGATAATGGCGACGAACCTCGATCTCGATCCGGCGCTGGTCGAAGAGGCGGTGGCGGTGGGCGGGCGGCGGACGAAGAAAGAAGCGGTCACGGAGGCCCTGCAGGAGTACATCGCCCGCCGGCGCCAGGCGCGGATCGCGGGCCTGTTCGGCAACGTCGACTACGACCCGAAGTACGATTACAAGAAGCAGCGGCGTCGCAGATGAAGGTGCTGGTCGACACCTCGGTGTGGTCGCTCGCGTTGCGGCGATCGGGATCCCGAGGTCGCGGCGGGATCGAGCCGCCGCCGGTGCAGGAGCTGCGATCGCTGGTCGATGAAGGCCGCGTCGCCATCATCGGGCCGATTCGGCAGGAGCTGCTGAGCGGTGTTCGGACGGCGGAGTCCTATTCGAGATTGCGCGAGCACCTGCGCCCGTTCGGTGACGAACCGCTGGCGACGGACGATTTCGAACGCGCCGCCGAGCACTGCAACACCTGTCGGGCCCGGGGTATCCAGGGATCCAACACCGACTTCCTCATCTGCGCCGTCGCCGAGCGGCGCGCTCTGCCGATTCTGACGACCGACGACGACTTCGTCCGGTTCGCCGCCGCCTTGCCGATCTCCCTCCATGGGAGCATGCGGAAATGAACCGCATCATTAGGCGGTTGGGCCCCTCGTGATGGACGCCGTCCTGGCTGCGCTGGCGATCGAGCACGGGGCGACGCTGTGCTCAACCGATCGCGAAGACAATGACCGCCATTGAACGCCGGGCTGATCTGGCTTATCGTCCCGCTCAGGAATGCTTCCGGGAACCACGATCGGCGAGTTCGAGATCCTCGAAAAGCTTGGGCAGGGGGGGATGGGGGAGGTCTATCGCGCCCGCGACACGCGCCTCGGGCGCGAGGTCGCGATCAAGATCCTTCCCGCCGCAGTCGCGGCCGACGCCGGCCGGCTCGAACGTCTCGCGCGTGAAGCGAGACTGCTCGCCTCCCTCAACCATCCCAACATCGCCACGATCCACGCGGTCGAAACCGCCCCTTCGACCGGCTCAGGGCAGGCAGGCGACTGTGCACTGGTGCTCGAGCTGGTCGAAGGAGAAACACTCGGTGCGCGGATTCGGCGCAAACCGCTGACGATCGCGGAAGCGCGCGCCATCGCGCGTCAGATCATTGCCGCCCTTGATGCCGCGCATGAATGCGGCATCGTTCACCGGGACCTGAAACCCGAGAACGTCATGCTCGGCTCGCGCGGCCTGGTCAAGGTGCTCGACTTCGGCCTCGCGAAAACCGCGGCACCCGTCGACGGCGACGAATCTCCGACGGTAACCGTCGGGCCGACCGCCCACGGCACGATCGTCGGCACCGCCGCGTACATGAGCCCCGAACAGGCCCGCGGCCTGCGCGTCGATCGCCGGACCGACATCTGGGCATTCGGCTGCGTGCTCTACGAAATGCTCACCGGCCGCCGCGCCTTTCCCGGCGCCACGCTGTCGGACACGATCGTCGCGACGCTCGAGAAGGAGCCCGACTGGGGCGCGCTCCCGCGCGAGACGCCGGCCGCGATGCGGCGGCTTCTGACGCGCACGCTGCAGAAAGATCCGCACGATCGCCTGCGTGATATCGCGGACGCGGTCGCGGATCTCGACGCGCCGCCAGCGCGGGAGAATGCATCGCCTCGTGTGACGCCGGGCTGGATCCCGTGGGCCGTGACGGCTCTGGTGGTTGCCGCGAGCGCGTGGCTGGTGCTCTGGAGGTTCTCCACCTCCAACGATGCGATCGCGGGGAGCGTGCTCACCCCGCTCACGCGCGACGCGGGACTCACGACATCTCCGGCGCTGTCCAGGGACGGACGGCTGCTCGCGTATTCCTCAGACCGCGCAGGCGGGGGCACGCTCGACATCTGGGTTCAGCAGGTCGCCGGCGGCACGACGATCCGACTGACCGACGACGAGGCCGACGACACCGCCCCTGACTTCTCGCCGGACGGCAGCCAGATCCTCTTTCAGTCCGACCGCGGCGGCGGCGGTGCCTACCTGGTATCGGCGTTTGGCGGCGGCGCTCCGCCGCGACTCGTCGCTCGCGGCGCTCGGCAGCCGCGGTTCTCACCAGATGGCACCCGCATCGCGTACTGGTCCGGCGCGTGGCGCGGCACGGCGTCCAACATCGTCTCGGGACTTTTCGTCGTATCGCTTGCCGGCGGCGAGCCGCTACGCCTCGCACCCGTCTTCAGATCGGTGAAAGCGCCGGTGTGGGCGCCAGACGGGCGGTCGCTGCTGGTACTGGGCCGCTCCACCGATCGGGCGCCGCTGGAAGAGTCGTTCGACTGGTGGTGGATAAAGCTCGACGGCTCGGCTCCAGTGAAAGTCGGGCTCCTTTCAACCGCTGCCCTGCGAAGCGCTGACGTGCAGCCCTCCGCGTGGACGGGGGACGAAGTCCTGTTTTCCGATTCTCAGGATCTGTGGTCCGTTCACGTGTCGCAGACGAATGGTCGAATGCTCTATCCGCCGCGGCGTCTTACGGTCTCCGCCGGCGCATACACATCCCCCACGATCGGCAGCGATGGCCGTATCGTGTTTGCCTCAACGCAGAACGTCCGGGTAATCGAGCGGGCGACGCTCGACGCGTCCGCTGATCCGAGGCCGCCGGTGCAGCTCTATGCGGATTTCGCCACCGACACGGGTCGGCCCAGTGAAACGCGCGACGGAACGATCATCGTGTTCGAGAGGTACGTTCCCGGCGGCATCGAGATCTGGATCCGCAATGTGCGCACGGGGCTCGAGCAGGTCATCACGAGAGTCGACTCCCTCTCGGGGCTGAGCGCGACGATTTCACCCGATGGCGTGCGTATCGCGTACACCATCTCCGACGGTTCCGGCGCAATCGGCCGCGGCTTCGTCGTCGAGACCGCGCGCGGCGTGCCGTCTCAGGTCTGCGACAAGTGCGTCGTCGGCGGATTTCTTTCGGACGGCCGCCGGCTGCTGCTGTCGACCGGCGACTCGATCCGCGTCCATGACGTGGGCAGCGGCACCTCGCTGGTGGCGGTCACGACGCAGGATGGAAATGTCAACCGGCCGCACGCGTCACCGGACGATCGCTGGCTGGCGTTCCGCAGCAGCGCGATCGGTCCGGAAGGCAAATCCTTTGTCGCACCGCTGACGCCCGGCCGGCCGCAACCCCGGGAGTCGTGGATGGCGATCGACGAAGCGACGGGAACCGGACGCCCGGCAGGATGGTCTCTCGACTCACGGATGGTCTACCTGCTGCTCGACACGGACGGGTTCCGCTGCCTATGGGGCCAGCAGCTGGACGTGGCCGGACGACTCGATGGCACGCCCGTGCCGGTGCGCCACTTTCACGGCGCCGATTGGGCGGCGCTCAGCACCTCTTTCGGCAATGCCGTGTCACCCGATGGATTCCTGTATGCGACGATGAAGAGCCGCGGCAACATCTGGAGCCTGACGCGGCCGCCGCGGTGAAGTCGTCTGGCCGCACCGCAGCCGCCCGATCCTGGTGAACTTCGAACGCGGACCGATCGCCCTCTCACTTCCGCAGCCGCCGCTGCCGGTTCGTCACACCGCGCGCGCGTCCGGGCAATAACGCTCGCCGAAATCTTCCCGTCGAACTCCTTGCATGGGAGAATGCGGCAATGAACCGCCTGATTCGCTTTGGGCTTCTGTTCGCTGCTGCCGTCCCGCTGCTCGCGTTGACGGCACCGTCCGTTCACACCGACAGCGCGACACGCCGGACGACGCAACCTGCCGCAGTCCAGACGGAAGGGGAGAAGCTGCGTGCGCTGTTCCGCGACAGCGACGAGGCGAACCTGCGCCGCAATCCCCTCACCGGGATCTTTCGCGGCGACCTGCGCTATGCCGACCGGCTCGGCGACTACTGCAGTGACGCCTACTTCGAGGGGGAGAAGGCTGCCGCGCGCGGCGATCTCGACGGCCTCTCGAAGATCGACCGGGCGAAGCTGGGCGACGTCGACCGGATCGCCTACGACGTGTTCAAGTACCAGACGGAACGCACGCTGAAGGGATATGCCGAGGCGATCTTCGCGCTCCAGGTCGTGCGCCCGCTCAATCACTTCAGCGGCATTCAGACCTTCTATCCGACCTTCGCCTCGGGCAATGGGGCGGCCCCCTTCAAGACGATCGCGGACTACGAGAACAACCTGAAGCGCCACCGCCAGTTTCCGCCGCTGCTCGACTGTTCGATCGGCCGCTTCCGGGAGGGCATGCAGTCCGGCGTGTTCGAGACGAAGCTCACGATCCAGAACGTGATCGATCAGCTCGACCTGCAGCTGAAGCAGAAGCCTGAAGAGTCCCCCTATTACGGCCCGGTCAACAGCTTCCCAGAGGGGTTCAGTGAACCGGAGAAGGAGCGGATGCGCGCCGCCTACCTCCGTGCCGTCTCGGAGGAGATCTACCCGTCCTACCGAAAGCTTCGCGACTTTCTCCAGCAGGAGTACCTCCCGAAGGCCCGCGAAGGCGTCGGTCTCGTCCACATGAAGGACGGCCGCCGGCTCTACGACTTCCTCATCGAGAACACGACGACGACGTCGATGAGCGCCGACGAAGTGCACGAGCTGGGGTTGAAGGAAGTTGCCCGGATCCGCGCGGCGATGGAGGCGATCAGGAAGGAGGTGGGCTTCAGCGGCACGCTCGCCGGGTTCTTCGAGCACCTGCGCACCGACCCGAAGTTCAAGCCGGCGAGCGCCGAGTGGCTGCGCGATCGTTACTACGAGATCGGCAAGCAGGTCGACAGCAGGATCGGCGAGCAGTTCTCGACGCTGCCGAAGAGCAAGCTCGAGATCCGCCCGGTGGAACCGTTCCGGGAAAAGACCGCCGCCGGCGGCTCATACATGAGGGGCACGCCGGACGGTTCGCGGCCCGGCGTCTTCTACTTCAACACCTACGACCTGCCATCGCGAAACACCTACGGCGTCGAGACGTTGTACCTCCACGAAGGCGCGCCGGGCCACCACTTCCAGATCAGCCTCGCGCAGGAGAACGCGGCGCTCCCGGCGTTCATGCGCTTCGGCGGCAACACCGCGTACGTCGAGGGGTGGGCGCTCTATGCGGAGACGCTCGGGCTCGAGCTGGGTCTCTTCAAGGATCCCTACCAGCGCTTCGGGCACCTCGATGACGAGATGCTGCGAGCGATGCGGCTGGTGGTGGATACGGGCATTCACGCCAAACGGTGGACGCGACAACAGGCGATCGACTACATGCTCGCGAACTCCGGGATGGGCCGTACCGATGCGACCGCGGAGGTCGAGCGCTACATCGCGATCCCGGGCCAGGCGCTCGCCTACAAGATCGGCGCGCTCACGATCCAGCGGTTGAAGGCGAAGGCGCAGCAGGAGTTCGGCGCGCGCTTCGATCCGCGCCAGTTCCACGCGCAGGTGTTGATGACCGGCGCGTTGCCGCTGCAGGTGCTGGAACGGAAGATCGACGACTGGGTGGCGGCGGCGAAATAGGTGCTGCCGTGGACTTAGCTGCGCGCACGCATCCAGGCTCGAGTCGTTGGAATAACGGCACGTCGGAGATCTCCAGATGACGCCTACCGGACCGATCCCTGACTCCTACTGGCTGATCGACGGCATGGTCCTCGCCGGCCCGTACCCGGGTGCGGACGACGACCAGGACGCTCGCGCCAGGGTGTCGAGTCTCCTGGACGCCGGCATCCGCACGTTCATCGACCTTACCGAGGCCAGCGAGCCGATCGCGAAGTACGACGGCCTCGTGCAATCACTGGCGACCGAGCGCGGGATCGAGGCGAAGCACCTGCGCCACGCCGTTCGCGATCACGGCGTGCCAGTCGAGCGCGAGCAGATGCAACGCATCCTGGCGACCATGCGGGAAGAGATGGAAGCCGGCCGCCCCCTCTACGTCCACTGCTGGGGAGGCATCGGCCGCACCGGCACCGTGATCGGCTGCTGGCTGGTCGAGGAGGGGCTCGACGGCCCGGCGGCGATAGATCGGATCGCGGAGCTTCGGGCGAGGTCGTCCGCGAGCCGAACGCCATCGCCCGAGACCGACGGGCAGTGCCGCTACATCTGCGAATGGCTGGATGGGTCCTCGAGTTGACCCGTACGGACCGAGGCGGCTGGTTTCATCGATCAGCCGCCGGTTCGAGCGACGTGAGGAAGCCGTCGAACATCACGATATGCGAGCGCGTGCGATAGCGGTTCACGGCGAAGGCGCGATCGTTGTCGATCCAGCTGGCACGGAAGAAGAACTGAAACGGCTCCGGGAAGCGTACGGCCACGCGCCGCTTGCGGGTCGCCGTGTCGTACACGGCGATGCCGTTGCGTCCCGTTCCGTCGCTGAAGGCCACGCTGATCGATCGACCATCCCGGTTGAACATCGGGAGCGACAGGGCGGTGGCGTTCGGTTCGCGCCACAACTCTGTGCGGTTCTCGACGTCGATCAGCCGAATCCCCTGGGTGCCCTCGACGCTGGTCACCGCCCAGGTGCCGGAGCCATCAGGCTGGTTGATCCAGTCCCCCCGAAAAAAACCGTCGATCAGCAGCCGCGGCTCACCGCCATCGGCTGAGACGATCATGGTCCTGGGGCGCGTTCCCGCTCCCGAGGAGTACATGATCGACTTGCCATCGGGAGACCATGCCGGCCATGCCTCGGCTGCCGGGTCGTTCGTCAGCGGACGCAGCCCCGAACCATCGACCTCCTGGACCCAGACGTCGGCGTGGCCGTTGGCGCTCGAGACGAACGCGACGCGAGCTCCGTCCGGCGACAGCGACGAGTGCAGCACCCGATCCCCTGCAACTGACGTGATCTGTCGCGGCTTGGCGGTGCGGTCGACCGGCACGAGCCAGAGATTACGGCTGCCGATCACCGCGTTGTTGTAGAGCAGCGTGCGGCCGTCGCGAGTGATGTAGGTCCACATCGGGTCGTAGCTGGAGTCGAGCCAGCGCTCGGCCCTGCTGCCGTTCGCGAGCGCGTCCGGACCGTCCGGCACCTTCCACATCTCCCGCTCGGCGCGGCTGGCGGTTGCGATCATGCGGCCGCCGTCCCGCGACAGGCTCGGCAGACTGAAGCTCTCCATGGCGTTCATGGTCAGCCGCGTGATCTCGCCCGTCTCCACGTCGAGGACGCCCAGGTCGCTCACGAATTGCGCGCGCGATTGCGCCCAGTACGACACCACGAGGTGGCGCCCGTCGGGGAGCCAGGTCTGCGTCGTCGTACCTTCGCCGCTGTTCTCGAAGCGTGTCACCTGCCGCACGCTGCCGTCGGCGACGCTCACGACGAACAGGTTCCTCGGCTGGAACAGTCCGCCCGCCGAGTACGCCACGAAGCGGCCGTCCGGAGACCATGCCGGCGGGTACGGCGGCTGGAACGCCAGGCCGCGAACGAGGCTGCGCGGGTTCGCGCCATCAGACGCGGCGATCACCAACGAGAACCCACCGGTCGATTCCCGCGTGAGCCAGGCCAACTGCCGGCCATCGCGCGAGACGGCCGGCGCTTTTGCGTTGTCGACCACCTTCCGCGCGTTTGCGCCCAGCGTGCCGATGCGCCACACCGCATCCTGGCCGTCGATCTCACGTGTGAAATAGACAGTCTCTCCGTTCGGCGCGAACACGAGATCAGCTTCCGCCGCGAGGTCGTTGGTGAGAGGGAACGGATCCCCACCTTGTGCCTGCCTCAGGAAGATATCGGACTGCGTGCCGACCGTGGAGACGTAGACGAACGAGCCACCATCCGGAGCGATGGCGCCGCCCGATTCGATTCCACCATAGTTGGTGAGCTGGGTGACGATGGCGCGGCTGCCCACGAAGTCGCGCACGTCAGCCGCACGCCGGTTGCCAAACAGCAGCCAGACGCCGAGCCCAGCGGCCAGCGATGTCGAGAGCAGGGCCAGCACTCGCCAGATCCGGCCACCACGACCCGTTCCTTCTGCAGAGGTATCGGTGTGCCCCTCGATCCCGAGTCCTTCGAGCTCGAATCGCACATCGGCGATGTCGCGTGCGCGCCGTTTCGGGTCCTTCTGCAGCAGGCGGGCCAGAACGCGCCGCACATGTGCCGGGGTGCCGGGAGGCAGGGCAGACCAGTCGGGATCTGCCGTAAGGATGGCCGCGCTGACGTCGGAAAGGGTGTCGCCGCGAAACGCCCGACGTCCGGTGAGCATCTCGTACAGCACGCAGCCGAACGCCCAGATGTCCGCGCGCCGATCGACCGCCTGGCCGCGTGCCTGCTCCGGCGCCATGTACGGGGCGGTGCCCAGCACGACGCCGCCCTGCGTCATCAGCGATGGAGAGGTGAACGTCGCGGCGTCCTCCATCGCGCCCGCCGACGCCAGCACCGGGTCCATCGCCTTTGCCAGCCCGAAGTCCAGCACCTTGACTGTACCGTCGGGTGTGAGCTTGACGTTGGCCGGCTTCAGATCGCGGTGAACGATGCCGCGTTCGTGAGCGGCGTCGAGCGCCTCTGCAATCTGCGCCGCGATCCGGATCGCGGCGGCGATCGGGATGGGGCCACGCGCGATGTGCCGCGCGAGATCCTCCCCAGGCACCAGTTCCATGACCAGTGCATGGAGCGGGGTGGCGTCGACGGCCGGCGCATCGACGACGCCGTAGATCTGCGCGATGTTCGGATGATTGAGGGCCGCGAGGGTCTGCGCCTCGCGGTCGAAGCGCGCCAGCCGGTCGCGGTCTGCCGCGAACAGCGCCGGCAGCACCTTCAACGCGACGTCGCGGTTCAGCCGCGTATCGCGCGCCCGGTACACCTCCCCCATGCCTCCCGCACCAATGGCCGAGAGCACTTCATAGAGGCCAATCCGGGCGCCAACGGGCAGTGACATGGCTCGACGGGGGAGCATACACGATCGGGATCCCTGCCGGTCCCTCGGCCGGTCGACAGGTTCAGAGTCCCCGTCCGAGGTTCACATATAATCGCCGCCTCGTCCCCATACGCCGACGTCAACTTGCTCGCGCTGCACGCGTGCACCAGGAGGTGAAGGATGTCTCGACTGCCATCAGCCCTTGTCGTCTGTCTCGGATGCCTCGTCCTTTGTCCGGCAGCCGTGGAGGCGCAGGAAACGCGCCGCTACATTGCGCCGCGCACCGCCGCCGACCAGGGGGTCCCGCCGTTCAGCGGAGCCGTGCAGGTTGGCAAGACGCTCTACCTCTCGGGGGACATCGGACTGGACGAGAACGGGAAGGTCCCTGCCACCGCGGAGGCGGAGGCGCGCCTGCTGCTCGAGAATATTCAGCGCACGCTCAAAGGCGCGGGAATGACGATGGACGATCTCGTGTTCGTTCAGGTGTTCTGCTCCGACGTGAAGAACTACGACGCGTTCAACACGGTCTACCGCACCTACTTCAAGAAGGAGTTTCCGGCGCGGGCGTTCATCGGTGCCGGCAAGCTGTTGTTCGACGCGCGCTTCGAGATGCAGGGGATCGCCGTCCAGCGCTGAGCCGGGCCGCCGTAACAGACAAACAGACCCAATCGCGCTAACGTAGGGTCATGCAGCTCGCACATTCCTGCCTCATCGTATTGATGGCCTCCGCGCCGGCGTTCGTGCGTGTGCCGCAGGGGACGCCTCCCCAGCCGCCGCCTCAGCCAGCCACTCCAGCGCCGCAAAAACCTCAGGCGGAACCGCCGAAGATCGATCCCGCCGCGCTGCCGGTGGACCTCGACCGGATCCAGCGCGCGCTGGCGAAGACGCCGATGCTCCGGTTCGACCAGCTGGACAAACCGGTGTTTCGCGTGCAGGTCTTCGGCGACAAGCCCACGATCGACGACATTCTCGGGCCCGACTGGGAAAAGGGCCCCGTGAAGTACGGCGCGATGACGCATCAGGAATTCCTGAACATGGTGACGCCGAAGGACGTGCAGGGCTACGCGGCGTTTTCGAATACCGAGGGAGCGACGGTGGCGGCGACGTCGTTCCTCCTGCAATGGACGCTCCAGAAAGCCATCCGCAAGTACAACGAGACCACCGATGAGCGTGCGCGCGAGGCGGCCCGGAAAGAAGTCCTCGACGCACTGAAGGCGCTTGAAGACGCGCGCGCCAAGGCCGGCCTGCCGCGCAAGTAGTCCCGGGGGCAGCCCTGAAGGGCTGCGCTACAACGAGGGGGCAGCCCTGAAGGGCTGCGCTACAACCTGCGCTGACGGCCGTCGTGGGCGCTCTCGTAGCCGGCGAGAAACCCTCGCCGATACTCCGACCGATAGTCCTCGCGCGAACCGTAGCGGCTGTTGTAGCCGCGGTCGGCGGACCGATACCAGCTGTGGCGCGCGGGGTCGAAGCTGTCGCGATCGCCGACGTCCTCACGGCCCTTCACCACGCCATCGTCGTACCCCTTGCGGAATCCCTCCGAGGCGTAGCCGTAGTCGCCGCGCGGCACGGCGCGGCCGGTGCGGTTCTCACCATTCCGGTTGGGCCGGCGGCCGTCCGTGCCCGGACGACGCCCGTCTTGGTCGCCGCGCCAGATGCCTCCCGGATACCGCCGGTCGTCACGATAGATCGGCACGTCGTTACGGCTGGATCCGGCGCCATAGATGACGCGCGCGCCGCGATCGCGCGATGCGACGCGCTCGGCCTCGTGGCAGCCGGTCGGCGGCGGCTGACGCCCGGGCGGCACGCCGTCGTACCACACGCGGCACAACCCGGCAGGCGGCAGATGCCCCGGAGGGATCCCCTGCTTGTTCCTGCCACGACCCTGCGCGAGCGCGGGGCCCGCAGTGAGGCCGACCAGTAGCAATGCGAGTGCTGCGCGTTTCATCTTTTGGCTCCTGCCACCAATGTGAGCAAGGACGGGACCGCCAAAAAATGCAGCAGAAAGAAGGATTGTGCCGTCCCGCTGTCCTCCTGGGGAGACATCCGGGACAACTCCAAACTCCAAACTCCAAACTTCAAAGTTCAAAGTTCAGCAGTTTGGAGTTTGGTTGGGGGTTTGAAGTTTGGAGTTTGACGTTTCGTCGGGAGCGGATGGCTTGTCGAGTGCGGACTCCTCCCACCACTTGGACAGGTGCCGGCGCGACTCGCGCGGGCGGTCGGTGTAATGCGAGATGTCGTTGAACAGCGTGAGCCGCGCGCGCACGGGTCCCTTGAAATCGAGCACGTTGAGGCAGGCGGGGGATTGGTCCAGGCGGTCCCTGTAACCGCGGGCGTCGATGCCGAGCAGGCTGCAGAGCACGAGGCGGATGGTCGCTTTGTGCGAGACCACGAGCACGCGCTGACCCTCGTGGGTGGTGACGATCTCGCGGATGGCCGGCAGCGCACGCGCGAGCACCGCGACGCCTGACTCCGCGCCCGCAGGGGCGAAGGTGAACGGGTCCGACTCCCAGGCGGCGTAGTCCTGGGGAAAGCGCTCCTCGGCCTCGCGCCGCGTGAGCCCCTCCCAGGGGCCGTGGCTGATCTCGCGCAGCTCCTCCCGGAGCACCGGTGTCAGGCCGCACGCGCCGGCGATGATCCGGGCGGTGTCGACACTGCGCGACAGCGGGCTGGCGTACACGGCCGCAATGCCGTCGTCCTGCACCCGCTCCCCGAGGCGCGCCGCCTGCTGCTGCCCCTCGTTCGACAGCTCGGCGCCAATGGCGCCCGAGAAGCGGTCCTCCGCGGTCATCTGCGTGGCGCCGTGCCGAACCAGATAGACGCGAGTCGTTTTCATGTCGACAAGGGGGCTACGAGAAAACGGGGACACTCAACTTTACGCTAACTGTTGATCCTGAGTGGGTGAGACCGCGTCAGGATCATCAGTTAGCGTAAAGTTGAGTGTCCCCGTTTTCCTCGTTGCCCTCTACCGCGACACCGTGCCGGTGCCGGTGCGCTTCGCGAGATCCCCCTTCAGGACTTCGACGGCTTTCTCGAGCTGCGCGTCGCGTCCTTTGAGGAAGTCGGCCGGCAGGTTGTCCACGTACACATCCGGCGGCACGCCGTAGTTCTCCATGTTCTCCCCCTCGGCGGTCCAGACGCCGGTACCTGGCGTGCGGATCGTCGAGCCGTCGAGGAGCGTGTAGGAGCCGGTGCCGATCACCGCGGCGGCGGTCGGCACGCCGATGACTTTGCCGAGCCCCAGCGCACGGAAACCGGCCGGGAACATCTCGGCGTTCGAGCCCGAACGCTCGTTCTGCATCACCACCATCGGCCCGTAGAAGTTGGCCGGCCGGGGCTGGCGGAAGCCGGCGTCGCGTCCCATCGTGTACTGATACTGCCGGCCGGAGAGGATCGCGAGCAGCTCCTGCTCGATCCCGCCGCCGCCGTTGAAGCGCTGATCGATGACGAGCGCCTTCTTCGTCCGGTTCGACGCGAGGTCGAGCACGAACTGCCGGAGCGACGGCGCATTCATCGCGCGGATGTGCAGGTAGCCGATCTCCCCGGCGCTCAGCTTGTCGACGATCGCCCGCCGCTCGTCGACCCACCGTGCGTAGTGCAGGTCGCCCATGCTCCCGACCGGTTCGACGGTGACGGTCCACGCCCCCTCCTTCGACGGCTTGTCGTTCACCGCGAAGTGGAACTTCGAGCCCGCCGCCAGCGTGAAGTGGCGCCAGTAGTTGTCGGCGGTCTTGAGATCGTTGCCGTTGACCGAAAGCACGAACTGACCGGTCTTGATCTTCAGGTGGTCGCGGTCCGCCGGTCCGTTCTTGTAGATGTGCCCGACTTTGTAGAACCCGGACTGATCGGCGACGAGGTCGAAGCCGGGGTACCGGGTCTGCTGCGTGCGCGGCAGATTGCTCGGACCCCCGCTCACGCCGGTATGCGACGCGTTGAGCTCGCCGATCATCATCATCATGACGGTATGGAGCTCGTCGTTGTCGGCGACATGTTCGAGGAGCGGTGCGTAGCGCCGGCGCGCGGCGGGCCAGTCGGCGCCGTGCATGCCCGGATCGTAGAAGCGGTGCTTCATGATCCGCCAGCCTTCGTTGTAGACCTGCGACCGCAGCGCACGGTGGTCCACTTCGAGGTTCGCCGTGTAGGTCACCTGGCGTGCCGTCGCGGCGCCGCCCTGC